>NZ_QETH01000187.1 GCF_003105115.1 Flavobacterium sp. HTF | reverse complement strand
AAATGTTGGCGCATCAATCAAACAGAAGTCTTGTGTATTGTCTGTTGTAGTCGGTGTGCCCGGATCGGTTACACTGATCGTTACCGCTAATCTGGTATTGCTTGCACAAGTGGTTAAAGGATCGATAATCGCTCCGTAATAAGTTCCACTTGTCAATACTGCTGTGGAAGCAAAGGATGTTCCGCCTGTCGCCGCATTATACCAAACCACATTGGCTTCATTTACCTGAATACTCGCAAATTTTGGCGCTTCAACCAACCAGAAGTCTTGTGTATTGTCTGTTGTAGTCGGTGTGCCCGGATCGGTTACACTGATCGTTACCGCTAATCTGGTATT
>NZ_QETH01000186.1 GCF_003105115.1 Flavobacterium sp. HTF | reverse complement strand
AATTCTGTAACAGCCACTTTGTTGAAAGCAAGCTTGTTGTTTGGGTTTTGTTTTTTCATTTGGATTATAGTTTTGCGATTAAGAAACTGATTACTAAGTAACATGCAGGAGAGCTTCCTCCGTCTACGTCATGCATTTGTGTGTCGTTTAATTCTGTAACAGCCACTTTGTTGAAAGCAAGCTTGTTGTTTACATTTTGTTTTTTCATTTGGATTATAGTTTTGCGATTAAGTAACTGATTACTAAGTAACATGCAGGAGAGCTTCCGCCATCTACGTCATGCATTTGTGTGTCGTTCAATTCTGTAACAGCCACTTTGTTGAAAGCAAGCTTGTTGTTTGGGTTTTGTTTTTTCATTTGGATTATAGTT
>NZ_QETH01000185.1 GCF_003105115.1 Flavobacterium sp. HTF | reverse complement strand
AACAGCCACTTTGTTGAAAGCAAGCTTGTTGTTTGGGTTTTGTTTTTTCATGGTTGATTATAGTTTTGCGATTAAGAAACTGATTACTAAGTAACATGCAGGAGAGCTTCCGCCATCAACGTCATGCATTTGTGTGTCGTTTAATTCTGTAACAGCCACTTTGTTGAAAGCAAGCTTGTTGTTTGGGTTTTGTTTTTTCATTTGGATTATAGTTTTGCGATTAAGAAACTGATTACTAAGTAACATGCCGGAGAGCTTCCGCCGTCAACATCATGCATTTGTGTGTCGTTCAATTCTGTAACAGCTACTTTGTTGAAAGCAAGCTTGTTGTTTGGGTTTTGTTTTTTCATGGTTGATTATAGTTTTGCGATTAAGAAACTGATTACTAAGTAACATTG
>NZ_QETH01000184.1 GCF_003105115.1 Flavobacterium sp. HTF | reverse complement strand
GTTTTTTCATTTGGATTATAGTTTTGCGATTAAGAAACTGATTACTAAGTAACATGCCGGAGAGCTTCCGCCGTCAACATCATGCATTTGTGTGTCGTTTAATTCTGTAACAGCCACTTTGTTGAAAGCAAGCTTGTTGTTTGGGTTTTGTTTTTTCATTTGGATTATAGTTTTGCGATTAAGAAACTGATTACTAAGTAACATGCAGGAGAGCTTCCGCCGTCAACATCATGCATTTGTGTGTCGTTTAATTCTGTAACAGCCACTTTGTTGAAAGCAAGCTTGTTGTTTACATTTTGTTTTTTCATTTTGATTATAGTTTTGCGATTAAGAAACTGATTACTAAGTAACATGCCGGAGAGCTTCCGCCGTCAACATCATGCATTTGTGTGTTGTTCAATTCTGTAACAGCTACTTTGTTGAAAGCAAGCTTGTTGTTTAGATTTTGTTTTTTCATTT
>NZ_QETH01000183.1 GCF_003105115.1 Flavobacterium sp. HTF | reverse complement strand
AAGCAAGCTTGTTGTTTGGGTTTTGTTTTTTCATTTGGATTATAGTTTTGCGATTAAGAAACTGATTACTAGGTAACATGCAGGAGAGCTTCCTCCGTCAACGTCATGCATTTGTGTGTCGTTTAATTCTGTAACAGCTACTTTGTTGAAAGCAAGCTTGTTGTTTGGGTTTTGTTTTTTCATTTGGATTATAGTTTTGCGATTAAGAAACTGATTACTAAGTAACATGCAGGAGAGCTTCCGCCGTCAACATCATGCATTTGTGTGTCGTTTAATTCTGTAACAGCCACTTTATTGAAAGCAAGCTTGTTGTTTACATTTTGTTTTTTCATTTGGATTATAGTTTTGCGATTAAGAAACTGATTACTAAGTAACATGCAGGAGAGCTTCCGCCGTCAACATCATGCATTTGTGTGTCGTTTAATTCTGTAACAGCCACTTTATTGAAATCAAGCTTGTTGTTT
>NZ_QETH01000182.1 GCF_003105115.1 Flavobacterium sp. HTF | reverse complement strand
GGAACCAATCCAGGACAGGTAAAACTGACTGGAGTAACCGTTCCGACAGGACTTACCCTAAACGCCAACGGAACAGTAACCGTTGCAGCGAATACCCCTGCAGGAAACTACAACGTAGAATATACCATTTGTGAAATTACCAATCCGGGCAACTGTGATACGGTAACTTCAGTAGTGACAGTAGGCGCAGCGACAATCGACGCTGTAACCGAAACTACAACCAGTATCAACGGAAACACAGGAGGTACAACCGCTTCCCTTACAGCGAATGACACCCTAAACGGAAACCCGGTGGTGATCGGAACCAATACAGGAAAGGTAAAACTGACTGGCGTAACCGTTCCGACAGGACTTAACCTAAACACAAACGGAACAGTAACAGTTGCAGCTAAAACCCAGGCAGGAAAATCCAACGTAGAATATACCATCTGTGAGATTAACAATACAGGCAACTGCGATATCCGACAGGACTTAGCCCAGAAGAGA
>NZ_QETH01000181.1 GCF_003105115.1 Flavobacterium sp. HTF | reverse complement strand
CAAAACTATAATCCAAATGAAAAAACAAAACCCAAACAACAAGCTTGCTTTCAACAAAGTGGCTGTTACAGAATTAAACGACACACAAATGCATGACGTTGATGGCGGAAGCTCTCCTGCATGTTACTTAGTAATCAGTTTCTTAATCGCAAAACTATAATCAACCATGAAAAAACAAAACCCAAACAACAAGCTTGCTTTCAACAAAGTAGCTGTTACAGAATTAAACGACACACAAATGCATGATGTTGACGGCGGAAGCTCTCCTGCATGTTACTTAGTAATCAGTTTCTTAATCGCAAAACTATAATCCAAATGAAAAAACAAAATCTAAACAACAAGCTTGCTTTCAACAAAGTGGCTGTTACAGAATTAAACGACACACAAATGCATGACGTTGACGGAGGAAGCTCTCCTGCATGTTACTTAGTAATCAGTTTCTTAATCGCAAAACTATAATCCAAATGAAAAAACAAAACCCAAACAACAAGCTTGCTT
>NZ_QETH01000180.1 GCF_003105115.1 Flavobacterium sp. HTF | reverse complement strand
CAACGTAGAATATACCATCTGTGAGATTACCAATACAGGCAACTGCGATACGGTAACTTCAGTAGTGGCAGTAGGCGCAGCGACAATCGACGCTGTAACCGAAACCACAACCAGCATCAACGGAAACACAGGAGGTACAACGGTTTCCCTTACTTCCAATGATACCCTAAACGGAAACCCGGTGGTGATCGGAACCAATCCAGGACAGGTAAAACTGACCGGAGTAACCGTTTCGACAGGACTTACCCTAAACTCCAACGGAACAGTAACTGTTGCGGCTAACACCCCTGCAGGTAACTATAACGTAGAATATACAATCTGTGAGATTACCAATCCGGGTAACTGTGATACGGTAACTTCAGTAGTGACAGTAGGCGCAGCGACAATCGACGCTGTAACCGAAACGACAACCAGCATCAATGGAAACACAGGCGGCACAACGGCTTCCCTTATTGGCAATGATACCCTAAACGGGAATCCGGTTGTAATCGGAACCAATCCAGGACAGGTAAAACTGACTGGAGTAACCGTTCCGACAGGACTTACCCTAAACGCCAATGGAACAGTGACCGTTGCGGCTAACACTCCGGCAGGAAACTACAACGTAGAATATACCATTTGTGAAATTACCAATCCGGGCAACTGTGATACGGTAACTTCA
>NZ_QETH01000179.1 GCF_003105115.1 Flavobacterium sp. HTF | reverse complement strand
TTGATTATAGTTTTGCGATTAAGAAACTGATTACTAAGTAACATGCCGGAGAGCTTCCGCCGTCAACATCATGCATTTGTGTGTCGTTCAATTCTGTAACAGCTACTTTGTTGAAAGCAAGCTTGTTGTTTGGGTTTTGTTTTTTCATGGTTGATTATAGTTTTGCGATTAAGAAACTGATTACTAAGTAACATGCAGGAGAGCTTCCGCCATCAACATCATGCATTTGTGTGTCGTTCAATTCTGTAACAGCCACTTTATTGAAAGCAAGCTTGTTGTTTACATTTTGTTTTTTCATTTGGATTATAGTTTTGCGATTAAGAAACTGATTACTAAGTAACATGCAGGAGAGCTTCCGCCATCAACATCATGCATTTGTGTGTCGTTTAATTCTGTAACAGCCACTTTATTGAAAGCAAGCTTGTTGTTTACATTTTGTTTTTTCATTTGGATTATAGTTTTGCGATTAAGAAACTGATTACTAAGTAACATGCAGGAGAGCTTCCGCCATCAACATCATGCATTTGTGTGTCGTTCAATTCTGTAACAGCCACTTTATTGAAAGCAAGCTTGTTGTTTACATTTTGTTTTTTCATTTGGATTATAGTTTTGCGATTAAGAAACTGATTACTAAGTAACATGCAGGAGAGCTTCCGCCGTCTACATCATGCATTTGTGTGTCGTTTAATTCTGTAACAGCCACTTTGTTGAAAGCAAGCTTGTTGTTTGGGTTTTGTTTTTTCATGGTTGATTATAGTTTTGCG
>NZ_QETH01000178.1 GCF_003105115.1 Flavobacterium sp. HTF | reverse complement strand
GATTATAGTTTTGCGATTAAGAAACTGATTACTAAGTAACATGCCGGAGAGCTTCCGCCGTCAACATCATGCATTTGTGTGTCGTTTAATTCTGTAACAGCCACTTTGTTGAAAGCAAGCTTGTTGTTTGGGTTTTGTTTTTTCATTTGGATTATAGTTTTGCGATTAAGTAACTGATTACTAAGTAACATGCAGGAGAGCTTCCGCCATCTACGTCATGCATTTGTGTGTCGTTCAATTCTGTAACAGCCACTTTGTTGAAAGCAAGCTTGTTGTTTGGGTTTTGTTTTTTCATTTGGATTATAGTTTTGCGATTAAGAAACTGATTACTAAGTAACATGCAGGAGAGCTTCCTCCGTCAACGTCATGCATTTGTGTGTCGTTTAATTCTGTAACAGCTACTTTGTTGAAAGCAAGCTTGTTGTTTGGATTTTGTTTTTTCATTTGGATTATAGTTTTGCGATTAAGAAACTGATTACTAAGTAACATGCAGGAGAGCTTCCTCCGTCTACGTCATGCATTTGTGTGTCGTTTAATTCTGTAACAGCCACTTTGTTGAAAGCAAGCTTGTTGTTTGGGTTTTGTTTTTTCATTTGGATTATAGTTTTGCGATTAAGAAACTGATTACTAAGTAACATGCAGGAGAGCTTCCGCCGTCAACATCATGCATTTGTGTGTCGTTTAATTCTGTAACAGCCACTTTGTTGAAAGCAAGCTTGTTGTTTACATTTTGTTTTTTCATTTTGATTATAGTTTTGCGATTAAGAAACTGATTACTAAGTAACATGC
>NZ_QETH01000176.1 GCF_003105115.1 Flavobacterium sp. HTF | reverse complement strand
GTTTAAAAGAAATTATATAATAAATGTATGACTTATAAGTCATACAAACAATAAATATAAAGAGAATTTAAAAGAACTTAATGCAATTTTTTATAAGCATAAGACAATTTCTTCAAATCTTCAACAAATAAATTCGACAATTCAACTGTAAGCGGTACGTAAAACCTCTTCAGCAATGAAGAGGTTTTTTTGTTTTATAACATTTAATATTATGGCCCACGGTTGAAACCGTTGGATATGTTTATATAATAGTAATCTTTTTGTTCAATGTTATATTTTCTTATATAACTTATATGGTTTAAACCCCACAACTCGCCTCATGTAAAACAGGAAAATTACACGAGTTAGCAATAAAACACAATTGATTTGCTTTTTGATGCAATTCTAAGGCTAATTGAATTTGATCTGAATTTGAGATTTTTATTTTTGGATATAATCTAACCTCAACAAACTGTCCGCTTCCATCGGCATTTACTTCGAGTGTAGCTTCTGCATTGTCTGAATATTCCACAATTTCTATTCCGTTTTGAGAACAGACATATAAGTAGGACATCATGTGACAGGAAACCAAACTGCTCAATAATAAATCTTCCGGATTATATAATGAAGGATCACCTTTGAAAGCTTTTGCAGCTGAAATGTCTAAATCTGGCTTACCTTCAATTTTTATTTGATGGTTTTTGCTATAAACTTTCGAAATTGCGTCTTGAGGTTTGTTGGAAGTCCAATTTAGCTCTGCTTTGAATAGATGTTTCATTTTGCCTTTTTATTGCTAAGTTAAGTTTTTTACACTGTGAATCAATTAATCTCGCAAAGTCGCAGAGTCGCAAAGAAAATGAAAACTTTGCGACTCTGCGACTTTACTCCAGCTTTTATACATAAA
>NZ_QETH01000175.1 GCF_003105115.1 Flavobacterium sp. HTF | reverse complement strand
AAATAAGTTCTATCAAAATACTTGTGAATATGCTAAATCATTTAAAAAAGGAGCACTAAATCATTGAAGGTTTGGCAAAAACAAGTAAGTTTATCCTTCATAATACAATTATGTTTTTTTGTATATTGTCCCAAGCAAAATAAAAAATATGGCAAGATTTAATAATCAAAAAGCACATTATGATAGTTTAATATCGCTTTTTAAATACTTAATAACTCTAAGTATCGCAATTTTAACCTTAATTGCTGGTGTAATAACATGGTTAACATGGAGTAATGGTAAAGAAATGAGGGAAGATTTAAATAAAGAAAAAGTAGAAATAAAAAAAGAACTACAAGATTTAAAAAATGAGGTTAAGGAGAACGAGAACAAGGTAATTAAAAATCTTAATAAATTAACAGAGAGAGTTAATGGAGATATAGACGAAACTAGAAAAGATGCGCTTAATGAAATTAGTAACATTAAAGATGCTGCGAGTGTTCTTGCAGAACAAGAAGCAAGAAGAAAAATTAATGATGTTTTTGAAAATAAGAATTTTGACGATTTCGTTGTAAAAATTGCACAAGAAAGAATTGAACCGAGGGTACGTACAATTGTTGACGAAACAATGGCATCTTTGAGTAAAGTAGAAACTCAGAATGCTATAGACAATTTGACCAGTAATGATATTAGTAAAGAAGAACTTGGATGGTCATATTTTTCCACCAATATAGCAATAAAATTAAATAATACACAACAAAATCAATTAGTTAGAGCTTACGAAAGTAAAAACACAAAAGTAAATCCTAAAAGTTATTTTGCGATTATTTTACAAAGAACAAAATCCGATATTGCCACTAAATTCTTTAAAGAAGTATTGTCAACAGAAACATACAGTAAGCAAAATACAAATGTTGCTATATCATATTTCATAGCTCACAATATTGAACACGAATTTCTAGAGCAGTATATAATTAAGCAAATGGAAGAATCAAATTCTCCACAAGACATTTATTATATGTTTGTTTTTTCATCTACGTGGTTAAGTGAAAACTATACTGCCTACTTACTAAATAACAGAAATTTAGTTCGTAAAATTTATAATAATTTAGATAAAGAT
>NZ_QETH01000174.1 GCF_003105115.1 Flavobacterium sp. HTF | reverse complement strand
GTAAGAAAAGTAATAAAATTATACTGACCTGATAACTACATAACATGGCAAGAATTCATTTGTTCGAATTTGAGGATCAAAATTGGCTTCCGAGTTTCATTAGAAATTATATGACCGATTTTTTGCAATTCCTTTCTAATAAAACTCCGATGTATCAGGGAATTGTGCCAGTTATTGAAAAAGGTTTAAGAGAAACAAAAACCAACCAGATTATAGATTTGGGTTCCGGCGGCGGCGGCGGATTAATCTGGCTGAATAATGAATTGAGAAGCAATAATCCTGATTTGAAAATTCTGCTAACCGATTATTTCCCAAATATCCCGGCCTTTGAGCACACACAAAAAGAAGCCGACAATTTTGATTTTATCAGAACTCCGATAGATGCCAGAAACGTTCCCGAAAACCTAAACGGACTCAGAACACAGTTTTTGTCCTTGCATCACTTTAAACCCGCAGATGCTCAGCAAATCCTGCAGAATGCTGTTGACAGCAATAGTTCGATTGCTATTTTTGAAGGTCAGGAAAGAAGTTTTCAGAGTATTATGGCGATGATCTTTTCGCCAATTAGTGTTTTGCTGACAACGCCATTTATCCGGCCGTTTCATATTGGCAGAATCATTTTTACCTATCTTATTCCGATTGTGCCTGTTTTGATTTTATGGGATGGAGTAGTCTCGTCTCTAAGAACGTATTCTGTTGACGAAATGAACGTCCTGGTTTCTAATTTAAACAATAAAGAAAATTTTAACTGGGAAGTTGGAAGAGTAAAATCCGGGCCAACTAAGATTTTGTATTTGTTGGGGACGAAGAAGTAAAATTTGTCCATTGGCAATTATTAAATAAAATAGAACGCTCATAAAACAAATTTGCTTTCGCAAAAACGCGGATTTACACGGTTTATAAAAATATCAGTATTAATCTGCGTCTACTATTTTACTTTACAACAAGCTTGATAAACCAGCGCATATAAATTATGAAAATAATATCTTACAAAAACAGGTTTATTTTTTACTAAAATTTATTACTTTTAAGAATTTTAAATATCTTTGATATATGAATACAGCAACAAAACCAAAACATATCGGCAGAAATATAAGCCGAATCAGAGAGCTTAAAGATCTGAAACAAGAAGCACTGGCACAAGCTTTAGGAGTTAGTCAGCAGGCGGTTTCTGCTATTGAAAACAGTGAAACTGTAGACGAACAAAAACTAATTGAGATAGCAAAAGCTCTTGATGTTACAGTTGAAGCGATTAAAAACTTTTCAGATGAAGGCGTTATTAATTACTTTAATAGTTTCCATGATAATATTGTTACAACAGGCAGTATTTTTGCAACAGATTGTACTTTTAATCCTCTTGATAAAGTTGTTGAACTTTACGAACGTTTGGTACAAGCTGAAAAAGATAAAGTTGAGTATTTAGAGAAATTTCTAGATAAGAAATAGCGTTTTTTTAAACGTATATATTTAAAAAAAAGAGATCTTAAGATCTCTTTTTTTGTACTCTTCCCCTTTATGAATCACGCAATCAAACTAGGAAGATTATATATTTATTGATTTAGCATTCTTGCTATATTTTTTTTTGTTCTATAATTAGGACTTCCATGCACTTTTTTATTTTCTTCTGACAGCTTATCAATTCCATAATCGCCTCTCGTTATAGTCACGTCTTTGTAAAATTCATCATAGTAATCTCTATAATAATTTTCTATTTCTCCTTTATTGGATTTACAACCTCAATT
>NZ_QETH01000173.1 GCF_003105115.1 Flavobacterium sp. HTF | reverse complement strand
ATACTTGTATGTTGCATGACATTGAATATTAATTGTATCATGTAAAAAGGAAATTGTTCCTGATAAAAAAAATATTGAAGTTAGTTCTGAGCAAAAGTTTATTGAAGAGAACTTTTTAAAAATAGTAGATACTATAGCATATAGTAGAGGAGCATTTATAACAACCCCAAGTGATTCCATTGCTTATCCTAAATTATCAGTAAAGTTATCTCAAAATATCGATTATATTAAGGAAATGGATGAGTATACTAAAGCTTATTTTGAAAAAAATCAAAATATAAAAAAAATATTTCATGATGTTATTGGAAATAAAGCTTATTCTACATTCACATTAGATTCTAATTTTCCAAAAAAAATAGGCAAGTATTATTTTTTCTTTAATGAAAATGAACAAGATAAAACAATTAAATATGCTGGAAGAATAGATATTATAAATTTTAAAGTCTACAAAGATAAAGCGATATTAATTCTGACGGAGTCCGTGGGAAAATATGGGGTTTCATCTATTGTACTTCTAATAAAAAAGGATGGAGATTGGAAAGTATATAAGAAGCATGCTATACTCACAATATAAGCGTAATTTATTAAATGTGTTGGTGGTAATAATTTTAACAACCTCACTCCAACCTTTAAGTTTTTTCCAACAGCAGAAGGTTATGTAGAAGCTTCTGGAAGTTCTTATAAATATATTTACCAGTACAAGGATCATTTGGGTAACATCCGATTGAGTTACGACAAGACACTGGCCATTAAGGAAGAGAGTAATTTCTATCCTTTTGGTTTGAAACAGGAAGGCTATAATACAGTTAAAACTGGTTTTGAGAATAAGTATAAATACAACGGCAAGGAGCTGCAGGATGAGCTAGGGCTTAACTTCTACGACTATGGAGCACGTAACTACGACCCAGCACTTGGCAGATGGATTAACATTGACCCACTTTCCGAACAAATGAGACGATGGTCTCCATACAATTATGGACTTGATAATCCTGTATTTTTTATAGACCCTGATGGGATGAAGCCCAGAGCTGGTCAATCTGGGACTTATTATGATTGGGATGAAGGAGGATATAGAACTGCTGACGGAGATGTAGCAACTTATGATGAAGCTCTCGCAAATCATAGCGGAGGAGCTGGCATAGACCCGCCAGGTAAGAAAAAGGTTGAAGATATGACTCCAGAAGAAAAAAATGAATACTGGAGAAAATACAACGAAGAGAAACTATTGCCTTTAAATGAATCCTTAATTAACTGTGCTTTAATAGCAGATGGAGCTGGTGCGTTATCTGAATTGTTTGCAGTTAAAGCATCTTTTAAATTAACGTCATTAACAGGTCTTTTTACAAATTTATTAAATAAAGCCAGCAGATTTACTGTACAATCTTCAAAATTTGATTACTTCTTTGGTAGAGTTGTTACGGGTAATGAGCACAATATTCAGCGTTCTGCACAAAATTTAGCAGACTTAACAACATTGGGAATAAAAACAGAAAAAGATTTAATGAGAGTTTTTAATAAAGCATGGAATAGTCCAATAATTCAGAAAATAGAAACCTCACATGGAGTTTCAGTAATAAAAAGTGCTAGTGTAGGAAAGAGTGGTCAAGCCGTTCAAGTTTCCTTTTTTTATAAAGGTGGAAATATGAGTCTTACCCCGACAATATCGACTATTATCCCAAAACTTTAAAATTGATAATCCTTATGAAAGTAGAATTTAAATTAATAACTGAATCAATTTTTAATGAGTTGAAATCAGAAATAATTTTCAATGCAGAAACTCCTAGATGTTATGGAATGATAGGTAACGAAAACTATTCTTTTAAATTTGGATGGCAGAGTGAAATAATTATTCCAAAAGTAAATCAAATATTAGAAAGTACTTATTCTGTTGGTATAGATTTGAATTTTGCCATAATTGATTTTGAAAAAGGAACTATTGTTTTTAATTTACTATTAGATTATTTTTTTTACGAAATGAAATTACATGAAGATTTTCTATATGTTATTACGGAACTTTCGATAATAAAAATTGAACTGATAACATTCAGGATAATTGAAACATTTTCGCTACCTGATTTTTTTGAAGAAATTATATTTGATAAGAACAGGATAGAAGTAAAATGTTCAAACAATGAGGTTGCTTATTTT
>NZ_QETH01000172.1 GCF_003105115.1 Flavobacterium sp. HTF | reverse complement strand
ATAACCAATATGAATTTTAAGCACGTAAGCTATTTATGGGATGAGTCCAGGGCCGCTGCCTTGGCAGGAGATGAAGTAGCGCTTTTTATTTATCGTTCCAATATACTGGGAGCCGATTTAAGGCTAACCAACTACGGCGGTGGAAATACCTCTGTAAAAATCACCGACAAAGACCCCTTGACGGGAACCAGTTCAGAAGTTATGTGGATCAAGGGCTCCGGAGGAGATATCGGAACACTGACAAAGTCAGGTTGTGCCGCACTTTATCTGGAAAGACTTCGTAATCTGGAGAACGTGTACAGAGGAATCGAATTTGAAGACGAAATGGTAGAACTGTTCAATCACTGTATCTTCGATTTAAATTCGAAAGCCCCGTCTATCGACACACCATTGCACGGATTTTTGCCCTTCAAACATATTGACCACCTGCACCCTGATGCCGCCATTGCCATTGCAGCGGCCAAAGACGGAGCCAAAATCACCGAAGAACTCTTCAACGGAGAAATCGGCTGGGTAGGCTGGCAGCGTCCCGGTTTCGATCTGGGATTGCAATTAAGATCATGCCTTGAAGAAGCAGAAAAAAAAGGAAAAAAACTAAGAGGCATCATGTTGGGTTCCCACGGTTTGTTTACCTGGGGAGACACCTCATATGAAAGTTATATCAACACATTGGAAGTAATCGAAAAATGTGCCACTTACCTGGAAAATAACTACGGGAAAAAACGCCCTGTTTTTGGAGGACAAAAGATAGAAAGCTTAGATGAGACATCCAGAAAACTAAAAGCGGCAAAAGTAGCCCCAATCTTAAGAGGATTCTGCTCATCAGAACGCCAGATGATCGGTCATTACACAGACGATGCAAGAGTTTTGGAATTCATCAATTCCAACGACCTGGAAAAACTGGCCCCGCTTGGAACCTCCTGTCCTGACCATTTCTTAAGGACCAAAATCAGTCCGTTGGTATTGGAACTCGATCCAAACGAAGATTTATCCGATGTAAATGCCATCAAAGCAAAACTAAAACCCGCTTTTGAGAAGTACAGAGCGATGTACAAAGAGTATTACAACGCCTGCAAAAAATCAAATTCACCGGCCATGCGTGACCCGAATCCGGTGGTAATTTTATATCCCGGAGTTGGAATGTTCACCTTTGCCAAAGATAAAACCATGGCAAGGCTCGCATCAGAATATTATATCAATGCCGTAAACGTAATGAAAGGTGCCGAAGCCGTTTCCGAGTATACCTCACTTCCGCATCAGGAAGCTTTTGATATCGAATACTGGTTACTGGAAGAAGCCAAATTGCAAAGAATGCCAAAACCAAAACCATTATCAGGAAGAGTAGCCCTTATTACAGGGTCAGCGGGAGGAATCGGTAAGGCAATTGCTAAAAAATTCGCTCAGGAAGGCGCCTGTGTCATCATCAATGACATCAATGAAGAAAGACTCGAAGAAGCAACAAAAGACTTTACCCGATCATTTGGAAAAGACGCCGTATCAAGCACATTGTTGAATGTAACGAACGAAAAAAGTACCGAAAAAGCATTGGACGAAGCCTGTCTGGCCTTTGGAGGCGTTGATATTTTGGTAAACAATGCCGGAATCAGCATCTCAAAATCGATAGCCGAACATACTTTGGAAGAGTGGGACCGCTTGTATGATATTCTGGTAAAAGGACAATTCATTGTTTCCAAAGCCGGAATCGAAGTGATGCGCAAACAGGGATTCGGAGGCGATATTGTCAACATCGTATCGAAAAATGCTGTTGTTGCAGGCCCGAACAATCCGGGTTACGGATCAGCGAAAGCTGCCCAGGCCCATTTAACACGATTAATGGCAGCAGAACTGGGGACGGATAAAATCCGTGTAAATACGGTGAATCCCGATGCGGTAATCTCCGACTCGAATATCTGGTCTGGAGGCTGGGCCGAAGGAAGGGCCAAAGCATATGGAGTTACGGTAGAAGAACTACCGGCTTATTATGCCAAACGCACCCTGTTGAACGAAATCATATTGCCCGATGATATTGCAAACGCCTGTTTTGCCTTTGTTGGCGGTTTACTGGGTAAATCGACCGGAAATGCACTGAACGTAGACGGCGGGGTAGCAATGGGCTTTTATAGATAAAAATTAGTTTTTTTAAGTTTGTTTAAGCAAAAGTGGTTTTTTGT
>NZ_QETH01000171.1 GCF_003105115.1 Flavobacterium sp. HTF | reverse complement strand
AGCAACAGTTCTGCTATTCGATATGCGCAATTAATTGATATTGATAATTCTATAGAAGTTTTTTGCAACAGGGGAACAAGCGGAATTGACGGAAGTACTTCTACGGCCATCGGAGCAGCTGTCGGAAGCGGAAAACAAAACATTTTTATTACCGGCGATATCAGCTTTTTGTATGATAGTAATGCCTTGTGGAATTCTTATATTCCTAAAAATTTCAAAATTATTCTGATCAATAATGGAGGAGGGGGAATTTTTAGAATTTTGCCCGGTCATGAAGAGAAACCGGTTTTTAATACCTATTTTGAAACTTCGCACCATTTGACAGCTGAACATCTGGCAAAAATGTATAATATTAATTATTTTACAGCATCTGATCTGGATTCGCTGGATCAAAATATTACATCATTACTTAATGAGAACGATAAGCCTGTGATTTTGGAAGTGTTTACACCAACTTTAGAAAATGACGTGATACTTAAAAAATACTTTAAAGAATTAAACTTATTGTAAGTTAAATAGTGTTAAAATTAATCTTTTTTTCAACTTATATTTTAACTTTGGTTATTCAAAATAGAATACTAACCGATAAATTAAAATTTTTATGAGTACAAGAGAAGAGTTAATTAAAAAGTATGCTGAAGATTTAGAACAAAAATGCGGAGTAAAACCGGACATGGATTTATTAACTAAAGTTACAATCGGATGCGGGCCCTCTATTTATAACCAGGATGCCTCTACAGTTGCAGGATCTCAGGAGTCAGAGCTTGAAACGGTCAAAAATAATTTCCTGATAAAGAAGTTAGGATTAAAGGATAGCCCTGCTTTGGATGAAGGTATCGATGCTGTAATGGAAAAATACGGAAAATCGAACAAAAATAAATACAGAGCTGTGGTGTATTATCTTCTGACACTTCACTTTAAAAAACAAAGTGTTTATAAATAAGAATTTTTAAATCATATAAAAACGCCCTGATTTTGGGGCGTTTTTTTTTGTAAAACATTTTTTATGTATACCATTTTCAAACTTCGTACATTTGTAGCCTAGAAACTTAGTTGTTGATCAGCTTAGAACTTTAATGAAAAATGCTTAAAATAGGAAAATACAATACACTTACTATATTACGTGACACCAAAGTTGGTCTCTTTTTAGGAAATCCTGAAAAAGACCCGGAAGGAATTCACGATGTTTTATTACCAAACAAATATGTTCCGAATGAATTTGAAATAGGCGAAGAGCTTATTGTTTTTGTTTACTTAGATCACGAACAACGCCCGGTTGCCACTACGCTTGAACCTTATATTTTACTAAACGAATTTGCTTTGCTGAGAGTTAATTATATAAATCAGGTAGGGGCTTTTATGGATTGGGGAATGGAAAAAGACATTCTTGTTCCGTTCAAAGAGCAGGCCCGTCCGATGGAAAAAGGAAAACGTTACCTCGTTTATCTTTATGAGGATGAAAAAACAAACAGGCTTGTTGCTTCAAGTAAAACAAATCAGTTTTTGAGTAACGAAAAACTGACTGTCGAAAAAGGCGAAGAAGTAGATTTGATTGTTTCTCATATCACAGAAATAGGAATCAACGTTATCATCAATGAACAGCATAAAGGACTCTTATATAAAGATGAAGTTTACGATGACAGCATAAGAACAGGAGACAGAATGCGCGGATATATTAAAAATATTCGCCCTGATAACAAAATTGATGTTTCCCTGCAAATACAAGGATATCAAAGTATTGAGCCAAATGCAGAAAAAATCCTGGATGAATTGAGAGCAAATCGTGGTTTTTTACGTTTAAATGACAATTCTCACCCTGAAGATATCAAAACAGTTCTTAAAATGAGTAAAAAGACTTTTAAGAAGGCAATTGGAGCTTTGTATAAAGAGAAACTTATTGAAATCAAAGAAGACGGAATCTATCTTGCAAAAGAAGATTAATATTTCTTAAAATTCCAATATTTATAAATTCCAAATTCCAATGAATTCATAATTTGGAATTTGGAATTTTTTATTTTGAAATTTATTTAAATAATTATAACAGGAAAGGCTGCTCATTACAAGCAGCCTTTCCCTTTTTATTCAGTTTTAAAAAAAATTGTAATTAAAAAAAAACAGAAATAAAATAATTCGAATTCTGACAAGAAATAACAGCTTTAAACATTTTAGAAGTTACTTCCTGATCGTTTGTATGTCTTTAAACAATTATTGTATCCATCTTTGCCATCAAAAATTAAATTTCACGGCTAATCCATTGGTTTCATAATATAACTTTTAGAAAGTCGTCAATCAGCATTTCCTCTTTTCGTACTCAACTTTATGCTAATTATAAACATTTCTAGCATTTAACCTTAGGTGTTACTATCTCCTTCTTGAAGTTTTAACAAATACATAAATCATTTGCTATTTATTTAGGGGCTTACTAATAAAACCGTAAAAAAATGAGCG
>NZ_QETH01000170.1 GCF_003105115.1 Flavobacterium sp. HTF | reverse complement strand
GTGGGCGGCAAGAACATACGTTGTAGCAGCGCTTGGATCAATCGCTACTTTGTTGTACTATATTTCGATTTATTCAGGAAGCAGGAGGAATTAATTAATTTCGTGAATTCGTGGCAAAAAAATCTTTGTATCTTTGTACCTCTGTCTCTTTGAACCTCCTACTAGGTTACAAAATTCCAAAAACAGCAACTTTTTGTTTAAAAACAAACAATTTGTTATAATTTGTTATTTTTCTACAAATTATTTGCTGATAGACAAAAGAGTAATAACTTTGCTCAAAATAATTTGAAAAATGCAAGCAAAAGATTTACTGCAGTTAGCAGACCAATTTGGAAGTCCATTGTATGTTTACGATGCCGAAAAAATCCAATCTCAGTACAACAGATTAACTAAAGCTTTCTCTAAGGTAGAAAACTTAAGAGTTAATTATGCCATGAAGGCATTGTCTAACATTGCAATTCTTCAGTTATTAAAGAACATGGGGTCTGGCTTAGATACTGTATCCATTCAGGAAGTTTTATTAGGACTTCATGCTGGCTATGATCCTGACAAAATTTTCTTTACACCAAACGGAGTTTCTCTGGAAGAAATTGAAGAAGTTGCCGCAATGGGTGTACAAATCAATATTGATAACTTATCGATTTTAGAGCAATTCGGAACAAAATATCCACAAATTCCGGTATGTATCCGTATCAATCCGCACGTAATGGCGGGTGGAAATGCCAATATTTCTGTTGGACATATTGATAGTAAATTCGGAATCTCTGTTCATCAGATACCTCATATATTGCGAATTGTTGAAAACACAAAAATGAGTATCGTAGGTATTCACATGCACACAGGATCTGATATTTTGGATATCGAAGTATTCTTGTATGCTGCTGAAATCCTGTTCGATACGGCAAAACATTTTAAAGATTTAGAATTTTTAGATTTCGGAAGCGGATTTAAAGTTCCATACAAAAAAGACGATATCGAAACAGACATCGAAGAATTAGGTAAAAAATTATCTAAAAGATTCAACGCTTTCTGTGCAGAATATGGCAGAGATTTAACACTGATTTTCGAACCAGGAAAATTCCTTGTGAGCGAAGCAGGTTTCTTCTTAGCAAAAGTAAACGTAGTAAAACAAACAACTTCAACAGTTTTCGCCGGAGTTGACAGTGGTTTCAACCACTTAATCCGTCCGATGTTTTACGGTTCACAACATTATATCGAAAACATCTCTAACCCAAAAGGAAAAGAGCGTTTTTACTCTGTTGTAGGTTATATTTGCGAAACAGATACTTTTGCCAACAACCGCAGAATTTCAGAAATTACCGAAGGTGATATTTTAGCTTTCAGAAATGCCGGAGCCTATTGTTTCTCCATGTCTTCAAACTACAATTCAAGATACAAACCAGCAGAAGTTCTTTGGAAAGACGGAAAAGGAATCCTGATTCGCGCTCACGAAACATTTGAAGATTTACTTAAAAATCAAATTCCGTTGCCACAAGAAGTTGCAGCAACAGTTTAAAATAAAAAAAAGAGAATATCATTGTAATCCCGTTTCTTAATTGAGGCGGGATTTTTTTTATAGATTTTAGTCCCGAAGCCTCGGGATTAGATTTTAGATTAACACATTGTCAGGCTGAGCGAAGTCGAAGCCCACGCAAACTAACCACATTATTTCCAGAAATGACAAAATTATGGATAATTGAAATTGGAGTTAAACTTAAAAAATTACAGATTTATACTATTTTTTTAGTTAATATTGTAATATTAACTAAAAAGGAAAAACATGGGACTTTCAAAAGCAATTGTAGC
Source organism: Flavobacterium sp. HTF (assembly GCF_003105115.1). Lineage (GTDB taxonomy): Bacteria > Bacteroidota > Bacteroidia > Flavobacteriales > Flavobacteriaceae > Flavobacterium. The sequence continues at coordinate 810 of NZ_QETH01000170.1, read as the reverse complement.
AATTAAAGGAAATCAGCTTAATCAAATAAATAAAATTTCTGAAATTCTTAATTATTTTGAAGATGAAAATTTATCCGATGAAATTTCACAAACAACCGAATTTAAAAACGGCTGGACAATTTTACAAGATGAAGAAATGGTTTTTGTTTCAGAAGAAGACTTACTTCAGGAATTATCGGAGGAATTGGATACAGAAGTTTTTTCACTTACAATACAATCTACTGCTGCAACTTATGGATTCTCTCATTTCAATAACGGAAACTCAAGAATTATTTTAGTACAAGATGGTGATATTTTAGAAAATTCGGGTGAATCAATAATTCAAGAAAAAGATTTAAATATTGACGAAAATATTTCAGAAAGTGAAATTTCAAAGATTGCTGAAAAGTTAGGAATTGATGTTGAGTAAATAGCTATCATAACTGAAACATTTCCAATTTTACAGAGTTTCTTACGAAGATTTCTCCTTAGTCGAAATGACAAGATTATGGATAATTGGGATTATATTTAAACATTCAATTAAATAAGAAAAAACATATTTTCATATCATTCAAATAAAAAAATAAATACCTTTGAAATATGAGCACAACATCAAAACCAAAACATATCGGCAGAAACATAAGCCGAATCAGAGAGCTTAAAGGTATGAAGCAGGAAGCCCTTGCAATTGCAATTGGTTTAAGCCAGCAAACTATTTCTACTATTGAAGCAAGCGAAACTGTTGACCAAGAAAGACTTATAGAAATTGCAAAAGCACTTGGCGTTACTGTTGAAGCAATTGAAAATTTTTCAGAAGAAGCAGTTTTTAAT
>NZ_QETH01000169.1 GCF_003105115.1 Flavobacterium sp. HTF | reverse complement strand
TAAAATCAAATTTCAAACAAGGAGAATTCTAATTACTATGCATACATATAATTTTTATAGGAAAAATTGAGGATTTAATAAAAATACAGTGTTCTGAAAAAAAATTTGATAAATAAAAAAAGTCAGCCTTAAATCTTGACTTTTTAACACATGCTGGCTGTGAGCAAGACAGATTTTTAAAATGCCTTATCTACAGTTCATAAAAAAGCGAGACAGATGTCTCGCTTTTTTTATAATTTGTTTCAGTTTTATTCTACACAAGCTGCCTCCATTTTTTCGAATCGGTTTTCCAAATTCGTTATTTTTTTGTTTTGTTCAATTACATAAAGTGTTAATTCTTCTATTTTTTGAAGCAACTTTACATTCATTTCTCCCAGAGAAATACCATCTTTAAGAACTTCTGCTTCAGTTGGAATATTTCTCAAATGGCCTTTCTCATTAATATGTTTTTCAACATCTTCGAGAGTTGGCAACTCATATTCTTTTTTAAACACGAAATCTGCCCAGCCAGTAGCCATCACTTTAACTTCTCTTGCCCCTATTGCCCCTTCAACAGCAAGTTTATAGACTCCCGTTGTTGTGGTACCAATACCTAAATTTCCTAAAACATAGCTATTCCCTTTTCCATCTATCTTCAAACTGCCTGATGAAGCTACATCGCTTTTTGAATCTAAAAGATATCTCCAACTCTCCCATGTAGTCTGACCATAAAACGACGTCCTGTAAAGTATTCTGGAACCGTTCCAGGTATTATCAAAATACATTTGTGAGATTAAATGCGCTGATTTACCATATATTTCTAATAAGGAACCATATGTACTAGGAGCACCGACACCTCCATAGTTATCCCATAATTTCATAGACATAGGATCTACACCTGTTCTGGGTGCGCTATTAAAATCTTTTTGCTCTGTTGTCCATTTTAAACTTTTTAAAGCTAAATTACCATCAAATGTTTGGCTGTAAATTGCTGTATTACATATAACAACAATTAGAAATACTACTTTTTTCATTTTTATTTTTTTTTAAACTTAATTATTTTTTTTCTCTCAGCTCCCCACACTAATGCTGTGAGCAGATAAACACTACATATTCAAAACTCTTTTTGACCATGCCAACGAAGAATTAGTATGGAAACAGGGTGCTCACGCCAGATGGCATAAGCCAAATTGACTTTTATAACTCAGCTAAAAATTAATCTTAATATCCTTTTTTATAAAAACATTAAAATCTTCTTGGCTTTTAATTGGGTAATCACCTAACAAGAGACTTTTTTGAGGCTCCTTTTTATTATAAGCTACAACAAACTTATCATTGACTTTAGGCGAAGAAGGAAGTTTGTAAAACAACATATCATAATTATTCATATAACGAATGTTATTGACAGTATATGAATATGTAATTGAACTTCTGCCTACATTATAACCAATTGTTCCTCTATTAAAATACATTTCTACATTACCAATGGAGAAGTCATAATCTCCCAAAGAATCTTCAGCTTTACGTTTATTCATTTTATTACCTACTAATAGCACTATTAAACTAATAATAAGAATAATAATATGATATTTTTTATCCATAACTTTACCTCTACTGGCGCGAGTATCTTACTCGTGAACACTATCTAAATCAATTTATATTTATAAGATAAATTCCTGTTTTATTACCAAATTTGTTTTTTCTACTCATCTTTTTTTATTAGCATGAGCTAACTCTTTTTTGCGTTCACGAGCAAGATGCTCGCGCCAGCGGAGGTAGAGAATGCACTTTATATTTTGTACTAATTACTATTTCATATACCCTGAAAACAATATTTTTGTATTCATGAGCAGAACGGTCTCGCCAAGAGGGGAGTTTTAACGATACTTACTCCAATCTACTTCACCCATTAAATAAAATGAATAAATCAAATTACTAATTATCAATAAAATTATTCCAAACACAATCCAGCCTCCTATTTGATTCTTATTCTTGGAATAATTAGCAAATTCGATATTATATTTTTTCCAATTATCTTTATATTCTATCGTTAGATAATTAAAAGCTATTACTATAATTAATGGTATATAAGCAATAGGCATTGAAATAGAAAGTTCTATAAATGTCTTTTTATAAATCGAATAGTATGCACTAAGTGATATCAATAACCATATTTCTAAGGTAATCATGACAGCACTTGCTTTAAAAGAGGTAAGAAACTTTCCTCCAGATAGTCCTGAACTATATTCTATAGAACGGTAAATCTTATAGAAAAAATAATAATAACTTTTCTTGATAAATTTCACAACTTACATAATTTTAACGATACTTACTCCAATCTACTTCACCCATCAAATAAAATGAATAAAACAAATTACATATTATAAATAAAATTATTCCAAATACAATCCAGCCTCCTATTTGATTCTTATTCTTAGAATAATTAGCAAATTCGATATTATATTTTTTCCAATTATCTTTATATTCTATCGTTAGATAATTAAAAGCTACAATGGGTATGTAAAATATATTTCGTTAAAATTACACCCCAAATTATTGATGTGGCCAGAAAAATAAAAAACAAAAGAGTTAAAAATATCGAAGTTTTTCTGCTAGAAAAAAACATTGGCTTTTCTTTAATTATTTTTATTGACCTACCAGATTTATAAAAATATAAATAATTACAAATATTTATTAAACATATAATACTCCACCATATTACAATATTAGTTTCGATACATCTATAAAGGATTAGTACAATT
>NZ_QETH01000168.1 GCF_003105115.1 Flavobacterium sp. HTF | reverse complement strand
GTTAATAACATAGAAGAATTTCATAATAAAGGGTATGGTAAACAGCACATGGAATTTATGCTGCAATATGATTATATTAAAACGAAAGAAATTGGAAATGTAATGTATAAAGTAGAAGTGTTTACCAGTAATTCATCAAAGGTTAAATTATTTGAATTTGATAGTACAAGACATAATTTGAAAAAAAGATTTGAGAAAATAATAGTTTATAATGGTCAAACGTATAAATAATGATAGGATTTAATAAGCCTTATCTAACAGGAAAAGAAACCCAATATATTACAGATGCAGTTGCATCTGGTAAAATATCAGGAAACGGTAAATATACTCAATTGTGTCAAAATTTTTTTGAGGAAGAATATAATTTTAGAAAATGTCTGCTCACAACATCTTGCACAGATGCACTAGAAATGGCAGCTATTCTTATTGATATACAGCCTGGAGATGAGGTCATAATGCCGTCTTACACTTTTGTCTCTACAGCTAATGCTTTTGTTTTAAGAGGAGCTAAAATAATTTTTGCAGATTCGAATTCACAAAATCCAAATATAGATGTAAGTAAATTAGAGTCTTTAGTTACGCATAAAACCAAAGCAATAGTTCCGGTACATTATGCAGGTATAGCATGTGATATGGATGGTATTATGGATATTGCTAATCGCCATAATTTATTTGTTATAGAAGATGCAGCTCAGGCAATAGATAGCTTTTATACAAGTAGTGATGGAGTAAAAAAAGCTTTGGGCTCAATAGGGCATTTAGCAGCATTCTCTTTTCATGAAACCAAGAATATTATTTCGGGAGAGGGCGGAATGCTGGTCATTAATGATAAGCAATTTACAAATCGTGCCGAAATTATATGGGAAAAAGGAACTAATAGATCTGCCTTTTTTAGAGGTGAAGTCGATAAGTATGGTTGGGTAGATGTTGGATCTTCATTTTTGCCATCAGAAGTTATTGCGGCTTTTCTTTGGGCTCAAATAGAACAGTTAAAAAAAATACAAGAAAAACGAAAAGCAATTTGGAATCAATATTATAATGGTTTAAAAGAAGCTGTAGTTGATTTAAGTTTCAAGTTGCCTGAAATACCAAATTATGCGACCAATAATGCACATATGTTTTATTTGGTATTCGAATCTCTAGGTAAAAGAAACGAATGTATTTCTCGTCTAAAAAATAAGGATATTCATGCTGTGTTTCATTATCTAAGCTTACATAAAAGTCCTTATTATAAAGATAAGTATAAAGGAGAAGAGTTAATTTGGAGTAACCATTATTCAGATAAACTGTTGCGATTACCATTTTATTATGAGTTATCAAAAGAGGATATTGAGTTAATTATATCGACAATAAAAAATGAATAAAAAAAAGATATTATTTGTGGTATCTGATTTTTATCACAATGGAGCACAACGAGAAATGTATGAGTTTGATTATGCATTAGATAAAACTAAGTTTGAAGTAACTATCTTATGTTTAATAGGGCTAAATACCAGACCAGACCTACCAGATTATTTTTACGAAAAGCATCTTGAATTAGGCTCTCGAATTCTCTTTTTAAAAGATTTTATCACAAAATTCAAGAAGGGATTGCTTTATAAGATTGTAAACAAATTAATGAAAAACTCATTAAATGATAGAATTAGAAATAAGAACAGTAAAAATCTAATTAATCTATTTAACAACTATGACAAGGTTGTTTTTATGGGAGAATATGTATACCAAAATTTGTCACCTATTATACCTATTAATTATTTCGAAAAAATTCTGATTTTTGTTATGTCTACAAGATTTCAATCTGAAAATTATAGAAATTTCGAAAAAAACAATCAATATCTGTTTTTCACAGGCTTTAACACTATACAAGAAATAGAATATGAATTTGAAGGCTTTAAAAATTATGAACATGAATTTATGCCTTTGTGTTTAACAGTAACAAATGATTATAATAAATGGAAATTCAATCAGAATAATGTAACAAAGAAGATTGGAATTTTTACAAGACTACATAAGGATAAACCTTTAGATCCATTTTTATATGCTTATCAGGTATTACTTTCTCAAGGTTTAGACATAGAACTACATGTTTTTGGAGTAGGAAATTATAAACTGGCAGAATATGATCGCTATATCAATAATCTGAATCTGGATGGAAAAGTTTATTTTCGAGGCCATCAATCTGATATGAAGCAAACTATCTTGAATGAAAAACTAGATTTGGTATGGTTTCAAGGATATAATAATTTGCCAGCCGGTTATGCCGGATTAGAAGTTTGTCTAACAGGAACCCCACAATTATTTTGGGATTTTTTCATTGGTGAAAATATGCAATTGAATGTATTAAGCGGTAATATAATTTATCCCCATTTTAAAAATTTGTTAGCATTCGCAGAAGCATCAAAAAAGGTTTTATTTGATAAAGAACTTGCGGAATCAATTTCAACCAGTCAATTTCAAGATGTCTTTAATAATAGAGATATTTTTAAAAGGATACATGTAATCGAAAAAATTCTTTTGAATAATGAGTGATTTTAGAAATCCGAAAATAACAGTTTTAATGCCAGTATACAATTGCGAGTTGTATATAAAAGAAACAGTCGATAGTATATTAAATCAAACTTTTACTGATTTTGAATTCTTAATTATTGATGATGCATCGACTGACAAAACAGTTGACATAATTAAAACATATAATGATAGTAGAATCAAACTAATTGTTAAACCCGTTAATACCGGTTATACCAATAGCTTAAATTATGGATTAAAAATTGCTAAAGGAGAGTACATAGCAAGAATGGATGGAGATGATATTAGTTTTCCCGAAAGATTTGCTAAACAAGTAAGTTTACTTGATGCAAATCCAGAAATTATTTTGTGCGGAACACTATATCAGATTATTGGCACGGAAAAAGTTTGTAATCATCCATTAAATTATGAAGAAATTAAAGTAAAATTGATTTCAGGATGTTATATAGCTCATCCCACCGTAATGTTTCGTAAATCTGTTTTCGAATCGTATAATCTTCAATATGATACCAATATGGAACCTGCAGAAGATCATGAATTGTGGTCTCGCTTAATTTTCTTAGGTAAAGTTGTGAACATTGACGAAGTTTTGCTTTGGTACAGAGTACACATTAAGCAGACCTCAATAATTTCTAATGAGAAACAATTGAAAATTAGTAAGGAAGTTGCCATTAATATGCTGCAAAAATTAATTCCTGAAATTGATTCAC
>NZ_QETH01000167.1 GCF_003105115.1 Flavobacterium sp. HTF | reverse complement strand
ATAGGTTCCTGCGGAACAACAATAGAGCCTTCGGCTCGAGCTATATTGTAGGGCCGGACTTCAGTCCGGTTTATCTAAATGCAAAAACCCGTCAGATTTATCCGAGGCTTCGGGACTGACGGGTTTGCTTAAAAATTATCTAATTTTCTAATTGACTAATTATCTAATTAATTTAATCTTTTCTCCATTTTTTTGTTTCCTCAAAAATGTGTTCCAAAATTGACGCTTCTGTTTCGTCGAAATCTATATTTCTTCGTCCCATTACCAATTTTGCGGTTTCAAAAGCTTTTTTAGTGACATAAGTTGTAAAACCTGCTGCTCCTCCCCATGAAAAACTTGGCACAAAGTTGCGTGGAAAACCAGATCCGAAAATATTGGCACTTACTCCAACAACAGTTCCGGTGTTAAACATCGTATTAATTCCGCATTTACTGTGATCTCCCATCATCAAACCACAAAACTGAAGTCCGGTTTTAGCAAAACCTTCTGTTTCGTAACTCCATAATTTTACTTCTTCGTAATTATTTTTCAGGTTCGAGTTATTAGAATCTGCACCGATGTTGCACCATTCGCCTAAAACAGAATCTCCTAAAAATCCGTCGTGTCCTTTGTTTGAATTCGCAAAAAGAACCGAGTTTTTTACCTCTCCTCCTATTCTGGATCCCGGACCAACAGTTGTTGCACCGTACACTTTTGCATTCAATTTTACTTGTGCGTTTTCGCATAAAGCAAAAGGCCCGCGAATAACTGTGCCTTCCATAATCTCAGAATTCCTGCCTATATATATAGGTCCGTTGGATGCATTTAAAGTCACGAACTCTAATTTTGCTCCTTCTTCGATAAATATATTTTCCGGCGCAATTACATTAACGCTCTTTGGGATCGGCTGTGATTTTCTGTCTTCTGTCAGATAGATAAAATCCTCACGAATTGCAGCGTCATTTTTTGAAAAAATATCCCAAGTATGTTCAACTGTCAGACAATCATCATTATATTGAATAATTTCATAAGAATCGAAATCAACTTCTTCCTGATTTTCAGATGCAAAAAAAGCAATTACATCTTCTCCTTTAAAAATTGCCTGATTTACTTTCAAATCAGAAATCATCTCTGCAAGTTTATCATTTGGCAGATAAGCTGCATTGATCATTACGTTCTCTTCTAATTCTACCATCGGAAATTTTTCCGACAAATAGTCTTCTGTGATGGTCGTAATAGTAGATCCTAAACGCATTTCCCATTTTTGACGAATCGTCATAATTCCGATTAAAATATCAGCAACGGGCCTGGTAAAAGTAAAAGGGAGCAAAGCATTCCGGACGGGACCGTCAAATAGAATGTAATTCATAAATTAATTAATATTTGTTAAAATTTTGAGTTGGTTACCTGGCCCAAAGTTACAAATATTTTATTTGTATCATTAGACATGTTTCTTCTCATGAAAGAAAATACAGCACTTTCCACCCCATATCCAGTAACAAATTTATTTACCCTGCCTTTCCTTGAGATCTGGCTGTTTAAAATATTTAATTAATTCTAATGAATAAATCACACTTGTAATTTTCCATTTTCCATCTCTTTTAATAAGATTTAAATACTTGCTGCCCCAATTTGTCATTTTATTATCAGCCCAAAAACTATAATCCATCGTTACAGAAGCAACCGTTCCGTCTTCGACAATTTTAATATTATCAAACTTATCCTCAGTAGTTTTATCCCTGAACAAACCCCTCATAAAACCCTTATAGGATCCCGAAAAATAATTACTACCCGCTTTTGTTTCTCCTTTTGCTTCGATTTCTCTGGCCTGAGTCCTGTCTTTATAAGCTGCGCACCAGATCACATTTCCTTCATTAAACAAACTGTAAAAAGCAACAGAATCTTTGGCAATAACACTTTGTGAATAGGTCTCAATAATTGCTGATATTGTTTTCTTATCGTCGGTTTTTTTCTGCCCGTAAAATGGAAATACAGCCAAAAGCAGAATCGATATCATTTTAAATTTTCCCATTTCTGTTTTATCTAAGGTTATTTTCTGTTTTAAAATTCAGGATTTTATTGTTGATGATTTTGTATTCTATGGTAAGTCCTTCATAACCGTAAGCATCGGCTTTCATTTCTTCTATTGCCGTATAGCTTACCGGATGAACATTCCCAAGTACAGATGACAACGATGCATGCAAGGCTTCTATATATTTTGCCTTGTCGTCTTTGAGATTTGTGGAGTCTGAAATTTTAATCGTCAAAAAGAAACTGTTCTTTTTTAATTCAGCTAAGGATTCTGAATTTACAAACCATAAATAATCCGGAATAAAAGACACGGTTACGACTGTAACTTCGGGTTTTTTATGCAGGATTTGGCTGGTGAGACTGCTAATGGTTTTTACGAGTTCTTTTGCTAAAGCAGGGTTTTCGTTACCGCTGACTTTAAGATGAATTGCTGGCATACTTCAAATATTTATAGATTACTGAAGTACAAAATTCAACCTAAATAAAGACTTATTTATTGATGTATGTTAAGAGTTTAATGCGGCTTAAGGATTCTGGTTTTATTCCGAGATAAGAAGCAATATGATATTGTGAAATTTGCTGTTCTATTCCCGGATAGGTTTTATAAAGCAACTCCAGTCGTTCTGTGGCAGAATTTTTCAAAAATGAAGTTTCGCGTTTGCATTTTCTGATAAAGAAAACATCCGAGATGTATTTTGCCAATTTCAAAAAATGGACATCTTCATCAATTAGCGCATTAAACTTTTTATAAGTAATGAAAGCTATTTCTGTATCAGCCAGAGCTTCAATATTGCAATTCGTCGGGCTTTGGGTTAAATAACTTGTGTAAGCGGTCACCAGGCTATTCTGAAGATAAAAATCATTATTAAATTCCACACTATCATTTTGAACATAAGACCGGAGTTTGCCCGAAATAACAAAACCTATAAAATCACACACAGAGCCTTCCTGAATCAAATGTTCTTTTTTCTTTAAGGTTTTCGTTGTAAGTAAACTACAAAACTTCTCAAGATGATGCATTTCCAGCCCCAGCTTATCAACAAAAATATCTTTTAGAAACTCCATTGCTTTTTTAATTAGATCATTCTTTTCAAAGATAAAGATTATTAGCCAGCAAAAACCCCTGTTGTTTTTGAAGGAATTTAAATTTATCGCATAAAAAAAGCCTCCCAATCTGGAAGGCTTTTGTATTTAAAGAAAAACAGCTATTATTTTTTAGCGTGTTTTGCATATTTAGTTTTGAATTTATCAATACGTCCTGCAGTATCGATAAGTTTAGATTTACCAGTATAAAATGGGTGAGATGTTCTGGAAATCTCCATTTTTACAACTGGATACTCAACTCCGTCAACTTCAATCGTTTCTTTTGTATCTGCAGTAGATTTAGTGATAAAAACATCTTCATTTGACATGTCTTTAAATGCAACTAGTCTGTAATTTTCTGGGTGAATTCCTTTTTTCATCTTTTCTTTTATTTATTGTTTGGAGCATTTTTCATTTTGAAGCTTTTTCATGGTTAGAAAAAGGTGTAAACAAATTATACTCTTTT
>NZ_QETH01000166.1 GCF_003105115.1 Flavobacterium sp. HTF | reverse complement strand
AATCGATAGATTTATCTGTATATTTGCCAGACTCTTTAAAAAGTAAAACATAAAAAAATCCCAAATTCTATTTTAATTGGAATTTGGGATTTTTAATATTGTAATTTATAGATTAAAGATTATACATCTTTTTTCTTAATTCCTGAATCTTTTCATCATCAAGGTATTCGTCAAATGTCATATAACGGTCAATTACTCCGTTTGGTGTCAATTCTACGATTCTGTTACCCACAGTTTGTGCAAATTCGTGGTCATGTGTTGTAAAAATCACAGAACCTTTAAAGTTTTTCAATGAGTTATTAAAAGCCGTAATAGACTCCAAATCTAAGTGGTTTGTTGGTTCATCCAGCATTAAAACGTTAGCACGTTCCATCATCATTCTGGACAACATACAACGTACTTTTTCTCCCCCTGATAATACACGGCTTGTTTTTAAAGCTTCTTCACCGGAGAAAATCATTTTTCCTAAGAAACCTCTAATAAATACCTCATCACGCTCTTCTTCTGTTTTAGCATACTGACGTAACCAGTCTACCAAAGTCAGATCATTTTCGAAGAAATCATGATTTTCAGCAGGTAAATAAGCCTGGTTTGTTGTGATTCCCCAGTCAAAAGTTCCTGAATCTGCTTTTTGCTCGTTGTTTAAGATTTCATAGAAAGCAGTTGTTGCACGCGAATCTTTAGAGAAAAGAACGATTTTATCGCCTTTTGCCATATTCAGATCAACATCTTTAAACAAAAGTTCACCATCTACAGACGCGGCTAAACCTTCTACATTCAAAATCTGATCTCCTGCTTCACGATCCTGATCGAAGATGATCGCAGGATAACGACGGCTTGAAGGTTTGATTTCAGAAATATTCAGTTTTGAAATCATTTTTTTACGGGAAGTCGCTTGTTTCGATTTCGCAACGTTCGCACTAAAACGACGAATAAATTCTTCAAGCTCTTGTTTCTTCTCTTCTGCTTTTTTGTTTTGCTGAGCGCGTTGTTTTGCCGCTAACTGGCTAGACTCGTACCAGAATGTATAGTTTCCTGAATAGTGATTGATTTTTCCAAAATCAATATCAGAAATATGAGTACAAACGGCGTCTAAAAAGTGACGGTCGTGAGATACTACAATTACAGTGTTTTCGTAGTTTGCAAGGAAGTTTTCTAACCAGGCGATGGTTTCAAAATCCAGGTCGTTGGTAGGCTCATCCATAATAAGCAAATCAGGATTTCCGAAAAGCGCCTGCGCCAAAAGCACACGAACTTTAATTTTTCCCTCCAAATCACCCATTAAAGTATAATGATGCTCTTCGTTGATTCCTAAGTTAGACAACATTGCTGCGGCGTCAGAATCAGCATTCCAGCCGTTCATTTCTTCAAACTGAACCTGAAGTTCCCCTATTCTGTCTGCGTTTTTGTCGTTGTAGTCTAAATAAAGTTCATCCATTTCTTTTTTAACAGCATACAAAACTTTATTTCCCATTAAAACGGTTTCCAAAACGGTATGCTCATCGAACATGTTGTGATTTTGGTTCAACACCGACATACGTTTTCCCGGTTCTAAATGGATATGCCCAGAAGTTGGGTCCATATCACCTGAAATGATTTTTAGAAATGTAGATTTTCCAGCACCATTGGCTCCAATAACGCCGTAAATATTTCCGTGAGTGAATGTGGTATTTACTTCGTCAAACAAAATTCGTTTGCCAAATTGAACTGATAAATTATTGACTGTTAACATGAATGTCTTTTTAATTAATTTGGTGCAAAAGTAGTGAAAAAGGTTCTAAGTTGCAAAGATGCTAAGGTACTAAGGTTTTTTATGCGAACGAATATTTCTCGCAGAGGCGCAAAAGCGCTAAGTTTTGTTTTATGCAATTGATTGTCACGCAATCTTGTCATTTCTCGTTCCTCGAAATGACAAATTGTGTCGTAAATTATTGGATGGAAAAACTTTGCGACTTCGCGACTTTGCGAGATTAATTCAACTAAAGTTTACTTTCTTTAGCCAAAGCCACTTCCAAACTTTCAAAATTTGGCAGGACTTTAGAAATCAATCCTTTTTTGTTTAGTATAAAATGTGTTGGAAATGAATTCAGCTGCAATGCTTCATTCATATATTCTTTCATGTCTGGAATTACAGAATATGAAAGTGGTTTTCTGGATAAGAAAGCCTTTAATTGTTCTGCTGAATCTTCGGCTAAGCTTATAAAAACAATATCTTTTCGGTCTTTGTATTCCTCTGTTAGTTTGTTTACCTGCGGAAATTCTCTTATGCAGGGCGTACAGTGAATGTACCAGCATTTTATCACAATAATTTTTCCTTTCATAGTTTCGTTTGAAACTATATTGCCATCTAAATCTTTAAACGAAAATGGCGGAAAAACAGTTCCTTCCATCCTGAAATTTTTGAGAGCATCAAAACCTATTTGATTTATTGTTGCTTTTATACTCGTATCTGATTTTGGCTGAATTTTGAATAGTTTATAAACATAAGTACCTTCTTCTGATTTTAATCGGATTGGAATAAAATTTCCGTTTGCCAGCTGATCTAAAAAGGTTTCTTTTGAAATTTCTTTTGAAAGAACATCAATCGCCGTAAAATCTCTGGAAAGCATAACGTTTTTACTTTGATAAACTGACCAGTTGCTAAACGTTTTCTGAATCTGAATAGCGTCGACTTCCGGGTTTCCAAATTTGGACTGGCCGAAAGAAGAAGTAAAAATTAAAAATGAGATTGTTATAATGAATGCTTTTTTCATGAAGTTTATGCGATGATTCTAAGATCAAAAGTACGCATTTCTTTTTAAGGGTAAAGTTTGCAAAGGGTTTCGCGTAAATCGTAAAAATTCAATTTATATCTACTTGAACTTTTCCTTTCGATGAAAAAGGAATCTTCAAAGGAAGTTAGCAAGATTTGTGTTATACTTTTAAAAAAACATTCTAAGCCAAAAATGAAATATCCATTAAATACTTTGTTGGATTTTCCGGATGCAATATAACCGTAATGTTTTTGCTTTTAATAAAATCTGTTGGATCAAAAAAAAGTTTTTCACTCTTATAAACTTTTTTTTGATTTGTTTTAGTATCCAAACATGTAGTATAAATTTGAAAAAACTTCTTCCCCTTTAGATTATAAGATTGTTTTACACTATCAAATACTGTTATAATACGAGTTCCTTTTTCGTAAATATATTTTGCTTTCTTTTGACTAAAATGAAAAATAAAAAGTATAATAAAGAAGAGAGTACCAAAAAAAGACATCAAAATCGGAGTTCCAAATGCTGAAAAATACTTTTTGATAATGGCTTCTTCCGGATGTGTTGGATCATATATAATTTCTATACTTTCTCCAACGCTGTAAAGTGGGGAATATCCACTCGCAGAAGCAACAAATTTGATATTTTTTTCTTCATTAGTTTTAAAAGTAATTACTGGATGATAATATACTTTATCATTAGATATAGAAACAGATGACCCTATAACAGTTCCTTCAACAATAATTGCTCTTTCAGAAAATGCCTTTTCATTAAGATAGATATACACGGCTCCGATCAATAAGGATAAACCAATTATGAATAATATATATTTA
>NZ_QETH01000165.1 GCF_003105115.1 Flavobacterium sp. HTF | reverse complement strand
TTTTATAAAATATTTAACGTACCTTAAAAGAAAGATTTTAAACCAAAAACACTTTTTGTTCGTATATTTCTATATACCTTTGCGGTAAAAATTAGAAAACAATTTGCTTCGGCATAAATATATACAGTCATGGGAAGATTAGGTCTTACAGAAATCCTCGTAATAGTAGGTATTGTGATATTACTTTTTGGAGGTAAAAAAATTCCGGAATTAATGAAAGGTTTAGGAAGCGGAATTAAGGAATTCAAAAACGCTGCTAAAGACGATCAACCTGCTTCTGCAGTGAAAAAAGAAGAGGAAGAAATTAAATAATTATTTCAGAACTTATTTAAAAATTCCAGGTTAAACTTGTTTAGCCTGGAATTTTTTTATTCCATAAAGTCTAACTTTTGAAAATTCTGAAAAAGAAACTCCCAAACTACAATTGTAGTTTGGGAGTTTTTGTATTTAATAATTCCAGATTTTGGAATTTGGTATTTTTCAAAAATTGGAATTTTAAAGTACCATTGTCAGCTGAATACGTTTTCTGTCTTCATCCACTTCTGTAACTTTTACATCAACATGCTGATGTAGTTTTACCACTTCGTTTACATCGCTTACAAATCCGGCTTTGAGCTGTGAAATGTGAACCAATCCGCTTTCTTTGATTCCGATATCAACAAAGCAGCCAAAATTGGTAATGTTATTCACAATTCCAGGCAAAATCATTCCGGTTCTCAGATCTTTGATCGATTTTACATTCGCATCAAATTCAAAAACCTTAGCTGACTTTCTTGGGTCTAATCCAGGCTTTTCAAGCTCTTTTATGATGTCTTTCAAAGTAAGTAAACCAATTTCAGGTGTAATATATTTTTCGGGCTTAATAAGCGCTGTTTTCTCTTTGTTTGCAATTAAATCATTTACCGAAAGTTTCAGGTCTTTTGCCATTTTCTCCACAACAGGATAAGCCTCTGGATGCACTGCAGAATTATCAAGCGGATTTTTAGCATTCGAAATTCTAATAAACGCTGCTCCCTGCTGATACGCTTTATCTCCCAGACGCGGTACTTTTTTCAGTTGTTTTCTATCTTCAAAAGGACCATTTTCAGAACGATATTGGACGATGTTTTCAGCAAGCTTTTCTCCTATTCCACTCACATAGCTTAGTAAATGTTTACTCGCAGTGTTGATATTGATTCCAACCGAGTTCACACATCGAATTACGGTATTGTCCAATTCTTCTTTTAGTTTCGTCTGGTCAACATCATGTTGGTATTGTCCTACTCCAATTGCTTTCGGATCGATTTTTACCAATTCGGCCAACGGATCTGAAAGTCGGCGGCCAATAGAAACAGAACCACGAACCGTTACATCATAATTAGGAAATTCTTCTCTCGCAATTTTTGATGCCGAATATACCGAAGCTCCGGCCTCAGAAACAATAAAAACCTGAACCGGTTTGTCAAACGCGATTTTTTTGATGAAAAATTCGGTTTCTCTTGAAGCAGTACCGTTTCCGATAGAAATGGCATCAATCTGATAGGCATTTACCATCGAACGGATTTTTTTTATCGCCATTGCTTCTTCGTTTTGAGGTGCATGCGGATAAATGGTTTCATTGTATAATAAATCTCCTTTTTCATCCAGGCATACTACTTTACATCCGCTTCTAAATCCGGGATCAATAGCCAGAATTCGTTTTTCTCCTAACGGCGGAGCCAGCAATAACTGTCCTAAATTGTTGGCAAAAACCTGGATTGAATTGGCATCTGCTTTTGCTTTTGCTTCCTGCAACGTTTCATTTCCAATCGCAGGATTCAGTAATCTTTTAAAACTGTCTTCAATTGCTAATTGCAAATGTGCTGTTGTATTATTTTGTTTTTTAATGATAATTTCATCAATAACATCGTAAGCGTCATCGATATCAACATCGATTTTCATTTTTACAAAACCTTCGTTTTCAGCACGAAGCATTGCTAATAATCGGTGTGATGGTGTTTTTGTCAAAGGTTCTTCCCAGTCAAAATACTGACTGAATTTTTGTGCTCCTTCTTCTTCGGCTTTCTTTTTTACGACTTTGGTTCCAATAGTTGCTTTTCGCTGATATAATCTTCTTAATTGCTTACGGACATAAATATTTTCGTTGATCCATTCGGCCACGATATCTCTTGCGCCCTGTATAGCGGCTTCTTCATTGATCACATTTTCATTAATATACTGCGTCGAAATAAAATCAACATCAACATCACTTTCAGACATGATTAATTTGGCCAAAGGTTCCAGACCAAATTCACGAGCCACATCGGCTTTTGTTTTTTTCTTCTTTTTATATGGAAGGTAAAAATCTTCTATCTCCTGTAAATCAAAACTATCTTCAATTTTTTTCTTCAATTCCGGCGTAAGCGCTTTTTGTTCTTCAATAGATTTTAAAACCGCTTCTTTACGTTTTACAAGCGTTTCATACTCTTTTTGAAATTTTGCAATTTGTTCAATTACAACTTCATCCAGATTTCCTGTTGTATCTTTTCGGTAACGCGAAATAAACGGAATCGTACAATCTTCTTCTAAAAGTTTTACTGTGTTTTGAATACTAACCGCCGGTGCCTGAACAGACTTGGCAATAAATTGAATATTAGTCATAGCTTTAAATGAAATAATTTCTTAATTATAAAATGGCTTAATCTGTTTCTATAAAACCTTAAACAGATAATCATTGACGAGGCTAAAATAATATCTTTGTTTCTATTTTTTAGCCAATGGAAGTTTTATTAATATTTTTTTTAGTTGTAAATGTTCTGGAGTTTGTTATTGCTGGAATTGACAAATTCCTGGCTGTGAAACAAAAACGCAGAATTCCCGAAAATACATTGTTCTTTCTCTCTTTTATTGGCGGATCCATCGGTTTATTGATAGCAATGTTGATCTTCAGACATAAAACGTCTAAAACTTCTTTTATTATAAAGTTTGCTCTGATTATTTTGGTTCAGATAGTAGTTATATATTACTTTTTACATGATAAAAAATAGATATTAACATTGTTAATAACGTTGAAATATAATCTTAATAAATTATTTTTAAGTAACTTAAATAAAAAACCGGATGAATTTTTAAAAATTCGCCCGGTTTGCTTTTTATATGGTGCGAAGCACCCGATTTTTTTGACTTTTTTATGAACAGGCAATTTTATTCACTCTGTTTTGGTGTCTTCCTCCTTCAAATGCTGTTGTCAGGAAAGTTTCAACAATTTCAACAGCTTGTGGTACTGAAGTAAACCTAGCCGGAATACTCACGATATTGGCATCATTATGTAAACGCGTCAGATAAGCAATTTCTTTTGTCCAGCAAAGACCGGCCCTAACTTTCGGGTGTTTATTAACCGTCATGGCAATTCCGTTTCCGCTGCCACAGATTACGATTCCAAAATCAGCTTTTCCTTCAGATACATCATTGGCAACAGGATGTCCAAAATCCGGATAATCAACAGAATCCTCAGAATCTGTTCCGTAATTTGTTACTTCATAACCTTTTGCTTCAAGCATTTTCACAATTGCTTTTTTGTAGTCTGGTCCTGCGTGATCGTTCCCTATTGAAATTTTCATTTTTATACTATTAAGTTGTGTAATACAAATTTAATTAAAGAATTTCATTTATGCTTGACTATAAATTTATTTATTAAAAATAAAAATTGTAATATTTTATTTACACATTTTTAATATATTCACTTTTTAATAATGAAATTAGATAGATAGAACATGAAAAATATTATAAGCTTATTATTGCTA
>NZ_QETH01000164.1 GCF_003105115.1 Flavobacterium sp. HTF | reverse complement strand
CCAACGGTTATTACATTCTATGAATTTGCATCATGGGTTTTCTTTATGTCAGTTTATGTTTTATTTCAGTTAAAATTTAATGCCGGTTTCTTTTCGATGTCGATGAATAATTGGCTTTTACTTCTGCTTTTGGCTTCAGTTTGCACAGCATATGCTTTTACGGCTTCTGTAAAAGTAATGCAGAGACTGACTCCTTATACTGTTATGTTAACGACTAATTTAGAGCCTGTTTACGGAATTATCCTGGCGTATTTTATTCTTGGCGGAAAAGAAAAAATGAGCACGGAATTTTATATAGGAGCTGTAATAATTGTAATTACAGTAATCTTAAATGGCGTTTTCAAGCATTATCAAAACAAGAAGAAAGTGTAATCTTTTACTTATTTTTAAATTGCATTTTTATACTTTAAACAACAATTAACTTCGCCAATGATATAATATTTTTATATTTGCGGTTCGATTTACAAACAAAATTCAAAAATCCATGGAATATTTAGATTTTGAGCTTCCAATAAAAGAACTTGAAGAACAGTTAGAAAAGTGTGTTATAATTGGAAAAGAATCTGACGTTGATGTAAGCCCAACTTGCAAGGAAATCAACAAGAAATTAGTAGAGACTAAAAAAGAAATATACAAAAACCTTACGGCCTGGCAGCGCGTACAATTGTCAAGACATCCGAACAGGCCTTATACCTTAGATTATATCAGAGCGATTTGCGGTGATACGTTTTTAGAACTTCACGGAGACAGAGGCTTTAAAGATGACAAAGCTATGGTGGGCGGATTAGGAAAAGTTAACGGTCAATCTTTTATGATTGTCGGTCAGCAAAAAGGTTACAATACTAAAACACGTCAATACCGAAATTTTGGTATGGCAAATCCTGAAGGATACCGTAAAGCTTTGCGTTTGATGAAAATGGCAGAGAAATTTAATATTCCTGTTTTAACTTTAGTAGATACTCCCGGTGCATATCCTGGACTTGAAGCTGAAGAAAGAGGACAAGGTGAAGCCATTGCCAGAAATATTTTTGAAATGGTTCGTCTAAAAGTGCCAATTATTACTATTATTGTAGGTGAAGGTGCTTCTGGAGGAGCTTTAGGAATTGGTGTTGGAGATAAAGTTTATATGTTGGAGAATACCTGGTATTCTGTAATTTCCCCGGAATCATGTTCTTCTATTTTATGGAAAAGCTGGGAGTACAAAGAACGTGCGGCTGATGCATTAAAACTGACTTCATCTGACATGAAAAAACAAAAATTAGTTGATGATGTAATTCCTGAACCATTAGGAGGAGCGCACTATGACCGAGAAACTACTTTTAAGACAGTTGCCGAATACATTACCAAAGGCTATAATGAATTAAAAGACTTATCAACAGCTGACCTAATTGCCCAAAGAATGGACAAATACAGTAATATGGGTGAGTATAAAGAGTAAATTCATAAAAATTGAATTAAAATCCGAAGCCTTACCGTTTCGGATTTTTTTTTGGTTATGAACAAAAAAATCATTTTTATAAACAATTATTAGTTATAACTAGATAGCATAGTTTTTTTAAATTTTGCTACTTTCGCTGTATGGAAAATTTCAAAAACGTAAACCCTATAAAAGTCGATAAAACCACTATTATTAATCTGGAAAAAGGTAAGTTACCTCCACAAGTAATAGAGATGGAAGAGGCTGTTCTTGGGGCAATGATGATTGATAAAAAAGGAGTTGATGATGTAATTGATATTTTGCAACCCGATGCTTTTTACAAAGACGCACACAAGCATATTTTTGAAGCAATTTTGCAACTTTTTACAGAGACACAACCAATCGACTTGTTGACAGTTTCAAGTCAACTAAAGAAAAACGGAAAACTGGAATTAGCAGGAGGAGATTTTTATCTGATTCAGCTTACGCAAAAAATTGCTTCTTCCGCGCATATCGAATTTCACTCACGTATTATTCTTCAGAAATTTATTCAAAGAAGTTTGATTCGAATTTCTTCTGAAATTATCGAAGAATCTTATGATGAAACTACAGATGTTTTTGATTTATTGGATAAAGCAGAATCAAAACTGTATGAAGTAACTCAGGGAAATATTAAACGTAGTTCTGAAACTGCACAGAGTTTAGTACTTCAGGCAAAAAAACGTATTGAAGAAATTGCCGGTAAAGAAGGATTAAGCGGAATTGCTACAGGTTTTGAAAAACTAGACCAGGTAACTTCCGGATGGCAGCCTTCGGATTTAATTATTATTGCAGCTCGTCCGGGTATGGGTAAAACAGCTTTCGTACTTTCAATGGCACGAAATGTTGCTATTCAGTTTGGGCATGCGGTGGCAGTTTTTTCACTAGAGATGGCTTCGGTTCAGTTAATCACGAGGCTTATTTCATCTGAAACAGGATTGTCATCAGAAAAATTAAGAACAGGAAAACTGGAAAAACACGAATGGGAGCAGCTTAGTACTAAAGTAAAAGATTTAGAAAAAGCACCTTTATTTATTGATGATACACCTTCACTTTCGATTTTCGATTTACGTGCAAAATGTCGTCGTTTGGCTTCTCAGCACGGAATCAGACTAATCATTATTGACTATTTGCAGTTAATGACAGCCGGAGGTAACGGTAAAGGAGGAGGAAACCGTGA
Source organism: Flavobacterium sp. HTF (assembly GCF_003105115.1). GTDB lineage: Bacteria > Bacteroidota > Bacteroidia > Flavobacteriales > Flavobacteriaceae > Flavobacterium. Next base: position 1,130 of record NZ_QETH01000164.1, on the reverse strand, counting down.
GCAGGAGATTTCTACAATTTCCCGAAACTTAAAGGCTTTGGCAAAAGAGTTAAATGTTCCGGTAATTGCACTTTCTCAGTTATCGCGTGCCGTTGAGACACGTGGATCCAGTAAGAGACCTTTGCTTTCTGACCTTCGTGAATCTGGAGCTATTGAGCAGGATGCCGATATCGTTTCGTTTATTTATCGTCCCGAGTATTATAAAATTGAAGAATGGGATGATGATGAACAATCACCAACTGCAGGTCAGGCTGAATTTATTATAGCCAAACACCGTAATGGTGGTTTGGAAAATATTAGGTTAAAATTCATCGGAAATTTAGGTAAGTTTGATAACCTTGAAGATTTTACTGGCGGTTATGATGATTTGCCTTCAAAAATGAATCATGATGATAATCCTTTTATTACCAAAAACCTGCCGTCTGCAAACGAGGCTTTTGGCAGCAATCTCAATGATGACGATGATGATAGCGACGTGCCATTTTAATTAAAATAAAAACCCAAACAAGGAAAATCTTCATTAGCGTTGTGCTAATGAAGATTTTTTTTTGTTCTTAAATGATAACTTAATTTCATAAGTAATTTTACACAATTATATCTTTTATGTAAAATTAATTCGGTAGATTAGCAAAACCATTAACAAAATTAATACTATTAACTATTCAAAAAAATTAAAACTATGAGTGAAGACACATTCCCAGGGCCAATTCAAATTCCATTAGCAACTGCTAAAGAATGGGAAAAAAGGTATCAGGATGACACTACTGCTGAAGACAGTAAGACCAAAGTAAAATCTTTTCTAATACCAAGAGAAAGTTTAGAAACAGTTCTGAAACTTAATACCGATGCCGTTCGTGCTTATATTGGTATTAATGACAAAAAAGAAAAGACCCTTCTTTTTGTCGGAGCAGAGTATGACAAAGAAACTGGTAAATATAATGATGTTTACGGGCCACCATCATCCGGAGAACAGAGATCTGCAGCTGCAGCTGAAGATGTTGTTTATGATGGTACACGTCCTAGTCCTCCTTATTGATTTTAATTGATATTAAAAAATGGATGATTTTTTAATATACTTAGGTTATTTAGTTTTATTAATTAACCTGATACTTTACAGTATTAGCTTTTTC
>NZ_QETH01000163.1 GCF_003105115.1 Flavobacterium sp. HTF | reverse complement strand
AGGACATTTAGAAAATATTCCAAGTGAAGAAGAAGTGCTGAAAAATGGAATTAATCTGGGAGAAATGAATTCTAAGTTGCTTCAGAAAATTGAAGAATTGACTCTTTACAGCATTGATCAGAACAAAAAAATTGAAGAGCAGGCAAAAGAAATTGAAGCACTAAAAAGCTTAGTTTCGAGGATAGCCAAAATTGAAAGTGAATTAGCCCGAAAATAATTGATGAAAAACAAAAAAAACATATACATCATTTTACCAATTGTATTATTCGTTTGGAGTGCTGTCTTGTATCAGGTTTTTTCTTTCACTAATAATGATGAAGTTGTTTCAGCTAATAATCCCGAATTCGTTATTAAGCCACTTAAAGTCAAAGAAAGACAATCATTCATTATAGATGTAAACTACAGAGATCCTTTTTTAGGAAAAATGTATATGCCACAAGCTGCTACAAAAGTTAAAACAGCAAATTCATCCATAAAAAAAACTCCAAAAGTTCCGGAAACGTTAGTTTGGCCTGTTATTCTTTATAAGGGAATGATCTCTGATACAAAAGATAAAACCAAAATTTTCATGCTTATCATTGATGGTCAAAACCATTATATGAAAATTGGTGACACTCAAAATGAAATTTACCTGAAAAGTGGTGACAGAGAATCTGTGTATGTTAAATACAAAGGAAATTTAAACCTTATAATGATTCAGGATTGAGAATAAATTTCAAAATAAAATCCGGTGCTTTACAATTTACTGTATTTATCTCAGTATTGATTGCTTTGTTGATGGCTGGGCTAATTTTATATGCCTATACTTTTATTTACATGAAAGAGCAATCAAAAGGAGCAATTGAGAATATCCAATTCTCTGATATTGGCATGCAGGCTTTATTAGAGCAAAAGGAATTTAACACAGATACTCTCCAACTGGATTTCATTAAAAAACAAAACCAGACTATAAAAGTACATTTATCACAATGGGGTATTTTTGAAAAAGGGATTGCAATTTCTCAATTTCGAAAAAAGAAATTTACAAAAACGGCTATTATTGGTTCCTTACTTAATACTGAAGAGTCCCCTACTCTTTTTTTGCAGGAAACGTATAATGCATTAACAGTTGTCGGTACTACTACTATAAAGGGGATCACTTATTTACCGGAGCAGGGTGTTAATTCCGGGTATATAGCCGGACAAAGTTACTATGGTTCGCAGCTGGTTTATGGTACTGTAAAGAAAAGCACAAAAGAACTTCCTCAGCCCAAAAAGAATTTATTAGAGACACTCGAATATAATTTAAAGCAATATAAACCACTTACTGAGGATGATTATATCTCTTTAGAAAAGAATTCGAAAATCATTAATACGTTTCACAAAAAAACGAAAGCAATTTATTTTAAAGATCCAATTGTATTAGAACATAAAATCATAACAGGAAACATCATCATTAAATCAGAAACGTCTATTGTTATTAAAAATACGGCGATTTTGAAAGATGTGGTTCTAATTGCTCCAACAATTGAAATTGAGGATGGAACGACAGGGGCTTTTCAGGTTATAGCCTCTAAAAAAATTACAGTCGGAAAAGCTTGTAAGCTGAGTTATCCTTCCGCTTTGGTATTATTTCAGGACAATAAAAACAATCCGGATGAAGTCTCGGTAAATCCAATGGATAATAAGATTTTTATTGATTCAAAATCAATTATAAAAGGAAATATCTGTTATTTTCAAACCAAAATTTCTTCCGATTTTCAAACTCAGATTCTTTTAGAAAAAGAAGCAAATATAAAAGGTCAGGTATATTGCAACGGAAATTTTGACCTGAGAGGTACGGTTTCGGGATCAGTAATTACAAAGCAGTTTTTGGCTAACCAGTCAGGATCTATTTTTGTAAATCATATTTATAACGGAACAATTGAGAACCAAAATATTCCAAATATTTATGGGGGAATAGTGCTGGAACAAGAACAACCTAAAACAATTTTGAAATGGTTGTACTGAAAAAAATAAAATCAGCAACATTGATTGAAGCAGTCGTTGCAACGGTTTTAATCGTAATTGTTTTTATAATTGCCAGTTTGATACTTAATAATCTGGTATTAAATACTTTTTCGAAAAACACACATTCAATTGAAAATCGAATGAATGAATTAGAATATGAAATTCAAAATAACAGTATAAAATTACCGTATCAGGAAAAGTATAAAAATTGGCAAATCACTATAAATCAAGAAAAGACAGGCTCCCAATTACTAATAAATATTCAGGCACAAAATAGTGATCGTAAAAAAGAAATATCAAAGACATTAGTTCTATGGCAGCAAATAAAATAAGATCCTTTACACTCTCTGAATTATTAATTGTAATGATCATCACTGCTATTGTAGTTGGTATGGCTTTTAGCGTCTTAAGATTGGTACAGAAACAAATTCATACTATTCAGGGAAATTTTGATAAAACGAGTACACTCGCGCTTTTTGAACAAAAATTGTGGCAGGATTTTAACGAGCTTCAGACTATTACGTTTAATGAACAAAATCAATTTTTACTAATGCTCTCAGAAACAGACACTGTAAAATACTCATTTCATGATAATTATACATTGCGCAACAATGATACTATTCCGTTAAAACTTACTATTCAAAAAGTATTTTTTAATGGAAAAAAAATACAAACCGGAAATATAGACGCTATGAGCATATCTGCTGCTGCTACATTACCGGATTATGAGATTTTTGTCTCAAAGAAAAACGACGTAACCTTTTTTATGAATCAGGAAGATGGCCTTTAAAATTGAAAATATCCCTGCCAAAAAAGGGACACAAACAAAAAATACCAGCAGTTTGGAAGATTTGTTAAAAAAAGAAATTTCTCTTTTTGGTGACTCTTTCAATAATAAAAAGAAACAGGCTTTCTATCAGGAATTAGCTGTTTTACTAAAAGCCGGAATAACATTTAAGGAAGGTTTGTCTCTGATTGTAGAATCATTAAAAAAGAATGCTGACAAAGAGTTAATACAATCAATTCTTAATCAGGTAGTAAACGGAAAACCATTTTCCGAAGCTTTATATAATGCAAAATCTTTTACTGAATACGAATATTACTCCATTCAGATTGGCGAGGAAACAGGAACTACTGCTCAGGTCTGTTTTGAATTAGGTCATTTTTTTGAACGAAAAAATGAGCAAAAACGAATTATAATAGCCGCCCTAACCTATCCTTCTATCGTATTAAGTACTGCTGTTTTGGTTGTGGTATTTATGTTGAGTTATGTTGTGCCAATGTTTCAGGATATTTTTAAACAGAATAATATGGAGCTTCCGTTTCTGACACAACTAATTGTAAAATTATCCGTGTTAACCAAAACCTACGGACTGTATTTCTTTTTGATAATTATTGGTTTTATTTTTTCTACCCAGTTCTTTAAGGACAATGCCAAATACAAAAAAATGCTTCATTACTTTTTGATTAAAATTCCAATTGTTGGCCCTTTTATGACTAAAGTTTATCTGGCGCAATTTACACAGGCTGTTACTTTACTGACAACCGCAAAAGTTCCATTATTAAACAGTATACAAATGGTCAAAAAGATGATTCGTTTTGTGCCCTTACAGGAAGCCTTAGAAAAAGTGGAAGAAAGTATTTTGAAAGGAAACAGTCTAAGCGCAAGTTTAAAAAACAATCAATTGTTCGACAATAGAATTATATCATTGGTAAAAGTGGCTGAAGAAACCAACCAAACCGAATTCGTTTTTAAACAATTAAGCGAGCAATACAATCAGGAGGTTGTGCAGCAATCTAAAATCATGACTACTGTATTAGAACCTTTTATTATTTTATTCGTCGGAGTTTTAGTGGCTGTTTTACTGGTGGCTATGTATTTGCCTATGTTTCAGCTTAGTAGTGCAATTGGATAAAATAGAATTTA
>NZ_QETH01000162.1 GCF_003105115.1 Flavobacterium sp. HTF | reverse complement strand
GATTTTCCTTTAGGGAAAGAAAATCATTTAATGATTTTATAAGTTTATTAGATACAATTGTGTCTTTTGGCAAATTCAGGTTTGGAGACAAAGTCAACGATTTTGTCTGACCAAAACCAGATATGGAAAATGATAAAAACAGGGTAACGAAAAATATTCTTAATGCCATTGTTGTAGTTGTTATTAGAATTTAAAAAAACCTTCTTTTTCTTTTTTATAAAAATCCTCAATTGGATTTAATTTGCTAAAATCATCATATCTAAAATCCAAATCCCTGCTACTCAAATCAAAATAGTTCTCAAGCTTTTTATATTTCTCCAGGATATTTTGGCATTTGTTATCATATACAGCATATAAATCTTTTCCTTTCTGAGTATACACTACATCAAAATCAAGAAGTTCAAGTCCTGTTCTAAATCTAGAAAACTGATCGGCCAAACGGCCAAGAAGCTCGTGTTTTTCTTTTCCTGAAAAAACATCATTTGAGAGTAGCAGATCAAAACATTCTACCCTTCTGGTTACCGTATACAAACCATGAAATGCACCATAAATATCTCTGTAATCCCAGGCTTGCTTTGTATAATCACGCATAACTAAATTGCTCACGTCAATTTTGAAAAAATCATTTTTATTTTGCAATACGTAATAAAAATAGTTGTGAGATCCCTGGTGTATTAATTCTTCAATAAAATATATAAGATTATTTTTTCCTAATACATAGAATGAAAGCATTCCCAGAGTTTCAATTGATGTAAAATTTAAAATTTTGGGATTATCGTGCAAGTATATTTTTTTGTTTGCAAAAGCCAGCTCGCTGTAAAATTCAGGAAGATTTTGTCTGATTATTTCGATGGCTTCAAATAGTTCTTCATAATTATCTTTCCACGCAGAATTAAATACAGGATTATAGTTTAAAATATGTCCTTTGTAAAATTCACGATAATAACGTTTTTGTACAGGATGCAGTTCTTTTAAGATTTCAAAATCTCCGGATTTTAATAATGGTTCATATGGCTTTTCTGTACCTTTTTTAAAATACCCGGCATTTGGAATATAAGAAATATCATTATGATAGGAATGAGCAATTTTTAGTTCTTTTTTCTCAACAAAATAACCTTGCAATAATTCTTCTAAAAGTTCATTTGAAAATAGATTTTCTTTTTTTGCACCAAAATATGAAAACAGCAATGGTTCTAAAAAAATATCGTCATCATCAAAATCAATATTTTCCAACAAATAAGGGGCTTCTTTATAAATAAGCAACTTTATCGTGTTTGTAAATTCAATTTTAGCGTTAGTGACATTATCCATAGTAAATTATAATTTTAAACTATTACTGAGATTTACTGATGAAGCAAAACAAATCAATAGTTAATGAATGAATACAGGTAAAGTGGTAAAAAAATCTAAATTTTGTTCTGTTTATAAAACTCTTTGCAGGTTTTAAAAATTAAAAGAATGTCCGTAAAAAACCTTTAGTAATAAATGTTAGTTACGGACATATCTGAAATGTTATTGATGTGGCATTATATCACATCAATAAACATTTATTAAAGTGCTTCAGAAATAACTGTATCGTGACATGCTTGTTCCTGACCACCAGCAATACTCTCTAATAATTGTTCTGAAGCTACTGCTTCTGCTCTGTTTTTTAAAGCGTCTAAACTTAATTTCATAATAGTTAATTTAAATAGGGAATAATTTGATTAGGCATATAAACCGTGCCATCGGATTGCTTGCAAGCTTATTTAGATACATCTTTTCACAATTGGCCTTTTGCAAAATTTTTGTATTTAAATTCTTTTTGATTTATGATATAAAAATCATTTACATCATAACTTTTTTTAGTTTGATTTCTTCAAATCCCAAAAAACCTAAAAAAGTAGATTAATGAAAAAATTCCTGTTATAAAAAGTTTCATTTTCCTGAAGCCAAAACTATATAATGATGGAAAGTCCCACAAATTATGCACATCGGAATTCATGAATTCCGACAGGCAATTCATGAATTCCGGGTAAAAAAATACATAATTCACTGATTATCAATACAATAAAATCTTGTTAATTTTATTTAATTTTAGATTATACTTGCATACATATCCATTATTTTTGTCAGAAATCCACATCCATGATGCAACGTAAATACCTACTTTCTCTTTTTTTATCATTATTTTCTGTTTTCTTATCAGCTCAGACAAAAAAAAGCAACTTAACTCAACTTTCTTTCCCTGAGTTAAAAGAACTCTATTGGAAAAATGAAAACAAAATTCCTCAGCAATTACCATATGCAAATGCCTATTTACATAAGGCCATAAATGAAAATGAACCAGTTGAGAGGGCAAGAGCATATTTTCTTCTATCGTTATTAACTGAAGGCAATAAAGCTCTGGTTTACTTAGACAGTTCGATTACTTATACAAAGAACCTGGCAGATCCAAAATTTCCTGCTTTTGCCTATTCGGCTAAAGGACATGTTTATAAAAAACAGTTTAAGTATAAAGAAGCGATAGATAATTTTCTGATTGCTGAAAACATTGCCAGACAAAATAATCAGGATTTATATTATGAAATCAAATTTACGATTGCAGCCCTGAGGTCAGAGGAATTAGGAGAAGTAGATGAAGCGCTTATATTATATAAGGAATGTTTTGAACATTATACTAATAAGGATGTAAGGTCTTCTGTTTATTCTTATCCTTATCAATTGGTTCTGTTTGGCCTTGCAGATGCTTACAAAGCTTTAAACATTTCAGATTCTGCAACTTATTATAACAAAAAAGGCTATATCGAATCTAAGGCGACCAATAGTCAGTTAGCTAATGCCCTTTTTACTTTAAATGAAGGAGCGAATCTCATATTCAAAAAGAATTTCAGGGCAGCTTTGGATAGTATAAATATTGCACTTCCAAAAGTTATATCATTTAAAGACAAAGGAAATACACTTGCTGCTTATTATTACACAGCCAAAGCATATGATGGCTTAAATAATAAGGAAAAAACTGTTGAAAATTTTATCAAAGTAGATTCTGTTTATACAATATCAAAGAGAATTACTCCTGAATTTATGAGTGGTTATCCGTATTTAATTTCTTATTTTAAAAACAAAGGTGATAAAGTAAATCAATTAAAGTACCTGACAAAGTATATGGAAATTGACAGCATATTGCAAAACAATTATAAGGAACTAACTAAGAAGCTTCAATATGAATATGATATGCCAAATCTGATTTTAGAAAAAGAAAACCTCATCAAATCCCTTCAAAAGGATAACAGTAAATCATATTGGAGTATCGGTTTTTTAATTCTGATCGTATTAGCAATGGCTGGCTTTAGTTTTTATCAATATAAAGTAAAGAAGAGTTATCGTGCCCGTTTTGAAAAAATAATGCAAAATTCTGTTGAAAAGACAGAAAAAATTGAAACAGAAACTATACAGGAACAACCTGATGTCCTTGAAGCCAACAAATCCAAAACAGATTCTATCGGAATAAATGAAAATCTGATAAACCAGATCTTAAAAAAACTGGATGATTTTGAAAATACAAAAGGTTTTCTGGAAACGAATATTACAATTCAGACGTTATCGGATGTTTTTGAAACCAATAACAAATATGTATCTAAAATTGTAAATGTTTACAAAGAAAAGACGTTTATCCAATATGTTAATGACCTAAGAATTGATTATGCGCTGACTTCTCTGAAGGAAGATTTCAGATTAAGAAAATATACTATTCAGGCTCTTGCAATCGAATTTGGATTTAATAATGCGGAGTCTTTTTCGGCTGCTTTCCATAAAAAAACAGGTATTAAACCAACGTATTTTTTAAAACAACTGGAAGAAACAAAAAGCATAAAAGACTAAAAAACAATATATTACAATTTTACATTTATCGGAATTCCCGAATTCCGATAAACTAAGACATAACTAACTGCACTTTATTCTAGCACAGGTATATATTTGCAAAATATAATATACAAAAATCAACAAACCATGAAAACAAACAAAAAAGAAATCAAAAAATTTGATTTAGACAAAATGAGTGTAGCAAAACTTAAAAACTTAAAAGCTATACAAGGTGGTCAAATAGAAGACGATAAAACTATAACAGATTTAGTAACTGGAGGGAATAATAAAAACGGTTATAGTCAATT
>NZ_QETH01000161.1 GCF_003105115.1 Flavobacterium sp. HTF | reverse complement strand
ACCACCGATGATTACACTCCTTTCCTCTACGCCCCCGTTTCCAACCTTTAATTAATTGTACCTCCTTCGGCTTCTACTTATTCACCCAGTACATTTTTTGGTTGTCCCCAATAAGCATTCTTCGCATAATTTTTCAATCTTTATTTTGATTGCCTTATTAAAATTTTTTATTGGTTTTTTTTTTTATTAATTTATAATTTTTAATTTCCTATTTAAGTTTTTGGAGTTTTAAATTTACTTGTTCTTCCAAGTTTTTTAATTTTAGTGGTTAATAATTTTACAATTTGTTTTTCGAATATTTATTCGAGTATTTTAAAACCTGAATATTCTAACACTTTATGCGGTTTGTTATTATATACAAGTCCTATCCCAAGTTAAATTTAACTCGAGGTGTTGATTTAATTTTTACTTCTTCCTTTTATTATAAAAATTATTTTATTTGATTTAGTTTATGGTTTTCCGTATTTAATGATCCCCACAAGTCGGAGACTGAATTAATTCAGTCCCGCTTGCTTTAAAATGCTGTTTTCCGTGCCTTTCGGAATATCCTTTCTCGGATGAGGCAACACAACTATTCCTTTTTTCTCCGGGTGTTTAAAAATATGGTGGCTTCCTTTTGTTCTATCGAGTTCCCATCCGTCAGCTTTTAGTATCTTAAACAAATCATCACTACTCATACCCCAAACTGTATTTTAATTTTATAAAGCAAATATATAACATTTTTGACATATATATCAAAAATGTTATACAAATTATTAAATAATTAACATAAGAAAAAAATGATCTTATTTACTAATATTATTTTCCTCCAAAGAAAAATATTGCAATTACGGTTTTCCGTAAATTATATTTTTTTACACGACTTAAATTTGATTATAAATTATTAAATTAAAAAACTATGGGACAATTTAGAATTTCTGGGATATGGAAAGACTCCAACAATGTTATAACACATTACGCTTTTCATACTGTAGGCGAAAGCTCAACTTCTAGAGCAATAAAAAAAACTAAATCAGAAGCAATTTCAATATTAGAAACTAATAACAACACTGCCACCACTTGGATATGGAATTACAGTCAATGTTCTTGGAATGTTGGAGAAAAAGTTCTAGTCGTTAATGGGGCTAATGGAAAATATTTGCGATCAAATCCAGACAATAGACTAACTGACAACTTAGGTCACTTAATCGATTTTGATTGGATTCACCCGTAATTTACAAAAACACAAAATCAAGTATGTAATTTAAACATATAAATTGCGTAATAATCGAAAGTAATCTGGTTAGATATTTGAATGCTTCCCGCTACTAAGAAAAGCTTAAGAGAAATCTGGAGCTTTTTTTTGTTTTGGACACTTTCGTTCATGAGGTGACATTCTCGCTAGCAGTGAAAAGATTTAAAAGCAAAATTCCATTCTTTCAAATGGATAAATATTTAGATACAATATCTTACAAAAAGAATATTTACGGGATATTTTTTTATCTTGGAAATTCAGTTTTTTTAATCCGAATGGCTTTATCTTTGAACTTCGGAAAACTAAATCTCATTTATGGAACAGAAAATACATCAGGGAAGAAACGTAAAGCGTTTTAGAGAAATGCTTAAATTATGAAAAAATGCGCAAAATCAGAGATATTTGCGCATTTTTTAATGACTATTAGAGAGCGAAAAAAATTCAGGTTTTATAAATTTCCCTAAGACGCAACTTCTTTAAAAGAAATACTTTTAACGATTTTCAAATGAACGTGTCATGAAATAAGTACTAATCCAAAAACCGTTTACCTTTATTGCATTTCGTAAAACTTTTTCCATAAAACGAGTATCACCAAAGGCATGATCTCTGGTTCTCACATTGGTTACGTAACCTTCTTTTTCCCAAGTATAATCAGCAAAATCTGTTAGTGAGCTATGGTTATAACCAAAACCGGACTTGTTGTTCCAGCGTGAATTTTTAAATTCTAACAAGTCATTATAGTATTTTTCTTTGATATATTTTATATCTGTAAATTCCAGGGATGTCTTGTTAAATAAATTCTCTTTGAAAAAATACAAAAGATGATCAGATGGTGCTATTTTATTTGCAAAATCTTTTAAAAGTGTATCATCCGGACTATCAAGGGCTTTAATTAATGCTTGTTTTAAATCATCAAAAGTAACATAACCCTCATGTGGAGTCATGGCGATTTCGGTCGAAAGAAATTTTCCTTTTTCATTTACAACTTTCATTTTATTATTATAAAATGTTAATGCTTTCAACACCGTTCCGCGACCATCCTGCTGTTCGAAATTAGCAACCTGATCAAACGGACCTTTGTTTAACACTTCATTTTTCGAATTTATAATCTGATAATCTTTTCCTTTTTTAGCTTTAAAAAGTCCATTTTCTGAAATTCTCTGTAAATCATCATAAACAAAAGGAATCTGTACTTGGTTTTTCAAACTTACCGTTCCAAACTTTTTTTCTTTTTTTACTACAACGCTGTACGAAATATCACTTAAGTCATTATAGTTGGACTGTATTAAGCTTACGTCGATAAAATCGTATTGAAATGGAATTATTTCTTGATTTTTAGCATTAATAAGTCCGTATTTTTTTCCTTTTTTAACGCTGTAATAAATGTTTTTTTCGCTTTGAAAACGCTGAATAATCTGATCATAAGCCATTGGTACGTCTAACACTTCTGTTATTTCGTTCAGCAATCCGCATTTGCCATTTTTTCCTTTTACAAACAACAAAGATTTTCCTCTTACATCAAGAGGATTAAGCAATTTTTCCTGATCTAAAACATAACCATAGTCGCTAATATTTTGAGGAAAAATAAGCTCTGATTTCTGATTTAAAAAATTATACGAATTATCATCTTTTCTTAAAACAGTTATTTTACTGTCCTGCGTTTCACTATTCGTAATCCAATTGTATTCTGCAGGAACAATTAGCTTTCCCGTTTTACTGTAAAGTCCAAACTTTCGATTTGGCTCAGGTGTAACCACTTTAAAAAAGCCATTTTCCTCTCCTATCCATTCGAAATTTACAGGAATGATTGTTTCGTTCTTAAGATTAATAACTCCTACTTTTTCGCCTAATTTGACCTTTATGAAATGATCCATACCACTTTCATAAAATGAGTCAACATCGTCATACAATGGAGGAATGATTACTTTACCGGTCTTGTCTGTAAATCCTTTTTTCTTGTCTTTAGTGATTTTTAGACCAAAACTATATTGGGCAATAAATTCCGGGTCATATTCAAACGGAATAATTTGTTCTCCTTTCATATTAAACGCACCACCTTTTCTGTTTTTATCAGCCATAACATATCCAGTGCCATCAGCATAAACACGATCAAATTCGATTTCGGTTTTTTTGCCCGAATCCATAAAGTAAATTCCATACAGATTATTCTTTTTTACCGTATAGTATCTTTTCATTTCAACACTATTTATAGCATCATTATCTGCCGGATAGATAATAGTAGAATTAAGGTCTGCTAATCCCACTTTTCCAGCTTTTTGAATAGTCATTAAATTAACCGTTTTACTCAGCTTTGAATATTCAAAAGCAAAAGGATTAATTTTTTTAACTTTTTTAGATTTGTTAAAATTATTGTATCCCTCAGCAACTGGAACGTAAATACTATCATATTCAAAAGGAATTATAGTTTGATCCTTGATGACCCCAAATTTTCCGTTTACTTTCAATATGGTTAGATTAGCGTATACTTCTGCATAATCAATTTTTTGAGGGAAAGTTTTTTCATCTTTATTGAATATCAGGGATACATTTCCATCTTTATTTTCTACAAACGATACCGGATTCTGAGTGCCGGTATAAAGAACTTTATCGTACTTTATAGAAAGAATTGGTTTTCCGTCTGGAGTTATGCTTCCGTACTTTCCTTTTTTCTTAACAATAAAAACATTGCTTTGCGAAATACTACCAATACTGTCAAATTCAATTTTTCCGATAATTACACCTTTTCTATCCGCAATACCATATAGGCCATCTTTTTTTATAATAAAATTATTGTACGCAAACTGAATTATATCATAAATCGTTTTTTGCCTGACATTTTCCGGATAAACAAAACCATACTTTCCATCTTGCTGATAATAGCCCGCGTTATAATCTTTATCTGTTCCATTGCCTTCTTCTATGGTTAGCATATCTCCTGTATCTCCAGATATTCTTGCTCGATTATTTGCATTAGGAACCTGCGCTATTGCATTAATTCCAAGTAAAAAAAGAATAATGGGTAAAATTGATTTCATATAAATTGACGGATTTATTAATTGTAACACATGAAGGTCTTTTTGATTCTGCATATCCAATTAGCAAGGAAATTGAAATATTTGAATGTTGGCGAAGATATAAATTAGCTTTCAGGTTTTAGTATTATACTTTTGTTATTTTAGATATTTCGATACTTCTCGCTACTAAAAAAGCTTTAGAGAAATCTGGAGCTTTTTT
>NZ_QETH01000160.1 GCF_003105115.1 Flavobacterium sp. HTF | reverse complement strand
TATATAATTCTTCAAACTTTACATGCAAATCAAAGAAACGCTTGCCGCGAATATTCCAGTGAATTCCACGCAAATTTTGATAATAGGTTTGAAAATTGGCCAGTAATACATTTAATTCTTTTACCAGTAATTCTGATTCTTTTACAGGTAATCCTAAAATATTTGTTTTCATGATTTTGATTTTTACAACTAATTTACTACAAATTTAAAGCTACTTCTTATTTTTTTATATAATTAAAAATTATATTTTCTTATTTTTGCATCACAAAATACTATCAAAATGACAATAACTCAATTACAATATGTGTTGGCTGTTGCAGAACACAAAAACTTTACGCTTGCAGCCGAAAAATGTTTTGTTACTCAGCCCACACTTAGTATGCAAATTCAAAAAATTGAAGAAGAACTGAATATATTAATTTTTGACAGGAGCAAGAAACCAATTCAGCTTACCGATATAGGTCAGAAAATCGTAAACCAGGCTAAGAATATTGTTAACGAAGCAGACCGCATAAAAGATATTGTAGAACAGCAAAAGGGTTTTATTGGCGGAGAATTTCGTTTAGGAATTATCCCGACCATTATGCCTACCCTTTTACCAATGTTCTTAAATAATTTTATTAAAAAATATCCAAAAGTAAAACTGCTTATCGAAGAGTTAAATACGGATGAAATTATCACTAAATTAAAAAATGGCCATCTGGATGCTGCAATTGCTGCTACTCCTCTGGAAGATGAAAAAATAAAAGAGATTGTTCTGTATTTTGAACCTTTCGTTGCGTACATTCCTGAACATCATATCAGTTTTCAAAAAGAAGAGATTGAAGTTTCTGATTTAAACCTGAACGAAATTTTGCTTTTACAAGACGGGCACTGCTTTAGAGACGGGATTTTAAATCTGTGCAAAAATCGTTCTGATGTTGAACAAAATAATTTTCAGATTCAAAGCGGGAGTTTTGAAACTCTTATAAAACTGGCAGACGAAGGCCTTGGTACAACATTACTTCCGTACTTGCACACTTTAGACTTAAAAGAATCCGACAAACTGAAACTACGAAATTTTAAGGAACCAAAACCTGCCCGTGAGGTAAGTTTAATTTACCCTAAAAGCGAATTAAAAATGCAAATCATTGACGCCATCCGATCTACAATCGCCGGAGTTGTCAAAGGGGCAATTGTTTTTCAGAATGTACAAATCATTAGTCCGCTGCAAAAGAAAACAGCATAAAAAAAGGAGCCAATTTGGCTCCTTTTTTTTATACTTTAATTAGCAGTAAACTTTGTTTTAATTCTGGTTTCTCAATAATGAAATTTAATAACCATTCTTGTAATTGTTCCATTTCGTATGGTAACAGGGTTTTGATAGCTTTCTCTAATTCTTTACAGAAAAGTACCGGGTCGAAACTAACTCTCTCAAGTATTGATTTCGTGTAATCAAACATCATTTTTGACATAATAAAATAAGATTTTTGGGGGTTATCTATATTTTTAAACTCGCAGCAAATTTAAACAAATTCACTACATAAACATTAATTTTAACTTATTTTTTTCAAAACTTTAGCAACGAATACGTTTTCTTAAAACATATAACTCAATTTATAATAATTCTAAACAACTCATTTAAACCTTTTTAAAAGCTCTAAACATTTCTCTTTTTCCCGGAGGACCTGCCAGTTTTTCTACAGTAAATCCAACAGAAATCATACTTCTTTTAACAACTCCTCTTGCAGCATAGGTGACTAAAACTCCATTTGATTTTAAACTATTGTACATTTTCTGAAAAATTTCAGTACTCCACAGCTCAGGCTGAACCCGGTATCCGAAGGCGTCAAAGTAAATCAAATCAAAAATTTCAAAATCATTGATTTCATCAAAAAATTGTTTCCTTTTGGTTAACGAGAACAGAGGGCAAATTTCGTTTTCTTTATCCCATTCGCATTTATGCATTTTTTCAAAAATGTTATTAAATTCCAATGCGTCGAGTTCTTTCACATAGTTCATTGCCAAAACCTCTTCTGCATTGACCGGATAAGCCTCTACTCCAACATAATTGATTTTTTGCTGTTTGCGTTCCGATTCCAAAAAAGTGATAAAAGCATTAAGACCGGTTCCAAAACCTATCTCAAGAATACTGACTGGATTATTTTCAAATAACTCAAGCCCGTTTTTGATAAATACGTGTTTTGCTTCCTGAATTGCGCCGTGCTTAGAGTGGTAACTTTCGTTCCACTCCGATAAATGTATTGTTGTTGAGCCGTCTAGCGTTGTAATTATTTCTCTTTTCACTTTTTGAAGAATTTATAATGCGATTCTATTGGTTTTCAAGCCGTTTTACGAGTCAAATTTAGTCAAAACAAATGCGTAAAGCCTTAAAAATCGATAGTTTTTTCATAAATTCTTTATAAAAACATACCATTTTTTTGAGTTTATTATAGGATAAATAAATCTCAGTTAATTGAGGTAATTAATGCAGTTTTAGTAAACAAATTATATATTTTTACTTAATTTTGCATTCAATAAAATCTATTTTACATCAGATCATTACTTTAGTATTCTATTGAAATGAAAATTACATAAAAACTTTACACTATTATGAGTACAGCTCAAACAAGCAAAATTGAAATCAGAAAAGCTACTTCGTCTAAAATAAGCGCAGTTGACTTTGAAAACTTAAGCTTTGGTTCTGTTTTTACAGACCATCTATTTGAATGTGATTTTAAAGACGGTCAGTGGCAAAATCCTGTCATTAAGCCGTACGCTCCCATTCTAATGGATCCTTCTTCAAAAGTCTTTCACTACGGACAAGCTATTTTTGAAGGAATGAAAGCTTATAAAGATGAAAATAATGATGTTTGGTTGTTCAGACCTGATGAAAACTACAAACGTTTTAACAGTTCTGCGGTTCGTATGGCAATGCCGGAAGTTCCGGAAGATGTTTTTATGGATGGTTTGAATGAACTATTAAAAATTGATCAGGAATGGATTCAGAGAGGAAACGGAGCTAGTATGTATATCCGTCCTTTTATGATTGCAACAGGACCTGGTGTTATTGCAAATCCGTCTGACGAATATAAATTCATGATTCTGCTTTCTCCTGCAAAATCATATTATGGTGGCGAAGTAAAAGTAATTATTGCTGAACATTACAGTAGAGCTGCAAATGGTGGAATTGGTGCTGCAAAAGCTGCCGGAAACTACGCTGCCCAGTTTTACCCAACTAACCTGGCAAACAAAGAAGGTTTCCAACAGGTTATCTGGACTGATGATGCAACTCATACAAAATTAGAAGAAGCGGGAACAATGAACGTTTTCTTCAGAATTAATGATACTTTATTGACTGCTCCTACAAGCGAAAGAATTTTAGATGGTATTACCAGAAAAAGTTTAATTGCAATGGCAGAAAAAGAAGGACTGAATGTAGAAGTTCGTCCGGTAATTGTTTCAGAATTGGTTGATGCTGCCAAAAACGGATCTTTAAAAGAAATTTTCGGAGCCGGAACTGCCGCTGTAATCAGCGTTATCAAAGGATTCTCTTATAAAGATGAATATTATGAGCTGGCACCAATTGAGAATTCATATGCTTCTTTCTTAAAAGAAAAACTAACAAGTCTTCAAAATAAACTTTCTGAAGATACTTACGGATGGACAGTTAAAGTTCAGTAATCAAAAGAAATTTGAAAATAAAAACCCGGCAGATTTTAAAATCTGCCGGGTTTTCTATTTTCTTTTATTATTAAATTTTACCTAAGGAACACTAAGACTAAACATAATCTTGTCGTGCTACTTGTGAAGATTTCCTTCGTCGAAATGACAAAAATAACACAAAGCTTTGCGAACTCTGCGTTTTTTTGCACAAGAACTAAAGAAAAAATCTTAGCATTCTTTGCGGTTAATCTTTTATAATAATTTAGAAAAATCAGGCTTAAAATAATTCGGCCCTTTCATTACTTTACCGTCTTCTCTATAGATTGGTTTTCCGTCTTCGCCCAGCTTGCTCATATTGCTGCGCTGGATTTCATCAAAAATAGCTTCCATCTTATCCTGCAAACCGTGTTCAATTATAGTTCCGCATAAAATGTACATCATGTCTCCGAGTGCATCGGCAATTTCAACTAAATCATTTTTCTGCACGGCATCAAGATATTCTTCGTTCTCTTCTTTCATTAAATTATAACGAAGGTATTTTTTGGTCTCGCCAACATCTGCAAGAGGTATTTCGCTGTGTCCTATGTTAAAAGCAGTGTGGAATTCCTTTACTGCATCTATTTGTTTTTTCATGATTTTATTTAATTAATTGGAATACCAAATTAGCAACTATTCGTATACAATTCTCTAAATTTGTAAAAAATAATTATCAACTATGTTTAGTCAGGGACAATTAATATTCGCAGTCTGTTTTTTTATTGCATTTGTAATCGTAATGGTATTTGCTTACCGAAAAGATTTATCGCTGCACAAAGTGTTTTATAAAGGAAATTATAAAGTACTAATCGGTTTTCTTCTTTTTATTGTGATATTGTTTGTCATCAAAGTATTTTTAAAAAGATAATTATTGTTTTTTTTCTTATATTTAAAAACCCAAAAACAAATCTTTAAAAAA
>NZ_QETH01000159.1 GCF_003105115.1 Flavobacterium sp. HTF | reverse complement strand
TTTGGTTTTGGCTAAGTATTATAGTGAATTTAGGATTTCTCGGAATTTTCAAATACTATAACTTTTTTGCAGACTCTTTCTCGGATTTATTAAATTCAGTCGGAGTCAAAGCAAGTCCGATTTTACTGGAAGTAATTCTGCCAGTAGGAATTTCATTCTATACTTTCCACGGATTGTCTTATGTAATTGATATTTACTATAAAAGAATAAAAGCCGAATACAATTTTATTGATTACTCTTTATTTGTGAGTTATTTTCCGCTTTTGGTAGCAGGGCCAATTGAGAGAGCAACACATTTATTGCCTGAAATTAAAGTAAAAAGAGAATTTGATTTAGAAAAAGCCAAAGAAGGTATTTATCAAATCGTTTGGGGACTAGTCAAAAAAGTAGTTATTGCAGATACATGTGCCATGTATGCCAATGCTATTTTTGATCACTATACTTCAATGAATTCATTTTCATTGATTCTGGGAGCTGTTTATTTTGCTTTTCAGATTTACGGGGATTTTTCAGGATATTCAGATATTGCATTAGGAGTCTCAAAATTGTTCGGATTAGATTTATTACGAAACTTCAATTATCCCTATTTTTCAAGAGATATTGCCGAATTCTGGCGTCGTTGGCATATTTCGCTTTCGTCATGGTTTCGCGATTATCTCTACATTCCTTTAGGAGGAAGCAAAGGCGGAATCTGGATGAAAATCAGAAATACTTTTATCATTTTTGTTGTCAGCGGTTTTTGGCATGGAGCTAGCTGGACTTATGTTGTCTGGGGATTTATAAATGCGGTTTATTTCCTCCCTTTGCTTTTATCAAACAGCAACAGGAATAATATGGATGAGATTCAGCTGAGGTTTAATTTTGATTCTTTCAAAGTCATAACCAGTATTGTATACACATTTGCACTTACCTGTATTGCATGGGTTTTCTTCAGGGCAAGGACTATTACAGACGCTGTTTTATATCTGAAACGTATTGTGACAGACAGAGAATTCAAATTTCAATATCTGGATAATGAGCGTTACAGCTATGAATTGCTGCTTTTGATTGGAATATTTGTTTTGATAGAATGGAATAATCGCAAAAAAATCGAACCATTGTCCGGAAAAAGAAGTACGCTGAAAGTAGCTTTGGCTATTGCTGCAATTATGGCTTTTGGAACGTTTTCAGATTATAAAGAATTTATATATTTCCAATTCTAATGAAGAGATTTTTAACTTATACAGCCAAAATTTTAATCACCACTATTCTGATTGCGGCAATTTTGGACGGATTATATACACTTGTTTTTTTACAATCTAAAAACAGAGGAAAAATTGAAACTGTTTTTAATTCACACTCAAAAAAATATGATGTTATCATATTAGGATCTTCAAGAGCAAACAATCATTTTGTCTCGAAAATGTTTGAAGATAAAGGATTAAAAACATTTAATTACGGAATGAGCGGCGGTCATTTGTTTGAAGCTTCATTAATGCTGAAGTTAATGATTGAAAGAAAGTATGAAATTAAGAATGTAATTCTGGAAGCAGATTTAAATCTCTCAAACGATCACGAATCTGATGGGGTTTCAGCGAAATTTTTGCCCTATATTCATAATTCGGAGATTATAAAAAAGCATTTTAAGACTCAGAAAAACTTTAATGAGTTGTATTATGTTCCATTTTACAGATATATAAAATATGATTCTAAAATAGGGTTCAGAGAAGTTTATAAAATAGTAGCCGGAGACAAAACAAATTCTCTCGACAATCTTGGCTATTATCCTTTAGCAAAACACAAGAATGGCAATATGAAAAATAATATTGTCAATCTAAATCCTTTGCCAAAGAATAAATATTACGAAGAAATTAAAAATATCTGTAAAACGAATAATATTAATTTCATTGCAGTAATGACCCCGATGTGCGAGAATGTTACGGGGATGAATTATTTTGATAAAGTAAAAAAAGCATATCCTGAAATTCATAATTATGAAAACGTCGTGGTAGAAGATAAATACTTTTCTTCCTGCGGACACATGACTGATACCGGAGCAAAAATGTTTACGGCCAGAATTTTAAAAGACTTTTTTAAGAAATAAATCTATGAAAATAGCCTTTTTGACACCAGAATATCCACATTCTGAAACAGGAAATTCAGGGGGTTTAGGAACAAGTATAAAGAACCTTGCCATCGCGTTATTGAATCACGGAATCGCAGTTCGTGTTTTGGTGTACGGTCAGAAAAAAGACGCTTTATTTGATGATAACGGAATTCTTATTCAGCAAATAAAGAATGTAAAATTCAAAGGATTATCCTGGTTTCTGACCCGAAAAAAGATCGAAAAAATAATCAATAAATTATATACTAATAAAGAAATTGACATAGTCGAAGCTGCAGACTGGACCGGAATTACATCATTTATAAAACCAGATAAATGCCCGGTTATAATACGTTTACATGGTTCTGATACTTACTTTTGTCATTTGGATGAACGTAAAGTAAAGTGGCAAAATAAATTTCATGAAAAAAGAGCTTTGCAAAATGCAGACCATCTACTTTCAGTAAGTCAGTTTACGGCAGATAAAACAAATGAAGTTTTCGGCCTGAATAAAAAATTTGCGATTATCCCAAATCTGATTGATACAGAATTGTTTAGGGGGAATAATCAAAATATCGGTACAGAAAAAAGTATACTGTATTTTGGGAGCCTGATCCGTAAAAAAGGACTTTTAGAATTGCCTTTGATTTTTAATAAAGTGATTCAAAAGAATCCTGATTCAAAATTAATTTTGGTTGGAAAAGACGTTTCAGATATTATTTCAGGAAATTCCTCGACCTGGCAAATGATGCAGAAACTCTTTTCAGATGAGGCGATAAAGAATGTAGAATATGTTTCAAGTGTTCCTTATGCCGAAATAAAAGAGAAAATTCAAAAAGCAACTGTTTGTGTTTTTCCTTCTTTTGCAGAAGCTTTTCCGGTTTCCTGGTTAGAAGCTATGGCAATGGAAAAACCAATTGTTGCCTCCAATATTGGCTGGGCAGGTGAAATGATAGAGGAAGGTAAAAATGGCTTTTTGGTTCACCCAAAAAATCATGATGCTTTTGCAGAAAAAATCAGTAACCTTCTAGAAGATGAAGAGTTGTGCCAAAAAACCGGAATAGCGGCCAGAAAAAAAGTAGAAGATTTTTTTGATATAAAAGTTTTAGCCAAAAAAAATATCGAATTTTATAAATCAGTAATAAAATAATAAATCCGGATATAATGGAACTTAAAGAATTTGTAACAAAAACTGGAGAAATTATTCTTTATAAGGGTCAGCCTGATTTAGATAAATTAGAAATTCTGGCGGATGGTGCCGGAGACATATGGCATAGTTCTTTTGAGCAAGGCTATAAAAATGCATTTCCTGATATCGTCTATCAGGCAGCAACTTTTTTTTGGTACATAAATGATTTTGATAATTTAAATGAGTGTGTAAGCTGGAGAGTCAATTCCAATCAGTTTGCTGTTCGTAAATCAGTTTGGGAAACGCTAAAAGGTTTTGATACCCAATATCAGAATATTCAGCTTCAGGCGCTCGATTTTGGATATAACGCATTGAGAAATTCAGCCGCGATTCCATTATATATAAAAGATCTTTTTGGATCAGATGTTATTGATGAAATAACGATTTCTGAAAAGGACAGATATGTTTTTTTTAGAAAAAATTTCAAAATTGATCATTCCATTTTTATGTTATACCGTAAAGGATTCTGGAAATGGAAAGAATGGAATGCTTTTTTCTACGCTAAGAAAAATTTTAAGCAAACAGCAAACAGACCCGTTCTACAACCGCGTGAATTATTACCACTTGAAGGGAAACCAACAGTTAGTTATATTATCCCGACAATGATGCGACAGGATTTTACGCTGCAGCTGCTGGAAGATTTAGCTTCGCAAAGTTACCCTCCTTCTCAGGTTGTAATTGTAGATGCAACTCCCGAAAACCTGAGGGATGAAAAATTATATCTCGAAAAAAAATATCCGTTTGAACTGTTCATAAAATGGCAGGAAACAAAAGGAAGCTGCAGGGCGCGAAACGAAGCCATAGAATTATGTACCGGTGATTATATTGTTTTTGGAGATGATGATATTCGTATAAAATCAGATTTCATAGAAAAACATATCAGAATATTACAAACCTATAAAGTAAACGCCTGCAACGGATTGGATATCAGAGCTGATCATCAACAGCAAAATCTTGCAGATTTAGAGATTAAACTCGAAAAGCTGGCAGCGACAAGATGGAAAGTGGGTGCAAGTGCCGGCTTTAGCAATGCAAATTCATGTGTAAAAACTAAATATGTAAAGCAATTAGTTGGCAATGATATTAATTTTGATGGTGGTTACGGTGAAGACAGCGATTTTGGAATGTCATTGATTAAATTGGGACAAATTGTTGTTTTTAACCCATTTTCTGCCAATTTGCATTTGAAACCACCGGTAGGCGGATATCGATTTTGGGGGAATCAGGCAAAAATTTTAGGCAAAAAAAGAAAGACACAACCATGGGAACTGGACACTCCGGTTAAATCGATACGTCCCGTGCCAAGTCCTACCATAATGTATGGAATTGTTAAGCATTTTACACCACAACAAGTAACAGAATATAAGTACAAACATTTTTTTCTGTATCTTTTTAAAGGCTCTAAAAAAGGATTGTTATATCGCTTTTTTAGAATCCCGTATAAAAATTTACAATTTAAAAAATCACTTTTTTACGCAAGAAAACTGAATAATTTAGGAATCAGACATAAATAACAAACATGAAATTTTCTCTAATTATTTGTACTTATATGCGTCCTGAACCTTTGCTGCTCTTATTGCAATCGGTTCAAAAACAAAG
>NZ_QETH01000158.1 GCF_003105115.1 Flavobacterium sp. HTF | reverse complement strand
ATAAAATCAAAAATTTAGCAGATTCATAAAATACTGACCAGCATCAGCAATACTATTAATTACTATATTTGCTTGTATAATCAGATATGAAGAAGAAGAAAAAATTCAATTTTAGAAAAAAACTATTCATCAAAAACCGTCTGGTAATTTTGAATGAAGATACCTTTGAAGAAATTTTTTCGTTCAAACTTACCTTAATGAATGTCTTTGTAACCTTTACTTTAGGAGGGATATTTCTTATTTTAATTACTACTTACATTATTGCTTTTACATCTTTACGCGAATTTATTCCCGGATATTCGTCTTCACAGCTAAAGAAAGATGCAACACAACTGGCTATAAAATCTGATTCATTAGAAAGGGCTTTGCAGAAAAATGAAGCTTATATAAAAGGAGTTCAGAAAGTGTTGTCCGGACAACTGGATTATGCAAAGTTCAACAAAGATTCTATTTTGTCTGAAACCCATGAATCTCCTGATCTTGACATGAAAGCATCTGAAAAAGAGATTAAATTGAGAGAGGAAGTAGAAAAAACAGAGAAAGAGTCAGGCGAAAATTCCCGAAGTAAAAACAAAAGTGACAAAAAATAATACCACCAGAAATGTCAATTAAGTCAATTGCGGCAAAAATATTTGCCCGGAAAATATACAACCAAACACTTAACTGGGCCAGCAAACCAGTCGAAAGCCAATTGAAAGTTTTTGAAAGCCTGATAAAAGATGCCAAAGAAACTGAATTTGGAAAAGACCATCATTTTGATGCCATAAACACAATTGAAGATTTTCAAAAGAATGTTCCTGTGCGGGATTATGAAGATTTGAAATCTTATATTGAAAAAGTGAAAATTGGGGAAGAGAATATTCTCTGGAAAGGAAAACCAATTTATTTTGCGAAAACCTCAGGAACCACTTCGGGTGCAAAATATATTCCGCTAACCAAAGAATCGATGCCTTCGCATATCAATGCGGCGCGAAATGCCATCCTGCATTACATAAACGAAACAGGAAATACCGATTTTGTTGACGGAAAAATGATTTTTTTGCAGGGAAGTCCGATTTTAACTGAAAAATACGGAATTAAATTTGGACGACTTTCAGGAATTGCAGCTCATTTTGTTCCGAAATATTTACAGCGCAACAGAATGCCCTCCTGGGAAACCAATTGTATTGAGGATTGGGATACCAAGGTAAATGCTATTGTAGGTGAAACTATAAAAGAAAATATGTCGGTGATTTCCGGAATTCCGTCCTGGGTGCAAATGTATTTTGAACGTCTGCAGGAAAAAAGCGGCGGGAACAAAATAGGCGAAATATTTAAAAACTTCAATTTGTTTATTTACGGAGGAGTAAATTATGAACCTTATCGCGCCAAGTTTGAACAAATGATTGGCAGAAAAGTAGACAGCATTGAGTTGTTTCCTGCATCAGAAGGGTTTTTTGCTTATCAGGATTCTCAAAAAGAAAAAGGAATGCTTTTGCTTTTGAATTCAGGAATTTTTTATGAGTTTATAAAAGCAGAGGATTTTTTTGCAGAAAACCCAAAAAGGCTTACAATTGGTGAAGTAGAGCTGGGTGTAAATTACGCCCTGATTATCTCAACAAATGCCGGACTCTGGGGTTATAATATTGGTGACACAGTTCAGTTTACCTCATTATTTCCGCATCGTGTTATTGTTTCGGGCAGAATCAAACATTACATTTCTGCTTTTGGAGAACATGTGATTGCCAACGAAGTAGAAAATGCAATGAAAGAAGCCACAGCCGAAACCAATATCGTAATAAACGAATTTACAGTTGCGCCACAAATTACGCCAACAACAGGATTGCCTTATCATGAATGGTTTGTAGAATTTGAAAACGAACCGGAAAGTATAGAAGCATTCGCAGAAGCAATTGACAGCGCGATGAGAAAACAAAACATTTATTATGATGATTTGATTACGGGAAATGTTTTACAGAAAGTAGTCGTTACAAAAGTCTCCAAGAATGGTTTTCAGGAATACATGAAATCGCAGGGAAAACTGGGCGGACAAAATAAAATTCCAAGATTATCTAATAACAGGGATATTGCGGATAATTTAAAATAAAAAACAACTTATATTTATAAGTTCGAAAAAACAGAATAGAATGAAAGAAACCAAACATATATCAAGATCAAGAGCGCAGGAATCATCTGCGGCAATCGAAAAAATGTACATTACAATGCGCCATTTATTCAACCGTGGTTTTTATAAACCTATGGGAGTTTCCGGCGATAGTTTACGTGAATCTTTACTGGCATTACGTCCGGAAATTTACGGGAATATTGGAGAAGAAAAGGTAGAATTAAACGGGCTTTTATATGTAATAGAACGTCTTCCTATAGGAATTGAGCAATGCCGTTTTATTAATTTGACTTCAGATGAAGGATATTCAAAATCACATTTTCAACCTATTGTTCCTCCAAAAAGAAGAAGAAACTGTTACCGGATTGACGAAGAGCAAATGAATGTTGAAATTACCCGCGGGCGATCTGACATTTATGATATCCTGACGCATTTGACATTTATTTTTATAGAATCCCACAAAATAAAAAACAGGGTTCTGGTAGATGATGGCGGAGAAGTTTCACGCGACTGGCTAAAACTGGAACAGGCTGTTATGCAGACCAAAAAACTGCCTCAGATTGAAAAAGAAAAAGCAATTTCGCATGTTGCCAATATTTTAGCAAGGACTTTTGAAGAAGTTCTGGACATTTATGACGCTTTTGGTTCGGAAAATGAGCCGGATCGTTTTTTAAATGTAATTTACTGGCTGGGAAAATTAGCGATTGAAGAAGTAATAGAGAACAATAAACGAACTATAACTTTTAGTCCTGTTTTAAGAGAACGTTTAGGGCATCACATTCACGGAGAAATCTGGGCGACAAACATCAAGGAAGTTTTAAAAACCAATAATCTTTTAAAACGTCCGATACATGTTATAAGTGCTAACATGCACAGTGTGATGAACTCTATTTTTGCAACTCCGTTGTTGAAAACAAAATTCAAGGACAAATCTGATTTTTTCATTTATGAAGAATTAAGCAAATCAGGAGCTAAAGAAACAAGAGGTCTGGTTGAAGAACTGGCACTAAAAAACGGAATGATTTCGCTGCCTGATACATCAGGAACAAATATAGACGTTCAGATTTTTGATACCGCCAAAATTGACTGGGCAAAAACGGCTTTTGCAAAAGCAAAATTAGACGAAGAAAAACCGGTTATCATCGTGATGGACTATGCTTTTGGAGAGCAGGCTTATGAAACAATCGATGAGCTTTTGAAACCCTATAAAAAAGACACTTTACTGAATGTAAAATCAGTTTCGATAATGGGTAAAGCCGGAATCCTGGAAGGCGGAAAAGGAGATATTATGATCCCGACGGCACATATAAACGAAGGAACGGCTGATAATTATTTCTTTGAAAATGAATTAACCGGCGACATGTTTGAAGGAAATGACATTGCTGTTTTTGAAGGGGCAATGGTTACCGTTTTAGGAACGTCACTGCAAAACAGGGATTTATTAAAATTCTTTCATGAATCAACCTGGGGGGTAATTGGTCTTGAAATGGAAGGTTCTTATTACCAAAAAGCCATACAGTCGGCATCAAAAATCAGAAAAAGTGTGCCTCAGGATATCAAAGTGCGTTATGCATATTATGCTTCGGATAATCCTTTGGAAACAGGAAGTACACTGGCTTCAGGCGGACTGGGAACAACAGGCGTAAAACCAACGTACCTGATTACTATTAAAATTTTGGAACAGATTTTCAACGTAAAATAGAACTTATAAATGAGTACAAAAGTACCCCATAATCACGATAATCAGGAAATTGATATTTTCCAGCTTTCAACGAGCATTGGCAATTTCTTTGACAGAATAAACGAATCTGTTTTTAGGTCTATTCAGTTTTTTTTACGAAACTGGATCCTGGCTATGGTTTTAGTTATTCTGGGTTTTGGTTTAGGATGGTATTTAGATTCAAATAAAAAAAGTTTTCAGAATCAGGTGGTTGTAACGCCAAATTTTGGAAGTGTTGATTATTTATATTCAAAAATCGATTTAATACAGGCTAAAGTTGCTGCCGGAGATGCCGGGTTCCTGAAAAATGTAGTAGGTATTTCAAATCCGCAAAATATCAGTAAGATTGAAATTAAACCAATTGCAGATGTTTACAAATTTATTGAAGACAAAGAACAAAACTTTGAGCTTATAAAACTGATGGCTGAGGTTGGCGAAGTTAAAAAGGTGCTGGAAGATAATGTAACCAGTAAAAATTACAGTCTTCATACCATTTCTTTTATTTCAAAAGAAGTGATAAATGAAAAAGAGGTCATTGAACCATTACTAAAATATTTAAATGATTCGGAATATTTCACTGCCGCTCAAAAAATCGGGTACAAAAACCTTGAGCAGGAAATTACTCAAAATGATACGATTATTGCCCAGATTGACAACGTTTTAAATGGTTTTTCGAATACGGCAAAAAGCAATGTAAAAAGTGATAAGCTGGTGTATTACAGTGAGAACACACAACTTAATGATATTATAAAAACCAAGCAAAAGCTGGTTATCGAACAAGGAAAAAACAGGTTGAAACTGATAAGTTCTGACAAAACGATCAAAGAAATTAGCACTACACTGAACATGAATGATAATAAAATTGTGAATGGAAATTTCAAATTTTTACTTCCGGTTTTCTTTCTTGTTCTTTTTGTTTTTATTAGTTTGTTTCAGAAATTTTATAGAAAACAGCTTTTAAAATCTCAGGTAAATAAAGTTTAATTTTTTACTTGTTAAGCACCATGAAATCAATTGAAAACAAATAACATTTTTGATAAAATCAGAAGCAATTCTTTCTTAAAGAAAAGTATTGTTACTTTGTTTTTGAGAATTTCAGGAGCACTTCTTTTATTTGGCTTTACGGTCTTTCTCACGAAATCCTTTAGCCCGAAAATTGTTGGTCAATATGATTTTGCCCGTACTTTACTTATAGTTGTGGGAAGTATTTGCCTGTTGGGTTTTGGTCAGTCAACTTTATACTTTAAAGGAAGGTTGGCGAGTAAAACATCTTCAGGAGAATTAAATAAAATATATTCAAAAATGATTGAGATCCTGTTATTGGCATCAT
>NZ_QETH01000157.1 GCF_003105115.1 Flavobacterium sp. HTF | reverse complement strand
TAAAGTAAAATTTAAAGATTAAAGACTTTTTAAATTCTGGAAGTTTCTTTGAAAAATCTATACGAATTTACGCAATATTTTCTGCTTATTCTGACTGTTTCGTTTTATTTTACATGAAGTAATTTGAGGTTTTTTTAACTTTTTGATCCAAATATTTCAGCCATTTTATGTTAAATTTACTTATAAATTAATTTAATAGCCCGTAAAATGAAAAAAATCATCGCTTCTATCGCTATAATCACAGCCTTAATTATTGGCTGTAAGACAAGTACAAAATCAAATGACGCAAAAACTCTGACCGTTGCATTAGAGCCAAAAAGCAACAGTACCGTGACTGGAACTGCTACTTTTACGGAAAAAAACGGCAAAGTAACTTTTGTTGCAAAGGTAGCCGGTTTACAGCCGGGAGTCCATGCCATTCACATTCATGAAAAATCGGATTGTACTGCTGCCGACGGAAGTTCTGCAGGCGGACACTGGAATCCTACCTTTAAAAAACATGGCAAATGGGGAGTTGGAGAATATCACAAAGGTGATATCGGTAACTTTACTGCCGACGATAAAGGTAACGGAACAATCACTTTAACTACCGATGAATGGTGTATTGGTTGTGAAGATGAAACAAAAAATATCTTAGGCAAAGGTTTAATCGTACATCAGGGAACAGATGATTTTACAACCCAGCCTACCGGAAATGCAGGCGGAAGAGTTGCATGTGCAGGACTTATCAAGTAAAAACACAATAACCACTATTTTTCACAAAATCTAGTGGTTATTTCATTTAAAAATTAATCTTAACACAAGAAAAAGATATAGCTTTGTATCCTCAAACTAAAGTTAATGATTAACGCATCGGCATCTGGCTGGATAGATAAGTTTTTTAATGAACAAAAGTTCTCAGAAGCAATTCCTTTTGAGAATAAAGATTCCTTTTACTATAAAGTAAGAGAAACCGGATTTATCTATGGCCATATCATCGCTATTGATTCTCAGATTCCAATTCCGATAAAAGGCTGGTTTAAAACGGAAATTTCAAAAGTCGCCTTATTAAATACATTATATGGTATTTTTTGTTTGGAAAAAAGGAATTCTGAACCAAAAAATTTCATTACCGAAGTCCTGAAATTTTACAAGGCAATGAATCCGGAAGGATTTAGTTTACTTAAAATTTTACTTCCCAAAGACGCTCCTTCTTTTGAACTGGAAAACATAATCGACCAGAGAGTTCAGACTAATGACAGTATCATTAGTAAAAACTTTTCGCATCTGGTTACCAATGCGTTGTTATTTATTGATGTTTTGGCTTTCAGACAGTTTCTCGCTCATGGCGAAATCCCCGAAAAATATTTAAAAAGGATTGAAGAAACGGTTCTTGGTATTGTAGGCCTCGCTTTAAAAACCAAAACGGTCAAATCACAGCATGATGATTTATTAATCAAACTTTTCGAGGCCTCTATCCGATATTCTAAATTCTCAAAAGTTACCGTAGATACTTTAGAAACCTTACAGCTTGATTATTTTAACGATAAACTGGAACAATATTATCTGATCGATATGGCCGGAATGGCTTTATGGAGCGATGGTGTTGTAGAAAATGAGGAAGCTTATTTCCTGTATTCGTTAGGATCTATGATGGGAGTATCCGATTATTTCGTAACCCAGAGCATCGATACGACTCATGACTTTATCACCACACATAAAAAGAAAATCCCGTATTTCAATTATTCAAATCCGGTAAAACATTTTTATGATCAGATGACGCATACTGTTGTAAAACTGATTATTAGAAACAAAAACAGACTGGTAAAGGAAATTATGCAAAGTAAAGAATTAGTCGTTCTTCTTGCCTATTCTACTACGAGGGACCTTGATGCAAAAGAAAAGAAAAAAGTAAAAAAACAGCTTTTGGATATTTGTAAAACGATTCCGTCACTCACCATATTTTTACTTCCGGGCGGTAGTTTATTATTGCCAATTTTAATCAAGTTTATCCCAACCTTATTACCTTCGGCTTTTAATGAAAACCTGGATGAAAACGAATAAAAAAAATCGCCCTTTTGGGCGATTTTTTATTTTTTACAGATTACTTAACTGGTAAACATCATCAAGTTCATCATTCGAAGCAATGGTTACATTTAAATCGGTTACAAAACCAGAATTCAAACCGTAAACCCATCCGTGCAACATTAAGTCCTGACCATTTTTCCATGCGCTTTGCACGATAGAAGTTTTAGCTAAATTATATACTTGTTCTTTTGCATTGATTTCAACAAAAGCATTAAAACGTTCTGTTTCATCTTCAATTGAATTTAGATATTTATCATGCAAACGATATTCGTCTTTAATGTGGCGGATCCAGTTGTCGATAATTCCGACAGACATATTACCCATTGCTGCTTTTACACCACCACAACCGTAGTGACCGCAAACAATAACGTGTTTTACTTTCAAAACATTAACTGCATAATCCAGCACACTCAGCATATTCATATCAGAGTGCACAACCATATTAGCAATATTACGGTGAACAAAGACTTCTCCCGGTTTGGCTCCGATAATTTCATTTGCCGGAACACGGCTGTCAGAGCATCCAATCCATAATAATGGCGGAGATTGTCCTTTTGCCAAATCAGCAAAATAATTTGGGTCTTTTGCTAACGAATCTTCAACCCATTTTTTATTGTTCTCCAGTATTTGCTTATAAAACTCTCTCATTTTCTTATTTTTTTTTAGGCATTTATAATGTATAACAGATCAAAAAGAACTTATTTGTAAAGTTACCTATTTTTTGATATTTGTTACACTTTAAAAATCCCTTAATTTATTTAATTTGCTTAAAATTTTTCTTTTACTTCTTCTTTTTTCACCAAAGCTCGTTTCGCAACATCATAATAATGTTCAATTGTAACATGGTTATTTACTTCAGGTGAATTTTCTAATTCGTATGCTTTCTTAAAGCCTTTCAGTTTTACTTTGATGTTTTCATCGATAGCTCTTGTTTCTTTAAACTCACGAATTAAGTCCAGTACATCATGCGCTATATATTCTGTATCATGTGCATTGATGATTACTTTTGAGTTTTCCGGAATATCACTCAGTGTTTGTTTAATTGCGGCTTTGTTCAGGAATGAAACTTCCTGTGCCAAATCAATATGAATAACATCTCCGTCTTCGTACTCTTCTTTTTTAAAGCTGTATGCTCTTTTTAAGTTTCCTCTCAGAACGAAAATAACACTGATGATAATTCCTAAAGCCACCCCTTTTAATAAATCTGTAGCTACTACAAATACCAAAGTAGCAATAAAAGGAATGAACTGATATTTCCCTTTGTGCCAAAAGTGCAGGAAAGTTGCCGGTTTTGCTAATTTGTACCCAACCAAAATTAAAACTGTAGCTAAGGTTGCTAACGGAATTTTATTTAAAATTACCGGTATCGCAAGTACACTTATAAGCAAAAGTACACCGTGAATAATGGATGACATTTTTGATTTTGCCCCCGCATTATTATTTGCAGAAGATCTAACCACAACAGATGTCATTGGCAATCCTCCTAAAAGCGAACTTAATACATTACCAATTCCCTGAGCTTTTAATTCCACATTTGTATTGGTGTAACGTTTCTGCACGTCCATTCTGTCTGAAGCTTCAATACACAATAATGTTTCAATAGAAGCCACTATAGCAATTGTAATTCCGACAACCCAAACTTGCGGATTTGTCACTGAAGCAAAATTCGGGGTGATAATTATCGATTTAAAATCATCAAAAGATTTCGGAACCGGTAAAGAAACCAAATGTTCTTTTGCAATAGCCAGTGAACTTCCGGTTGAAATAAATATTTCGTTTAAGACAACTCCCAGAATAACAGCAACAAGTGCTCCCGGAACTAATTTTAATTTTTTAAGAAAAGGAACTCTATCCCATGAAATTAATATCACTAAAGAAATAAGAGAAATTACAACAGCTCCTAAATTGATATGATTAATAACGTCAAATAAAAACGAAAAGGAATTACTCCCGTCGTTCTGGATAAAAGCCTGGTCACCTTCAAAATCAGCATCATAACCAAAAGCGTGCGGCAATTGTTTTAAAATAATGATGATCCCGATACCCGCAAGCATTCCTTCGATAACATTGGTTGGAAAATAATTTGAAATACTTCCTGCTTTTAAAAACCCTAATGCCAGCTGAATTAATCCAGCAATAAAAACAGACATTAAAAACACATCAAAAGCGCCAAAATTGGTAATAGCAGTTAATATAATTGCTGTAAGGCCAGCTGCAGGACCAGAAACACTAATATGTGACTGGCTTAAATATCCTACTACAATACCACCGATAACACCCGCGATAATTCCGGAAAATAACGGCGCCCCAGATGCCATTGCGATACCTAAACACAACGGAAGAGCCACCAAAAAAACCACTAAACCTGAAGCAAAATCAGATTTAAGGTTGGCAAAAAGATTGATTTTTTTTGTCATAATACAATACTAAAAATTGATACATTAAAGATCTGCCGCATTTTATAAAATGCAGTCATTTAAAAATAATCGGAAGTATTATACTAAATTGGGAGGTGGAGCAAATATGCTCGGAGAAATATTGTCAAGTTTTACAATATTTTCAGATATGATTGTTTTTTTCTCAATATAAACCGGCATCAAAACTTCGTGTTCTAAAATAACCGGGTGTACTATAGATTTAAGTTCTTTATGTACCTCTTCTTCAGAAAGACTGATAGTCATAGTCGCACTATTGCATTTTTTTATCGCCTGAACAATTGTCGGGGTCGATAAAAAAGCAATAAATATGAATAATAATATGCGGGCTAATACTTTCATTGAGGCAAAAATAGTGTTAAAGAAATAAAATCAAAGAAACTGATGGAAAATTTTATAGAAATTTAACATAATCAAAAAAGCAGAATAATACATCTGCATCATTCTGCTTTTAAGCAATTGACTAGTAATAAATTACAAAGTTTCTTCTAACCATGCATTCATCATCCAGATTGTTTTTTCCTGCTCCGCAATAAAGTCACTCATCATAGAATTTGTTCCTTCATCGTTAATTTCGCCTGATTTGTTTAAAATCTCTCTTTCGATTTTCAGCAAATCAGATAGTGAATGAACAATTAACTGAACGGCTATGGAAGATGAAAATGGTATAAATAAAGCTAGAGGGATCGGTCATGATATCGTTGCTGTCTTAGCTGGCGATGTTAGTAATCC
>NZ_QETH01000156.1 GCF_003105115.1 Flavobacterium sp. HTF | reverse complement strand
GATTATAGTTTTTCTGTAATGAGATTTCGTATTTTGGTTTCATTTGGTCCTGTTAATTAGTGGTACAAAATTAAACTTCTTAAAAGCTTTCATTTACGGGAATCCGTAAATCACTAAATTAATTAGCAAAATTTTTTACCTGTACGATTATTATTGTGGTTGTTTGCTTAGAGAATTGAAATGATACTTTAATCAAATTTCATTTCATAATCTTTCGGATCAAAAGTAAAGAATAGAGAAACCTGAAAACAGGGTATAAATACGGTATTTTTGTAGAGTTTAATTTAGGTCTTTTATTTTATAAACTTTTTATAATAGCAAAACCCTCTTTTAGAGGGTTTTATGCGATTTGTTTTGCTAAAAAAACAAGATAAAATTTTATACAGCTCTCATTCCGGTTGCAATTCCAATTCTGTTCCATGCATTGATGGTAATAATCATCATTATGATTTCAGCAAGAGATTTTTCATCATAATATTTCGCTGCATTTTCATAAGTTTCTTCAGAAACATGGTTGCTAATTAGAGTTACTTCTTCAGTTAAGGCCAAAACAGCTTTTTCTTCATCTGTATATACATCAGCTTCTCGCCAGGCACTTAATAAATAAATACGTTGTTCTGTAACACCTAATTTACGTGCGTCTCCAGTATGCATATTAATACAATAGGCACAGCCATTTACTTGTGAAGCTCTGATTTTAATTAGTTCTTTTAAAACAGGGGTAATAGATGTTGTAGCAATATATTTCTCTAAACCTAACATGGCCTGATACGCTTCTGGTGCTACTTTCGGAATAACAATTCTTGGTTTCATTTTATTTATCTTTTAAAGTTTGATACAAAGTTCTTCTATATCTGCTTTAAAAAACTTGAACTACTTCAAGAAATGAAGTTTATACTTTTCCTGCTCTGATTTTACTCATAAACTCAGCAGAAAAATCTAAATAGGAGGCAAGCATATATTGTGGTACCCGCTGTACAAATTCAGGAAACAGATTGTTCATATGATGATATCGTTCTTCTGCCGACATTGTAAATAAGAACTTGATACGCATTTGGGCAGCTCCAAATGATTTTTGAGAAACGATTCTAAAATACCGCTCAAGTTTCGGGACCTCAAGTAATATAGATTCAAGAGCTGATTTCTCTATAGCAATTACTTCTGAGTTTTCTACTGCCTGTATATAAAAGTGCGAAGGAATATGATTATGATAACTTAAATAATCTGTTATCCACCAGTTTTCAATACCAAATTGCAGTGTTTGTTCTGTTCCTTTAGAATTGATAATATATTGTCTCATGCAGCCTTTTCTAATAAAATATAAAGTATTGCAAATCTGTCCTTCCTGCAGGACAAGCTCTTTCTTTTTTATTGTAAGTATAGAAAGACACGACTCAAGTGTCTCAATTTCTGAGGGCTCTAACTTTATTATTTTTTCTATATGATCAAAAAGTGCTTTATACATCGTTTAATTTACCAAATATACAAATGTACCTTTTATAATTAATTTCTAAAAGCCTGATTTTAGAAACTGCTGTAAAAGCAAAAAACCATTCGCCGAGGCGAATGGTTTTTCTATGATAAGTAAGTAATCTAAATTGAGTTTATAAAACGTTTATTTTACTTTGTTAAGTATTGCTTTGAAAGCTTCCGGGTGGTTCATAGCTAAATCTGCAAGAACTTTACGGTTCAATTCGATTCCGTTTGCTTTAACTTTCCCCATGAATTGAGAATAAGAGATTCCTTCCAATCTAGCTCCAGCGTTGATACGTTGAATCCATAATGCACGGAAATTTCTTTTGTTTTGTTTTCTATCGCGGTAAGCGTAGCACATTGCTTTCTCTACTGCATTCTTAGCAACTGTCCAAACGTTTTTACGTCTACCAAAGAAACCTTTGGCTTGCTTCATTATTTTTTTTCTTCTTGCTCTTTTAGCAACTGAATTTACCGATCTTGGCATAATTTTAATGTGTTTTTGTAGCAGGCGTCCTGAATTGAATCAAAGGAACTTCAAAGCCATACTCCAAGGTTATATAAATAATTTTTTAACCTAAAGAATTATTAGATAATTCTTAATTGTTGTTTGATGCTTTTCATATCTGTTGAGTGAACTAGCGCTGAGTGTGTCAAAGCTAATTTACGTTTTTTAGATTTTTTAGTCAAGATGTGACTTTTAAAAGCATGCTTTCTTTTAATCTTTCCAGAGCCAGTAACTTTAAAACGTTTCTTAGCGCTAGATTTTGTTTTCATTTTAGGCATTTTTCCTAGTGTTTTAATTTATTCTTACTTACTTATATCTTAGTCTGAAAGTTTAAAAGGCTAAAGTTTGAAAGTCTGTTCTGACTTTCGGTTTTATGACTTTTGGCTTTACGACTTATTTCTTTTTCTTCGGAGCAATGAACATAATCATTCTCTTTCCTTCCAAAACTGGCATCGCTTCCACTTTACCGTGTTCTTCTAAATCTGTAGCCAAACGTAATAATAAAATCTGACCCTGATCCTTATAGATGATAGAACGACCTTTGAAGAAAACGAAAGCTTTTAATTTTGCACCTTCTTTAAGGAACTTTTCAGCATTTTTTCTTTTAAATTCATAATCGTGCTCGTCAGTCTGAGGACCAAACCTAATTTCTTTTACTACAACCTGAGACGATTTAGCTTTTAATACCTTATCACGTTTCTTTTGTTCGTAAACAAATTTCTTGTAATCCATGATTTTACAAACCGGCGGCTCAGCATTTGGCGAAATCTCAACTAGATCTAATTCAAATTGATCAGCTAAACGTAATGCGTCTGCTAGTTTAAATACACCAGGTTCGATGTTTTCACCTACTAGTCTTACTTCTTGTACACCACGAATATTGTTATTTATTCTGTGTGCATCTTTTTTTTCTACGCGAGGTTGAAAACCTCTGTTGCTTCTTATTGCTATGACTTTATAATTTAAGTTAAACTGTAAAAACTTTTAATGTTTTGTTTATTTCTTCGTTTACAATTCTGACAAATTCGTCTATTGTAACTGTAATATTCCCTTTTCCTTCCTGTCCGTGACGACGAATAGAAATTGTGTTGTTTTTCTCTTCTTCCTCACCTACAATCAGCATAAATGGTATTTTCTGCATTTCTGCATCTCTAATTTTTTTACCAATTGTCTCGTTTCGGTTATCAATTAGGGCGCGAATTTCGTGATTTTCTAGCAAATCTAAAACTTTTTTAGCATATATTTCGTATTTCTCGCTCAAAGACAAGATTATAGCTTGCTCAGGCATTAGCCAAAGTGGGAAATTTCCAGCCGTATGTTCCAATAAAATCGCAATAAAACGCTCCATAGAACCAAAAGGAGCTCTGTGAATCATTACAGGTCTGTGTAATTCGTTATCAGCACCTTTGTAAGTCAATTCAAAACGCTCAGGAAGATTATAATCCACCTGAATAGTTCCTAACTGCCATTGTCTGCCTAAAGCATCTTTTACCATGAAGTCAAGCTTTGGCCCATAAAAAGCAGCTTCGCCATATTCTACTACAGTATTCAATCCTTTGTCTTTTGCAGCATTGATAATCGCGTTTTCAGCTTTCTCCCAGTTTTCGTCAGATCCAATATACTTTTCTCTGTTTTCCTGATCTCTTAACGAAATTTGAGCAGTAAAGTTTTCAAAACCTAAAGAACCGAACACATATAGTACAAGGTCAATAACTTTTTTAAACTCTTCATCCAATTGTTCCGGAGTACAGAAAATATGCGCATCATCCTGAGTAAAACCTCTTACACGCGTTAAACCATGCAGCTCACCAGATTGCTCATATCTATATACAGTACCAAATTCAGCATAACGTTTTGGTAAATCCTTATAGGACCAGGGTCTCACATTGTAAATTTCACAGTGGTGAGGACAGTTCATTGGTTTCAGTAAAAACTCTTCACCTTCAGCAGGAGTATTTATTGGCTGAAAACTGTCTGCACCGTATTTTGCATAGTGACCAGAAGTAACATAAAGCTCTTTCTGACCAATATGAGGAGTAACTACTTGCTCATATCCGGCCTTCTTTTGGGCTCTTTTCAAAAATTGCTCTAAACGATCTCTAAGTGCAGCACCTTTTGGTAGCCATAAAGGCAAACCTTGCCCAACTTTCTGAGAAAAAGCAAACAATTCAAGCTCTTTACCAAGTTTACGGTGATCACGACGTTTAGCCTCTTCAAGAAGTTCAAGATATTCAGTTAAGTCTTTTTGTTTTGGAAAAGAAGTTCCGTAAACACGAGTTAGCTGTTTATTCTTTTCATCACCTCTCCAGTAAGCACCGGCAACACTCATGATTTTAAAAGCTTTGATTATTCCGGTATTAGGAATATGGCCTCCACGACATAAATCAGTAAAAGTAGCGTGATCGCAAAATGTAATAGTTCCGTCTTCAAGATTCGAAATCAATTCAGTCTTGTAAACGTTGTCTTTGTACATTGCTAAAGCATCAGCCTTGCTAACCGGACGCATTTTAAATTCATGTTTCTCTCTTGAGATTTCAAGAACACGATCTTCAATCTTTTTAAAATCAGCTTCAACAATTTTCTGATCTTCAAAATCAACATCATAATAAAACCCATTAGCAATTGCAGGTCCAAGAGTTAATTTAATTCCAGGGTACAATTCCTCAAGAGCCTGTGCCATTACGTGCGAAGTCGAATGCCAGAAAGCCTTTTTGCCTTCAGCATCATTCCAAGTATATAAAATAAGATTACCGTCGGTCGTTAATGGAGTTTCGGTTTCAATAGTTGTACCATTAAAAGATGCAGAAATAACATTTCTTGCAAAACCTTCGCTAATGTTTTTAGCGACCTCCATTGGAGTTACGCCTTGAGCGAACTCTCTAATTGACCCATCGGGTAAAGTAATCTTGATCATTGTTTATAATTTTGTGAATGCAAATATACATGATTACAAAAATACATACAATATATATATGTAGAAGATTGCTTTATTATATCAGTACTGAAAATGATACTGTGTAATAAGAGTAGATTTTGCTTTCATTACCCGTCAGGTTTTCAAAACCTGGCGGGTTTTGTTTTTTCTATACATATATATAAGGAGAGAATTATACTTAATTATATGTAAGCAGCTTTTTTGTCAGGCTGAGCGTCCCGAGGCTTGAGGAGAAGCCCTTTTGTTTGGAATTTGTTTTTTGATCAGGAGCTTGATCCCGCTATGCGCTTCAATCTTTTTGCGGCGAACCCCGCCACAAAAAGGATTTCCGCTTCTATCGGGG
>NZ_QETH01000155.1 GCF_003105115.1 Flavobacterium sp. HTF | reverse complement strand
CCTTTTTACATGAGACAATTAATATTAAATGGCATGCAACATACAATTATATTTTTTTTATTTTCATATTTCTAATATTATTATTTAAAAAAGTGGAGGCAATTTGTATTTATAATTCTCATCTTTAAATTTCCAATTATATTTTTTTGACAATTCTTTATAAGTACTACCATTAACTCTTTGTCCTCCAAAGCTACGTTCTTCCCATCCCCATCCCATTTCTTCTTTTTCTTTCAAACCACCATCCATATTATTTGCTTTTCTACCTGCATGAACAAATTCATGTAGTATAGTCATACCAACAAAGAAAGAGAAAGACTGTATATCTTCATTCGTTTTAAGCGTTTCTAGAAATTCAGCATTCAAAATTTCTAAACTAAATTCTGTTCTACTATCATTCAAACCTTCTGGGTGAAGAGAATGCCAAGTCAAATCTCTAATGTCTAAAGTCATGCTTCCTTCGGAAAATTTTAACTGACTTAAAACCTCCATAGTTGAATATCCTGAAAACTCTGCTAATGCCTGTAAAATTTTTGGATTTGATTTTACATAACCACGAAGTAGTCTTAGAACATTCATAGTCCTAGGGTATTTTCTCTGATATTCAAAAGCATCTTTAGGATGTATATTAGAACCAGTAGACTCATCTGACGTACTACGAGTTGAACTATTAGTATCATCAGTTTTCGTACTCCCATCTGTATTTAAACCATAACTTCCCATTGCCGCTGAAAAAGAAATACTTTGACCTGAACCGTTTTCATATCCACCTGTATTCCAATTATAATGCTCGCCAGCCATTCCACTTGGGTCAGCCCAATAAACAGGATTCCCATTAAAAGCACCATAAGGCGATTGACTATAATGTGTAATTGGGTCAAATGTTGTAAATCTTGCGAGTGCAGGGTCATAGTTCCTAGCCTCCATATCGTACATGTTAAGCTGTAACTCGTCCTGAAGCTCCTTCCCGTTGTATTTATACTTATAGTTAGAGTTAACAATAGGCGCTCCATACCCCATTTGTTTTAAGCCAAAAGGATAGTAGTTGTTTTCATCTGTAATTTGCAAGACAGGAATGGTTGTAGTGCCTGTATTTTTATAACTCAATCGGATATTACCCAAATGATCCTTGTACTGGTAAATATATTTATAAGAACTTCCTGATACTGCTTCGACATATCCTTCTGTGGTTGGAAAAAACTTTTTTTTAGGACAAGACAGGGGCCAACTGGGTATTTTAGTCAAATAAAGGTCGCTTTTCTTGCTGATTAAATTTTATAATATTTTCATTTAATTCTATCAAGATATACTTTCCTAATTTTTTATTAAGCTGAAAATTATAAATCTTTTCTTGGTGTGTAACAGTTAGAATGATTTTTTCTTTATTTTTGATGATGTACTCAACATTACTACTATTATTTATAAGAATCACTTCATCTCCTCTTTTAATAATTTTAAATCCTAAAGAAGTTATACCATCCGATTTACTGCTTAATAAAACTGATTTAATAATTTCATTACCGTTAATTGCAAACACAATTTTATCAGAACCAAAACCATTAGTAAAAATTATATGGTATAGAACAATAACTTTGTCTTTTTCTGTTTTATTAACTTGAGAATTACATGAAAATAAAATAAGAAAACATAATTTTAGTGTTATGATTTTTTTATCCATAATTATTCTGTTAAAATGAGCATCTAGTTTTCGTGGCTCTGTTAGTTAATATTTTTGTCTTCCTTTATTCAATAATTTTTTATCATAAGCTTCTTTCATTTGGAGAATTTGAGCTTTAGTCAATTCCATACCTGCATTAGGCTTGGAAGTTTGGTGCATTAAATTACTATCCATAGTCCCTGGAGTAACATGTGGTAAAGTTCCTGTATGTCCTAATTCATGTGAACCTGTTCTTTCTAAAGTTGCATCACCCGTACTTGTTTTACCTGTTCCTGCATATTTCCCAGTTTTTGCAGGAACCATTTTGTTACTTACAATATCTGCATTTATATAAACCCCTAATTCTCCAAAACTGGCGTGACCTATTACATTCATTGGACGGAAACTACCTGGATTATCTGAGTCAGGTAACTTGCCATTATCGACTATTCTAAATGCATGGTCAGTTTTGTTTAATTTGTTGGCACTTGAAGCTACTGTTATATCCGTCGTTACATTAACTGCAAATCCTTTTTCACTTCCGCTAGAAAAAGAATCTTTAATAGAATTGCTTAAACGAGTTGCAAATGAGGATAATTCCTTACTTGTAAAAACTTTTCCTGATTCATTTATCAATTTTCCTGTTACAGAAATATTTAATCCAATTAATATTCTATTTCCACTTTTATCTAGAATATCATTACCTTTTTTGTCTTGTTTATAAATACCACTTATATCTATTTGTTTTCCATCAGGATCAACATAAAAGACAGGGTTATTTAAAACATGATTATAAGGAGAAACTGAAGTATATGTATCCGCCAGCGGGTCAATGTTCATCCATCGTCCTATTGCAGGGTCATAATTACGTGCTCCATAGTCGTATAAATTCAACTTCCAGCCACCAATACTATCATCCTGTAGTTCTTTTCCGTTGTACTTATACTTATTCTCAAAACCAATTTTAACTGTATTATAGCCTTCCTGTTTCAGACCAAAAGGGTAGAAATTACTCTCTTCCTTAATGGCAAGTGTCTTATCATAACTCAATCGGATGTTACCCAAATGATCTTTGTACTGGTAAATATATTTATAAGAACTTCCAGAAACCTCTACATACCCTTCCGCAGTTGGGAAAAACTTAAGGGTAGGAGTTAGGAGAGGCTCCTTAACGTATATATATTTTCCCGATAATCTTTATTGATGATAAATTCATTTTCTTCACAGCCATTTGAATTATCACTCCCGTCAGTAACGGTAACATATTGGTAAAAAACATTAGACCCCATTTCGAACATCGAAGATACACTACTTGAATTTAAAACCAGGTCAGTAACAGTGCAGCTCAGATCATTAACACCTGAAAAACTCGCGTGATCACTAAAATTCACATAATAAGGCTCTTGCAGGAAATCTCCAGAAGATTTTGATTCGTTATATTTAGAATAACTGTAATTTTTTATAACAGGGTTATCTTTGTAAAGAGAATAATCTTTGGTTTGTTTTACTCTTAATCCTCCAATCTGTATATTAGCTGGTACAATATTAATAGTTCCAGGACGGTAGCTATAACTTAAGCTCGCTGAAGTACAATTGCCTGTTATTGCTAAATTGACCCTATATTCCTGATTTGCCTCTGCATTAAAATAGCTGTTTTTTGTATATGATGTCATATGCTCTCGCATAGCTATCGATTTAGTACTGGTTGTAGTTCCGTTATTTGATGTTAAATAAAGGTTTTCAGATTTTTGCTGAGTAACATTATAAACACTGTATGTCGCTACTCTTTTCCCTGTATCATCTTGATCACTAAGACAATAAAAACTAATCCCCCCTACAAAACTAATTTTTTGACTGCTTGAAACCTTAATTATTCTGGGTGTTGCGCTACTATGAGATGTGTCTTTTTCTGTTGTGACACTTAAACCCTCATGAACTGGAGGTGCATATTGTTTTGTTTCACCATAATAAGTATTAGGCTCATATGTTAATTCTGTATAGCCTTTTGTAGGATAGATAATTTTGTTTAAAAGTCCTATTTGCGAATAACCTTGTTTAACTTCCCGATCCGCCGCCTGATAGTCGAAAGTTTCAAAACCATAATCTTGAATTCTTGGTATTAACATCGAATTGTTAGCATTATTAAAATATCCCCAATGATCCTGGCTCTTGGACAAACGAACAGGAAAGCTATTAGGGCTAATATAGCTGAAAGCATATTTGTTCGTTTCTTCCAGAAAATGAAAACTATTTAAAAAAATCCTTTTATTGTTTGTTACTAAATAGTCAAAATCGATTTTTTCAATTATGTTTAACGCCTTACCCTTAACTGTAATTGTCTTGATAACAGTGGCAGGCTCATTGCTTGAAATTTTATCTTCATAATCAAACAACACACTGCCAAAATCAGGCTTATTACTAGTTATGGACGAAAGACTCTTCCCTATTATTCTAATAGTATGAGAAAAAATTCCACTAAAAGTGATTCCTTTTGTGTAGCCTTGTCCTGGTGCGCAATTTTGCATCAATGGATATGATTTTGATGCCTGCTGACTTTCTCCCTGGACATACTCCTTTGTGCTATTGTTATACCCAAAATAAACTTCTTCACCTTTAGGATGAACAATTTTATTAAGATACCATGCTGTAACTTTGATAGAAGGTATTGAGTGTCCGGAACCCTGAGTTCGCAACATGGTTTGTTCTTTTTCCTGGAAAAAATATTTTACTCCGTCTGGTGTTGTGACAAGAAAAGAGTAAATCTCATCACCCGGATTATTGATTACTTCAATTCGGATATCATTTCTTTCAAAAAAAACAACCTTATTGTCATCATCAAAATAAAATTTTCCGGAGTAATTCATAAAATTGAACATGAACAAATCTCTTTCTCTTTCCTTACCATAATTTTCTCCATAAAAATTAAAGTATAACCTACTCATAACATCCGAAGGTGTAGAGGTTATATCAAAATGTTTTAATGGATAATCTTCATAATAGTCATCTTCCTGATTACGTATGATCCTTGTAATAACACCACCACCTATAAGATTCCATCCCAATCCTGTTATACTATTTACATCGTCAACTTTAATTCCTCCGGATGAATAATTAATCGCAAAAGGAACATTAATGTTATTTGTTATATAAGTAAACAATGGTAACTGAATATTTGGTGTTCCTGTAAATAAACCTACTGGTGTATTGCCATACATAGCAAACTTAAATGCCTGCGGAGAAGGGGGAGTAATATTTGGTAAAAATTTGCCAGGATCATTGTCTTTATCCTGAGCAGCAACTTTTATCGAGGCAAGAACAAATAATAAACAATATAAAATTTTAATAGTGTTTTTAAAAGTAGTCTTATACATAAATAGATTAGTTTATGGTTTGGTGAATAGTAATAATTTATTGAATAGCCACAATAGAGCAGTTCCAGCTTAATAAAAACATTTAAGCTACATATAAGCAGATTAAAGCTTATCATCTTACTGAAAATTAAATGGCAGGAAAAAATGTGATATAATTATGATTCTAATTATATTCTGTCAAGAATAATTGACTTTAAGAAAAAAAGGGACAATATAAATTTTGTCTTAGAAGAGTAGAATTTCATCATTATATCTGGATAAGTAATTTGTTTTTGGTATGCA
>NZ_QETH01000154.1 GCF_003105115.1 Flavobacterium sp. HTF | reverse complement strand
TTTTAATCCTCTAAATACTATTTTTATTTTTGTCGAAATAGGGCTTATTGGATTAACTACTTTCTCTTTATATAAAACTATTGAACTAATAAAAAAGTCGTTTTTTCAATAAAACAATTAAAATAATGTTTATGTTATTTTTTAATAAAAAAACAACAATAGCAAGGATTTTGAATACGTGCCTGTGCTCGCTCGCGCGTCTCGCTTGTGAACGCAATCAAAATAAAATCATATCTATTTGATAATTTAGTTAATCCCCCCACTCGTGAACGCATAGCAGTCACGAGCGGGGGCATTAACAGATTTCGGAATTACGCATATAACTAGTACCATATGGTCTTTACTTATTTGCTTTCAAAAAGCAATTATGAAATAAAATAAACAATTTGATATGAAAAAAATAATTATAATTATTGCATTTTATGCGACAAGTATAAATCTATATTCTCAAGAGGTCAGCTGTAATGATTTATTAAATTTCATAGTCTCTAAAGGTTATCTAAAAGGAACAATTAGTAATTATGTTTTGGATTCAAGCTGGCTTTATAAAGTAACAGCATACGAATATCAATATAAAACTTATGTTGTAGCAGAAATTAAAAAAAATGAATATAGCTATCAAACGAA
Organism: Flavobacterium sp. HTF; assembly: GCF_003105115.1. GTDB lineage: Bacteria > Bacteroidota > Bacteroidia > Flavobacteriales > Flavobacteriaceae > Flavobacterium. The sequence continues at coordinate 4,824 of NZ_QETH01000154.1, read as the reverse complement.
TACTTATATTTTTTGTGGAATACCAAATATGAATTGGGGAAATTTTCAATATGGAAGTTATGGAGATTCAAATTCTTATGGTGAAAGATTTCATAAATATATAATTGATTATAAATGCAATTGCTACTAGTTTCTGCGTTGATTTGAGCGTCTAGCTCGTGAGCGCATTTTAAGTGATTAACAAAAATAGCTACGATTTTATTTTGATTGCGTTCACAAACGAGATGCTCGCGCCGCCCTGTGTCTTCACTTTGTGGAGTTTCTAGTGTGATCCTTCGTTCCTCAGGATGACAAACTGAGGGTGATTATCTTAGCCAATGAAATTTTTTATTTTCAAATGACAAACTGGGTGATTCTCTAAGCTAATGCAATTCTAAACCGTTAAACTAACTAAACAGATCTAAAAGCAAAACGAACAATGAAAGAATGAAACTTATCATTTTGAGTAAATTATTTTAGTAAAATTATCATGCAAAAATACCTTCAAAAAAAGTAAATACAGCTACGTATTTATACCTGTTTTGCAAAGCAGAAATTGTTATTCTAAGCGGATGCAGGTATATCCGAGGCAATTTACATAATCAATAATATTGTCACATTGCAGTTCTACACCTTCTACACGCAGGATTTTATCACAATCTTCTAAATCAAAGTTGACCACATAAGTGGGAAACGCTCTTTTTATTACGGCAATAATATAATTGGTTTCTGTTGTTTTCTGCACATTCGTTTTAAAAATCTCGACAATCATAATTCTCTGTTTTAAATTGTAAAAACCTAAATTCTGTTTTTGATAAACGACATCAAAAGTAAATCAGACATCTTTATTATAATAGTATTTTTATTCCAATGGCGTATGATTTATACGAATGGCGTTTGTATAAATTCCTTTCTTCAAATAGCTATAAACTATAATATTAGATTATTTTTGCCGCTATGACAATTGCCAAAATTTATCAGAATTTTTTTCTACGAAACCTCATCGTAAACACGCTTGTTTACCTGGTCATTCTGGCTTGTGTGTACGACGAAATAAGCCTCGACGGGCACGACTGGGCCTATATAGCCAGCAAAGTTGCGGTTGGTTATTTTCCTTGCATTATCTGGATTACCTTTTTTAATATTTTTATCATTAAGCCTTTTCTGTTTCGCAAAAAACTGAAAATGTTTTTTACGTTACTTATAATCTACTGGACTGGTTTTTATTATTTTATGAACTGGTTTTTTCCAAATGTGGGTTTAGGAAACTTAAAGACCCTGCAAATTGTATCGCTTATCATCAACGGAACGTTTTTCTATTTCATTCATATCATGATTACGAAAAAGATTATGCAGGCCAACAAGGATATCATGAATTTTAAGTCGGAACTTTCGTTTTTGAAACAACAGCTGAATCCGCATTTTTTATTAAATGCCATGAATAACCTTTATGGAGAATCGTTATCTGAACCGGATAAACTGCCGGACAGAATCCTGAATCTTTCTGATTTGCTTCGTTATCAGATTGAAGCCACCAAAAAAGATTTTGTTTTTGTAAACGAAGAAATCAATTTCATCAAGAAATATATAGACTATTATACATTCAGGAACGAAAGGCTGGTTTTTACCCAAAACTGTCAGGGTTCATTTGAGAATTTTGAGATTCCGCCTTTGTTTTTTTTGCCATTGGTAGAAAATGCCGTTAAATTCTCTGCCGAAAAACCGGAACCTTTTATTCATCTGGATTTAAAATTAAATTGCCGAAATTTGACTTTTACCCTAAAGAACAATTATCTCGTTTCGGGTTCGAGGCTTTCGGGTACGGGAATCGGAATTGAGAACCTCAAAAGGCGTCTGGAAGTTTATGGTTTAAAACACGATTTGAGCTGTAAAAAAGAAAAAGATACTTTTATCGTAAAATTGAGTATATGGAATTTACCTACCGTTGTCTGATAGTTGATGATGAATCGCCGGCACATAAGGCGCTGGCATCGCATATCGCAAAATTTGACGATCTGGAACATTCCGGAAGTGCATTTAGCGGAATGGAAGCGCTTAAAATGCTGAATGAAAACAAATACGATATTATTTTTCTTGACATTAATATGCCGGTAATTTCGGGTGTCGAGTTAATGGAACTGCAGCCCAACCGCCCGCTTACAATTGTTACCACGGCTTATTCTGATTTTGCACTTTCGGCTTATCAGAACGATGCTATCGATTATTTATTGAAACCAATTTCGTTTGAAAAATTCTCTAAAGCGATTGAAAAAGCTAAAATCTATTTCTCCGGAAACAACGTCAAAAAAGAAAACACTTCTAACGGAAAAGTACTTTCGCACCGCGTAAACGGCCAAATGACGGATATTCTTTTGAGTGATATTATCTATATCGAAAGTCTGGGCAACTATATGAAACTCTACAGTTCCAGACACAATCTCCCTATGATTATTTATGGTTCGCTGGCAAGCATTTCTGCAGAAATTGACTGTACCGATTTTCTACAGGTACATCGTTCTTATATTGTAAATGTGAGTAAAATTACCTCTGTCACTTTTAAAAGTTTAACGATGTGCAATAATGAAATTATTCCGGTTGGACGGAAATATCAGATTTTATTGGATAGTTTTTTTAAATAGTAAGTTAATTAGATAATTTGGAAATTAGAAAATGAGATAATTTCGGAAATTATTTTTTCCGCCAGTACGAGCGTCTCAATCGTAAAAGTAAAGTTATTAATACACAGAAAACAAAAAAGCTCCGCTAATTGCGGAGCTTTTATTTTATAAATTCAAAAGTCTAAATTGCTTTTACCATTGTTACATTGTCACAAGCTTTTTCAATTTGTTTATCTGTAAATGGAGATAATGTTTTTACTAAATATCTACTGGTTCTAAGGCAGCTTAGCATTTTTTGCCTTAAATAGAGATCATTGCCATACTCTGTATCGAGCAGTAACTCGAAGATTTCCTGCAAGTAAATAGGATGTTCTTTAAACTCTCCTTCAAACCATACGTTTGAAACGAAATTGGCCACGGATGGCATTACATCGCGATGTGATGTTTTTTGATTTTCTCTTGTCATGTTCTGAAAATAATAAAACGCACGAAACCCTCATCTTCGGTTGTGACAAAACATTCCTTAAGGAATGAGATTAGGGCTATCACTAGCTCCAGCAACGTGAACGAGGGCTTCGCTTATATAAACTTTAAAAAGTCTCAGGATATAATCCTTAAAAAATGTTTTGTCAGTTCAAACTTACAAAATATAAATTAATGAGATTTAAAAAGTGTTTATTTTTTTAAACTAATATTTATTAGAACACAAAATTACTAATAATTAGCTCTTTAGAGTCTATATTATTTCTTTTTAAACAAAATACTAAGTGAGTCAGTAGACCACAAAGCCAGAAAAATCAAAACAGGCTGAAAAAGTAATCGAATCAAACGAGCCTGATCCGTGTCAAGTCCGAAGGCGGGAGTTCCGTTTACGTATTGTGCGATATTTCCGGGGAAAACTAAAACGTAAAATATGGCGAGTGCAATTCCAACTTTAGCTTTGTACTTTGTTAGAAATACCATTGCCAGTCCTAATACTATTTCTACAATTCCCGAAAGTATTACAACCAAATCTTTATCAAGAGGAACCCAATTCGGAACCTGCGCCTGAAAATCATCCCGCTGAAAAGTAAAATGACCTATTGCTGCCATAATCATAAATAATCCGAGAAGTATTCTAACGAAATTTTGAAATTTTGATGTGTTATTGTGTTCCATATATTTTTTTGTTTAACCTTTTAAAATTATTCTTACTCAAACTTATTCAAATTTAAAGTATGTAACTGAAATATCTTTTCCAAAGTTGACATGGAGCTATTATTTAATTTCCATGTTATATTTCAAGAACTAGAGTAAATGAATGGCTGTTTTGTTTAATATATTCGGCAAAACCCTCAACCAAAAATAGTTATGGATGTTTTGTAATAAAATACCGTATAAATACTTGGTATCGTTTTTTGAAATTTTAGTAATCTTGTTCAACAAATGTTAAAGAAAAAATTAAAAAAAAAATGCATATATTAATTTAATCTTAGGACTTATGGAAATAGAAAATTACTTTATTGGAAAAGAGAAGAAAGAAATCTTTATAACTGTTACAGTTTCTACACATGGTGTTGCTGTAACTGAGGTGAAATTGATTATTAATGGCAGTATATTTAATAAAGGTGCTTCAACAAATGGTGCCGGATTAATTAGTAAAACCAGTTTGGGATTTGCGTCACAATTAGACGGAGGTACTATAAAAATTGAAACGGATATAGTTCTAACTAAAATTCCTAAATCTGCCTGGGCAAGTTGTTTTGAAAACTTACAGATCCATTACTATTTAGAAGGCGGAGAATCAGATCAAAAAAATCCGTTTGAGTTACTTCCTGCTGAAAAAAAGAAAAGCAGCAGTGGAGAAACCATAATTGCAACCAAAAGAATTAATTTATTAAATAGATAAGAAATCATATTCAACAGATAAATAATAATTTATATGAAAAATCTTCTCATAATAATAGCAGCGCTATGGAGTACATTTTCTCTTAAAGCGCAGAATGTTGAACTTAAAGATTTAAAAAACCTTAATTCCCCCGGCTTTCAAATCCTTGATATAGCTCCAAGTACTATAGACAGACCCGCTAATCCAAAAGCATTTGCTGCCAGCATTATGAGTCTGACTAATAACGGCACAGCTATTCCTAAAAACTTTGCAATGGAAGTAACCCCTTATTGGTATTTTAAGCCCAAAAATGCTACTGTATTTCAATATTTGAATATAAGAGATGAAGCCGGAAAATCT
>NZ_QETH01000153.1 GCF_003105115.1 Flavobacterium sp. HTF | reverse complement strand
GGGTGTCATTCGCTGTAAGGGAAGCCGTTGTACCTCCTGTGTTTCCGTTGATGCTGGTTGTAGTTTCGGTTACAGCGTCGATTGTCGCTGCGCCTACTGCCACTACTGAAGTTACCGTATCGCAGTTGCCTGTATTGGTAATCTCACAGATGGTATATTCTACGTTGTAGTTTCCTGCAGGGGTATTAGCCGCAACGGTTACTGTTCCGTTGGCGTTTAGGGTAAGTCCTGTCGGAACGGTTACTCCAGTCAGTTTTACCTGTCCTGGATTGGTTCCGATCACCACCGGGTTTCCGTTTAGGGTGTCATTCGCTGTAAGGGAAGCGGTTGTACCTCCTGTGTTTCCGTTGATACTGGTTGTAGTTTCGGTTACAGCGTCGATTGTCGCTGCGCCTACTGTCACTACTGAAGTTACCGTATCACAGTTGCCCGGATTGGTAATTTCACAAATGGTATATTCTACGTTGTAGTTTCCTGAAGGGGTGTTAGCCGCAACGGTTACTGTTCCGTTGGCGTTCAAAGTAAGTCCTGTAGGAACGGTTACTCCGGTCAGTTTTACCTGTCCTGGATTGGTTCCGATCACCACAGCGTTTCCGTTTAGGGTGTCATTGGCGGTAAGGGAAGCGGTTGTGCCTCCTGTGTTTCCATTGATATTGGTTGTAGTTTCGGTTACAGCGTCGATTGTCGCTGCGCCTACTGTCACTATTGAAGTTACGGTATCACAATTCCCTGTATTGGTAATTTCACAGATGGTATATTCTACGTTATAGTTTCCTGCAGGGGTGTTGGCCGCAACGGTTACTGTTCCATTGGCGTTTAGGGTAAGCCCTGTCGGAACGGTTACTCCGGTCAGTTTTACCTGCCCTGGATTGGTGCCGATCACCACCGGGTTTCCGTTTAGGGTATCATTGGCAGTAAGGGAAGTAGTTATACCTCCTGTGTTTCCGTTGATAATGGTTGTCGTTTCGGTTACAGCGTCGATTGTTGGAGCAGAAACTGAAATAGAAACTGTTGCTGTGCTACAATTTGTTGGATTTAATTTTTCGCATATTGTGTAGTCGAAGGTATAAACACCTGCTGGAGTATTTGAATTTACGGTTACTGATCCAGTAGTTGTGTTAAAATTTAAGACCGAAGGCAAAGTGGTACCTAAAGTAATATTTACGTCATTGCCATTAACAGCGTTACAATTCAAAAGATCATTGTCTAAAACACTTGTAACTGCAGTTCCTCCTGCATATCCGTTAAATGAAGTTACACTATCATTATTTGCCAAAATTGGTCCTACGATTTTTACCGTCTGAGAGCAGGTAGCCGTGTTTCCGGAATTATCCGTTACAGTCCATGTTACCGTTGTTACTCCGATTGGATATGAACCAGGAGCATTATTCGTAACCGAAGCAACACCACAGTTATCAGCAGTTGTTGGGGTTCCCAAAACAACTCCTGTTGCTGTACATGAATTTGCATCTGTAGTTTTAGTAACATTTGCTGGACAGGTGATCGTTGGTTTTTGGGTATCGCTAATGGTTACTGTTTGAGAACAAGTAGCCGTGTTTCCTGAATTATCCGTTACAGTCCATGTTACCGTTGTCACACCAATTGGATATGAACTTGGTGCATTATTCGTAACCGAAGCAACGCCACAGTTATCAGCAGTTGTTGGGGTTCCCAAAACAACTCCTGTTGCTGTACATGAATTTGCATCTGTAGTTTTAGTAACATTTGCTGGACAGGTGATCGTTGGTTTTTGGGTATCGCTAATGGTTACTGTTTGAGAACAAGTAGCCGTGTTTCCTGAATTATCCGTTACAGTCCATGTTACCGTTGTCACACCAATTGGATATGAACTTGGTGCATTATTCGTAACCGAAGCAACGCCACAGTTATCAGCAGTTGTTGGGGTTCCCAAAACAACTCCTGTTGCTGTACATGAATTTGCATCTGTAGTTTTAGTAACATTTGCTGGACATGTAATTGTTGGTTTTTGTGTGTCGTTTACAACAGTCACAGAGGTACTAGTCGCTGTACAGTTTGCTGCATTTATCGATATTACATAATATCCTGTATCTGCTGAAAGACCTGTCCAGGTAAGTCCTGATCCTGTTCCTGCTTTTACTGCCTGAACAGCAACGTTACCTGAATTATATAATTGGTAATTCACTCCATTAACCGAAGTTGATGATGTTACTGCTCCCCCATTCGCAGGCACACATATAGTACTACCCGTCAATGAAAGTACCGTAGGATTTGGAGTTGTAGAAATATTTACTGTGTTACTAGTTGCAGTACATGTTGAAGCATTTGTAGAAATAACATAATATCCTGTACCTGCTGCAAGACCTGTCCAGGTAAGTCCTGATCCAGATCCTGCTTTTACTGCCTGAACAGCAACATTAGCTGAATTATATAATTGATAGTTCACTCCATTAACTGATGTTGATGAAGTAATAGTTCCATTTCCGCCAGGAGAAACACAGATTGTACTTCCTGTTAAAACAAGTGCTATTGGATTTGCAGTAGTTGAAATATCTGCTGTATTACTTTTTGCTGTACAGTTTGCCGCATTTGTCGAGATAACATAGTATCCGGTCGCAGCCGAAATACCTGACCATGTAAGTCCTGATCCTGTTCCTGCTTTTGCCGTTTGAACTGCAACATTAGCTGAATTGTATAATTGATAATTTACGCCACTAACCGAAGTTGAAGATGTAATAGTTCCGTTTGCTCCGGGAGAAACACATATTGTACTTCCTGTCAAAGCAAGTGCTATCGGATTTGCATTGGTAGAAATATCTACTGTTGCACTTTTAGAATTACATCCATCAGCATTAGTGCCTATTACATAATATCCTGTCCCTGCAGCAAGTCCAGACCAGTTAAGTCCAGATCCTGTTCCTGCTTTTACAGTTTGAACTGCGACATTAGCTGAATTGTATAATTGATAATTTACACCAGTAACCGAAGTTGAAGATGTAATAGTTCCATTTCCTCCGGGAGAAACACATATTGTACTTCCTGTCAAGGAAAGTACCAAAGGAGCTGCTTTTGGAGTTGTAGAAATGCTGGCGGAATTATTTGCCGGATTACTATCAGTCGAAGAAGCCGGAAGAGATGCAGTATTATTATAAGATCCACTTGCATTTACTGTTGCCGTAACGTTTAAAGTTACAACTGCTGATGGTTCTAAATCACCGATACTCCAAACCCCTGTAGCTGAATTATAAGTTCCTGTTGAAGGAACTGAACTCACATAAGTATAACCTGATGGTAATAAATCATTTACTGATACTCCAGTAGCATTATTAAGACCCAGATTGCTTACTTTAACAGTAAACTGAACATTTGAATTTACGCATGGCGCAGCAACGTCCACTGTCTTAGTAACACCTAAATCTGTACATAAAGTAACTGAAACTGGTTTTGATTGCGATACTGATCCACATGATAAAGTAGAGGACACAGAGTAAGAACCTGTCTTGGATGCAACATAAGAATTAGTAGTTGCCCCGCTAATTGCAGTTCCGTTATAGAACCATTGATAAGGAGCAAATCCTGAAGGTGTCGTCAAAGTAGCTGAACTATTAGTACATCCTCCTCCTGAAACATAAGTTAAAGATGGATCTTCAGGAATCTGGGCAAAATTTGAGAAAAATCCTGCCATTGAAAATCCACCTCCCTGTTGTACAATAGAAATTGTCATTTTCGCAGTACTCGATACAGAAATGAAATTTGGACTTCCAATTTGAGTATCTTCAAAGTTTATTATATACCAACCTGTGCTTCCTAACTGATGACGAGGAGTTATACCTGAAATTGTCTCTATATTAACACCGTTTACATTTATAGCTGCAGTCGGATCTTTTAATAAAATATATCCAAAGTAAGGAAGAGATCCATTATTGTAATGTCTGAATTTTGCTGTTTCAATAAAATTTGATCCACCACATTCAGAGACAGGAGCAATAGTAGAAACATCAACCTCACATGATTGTGCCGTTCCTGAATATACTGCTACATTATTTGTAGCAAAAACTCTGGAAGCAGAAAAATTAGTATTAGTAACACCATTTAAAAAAGTAAAGAAATCTCCCGCATTTACAAGCGTTTTTGTTACTGTTCCTACCAATGTTCCGGTTGCAGAGAATGTATCAATCGTTAATTTTGTATTTGGTTTTGTTGCAACTACGGTAGTTTGTTCTGCTGTATCATTACCTTTTCCTCTTTCAATAAAATATTCTGACCCTAAAACTGATTCTGGCGGAATCTGATTAAAGGCTCCATCTCCACAACCGTTCGGCGTATCAATCGCTGCAGAAGTATTCATTACGGTACTATTTGATGATTCTACCAAAGAACCTATAGCTGCTTTAAACAGGTAACTTTGACCTGCATCTAATGTTGCAATAACAGTACCGTTCAATTTGATTGATGTACCATTATTAATAGCCATAATGGTATAAATTGGAAATTGCTCTCCATAATTACCAAAATTACCAAGCGATCCGTCTCTATAATATCCAATTCTATACTTTACACCAATTCCTGCATCACCAAAACTTGTCAATGCCGCATTTCCTTTAATTTCCCTATCACCAAAAGCATCTGAAGCGACGTTTCTTAAGTTAATAGCTATAGGACCGCCAGTAGCTGTAACAATTAATCCCGCTCCATTCAAAACAGTATTAAAAGGATATGCCTTAGCTGTAGCAGCAGTTGGCGAACCTGTAAATCTGTATACTGCAGGAGTTCCTTTAATTGCTGTTAGATTAGTCACTAATGTTCCATCACTTTTAGACACATTAATGCTCACATTGCTTGTAGAATTTGTTGCTATAACAATTTCATTAGCATCACTATAATACTGCCATGGGGCTGGTGCAATATAATGTTTCGTGTAAAATTGAGCAGAAGCACTAGAAGCAATCAATAAAAAAAATAAAACAAAAAAATTAGGTTTAAAATATTTAAACCAATTAAGAGTAAAGTTACACATAGACAACTTGAGTTTGTGGAACAGAGATATCAAATGCTAAAAAACCGATGATAGTCCTTAGCATATAGGTGAAATACGAAAAAAATGAAATGTTGGATTTAAAAAAAGTAATAAAAATCTTCTTCTGATTTTTATAAAAACTGCGAAGCGTTTGGACCATAGTCATGATTTGGTTCAAGACACACAATTGTCTTAGGTTAGAATTAGTAGTTTGGAGGTGCGAAATTATATAAACACCTCAATACTAACCACTTTACTCGACAAAATACCCATAAAACCGTTGAACAACATATTTTATAAGTTAAAGTTGACAATCAATTAGCAAAAAAGTAACTATTTGCTAACTATTGGCTAAAAAAAGGGTAAATCTTTGGCATATTTTTAAATTCTTACATATTTTAATAACAAAAAGTCAAATTAAAAGGTAGTTACAGTAAATGGTAATATTTTTCAATTATTTAAAAATCAAATAATTAAATATTTTAAACCAAATAAATACTTACATTATTATAAAACTGTAGTTTTTT
>NZ_QETH01000152.1 GCF_003105115.1 Flavobacterium sp. HTF | reverse complement strand
TAAGTCATTAACTATTAATAACGAAGACAATGTTTGTATTAAACTTTACCTCTCAAAACATCGCATCAGAATTAGATTCTGTTGTCATGTGTCTTCGTGGCTTTTCTCAATCATAGCAAATCAATTTTAGATATATGAACAAGCCCGAAGTAAATTAACTTTCGGGCTTTTTTTTTATTCTAGACTCTTCAAAAAATTCCCGATTACCAGAACTCAATTTATCTGTTTCAGATAAAATGTTTTATCAAAATCAGCCTTTGCTTTTTCTGCAATGTGATTTGTGCCATATTCTTCTTTTTAAGATTTAGAATATGCAGCATTTCTATTTGACAGTTTAAAAATGAGAATATTGATTTTGAAAAGAATATCAATATTAAAAACATAATGGGAAATAAATTATCTGGAAAAGACCTTATTAAAATAGGCTTTCCAAAAAACAATAGTATCAATATTGCTTTAGGGCAAATAAACCGATACAGAAAAAGAGAAAAAAAAGAGAGCATATTAACAGAAGCCAAAGAAGTTCTGCTGTTTCCGGAGAAGTTTACCGGACACGGAACCTGGGGAAAGGTTGCTGAAGGATTGGTAAATCCGGTTCAGGTAAGGATGCATCAGTTAAACAATACACGAGCGCCGTTTTCGATATTTGGAGAAAATGAAATTGATGAGCAGGCTAAATACCAGTTATATGATGCTTTAAAATTGCCAATTTCAGTTGCCGGAGCTTTAATGCCGGATGCGCATTCGGGGTACGGGCTGCCAATTGGAGGTGTGCTTGCAACAGACAATGCCGTGATTCCGTATGGCGTTGGTGTTGATATAGGCTGCAGGATGAGTTTGTCAATTTTTGATATTCCGGCTTCTTTTTTTAAAGGAAAAGAACATCAGTTACAGGCTATTCTGAAAGACCATACAAAATTCGGGATGTACGAAACGCACACCATAAAGGCAGACCATGAATTGTTTAGCCGAAGTGAATTTCAGGATATTCCGCTTTTGAAAAATCTTCTGAGCAAAGCTTATAAACAATTGGGAACTTCCGGAGGAGGAAATCATTTTGTGGAGTTTGGAATTGCGAAAATTACCAATCCGCTTAACGAATGGAAGATTGGTGTCGGGGAATATTTTGCAGTGCTTTCGCATAGTGGATCAAGAGGTTTAGGAGCTAATATTGCCAAACATTATACCTATCTGGCAACAAAACAATGTCCGCTGCCAAAAAATGTTCAGCATCTGGCATGGTTAGATTTAAATACTCATGATGGTCAGGAATATTGGCTGGCGATGAATTTAGCCGGCGATTATGCAAAAGCCTGCCATGATGATATTCACCGCAGAATTGCCAAGGCAATTGGTAAAAGAGTAGTTGTAACCATTGAAAACCATCACAATTTTGCATGGAAAGAAAGTGTAAATGGAAAAGAAGCCATTGTGCATCGTAAAGGAGCAACTCCCGCAAATGCCGGAGAACTTGGAATTATTCCGGGTTCGATGACGGCTCCGGGATTTATTGTTCAGGGAAAAGGAAATGCTGAAAGTTTAAACTCAGCGTCTCATGGCGCCGGCCGACTTTTTTCACGCAGAAAATGCAAGGAATCATTTACGCAAAGTCAAATCAACAAAGTCTTGAAAGCAAATGATGTAACGCTAATTGGCGGAAATATTGATGAAGCACCAATGGCTTACAAAGACATTAATAAAGTAATGGCGAACCAAAATGAATTGGTTGATGTACTTGGTACATTCACTCCAAAAATTGTTAGGATGGATCGCTAAAAGTATAATTTATGGAAAAAATAATTCAAATAACATCGGGTCGTGGCCCAGCTGAATGCAGCTGGGTTGTGGCTCAGGTTTTAAAAACCTTTATAGACGAAGCCAAGGAAAATAATATAAAAACGACAATGCTTCAGAGAGAAACCGGGATTGAAACCGGAACTGTGGAAACAGCCACAATTTTACTCGAAAATGACCATCTGGATGCCTTTGTAAATTCATGGATTGGAACAATTCAGTGGATTGGGCAAAGTCAGTTTAGGAAATTTCACAAACGTAAAAACTGGTTTATCGGGATTTTTGAAATCGAAAAATCAAGTGCGACAGAAATTTCTGAAAATGAGATTCAATATCAGGCAATGAGAAGTTCGGGGGCAGGAGGCCAGCATGTCAATAAAGTAAGTTCTGCGGTAAGGGCAACTCATATTCCAACCGGAATTAGTGTAGTTTCAATGGATTCACGTTCACAGCATCAGAACAAAAAACTGGCAACAGAAAGATTACTACAGAAATTTAAAGAAGAAACCGTAAAACAGTTTAAAGCCGAATTTCAGGCGCAATGGATGAATCAGTTACAAATTCAGCGAGGAAATCCGGTTCGGGTTTTTCAGGGTTCTGATTTTAAAAAACAAAAACAGGAAAAAAATTATAAACAGGAAAGACAAAGATTAAAAAGAGAAGATTATTTCGATCGGGAATAATACCACGATTTTTGAATTTTCTAAATCTAAGTGATTTATGAAAGCAATAGATAAATATATTTTTGAGGCATTGGACAATTATCCGTATTCATTGGTAGAAACCATTGAGTCATTAGATTACGCCTTGTCTTATGATGATAAAAATACAATGGCATTATGCCTTTACGGTCGCGTTCAGACGGACCAGCTGTTTCGATATGAAGAAGCCAAAGAGTATTTTCAGCAGGCAATATCCATTAATATCAACGCAATCGAAGTTTATTCGTATTACATTTATACATTAGTTTTGAATGAAGATTACGAGGAAGCGGCGAAACTTATCGATTTTGCGCTGACTATTAAAGGAATTAATAAAGTGGAAATCCTTCTTAAAAAAGTAATGCTTTTAGAAAGTCAGAAACATTTTAAAAAAGCAGTAAAAGCTCTAAAAGAGGCAAGGCTTGAAGCTCTGAATAATGACTATGATTATTTTATGGAAGAAACCGAAAAGCGATTACACAAAAAAATAAGCAAAAAATCGGATAAGAAACCTAAAAAGGAAAAATCGGCCAAAAGAAAAAATAATAAATAAGCAGAAAAAGGGTATCGGAATGATATCCTTTTTTATTTTTAAAAATTGCGACTCTGAGATTTTCACAATGATATTTTATTTTAATAGATAAATGTTTGTTACTTTCAGAAAATAGATTCATTTTTATACCCTATTTTCTTAAAAAAAAAATCTACATCAAAAACATGAAAAATACTCCTAATAAAAAGAATTCGTTAAAACATGTTCTTTTTGGAAGCTTAATTGGCACCACAATCGAATTTTTTGACTTTTATATTTATGCCAATGCAGCGGTATTGGTTTTTCCTCAATTATTTTTCCCGGGCGCAGATAAGACAATGGCAACCTTAGAATCGCTGGCTACTTTTTCGATAGCTTTTTTATCACGTCCTTTAGGTTCAGCATTTTTTGGACACTATGGAGATAAAATCGGACGCAAATTTACCTTAGTTGCCGCTTTACTGACTATGGGAATTTCGACGGTAACAATTGGTTTTTTACCAAGTTATGCCAGTATTGGTGTTGCTGCTCCTTTATTACTAATGCTTTGCAGATTTGGTCAAGGTGTCGGATTAGGAGGTGAGTGGGGAGGAGCTGTTTTGCTTGCTATAGAAAATGCACCACCACACAAACGTGCGTGGTACGGTATGTTTCCGCAATTGGGTGCGCCGATCGGATTATTGCTTTCAGGAGGGACTTTCTTACTATTAACCGATTCGATGAATAACGAGGATTTTATGAATTACGGCTGGCGAATTCCATTTATTGCCAGTTCGCTTTTAGTAGTAGTAGGATTTTATATCCGAACTAAAATTACAGAAACTCCTTCATTTGAAAATTCTAAAAAAGAACACGAAGAAGTTAAAGTTCCATTCCTTACTATTGTAAAATCATTTAAAAATCAATTGATTTTCGGGACATTTGCTGCTATAACAACATTTTTGGTATTTTATCTAATGACGGTATTTACATTAAGCTGGGCGACTTCTGATCTGGGTTTTGCTAAAAGAGATTTTTTATTGATTCAGATGTTTTCAGTATTATTTTTTGCTGCTTTTATTCCTGTTTCAGCAGTTGTTGCAGATAAAATCGGACGTCGTAAAATATTGATTATAACAACAACAGCTATTGCTGTTTTTGGTTTTTTCTTCTCTTATTTTTTAAATTCAGGAAGTACGTTTATGGTAACTTTCTTTGTCTGTTTAGGAATGTCATTGATGGGATTCACTTATGGACCTTTGGGAACTTTTTTATCCGAATTATTCCCTACCAATGTTCGCTATTCAGGCGCATCGTTGACTTTTAACCTGGCAGGGATTCTTGGAGCTGCTTTTGCTCCCATGATTGCAATCTGGCTGGCAAGTAAATATAGTTTAACCTATGTTGGTTTTTACCTGACGATTGCGGCTTGTATTTCTTTATTTTCTTTACTGGTAATTAGTAAAAAAGAACATAAGTTTTAAAATAAATTTTATCATATAAAAAAGGTTGCCTAATAATTTTTAGGCAACCTTTTTTATTTATCGCTTCAAACTAAAGTGTCCTCTGAACTGAGCACCGTTTAAACGGGTAACCACAAACCAATAATCAGATGCAGGTTCATCATGGCCGATATAAGTTCCGTCCCAGTCAGTATCCTTTAGTAACTCTTTAATAAATTTTCCATATCGGTCAAATATCCTGATAGAAGAATTTGGCGCTAAATAGGTAAAATCAATGGTCCAGGTGTCATTATGACCATCATTATTTGGTGTAAAGAATTTAGGAAAAGGCAATTCTTCCACATAATTAATGCAGTCTCCCATTGTGGCTTCAACAATCTGAATCGTTATAGGAGTTCTTTCGCTCTCACAATCATTAATAGTCTGCGATGCATAATAGGTTATTCCATTTTCTAATGGAGTCGATTCAGATAAGTTTATTCCGGCTGTAATGGCATCGTACCAGTTTATGTTTTGGCCTGAAATATTAATTTTGCTGATACTGGCATTTTGCTGTATACAAAAACTCTGATTGAGATCAGCAATTGGGGCTGGTGTATCCTGAATTTTTATCATAACAGGAATTCTTGTACTTTCACAATTGTTAAGTGTTTGCGTCGCATAATAAGTTCCGCTTGCAAGTTGTGTAGTAGCCGTTAAAATATTTCCTGCAGTTGGGGCATCATACCATTTTATATCATTTCCTGAAATTATGATATTACTTATTAAGGCATTTTCGTCTATGCAAAAAATCTGAGGGGTATTTGCTCTTGGTAAAGCAGTATCATACACATTTACTGTCACAGCAAGCCTGTCACTCTCACAGCCAATAGATTGTGATACATAATATGTTTTATTGTTTAGTAATAAAGTCGTACTAAGTAAAACAGAAGTTGAGGTATTTGAATCATACCACTTTATATTTTGCCCGTTAATGACAATATCGTTTAGAGTTGCATTTTCGCTTTTGCAAAACTTCGGATTTATATCTCCCGTAGGAACAGATGGAGTATTCTGGATAGAAACTGTCACCGCAAATCTTTGTCCTTCACAGGAATTAAGCGTTTGAGATGCATAATATGTTACTCCGTTATGCAAACTAGTACTACTTGTTAAAAGATTTCCATTAGTAATTGCATCATACCATTTTATAGCAACGCCATTAACAACAATGTTCGCAATAGTAGGATTTTGACCGGAGCAAAACGGCTGAATGGCATTTCCGGAAGGAGCAGGTGTGTTATGAATGGTTGCAGTTACAGCAATTCTTTTACTTTCGCAACCACTTATAGTTTGTGAA
>NZ_QETH01000151.1 GCF_003105115.1 Flavobacterium sp. HTF | reverse complement strand
CGAAAAGTGTAAGTATCTTTTTCATAATAAATTTATTTTTAAGGTTTATATATATATATTAAAGGTATTCCAAAAATCAAACCAAAAAAAACAAATGGAGAAGTTTCGTTGTAAAATTTTTATTATTTTTTAACAACTATCTGATTTTTAAGCAGTATTTTATTAAAAAATAAGACATGATACGGAAGTGAGTTTTCCCAATAATCCCATGTATGTGCTCCCGGGCGTTCTGTATAATCGTGTTCGACTTTGTTGTAAACCAGTCTTCGGTGCAGTTCTCTGTTAGGTTCAATTAAGAAATCATCTACGCCGCAATCTACAATCAGAGGCAATTTATTAGCTTTTAGTTTATCCAGCATTCCCAAAACAGAATTTTGCTCGTACATTTCAGAACTCCCGCTTTTATCTCCAAATACCGGCTGCATTAATTTTACCACCTGAGCCGAAGAATCTCTGTTGAGCATTGCCCCCATATCTACTGCGCCGCTCATACTTCCGGCTGCACAAAATAAATCAGGATGTCTTGCTGATAAATATAACGCCCCGTGTCCGCCCATAGAAAGTCCTGTAATTACACGGCCCGTTCTGTTGGCAATAGTGCGGTATGTTTTATCGACTTTCTGAATCACCTCCTGGGTAATAAAAGTTTCAAACTGGCTTTCTTTATTTACAGGACTGTCGAGATAAAAACTAAAAGTTTCTCCTTCGGGCATTACGATAATCAGATTATATTGATCAGACAGCGCCTGAACCAGTTTTTTGTTTGGAGTATTTTTTAACCAATCGCCAAAATGTCCGTACGCTCCGTGCAATAAATACATTACCGGAAACGCCGATTTACTTTTAGCATACGAATTTGGTGTTACAACAGCAGCTTTATACGTTTTGCCCATTGCTGTACTTGGTACTTGCAGCGTATCTACTTTTGCAGCATAACTTATTGAAGATATACATAGTAAAGCAGCAAATACTAATTTTTTAAAGTTTTTCATATTGATATTTTTTCTGATTAGGGATTGTAAATATACTTTTTCCAAGCAATATATATGAAAAATCCGACCGGTTTTTTGCCAGTCGGATTTTATCTTTAACTTATAAATAGCTTACCAGATAACTACTTGTTTGTCTTTTGGCACAAACATCTTGTCTCCTTCTTTTACATTAAATGCTTTATAAAATTCAGGCATATTGCTCAATGGCCCGTTTACTCTAAATTTAGATGGCGAATGTACATCGATCATGATCATTCTTAAACTCGATTCATCGGTTCTGTTTATCATCCAGGCATACGCATACGAAAGGAAATAACGCTGTTCCGGGGTCAGTCCGCTTATTTTTTCCTGGGTTTTGTATTGTTCCGTTTTTTTGAAAGCTTCAAAACCAACTACTACTCCACCCAAATCTGCAATATTTTCACCTTGTGTGGCTTCACCATTTATATGTTTCCCAACAATCTCAAAATTATTATATTGGGCCACCACAGCTTTTGTTTTTTCCTTGAATTTTTTCAAATCCTCAGCCGTCCACCAGTCTTTTAGGTTTCCGTTTTCATCATATTTACTACCCTGATCATCAAAACCGTGTGTAATTTCATGACCAAAAGTTGATCCTCCGATAATTCCGTATAGAACCGCATCATCCGGCATACGTCCTTCAAAACCGGGAACAATAATATTACAGGCCGGAACTACAATCTCATTATTATTTGGACTGTAATACGCATTATACGTCTGAGGCTGAATGCTCCATTCTGTTTTATCTACTTTTTGACCAAATTTGCGAACCATGTCGTTGTAATGCCAGATGTTGGCATTCATAACGTTTGCACAATAAGCTTTTCTGTCAATCGAAAGCGCACTCATATCTTTCCATTTATCCGGATATCCTACTTTCATCACAATTTTGCTTAGCTTTTGCAATGCTTTTTTCTTGGTAGCTTCGCTCATCCAATCCAGTTTTTTGATATGCAAAGCATATACATCCCTGATATTGTTACCAATTTCAAGTAATTTTTCCTTAGAACCCTTAGGCAGATATTCGGCTACATATACCTGACCAATTAAATCGCCCAACAAAGCATCTGTTTGCTTAACGGTTCTTTTCCATCTTGGCTTTTGCTCTTTAATACCATTCATGACAGTACTGAAAAAGTAAAAATCCTGTTTTTCGAAGTCTTTACTCAAAGAAGAAGCATAGCTGTTGACAAGCGTCCATTTTAAATATGTTTTCCATTCTTCGATAGTATATTTTTTTAGTAAGGTATTCAGGCTTTTGAAAAATTCCGGCTGGGCTACAATTAAAGAATCGCTTTTTGGAACTCCTAAAATAGGCAAGATCGATTTCCAATCAACATTTGGTGTCATTTTATTAAATTGCTCCACCGTCATTTTATTGTAGTTATGAAGAGGATCCCTAAGATCTTCCAGTTTTCTTGACGAAGATGCCAGATCAGTTTCCAGTTTCATAATCATCGAAGCGTTTTTTGCTGCTGTTTCCTGATTTTCACCAGTCAGCTTCATCATCGCCTCGATATGTTTAAGGTATTCTTTTCTGATATTGACATTTCGTTCTTCTTTATCAAAATAATAATCCCTTTCACTAAGCCCTAATCCGCCCTGATAAAAATACATGGCATATTGCGAACTTATTTTGCTGTCCTGAAAAACATAAAACGAAAATGCCGGAGCCGCCCCCAGCGTTTGCAGGTGTGCAATAGATTTGTTTAGTGAAGGAATATCGGTTACTGCCTGAATTTTTTTCAGTTCTCCGTCAAGCGGAGTAATCCCGGCTTTGTTTATAGCTATGGTATCTAAACCTGAAGCATAAAAATCACCGATTTTTTGTTTGTTACTTCCTTTGACAGCATCGTTATCTTTAGCCGATTTTTCGCAGATTTGTTTAATCTGAGAATCAATCGTGTCCTGAATTATTCTCCAGATTCCGTTACTGCTCTCCGATTTATTGATTGGATTTTTCTTAAACCAGCCATTATTGGCATAATTAAAAAAATCATTTCCGGGATTAATCGTCGTATCCCTGTTGGTTATTAAAGGGTCTGAGAAGGTTGTTTCTTTTTTATTACAACTTGAAAAAGCAGTAACAACAAAAAGCGTCAGAAGAGAAACTTTTACTAAATTCATATGTATTGCTAGGTTTTATTTTATGATTATAAAAATTAAAAATAATCAATAAAGTTTTACAAAACATACAAATTAAAAAAGATAAGGCTATTTAATAATTATTTTGTGTTCATTACGGTATTGCGAAGCGCTTTTACCGGTGTATTGTTTGAAAGATTTGCTAAAATGGCTAAAATTATTAAATCCACTTTCGTAGCACACTTCATTTATCGTTATCGCTTTTTCTGCCAGAAGTTTCGAGGCATGAACCAGACGATATTCATTTACAAACTCTGTAAAGGTTTTATTTGATATTTTTTTGAAATACCTGCAAAACGAAGGAGTTGTCATACTGACCAGGCTCGAAACTTCGTCTATTGCAATAGATTCCTGAAAATGATCTTTTACATAATTAAAAACTACATTAATACGATCGTTGTCCTGCGTATTCAATTCAAGAGAAAATCCGTCGGCATTCAGAATCGTGTATTCTTCAGAAGATTCTAATTCGTCTAAAACACTCAAAAGAGTCAACAAACGCTCAAACGGAAGCTGATTTTCCATTTTTTCGATTTTATCACCGATCCGTTTTTTGGTTTCACCACCAAAAGCTATCCCTGCTTTGGACTGGCTTAATATATTTTGGATTTTTTTCATTTCCGGTAAAACAAAAAAGTCATTTCCCAGAAACTCGGGTTTGATATGAATAACAGTTTCGTTGATATTTCCGGTTTGTTCGTTGGTAAAACCACAGTGGGGTAAATTAGAACCTATTAAGATCAGGCTGCCATTAGTATAATAAGAAACATGGCTGCCGATTTGTCTTTTGCCTGCTCCACCATTAATATATACCAATTCAATTTCCGGATGATAATGCCACAAATGTGCCTTACTATTCGCTTTCTGGGCGTGTTTAGTATAGGTAAACGAGCTTCCGTATGAATTAGATATCACTTCGAGAGCGGGGGCTATGGTCTTCATGATAATACCTTTAAAAAATAATAGCAAAATTAACAAAAACACCTACAATAATTCATATTTTAACCTATAACGGTTTCGTAAATGAGAATATTTCATTAAAGTCAAAAATCGAATTTCTGCAAATAAACCTTTTTTTAAAGCCTCTGTTTTTTTATCCGTGATTTTTTCAACAAATCGTATTTAATTCAATGATTTAATGAAGATATATCATTTTGTAAGAAATACGGAACTTTTTCAGAGAGTGTTAATTTTATAAAACTTTGAAAAAAAATAGCTGAATTAACTAAAACACCTAAGATAATTCAAATTTTAACATATAACGGTTTCGTAAATGAGAATATAGCACATAAATTGGAAAATAGAGTTGTGATATAAAATCTATATCCGGAGTAATTTAGCATCAGAAAATTAGAAGAAACAAATTTAAAAATAAAGCCATGAAAAAGAATCTAAAACTTAGTGTAGTATGTGCAGTGCTTTTTACAGGAATGAGTACTTACGCAATTGACGGAGGAGATAACTTAAACCTTCACGTATTAAAAGGAAACGGAAAAATTATCACGTTTGCTCTTAATCAGGTTAAAAAAGCAAACCTTGCTATTTATGACAAAAACGGAACATTATTATATTCTGAAAATGCATCTGGCAGAGATGGTATTTTAAGAACTTTCAGCTTAGAAGAATTTCCGGAAGGAACTTACTTCTTAGAAGTTGAAGACAATTCAAAAAAAGTAAGACATGAAATTATTGTAACTGATGAGACTTCTACATTATCATCAAAAGCAATTTCATCAACATATAAAGCAGATTCTGCTAAAAATACCAGCGTAGCAACACGCTAAAAAAGTTTATACTCGAATACAGTATAAAAATGAGGTTAGATAGTTAGTAAAGTTTAAAAACATTCATTTGTTTTTTAAAACAGCTCTTTGTGGTTATTGAGCTGTTTTTTTTGTGCCTTATTTTTTGGGTTTCAGGTTTCAGGTTTCAGGCAAACAACTTGAAACCTGAAACCTAAAACTTTTTTTTTTGTAAGAAACACAAATTACTTTACATTTTCTTAATTCAAACAAAACATTGAAAAATATTTACCGAATTAACCAAAACGATAAATATAATTCATGTTTTAACCTATAACGGTTTCGTAAATGAGAATACAGCATATAAATATGCAAACACAGTTGTGCACAAAACTGTAAGGTTTAAGTAATTTAGCATCAGAGAATTAGAACTATTAATTTAAAAACAAAGGTCATGAAAAAGATTTTAAAATTAAGTTTAGTATGTGCAGTGCTTTTTACAGGAAGCTCGTATGCAATTGACGGGAATGAAGATTTTAGTCTTCATGTAATAAGATCAAACGGAAAGATGATTACGTTTGCTCTTAACCAGGTTAAAAAAGCAAACCTTGCAATTTACGACAAGGACGGTAATCTAATTTATTCTGAAAATGCTTCAGGTAAAGATGGAATTTTGAGAACTTTTAGTCTGGAAGAATTTCCTGAGGGAACTTACTTCTTAGAAGTTGAAGATAATGTAAAAACAGTAAAACATGAAATTACAATAACTGATAATAAAACTATATTATCATCAAAAGCAGTTTCATCAGTTTACAAAGCAGGTTTTTCTGCTAAAAATACCAGCGTAGCAACACGCTAAAAAATTTATACTTTATACAGAGTATAAAAATGAGTTTAGATAGTTAGTAAAAGTTAAAACTTG
>NZ_QETH01000150.1 GCF_003105115.1 Flavobacterium sp. HTF | reverse complement strand
GGTCAAAGCTATCAATCAACCAACAACAAGAAATCGAAGATATATTTAGTGAAAAAGATTCATTAATGAATGACGGATATGCCTGCTCTGCTGAATATCGTGATATTTTTATTTTTAAAAAGAAAGAAAAAACAATTGGAATAGCAAAGATTTGTTTTGAATGTGGACGTTTCCAAATTATAGGAAGTAAGCTAGACACAAGTGGATTTGGACTTTGGACCGAATTAGATAGATTACGAAGTATTGTTCGTCCAAATAATAAAAAACTTAGAACCTCAGAACCTTAGTGCCTCAGCACCTTTTTAAAAAAAAAGCGACTCAATTTGAGTCGCTTTTTTTTGTTTGTAGATTTAGGCATTAAGCTGGGCAAAACATAGAATACATACTGCGAGGATCTGTTTTTTCAGTTGCTGCAACAACACCTTCTATAATAGTTGTATTTCCTCCAACAATTTGACGTAATTGTTCTGAATTTAATTCTATGATATTAGTTTTTTTTAACACTAATTTTTTTAAGTTAATTTTTTTCATAATCTTTGGGTTTTAAATTGGTTTTGAATGTGTTGTGAATTTGATATTGTGAATTTATCCCAAAAAAACCACTAAAAAAACTCATAAATCCCCAGATTTATAAAAATAGTCTATTCAGACTCGTGCTTAACCACCTTATTATCAATATTTTATTTTAAAATAAATGAATATGAACGCATTAAATAAGATGTGCAGCTTAATTTTGTTTTTTACCATCAATTTTACTTTTTCTCAGAGTAAAATTGAAACTTATAAAGATTCTGTTCAAAGTTTGATATATAATAATCCAAGCAAAGCAAAATACTACTGTTATAAACTTTTAAAATACGCTAAGGCCAATGATTTGGTAGTAGAAGAAGCAAAAACCTATTGTTTTCTGGCGGACTTAAGTGGTGCATTAACTCAAAAAGACAGCGCTTTTTATTATTTTGA
The DNA here is from genome assembly GCF_003105115.1 of Flavobacterium sp. HTF. GTDB lineage: Bacteria > Bacteroidota > Bacteroidia > Flavobacteriales > Flavobacteriaceae > Flavobacterium. Next base: position 4,900 of record NZ_QETH01000150.1, on the reverse strand, counting down.
CAAGGCGATTCAAAAAGCCAATGCCATTGATAATGAAAAGCTTGAAATGGTTTTTAAAATCAATAAAGCAAACTATTTATTTAATGAATTTGATTTTCAGGAAGCTTTAACGCTTTATGAAGAATGTGTTATATTGTCAAAGAAACTCAATGATATCAATGCTTACAATTATATTTCTATAAAAAAAGGGAGTATTGCTTACGAATTAGAGAGGTATCAGGAAGCCTTAAAAATATACAAAGAGAACTTATCTAAGAAAGGCTTTGACAATGTCAGCAAACTTGATATAAAATTGGGTTTAGTAAAGACGTACATTAATCTAAATAAACAGGATTCTGCTTATGTTTTTATAAAAAGTGGTATTGAAGAATCACGAAAAAGTAACTTAAAAGAGCATGAAATTCATTTTTTGGCTCAATTAGGCTTAATTTATATCGATAAAAAGGACTTTCAAAATGCTAAAATAACCTTTGAAAAAGCCTTAATTATTGCTCAGGAAATAGAAAGTAATAACCTGATTACCGAAATCAATATCAGGATTTCAAAATTATATTCGCTTCAAAAAGATTACGACAAGGCAATAACACTCTTACAGTCTATTATTAAAGACGAGACAAAAAAAGATATTCCGGCAGAAAGTCTGTCTGAGATATATTATCTTCTGGCTGAAAACTATAAATTCATAGAAAACTATTCTGAATCAAACTATTATTATGGTCAGTTTATTGAAAAATCCAAAAAGATTGGAGAGAAGAGAATTGAAGCAATAGACCATTTACATAAAATTGATATTACCGAAAGCCTGGAAAGGGAGACAGAACAAAAGAATCAAAAATGGATATTACTTGGTGTAACCAGCTTTTTGCTTTTACTATTTATTGGATTTTTTATTAGAAGAAGAAAAGAAGGAATACAAAATCAGGTGAAATTTGAGGAACTACTACTTAAAATTCAAAACTTTGAAAATCAAAATGCAAAAGCAACTAACGAAATCCAGCATAACAATACAGCTATAAATAGTAATGAAAGAACCGAATCTGAAGCGTTTGAAGAAGAATCAGAAACAGAACTTATTAGCAACAGCATTGTAACTATTGATGACTCGGTTAATGACGAAGTAATTGCAGAGAATATTGAAACCAATATTGAAGAGGCAATTAATAACAATTTTATCATAAAAGACACTACCAGAGCAGAAATTCTGGACAAACTAATTAAACTTGAAGAAAAGAAATTGTTCTTAAGGCAGGATTTTACGCTCCATAATGTAGCTAAGCGATTAAAAACAAATACTGCTTATTTGTCTAAAATTGTGAATAGTGAATTGGATAAGAACTTTAGTTCTTATGTAAATGAGCTGCGAATTAACTATATTATTATTGAATTAAAGAATAATGCTAAACTAAGATCGTATTCAATTAATGCAATTGCAGAAGAAATTGGGTATAAAAGTCCCGAATCTTTTACCAAATATTTTAAGGTTGCAACCGGAATTAGCCCCTCAATTTATATAAAAAAGATAAATCAGATGAAGGAAAGTGAAAACTCTTAGTTTTGCTGTAACTTATTGAAGATTAAATAGTTAAATACAAAAATAAACCCCCTTATTTTATAAATATGGGGGTTTTTCATTTTTTTTGCAGGAAAAAAATATTTTACTTTGTCTCAGAATTAATCCGAACAACTGATTAGTTTCTACTTTGGTTTTGAAGGGTGGCGAAAATGAAAATGAGTAGCCACTTCAAAAACAAAAAAATAAAACAGAGTGTGGAGACTCTGTTTTATAAGGTGTTTTAACAAAAACGTAATACCTAACAAGGTTGCCAGAAATTACTTCTACAAAAGTAAAAAAAAATGTCTGTAATAAAACTTTTTTTTACTATTTCTAAAGTACTTCTATAAAGCACCGTGTTAGCAAAAAAAAAAATTATGACTAACAGTAATCAATCAGGCCCAAAAAGGCTCAGCAGAAATTCAATTTTTAAAATTGAAGATCATGATGGTGCAAAACAATCAAAATCTTTGTTTTACAAAATCAAAAAAAGAATTACTAAACTTTTTAAATAGACCTGAATTTTTTTTCAGGAAATAAGTTTATAGTATTTCATTTTAGAATAATATCAAAAAATCAGGTTGAATTGACCTGTTTATAAAATTATTATTTATTAAAACCGGTTAAAGTTTTTTTAGCCAAGCTTGCGCATTCAATATTTGAATTTTGATTTTAAATACAAAACATTTTACAAAAAATATTAATAATTAAATCTAAACAAACATGAAAAAGCACAACCAAAACAAATTGACTTTTAACAAAGCAGTTGTTACAGAATTAAACATTCAGCAATTAAGAAATATTAATGGCGGAATATCAGGACGTGATAGTGATACCAACCCAAACTCTGGTTGTATCTGTGATCCCATATTGACAAAAATAACAATCATTAAACCAAATCAATTCTAATGAAAAATCTAAACCTAAGCAACAAACTGTATTTTAAGAAAGCAGATGTTACAGAATTAAATGACAATTTACTGAGAGAAATCAATGGTGGTTCGACAATTTTTGGCGGAGACACTTGCACTGGATGCTGTTGCTTGCAAATAAGCATTGTAGTAATGCAGGAAATGTAATCATTCCTTTTTTCAGATGAAAAATCAAACAGGAAATAAGAAGCTCATTTTTAATAAAGTGGCTATTACAGAATTGAATGATGATCAATTGAACGACATAAAAGGAGGTACAAATGATTTAATCAGATCGATTATTATCGCTACCGGATATGGTACCTGGTTAACAGTCGTATAATTGTTTACTCAATAATATTATAGAAACAGAGTGTGGAGACTCTCTTTTATAAAAAGAATTTAACAAAACGTAACGCTTACAAGTTATCTGTAAATTACTTCTGCTAAAGTAAATACCTCTCTGGGTTTTTTACACTTTCAAAAGTACTTCTTGCACACATCACTTGGTGGCTACAATAAAATTTACAGTAAGGAAAATCTGCTGACCCAAGGGTCGTCGGTGCTTCATTTACAAAATCAATGGCATTCGTTATTAGTAATCTTTAAGATTATTGATCTGTATAAAAGTGTCATAACTCAAAACTTGTTACTATCTGACTATTGATATAGTCTGGATTATAACAAACGGAGAAAGTATGCTCAAAAAACAAGGAAATTCCGGATTTGCTACAAATTACAGTGATTAAGAACTTGTTTATTGATTCAATTAGAAAAATAATAATTTAAAAAAACATCAAAATGAAAAAACAATTGACCGGCAATAAACTTGCCTTTAATAAAATGGCAATTACGGAGCTGAATGACAGCGAAATTCAACAAGTTAATGGTGGAGCAGGTTCTACATCCTTAAGTAGTATCCCAATTACCATATTCGTAGTGACTTTATTATAAATCTAAACAGAACTTAAAAATATTAAAAATGAAAAATCAAAACCAAAATAACAGATTGTTTTTCAATAAAATAGCTGTTGCAGAATTAAATGATAACCAATTAATGGATATTAATGGAGGAACCTCAATAGATGGCGGAGGAGATACTTGTACAGGTTGTTGCTGCCTAAAAGTAACATATGACTTAATGTAATCTAATAACATAAAAAATTATAATCATGAAAAAACAAAACCCAACAAACAAGCTGGCTTTTAATAAAGTGGCTGTTGCAGAATTAAATGAAAATCAAATGCAGGATGTTAACGGCGGAAGTTTAATTTCTGTTGCAGTGACTATTGCGTTAACCATTATCGCAGACCAGGTCTTGTAAAAATGAAAAAGCAAAACCCAACAAACAAGCTGGTTCTTAATAGACTAGCTGTTGCAGAATTGAATGATAAACAAATGCAAGACGTAGATGGCGGAAGCACACCTATTAGCTTTTTAGCAATCAGTTATCTTGTATCTAAACTATAATCAAGCTATGAAAAAACAAAACCCAACAAACAAGCTGGCTTTTAATAAAGCGGCTGTTACAGAATTAAATGAGAACCAATTACACGAAGTAAATGGTGGTGCAAGTATAACTACAATTGTTTATCAAACAATTGCAATAACTCTATACTAAATATGAAAAAACAAAATCCAACAAACAAGCTGGCTTTTAATAAAGCAGCTGTTGCAGAATTGAACGAGAACCAATTACTGGAAGTGAATGGTGGAACATCAAGTGTCACAATTGTGGGAGGTACTAGCCTGATTTTGATCACGCTTGCACAAAATTAATTAACAATTTAAATCTTTTTAAAAATGAAAAAACAAAACCCAACAAACAAGCTTGCTTTTAATAAAGTGGCTGTTACAGAATTGAACGAGAACCAATTAAAAGAAGTAAACGGTGGAGCTGGTACTATTACTTTACCAACTATCGTAATAACATTTGTCTAAAAAATTAAACCATGAAAAAACAAAACCCAAACAACAAGCTGGCTTTCAACAAAGTGGCTGTTACAGAATTGAACGACACACAAATGCATGACGTAGACGGCGGAAGCTCTCCGGCATGTTACTTAGTAATCAGTTTCTTAATCGCAAAACTATAATCCAAATGAAAAAACAAAATGCAAACAACAAGCTTGCTTTCAACAAAGTAGCTGTTACAGAATTGAACGACACACAAATGCATGATGTTGACGGCGGAAGCTCTCCTGCATGTTACTTAGTAATCAGTTTCTTAATCGCAAAATTATAATCCAAATGAAAAAACAAAACCCAAACAACAAGCTTGCTTTCAACAAAGTGGCTGTTACAGAATTAAACGACACACAAATGCATGACGTTGATGGCGGAAGCTCTCCGGCATGTTACTTAGTAATCAGTTTCTTAATCGCAAAACTATAATCAACCATGAAAAAACAAAACCCAAACAACAAGCTTGCTTTC
>NZ_QETH01000149.1 GCF_003105115.1 Flavobacterium sp. HTF | reverse complement strand
CGTCATTCAGCCCTGGATTTTTTAATGCATCGAGTAAAGCGCTTATCGCTTTTTTATTTTGGCCTTGTTTGAAATAATTGAACCCGATATTTTGTTTTATATAAATATTTCCGGGATCAATTTTTAAAGCTTTTTCATAAGATTTTAGAGCATTACTTAATTCCGATTGCATTTCAAAATTCTGACCGCCTTCAAGATAACTGGTAATTAAAAGTTCATTTTTCTTCTTTATTAAAATACTGTCATTAGGCATTTTCTTTAATCCCTGATCTACAAATCGGATTATTCTTTTATACCCGGCACCCGAATTTTGCAATGCGGTTGCCACTGCGTTCCAGGTTTCAGGAATGTTTTTATATTTTGAAAAAAGTGCGTGGTTTTTAAGCAATTCAACGGTGTCTTTTTTTAATAAAGAGTAATAATTAACACTTTTATACAGATCATAATTTCGTGGGCGTAAATAAAATGCCTGTTTACTGTAAATATATGCGCTATCAATTTTTCCAGTTTTTCCGGCTATTGTTTGTTTGTAAAAATCTATTCGGCCACTATATGGATTGATTTTAGAAGCCTTTGAGAAACATTTTAAAGCTTTTTCATAATTTTTTTCACGTATGTAATAAATTGCCGCATATTCATAGAATGCCTCTGAAGTGCTTAAAACATTCGGATATTTTGGAATTAAGGCTACAACTTCGTCTCCGCTTAATTTCCCTTTTTCATTTAAATTAATATTATCCATGTCAATTAAATATTCAAGATGTGACGCTTTGTAAATTAAATAAGCAGAATAACTGGTAACAATTGCTGTTATTATCAAAACAGAGCACACCATCTTAATTGCAAATTGATTTTTAGAAGCATATTCAATATTCAATTTTGAATTGTTTACCACGGTAAAAGCTAACATAAGAGCAAAAAATATCTGCATAGTTGGCCTGTACATTGGGAAATTTAGCGATGAATCAATTCCGTACACAATAACAAGCATCAAAGTTAATATTGCGATTACCCTGATATTATAATCTTCTGATTTTAATATTTTCTTTAAATTAATAACAACAATAAAAATAAAAAGAGTAAGGTATATAAGACCGTTTAATACGCCTGTTTCTGCCATGATCTCCAGAAAATCATTATGCGTATGCAATGATACTATAAAACCATCTGCTGCTGTTTTTTCATAAGGGATAGACTCCACCTGATAATTACCAAGACCTATACCTGTAATTGGATTTTTCTGGCTCAATTTAATGGCATTCCCCCAGTATATCAGCCTTAATTTAGAAGAAGCATCTTCTGCATTGAATTTTTCCACTTTATCTGCAATGGAAACGTATCTGCTTTTATCCTTTGATTTTTCAAAAATGGTACTTGAAAACAAAGCAGCAATTAATACCGGAATAATTAAATATATAATATTGGTGAAAGCTGACCGGGTAAATGAATTTTCCCTAATAATATAAATGATAAAAACAGAAAAAATTAAAAACAAACTGATCAACGGAGTTCTGGCCCCTGTTAAAAAAATGACTGCCATTACTGAAAATAATACCACAATAGAAAACCATTTTTTATAAGTTTTAAATTGACTGATAGCCACTAACAGAAATGGAACTTTGATGGTAAGGCTGGCTGCCAATATATTTATATTTCCGGTATTCCCTTTCATAGCTCCCAAAAGATCCATAATAGAAGCATGTCGCGGTATAATAATAAAATGACAAAGCTGTTGCCAGGATTGTAAAAAAGCGCTTATGCAGATTATAAAGACAATTTTATAAAAAAGATCAAGTTTGTTTTTTAGTAAAACAGAAAGGTTGACAAACAGGCAAAATACAATCGCTATTTCCGTAAACTTAGTTAAGACAAGTGAAGTATTTTTAGCTGAAAAAAAAGTTATTCCGCAAAGAAGCAGGAAAATCAGGTAAATTCTAAAAACATAACTTTTTTTAAATACGGGAAGGATTTGACTCGAAATAAGGTTCGCATTGAAATAAAAATAGATCCCTGCAATAAGATTCAGTACTGCCAAATATAAAAATTGCGGATTAATGATTTCCATGCTTTTGAAATAGGGAAGAAAGTCTATTGCCAGAAGAGAAATAACAAAGAAAAGCACAACAAAATTTGGTATTGATTGTTTTCCTTTTAACTCATTAATAATATGATCCACTTTTGTATTCATTTTGAATTATATTTTTTTTTCGCAAAAGTATATAAAATATAAGCAAAATCTTACTTTTTGTTTTAAAAGTATTTTTGAGGACATTAAAGATATAAAAAATTAAGATATCATTTGGTGAATAATATTCAAAACACTCGCTATATTTGCACAAAAAACAACCTAGAATGGAAAAAATATTCGATAACACTCAAGTTGCATTTTCGCTAAAGAGTGATACAGAACTTGACAGAGCTTATTTTCTTTTTAAAATGATTGACAGTGAGCCTTTAGTAAAAATAGGAACAGCAGTGACCAATTTTGCACTTAAGGCACATTTACCGGTAGAAGGATTAATCCGTGCAACCGTTTTTGACCACTTTTGTGGTGGTGTAAACGAAAATGACTGCATTACAGTTGTAGATAAAATGTTTACTAAAGGTGTTTCATCCGTACTGGATTATTCGGTTGAAGGAAAAGAGGAAGAAGAGCAGTTTGACGCCGCTTTGGAAATGACTTTAAAAACGGTAGAATTTGCAAAAGAACGTTTAGCAATTCCTTTTGCAGTTTTTAAACCAACAGGTTTGGGACGTTTTGAATTATATGAGAAACTAGGAGAAAAACAAACATTATCTGCAGAAGAACAGCAAGAATGGAATAGGGTAGTAGCCCGTTTTGATAAAATCTGCAGCGAAGCGCACAAGAAAGATGTTGCATTGCTAATTGACGGTGAAGAAAGCTGGATGCAGGATGCTGCTGATGATCTGGTTACCGAAATGATGCGCAAATACAATAAAGAAAAAGCTATTGTTTTTAATACCCTTCAAATGTACCGTTGGGACCGTTTGGATTATTTGAAAAAATTACACGAAGTTGCTAAAACAGAAGGTTTTTTTATTGGAATGAAACTGGTTCGTGGTGCTTATATGGAAAAAGAAAACAAAAGAGCAGAAGAAAAAGGATATGTTTCTCCAATTTGTGTTTCTAAAGAAGCTACAGATATAAATTATGACAATGCTGTACATTATATGTTAGAGCATCTGGATATGATGTCAATTTTTGCCGGAACTCATAACGAACTGAGTTCTTATAAATTGATGGAAATGATGCAGGAAAAAGGTATCGCTAAAAACGATAACAGAATCTGGTTTGGACAGTTATACGGAATGAGTGATAATATCAGCTATAACTTAGCCGAAAATGGATATAATGATGCCAAATACCTTCCGTTTGGACCGGTAAAAGATGTTATGCCATACCTGATTCGCCGTGCTGAGGAAAACACTTCTGTTGCAGGTCAGACAAGCCGTGAATTATCAATGATCAAAGCTGAACGTAAACGCAGAAAAGGAAAATAGTCTGAATTTAGATTTTAGATTTTAGTCCCGAAGCCTCGGGATTAGATTTTAGATTTTACTAAAAAAAACTCCATTTGCGTCGCAAATGGAGTTTTTTTATTCTCTATGCACAATCTTGTCATCCTGAGGAACGAAGGATCTTCACAAGAAACTCAGTGCCTGCAATTACCAATCTTTATAGAGCTAGTCACGAAGATCCTTCCTTCCTCAGTATGAAAAGATTGTATGGTCTTTGTCAAATTATAAGTATAATTTGCTTCACCTATTTACTGTTGTTCAAATTTATTTTTTGAAATTTCTACATTAAGAATTACTAAACTGTAAATTACTTAAGTTTTTATAAATTCCATTTTCAAGGTTTATCAATTCCTGATGCGTTCCTTCTTCCGTTATTTCTCCATTATCCAGAACCAGGATTTTATCTGCATTTCTGATTGTCGAAAGACGGTGTGCAATAATAATACTTGTTCTTCCTTCCATTAAAACTTCTAATGCTTCCTGAACCAGTTTTTCGCTTTCACTGTCTAATGAAGAAGTAGCTTCATCTAATATCAAAATACTTGGATTTTTAAGCAAAGCTCTTGCAATTGCGATACGCTGGCGTTGTCCGCCCGATAGTTTTACACCGCGTTCTCCAACTAATGTTTCAAATTTCTCAGGAAAACCATCTACAAAATTAAATGCATTTGCTTGTTTTGCCGCCTGAATAATTTCTTCGTCTGTAGCAGTTGGTTTTCCGTAAGCAATGTTTTCCCTAATGGTTCCGCCAAACAAGATTACATCCTGCGGAACGATACTCATATTGCCACGAAGGTCTTCTAAGTCGTACTCATAAATATTTTTTCCGTCAACGCTGATTTCTCCCGAAGTGATATCATAGAAACGTAATAGTAATGATGAAATAGTAGATTTTCCGGCACCACTTGGTCCGACAATTGCAATTTTCTGACCAAATTCGGCTGTGAAATTAACATTTTTAAGAACCTGAATTTCTTTTCTTGACGGATAACTGAAAGCAACATTTTTAAAAGAAACGTTTCCTTTTATTTTTTCTATTGAATTTGTTTTTCCTTTAATATCTTCCGGAACTTCTTCCAATAATTCAAAAACTCGTTCTGTTGCTCCGACTGCTTTTTGGATCTGAGCGTACATTTCGGCTATTCCGCCAAAAGAAGCCCCAATAAAAGTCGTATAAAGAACAAAAGAGATCAAATCCCCGACACCTTCAACTTCTCCTTTTATAGTTAAAGTGATGCCGTACCAGACTACTGCTACTACGCATCCAAAAAGACATAAAATAATAAACGAAGCAAAGTAACCTCTGTACTGACCACCTTTTATTGCAATTTTTACGATTTCTTTGATCTTATTTTTATAACGCTGAATTTCATACCATTCATTCGCAAACGCTTTTACATTGCTGATTCCCTGTAATGTTTCTTCAACAATAACCTGGCTTTCCGCAACTTTGTCTTGTGTTTTTTTACCGTATTTACGAATAAACCTTCCAAATATAACTGCCGCTACAGCCACTATTGGAACAATAGCCAACATCATCAAAGTTAATTTCGGGCTGATATTTCCCAAGATGATAAAACCTCCAATAATTAAGATTAACTGGCGTAAAAATTCCGCTATTGTCGTTGTAAAAGTATCCTGCAACTGAGAAATATCGGCACTTATTCTGCTGTTTAGTTCACCAACACGTTTTTGCGAATAGAATGACATCGGCAGTTTAACCAGATTTTCGTATAAGGCAAAGCGAATATTTGATAAGGAATTTTCTGTAAAATTGACGAAAAGCGAAATCCTGAAAAAGGAAAAAACGGCCTGTAGCATTAATATAACAATCAGCGCAACCGCTATTTCATTTGCCCTGTTTAGGTTTTTATTCGTGACACAGTCTACCAGCATTCCCATTAATTTAGGAAAGGCAAGGGCAGTGGCACTAGTTAATAACAGAAAAATTAAGCCCAGAAAAAATTTCCATTTGTGATTTTTCCCATATTTAAAAATCCGAAGGGCTTTTTGAAGTGAATTCGAGTCTAATTTAGCTTTCGGTAAATCATTTTCTTGATATCTTGGCATGTTTATTTACAATTAAGGTACGCAAAGGTATGATATAGCAAATGAATACAAAAAGAATATTCTGAATTCGCTTTTGAGTTTTCTATTTTTAACTAACAATTAAGAAAACGACGATTTTTATTCAATTTTAATTGACTGAAAAATAGCTTTCTAAATATAGTATTGAAATTTTTATTGCATTTTTTTACTAAAAAGCTTGCGATTACGAATTCTAGCTGTATATTTGCACTCGCAATCACAAAATGATAGCAGCCTAATAAAATAGGGCGATTAGCTCAGCTGGTTCAGAGCACCTCGTTTACACCGAGGGGGTCGGGGGTTCGAACCCCTCATCGCCCACAGATTTCCAAAAACTC
>NZ_QETH01000148.1 GCF_003105115.1 Flavobacterium sp. HTF | reverse complement strand
TATACCAATTTGCTTTTAAAAATTTATTACTGGTAAATTTCTTTTTTATTGGACAATTTATTTTGTTAGGATTATTTTTCAAATCTCTCTCTGAAGATAAAAAGCAGAAAAAATGTATGCAAATAAGCATGTTTTTTGTCTTGTTTTTACTTACATGTCAATATATCTATAATTACAATTTTTTATTTGAGTTTAATTTATTTGCGATAACTCTTACATCACTCTTCTTGGTATGTAATGCCTTAATGCATTTATACAATCAATTAACCATTGAAAAAAAGTATTTTTTTATAACAATAGGTGTGATAATTTATATGTTATCAAGTACTGTTTTATATTTAATAGGTAATTTGACAAATGATTTAAGTAGTGATTTGAAATATCTTAGCTGGAGATTAAATGCTTTTTTATTTATTGTTTATCATTTATTTATTCTTTATGAATGGAAAGCAAGTTTTTTTAAAAAGGAGAAATCTTCATAGACAACACAATTTTATATTTATTAACCAATTAAATCAAAAATGACAAAAAAAAACATTCTGCGTTGTATTTTATTTATGATGATAATAGCGTCATCATGTCAAAAGGATAGCTTTCAGGAAGAAAAAAATTCTATTTCAAAGACAGAAAAAGAAAATTGGCTATCAGCTAATTTAGACTCAAAATTTGCAAATTCACAAAAACAGGTTACCGCTTATTTGTTTGCCAATGACGAAATGTCCAAATTGGTAAAAACTCCAAATATTACCGAAGTCCGTTTTGTTCTTGGTTATAAAAACAATATTATACAAGTTAGTATTGTTGGAGTTGATAAATATGGAAAAGAGCTTGGAAAAGTTAATTCGACAATTTTGAAAGAGCCAAATTATACATCGAAACTTAGTAAATTAAACGAAGTATCGAATGGTAAAACTAATAAAGGAACAGTATTATTAAATGCACATGTTTTATTGCCAAAAGATGCTTTTGCAGGGATAGAAGCCTGGCAGGAAAAACTAAGTTCAGTATCTAATTTGGATGAAGTGACTTCTTATGAAGGTTTACGCTTCCGTTATTTTAGTTTAGAATCTGATGTAATTGCTGCTATGGCAGATAAGTCAAAAACGGTAAATATTGCCATGTTTTTTGGACTTAATCCTAAAGGAAAAGTCACGACAATTTTGATAGGTTTAGATGGGAATAATGCCATCAAAGGAAGCTCTCAAACTTCAAAAGAAGAGACTGACGTTTATGACGCCACGCGCCCATGCCCACCTTATGGTGATCCTGAAAATTCTTAATACAATTTTATTTCAAACCGTTAACTAATAAAAACCAAAATCAACTATGAAAAAAACTATTTTATTCGCTGTGTCAGCGATGTTTTTGATGTTTTCATGCCAAAAAGATAACTCTCAGGAAGAAAGTGGGGTAGTATCAGCGGCACAAAAAGAAAATTGGCTATCAGCTAATTTGGACTCAAAATTTGCAAATTCACAAAAACAAGTTACCGCTTATTTGTTTGCCAATGAAGAAATGTCTAAATTGGTAAAAACGCCAAATATTACCGAAGTTCGTTTTGTTCTTGGTTACGAAAGCAATACAATCCAGGTTAGTATAGTCGGAGTTGACAAATCAGGGAAAGAACTTGGAAAAATCAATTCGACAATACTAAAAGAATCAAATTACGAAGCGAAACTTAGTAAGTTAAATGAATTATCAGTTAGCAAGACTAACAAAAGAACTCCTTTGGTAAGTGAGCATTTGTTATTGCCAAAAGATGCTTATGCAGGTATTTTGGGCTGGAAGGAGAAACTAAATTCAGTTAAAGACTTAGATGAAGTAACTTCTTATGATGGATTGCGTTTTCGTCATTTTAGTTTAGAGTCTTCTATTGTTGAAACTATGGTTAATAAAGCAAATACAGCTAATATTGGTGTTTTTTTCGGACTTAATCCTAAAGGAAAAGTAACAACTATTTTGATAAGTTTAGACAAAAATAATGCAGTCAAAAAGACGTCAATAACATCAAAAGGTGAAACTGGTGACGTTTTAGATGATGTTTTAGATGGTGTTCGTCCGTCTCCGCCATATTAATATTTAAAATCAGGAATTTATAATAAAATCTCTATCGGAATAAAATTTGATAGAGATTTTACTTTTTTATATTTTTTAATAATATAGTTAGATTTATAGAAAAACCAATATATTTGATTTAATCTATAAATTAATTAATAAATACCACAGATTTTTATGAGCATACATTCAGTTCCTGAAAAAGAAATTGTTGTAATAATATTATATACCTCTCTTTTTTTGGTGGTTATGGCTGTTGTGTTGGTTGCCTTTTTCTATTTTTCCAGAAAAAAAATTATAGAAAAAGAGCTCGAAAAGAAAGACTTAATCTTGCAATACCAAAAAGAGCAATTATATGCGATAATAATTACGCAGGAAGAAGAGCGTAAAAGAATTGCCCAGGACTTACATGATGATATAAGTTCTAAGTTGAATATTGTTTCACTGAACAGTCATTTGCTCAATGCACCAAACCTGACAGAAAGTGAAACGGCAGAAATAACAGATAACATTATAAGTCTTACCACAAAAGCTTTGGAAAATTCAAGAAAAATTGCGCATAATTTATTACCGCCTGTTTTTGAAAAGTTCGGACTAAATGCTGCTGTCGAAGAAATATGTGAAGAATTTGAAAGCTCTAAAGCTGTAAAAGTCTATTATAAAAATGAGATTGATTTCAACGATAATGAAACTGATCGTCATTTGCATATTTTTAGAATTCTTCAGGAACTTATGAATAATTCTTTGAGGCATGGAAAAGCAACTGAAATCTGGATTGCTTTTAAAAATAATAACGAAATAAATACTTGCAATTACGAAGATAACGGAATTGGTTTTGATGCTAAATGTATTGATAATCAAAAGGGACTCGGGATGAAAAATATTGAAAGCAGGATCTTATTTTTGGATGGAACAATTAAAATAAATTCAGAAATAAATCACGGCATTGATGTAATGTTTACTTTTTAAAGTACTATATTATTTTATTATTAAATAAAAATTATTAATAAAACAGATGTTTTAACAGTTTTGTAAAGCATATTTTGTAAATTCGAAACATCCAAAACCAAATACATAAAATAAAATGAGTGGCGCAATAAAAATTGCTTTAGTCGATGATGAAGTTTTATTTCGGAAAGGAATCTCTTTTTTATTACAACGAGAGGAGAATATCGAGATTATTTTTGAAGCATCAAATGGAGAAGAGCTTATAATAAAGCTTAATGAAAATCCGATAAAACCCGATATTATTGTTATGGATTTGAAAATGCCTGTTTTAAACGGCGTTGAAGCTACCAAAATTATAAGAAAAACGTATCCTGATATTAAAATCATTGCCTTAACAAGTTACGATACAAAGTCATTTGTAGCCAACATGATACAGGTTGGGGCTGTTGCTTATTTGATAAAAAATACAACTCCAAAAGATTTAATTCATACAATAAATGAAGTATCCCGAAAAGGATTTTATTACAGTCAGACAGTTTTAAAAACGATTCAGGATACCATTATTTCATTAAAAAATAACAAGGGCAACTTAGAAACAGGGTTCCTGTCACCTCGCGAAATAGAAATTCTTCAGCTTATTTGCCAGCAAAAAACAACTTCAGAAATTGCCGATCAGCTTTTTTTAAGCCCAAGAACAGTAGAAGGTCATCGCAATAATCTATTGCTTAAAACTGAATCCAGAAATATTGCCGGATTAGTAGTTTACGCGATTCAAAATGAAATAGCTGTCCTAACTTTTTAAGTTTAACTGGCTAAAAATTGTATTGATAAGACGTAATACAAAATTATAGTTAGCACAAGGATGCAGATCCCTACTTTTTGTGCTAATTTTAATCCCTTTGGTTCATTGTTACTTTCATTGGGTTTCATGGTTAAATTTTTCATTGATTTATATAATTGGTTATTTCATGAACAAATTTAATTAGAAACAGCTTTTACATAGCAAGTGTTTATACGTGTTTTTTGTAAATATTTAGTCATTATGACCATTATAATAGATTTTATATAATAAAATAGTCAGCCAATTGTGTTTTTTGGAGCTTCCTTTATATCTTTACTAAAATAATTTTCTAATGAATAAAGGGTTAGCATATATCTTCATACTTCTGTTTTCTTTGACTGCCAAAGCTTCGTTTCTCTTACTTCCGATGGATGAAACCACACAGCAAAATCATCTTAAGGCATACGGAATTACCTATTGGTGTTTAAGCAAAGATTATAAGGCAAGCTGGTTACTGAATTATCGTGGTGGCTCATTTTTACTACCCGATGCAGAGGAAATTCGTAAAGAATGTAAAATTCGTGGTGTAAGTTTTGAGATAATTTCGGATAGCGAAGAAGCTTCAATTTTAAATGAAATATCGAGCCCTTCCCAAAATATGGAATCGGTAATTCTTGAAAAAGCACCAAAAATTGCAGTATACACTCCTAAAGGCAAACAACCCTGGGATGATGCAGTAACATTAGTACTGACTTATGCTGAAATTCCTTTTACTCCAATTTATGATGAAGAAGTCCTTAGTGATCAATTGCTTCTGTATGATTGGCTGCACTTGCATCATGAGGATTTTACCGGGCAATATGGTAAATTTTATGCTGCTTATAAAAATACACCCTGGTATATAGACCAGAAAAAAGATGCTGAAGTATTGGCATCAAAATTAGGATATGCTAAAGTTTCGCAGGAAAAAGGTGCAGTTGCAAAAAAAATCAGGGATTTTGTAATTGGCGGTGGATTTATGTTTGCAATGTGTTCAGCAACTGATAGTTTCGATATAGCACTTGCTGCTGATGGAGTAGATATTTGTGAAGCCATGTTTGACGGAGATCCCAGCGAATCAAATTATCAGTCAAAATTAAATTTCGCGAACTCATTCGCTTTTAAAAATTTTACCTTAGAAAGAAGACCGGAAGTGTATGAGTTTTCTGATATAGATATGACAAACAAACGCAGGATTGTAATGGAAAAAGATTATTTTTCCCTAATGGAATTTTCTGCAAAATGGGATCCCATTCCAAGTATGCTGTGTCAAAATCATACTCAATTAGTAAAAGGCTTTATGGGACAAACAACATCATTTGATTCATCGCTTATAAAATCAAATGTTTTGGTAATGGGCGTGTGCGAACTTAATGGTGAATCAAGATATATTCATGGAGAAAAAGGCAAAGGTATGTTTACTTTTTTCGGAGGACATGACCCTGAAGATTTCCAGCATCAGGTAGGAGATCCCCCAACAGTACTTGATTTACACCCCAATTCTCCGGGATACAGACTAATTCTGAATAATGTATTATTTCCTGCAGCGAAAAAGAAAAAGCTTAAAACATAATTATTTAATGGAAAATTCAAACCATATCGGAATGTGATCTGATATTTTTCTTGCCTCTTTTAAGGAATTGAATTTTTTATGAAATGAAATTACACCTGAATCAATGTAGTTTAAAGTATTTTTTTTGTAAAATATATTATCAAATTCAGACGCTAAACAATTATCATTTTTACATTTTTGTTTAAGTGTTGTTTTCTGATTTTGAAAAACAGGAACATATTCCATCTTTTTTAGCGGATTAAAAACAGTATGTGATTGCGGGCAGTTAAAGTCTCCGACAATAATTAAGTTTAGATTAGAATACTCCTGCGGTAAAAATTTGAAATATTTTATCTCGGTTTCAGGTTGTCTGCTTTTTGTAATAGCATGAAAATTGACTAAGGTGATTACTTTTTTGTCAATTTTGAAAGTCGCAAAATAAGGTTCCCGATCAATCACTAAACCATATTTCTTCTCTAACCAGGTGCTCCCTTGTAATTTGACTCTGGATGTCTTCCATAAAAAAGCATAACGCTCCCTTTTGTAACTACTGCTGCTGGTGGGGTCACTAATACTATAATCCCATTTGGTTCCTTTTTTATTTAAAATCCCTGCTAATTTGGCTATCGACTGTGCTCCGCCATAACCTGCAACAACTTCCTGAATAGCTATAATATCATATTCCTGAATAATATTGGCAGTAAAATTAAGATCAGATTCTGTCTTCGATTTACCTAAGTTTTCTATATTCCATGATAGAATCTTAATCTGGGAAAAAGAATTGACAGTAAAGAATAAAATTAAAAAGCTAAGAATGTTTTTCATGCAATATTTAAAGTGTCAAATATATGCATTTCAGAACTTGACAATATATTCTAAAAAAAGAAATTTTAAATAATTAGAGTCAAAGTTTTCTATACCTGTTTTTTAAGGCTGTACTTATAATTATTATTTGCAAAACCAGAAGGGCAGGGATGAAAATAATATTCCAGTCTACTTCTAACCATCCTGTCTTCTCTGATACGATAACAAAACTTACAGACAGAAAAAGACAAAGCAACATAGTTTTTATGATA
>NZ_QETH01000147.1 GCF_003105115.1 Flavobacterium sp. HTF | reverse complement strand
AAAATGAATTTTGATAATAAGGTTCTTTGGTAGAAGAAATAATAACTCCTTTTGCTGTAGAGGAATGTACAAATTTTATTTCATCGGAATTTGCTTCTGTGATAAGGCCAACGTGATTGATTTGTTTGTTTTTATTAGTTTTAAAAAAGATTAAATCACCTTTTTGTGCGTCATTAAACTTAATTATTTTTCCAATTTTGGATTGTTCAAATGAAGTTCTGGGCAATATAATGTTTTCAGACTGAAAAGAACTAAAAACCAATCCGGAACAATCGTATCCGTTTTTGTTTGTTCCGCCTGCTTTGTAGCGTACACCGATATTATCTGTCGCAACTTCGATTAAATTCTTTACGACATATTTATTTTCCCGTTTTGATTCACTTTTGCTTACCGCAGATGAACCTGATTTGCAGGAGGTAAAAATGATGGATAAAATAAGTAAAACGAGTATTTTTTTCAAAACGAAATCTTTAATTTTTTAAATCGGCAACGATAAGTTTTGCAGTTTTTTTACTGGCTCCTATTCCTCCTAGCTTTTCTTCTAAAATGTCATAATTTTTTAGAAGTTTTTCGCGATAAGCCGGTTCAAGCAGTTTTTTCAATTCTTCTTTAATACGTTTTGTATTGCAGTCACTCTGAATTAATTCCGTAACCACTTCCTTGTCCATAATTAAATTGACAAGTGAAATATATTTTAATGTAATAATACGTTTTGCAATCTGGTAAGAAATGTTACTGCCTTTATAACAAACTACTTCAGGCACTTTAAAGAGAGCAGTTTCTAAAGTCGCCGTTCCCGATGTTACCAAAGCCGCGGTTGATGAGCGAAGTAAATCGTATGTTTTATTAGAAATAAATTTGATATTTTTATTGGTGATAAATTGCTGGTAAAATTCATATTCCTGACTCGGAGCGCCGGCAATTACAAATTCATATTCCTGAAAATCATCAACGACACTAAGCATAACGCTAAGCATTTTAGTGATTTCCTGCTGACGGCTTCCCGGCAAAACAGCAACAATTGGCTTTTCGCTTAAATTGTTTTCTCTTCTGAAAATAGTTTCATCAAAAGGAGGCTGATTATGAATCGCATCGATAAGAGGATGGCCTACAAAATCTACCGGAAAATGATGTTTGTCTTCATAAAAACTTTTTTCAAAAGGAAGAATCACAAACATTTTGTCCACATCATTTTTAATGGCTTTGATCCTGTTTTCTTTCCAGGCCCAGATTTGTGGAGAAATATAATAATGTGTTTTATAATTCAGTGCTTTTGCCCATTTGGCAATTCGCATATTAAATCCCGGATAATCTATAAAAACAATAACATTGGGTTTGAATTCTAAGATGTCTTTCTTGCAAAAAGTAATATTGCTCAGAATAGTTTTTAAATTAAATATAACCTCAATGAAACCCATAAAAGCCAGTTCACGGTAGTGTTTAACTAAAGTCCCGCCGGCTTTTTGCATTAAATCACCGCCCCAAAATCTAATTTCGGCCTGAGGATCTTCCTCGTATAATGCTTTCATTAAATTTGAACCATGTAAGTCTCCGGAGGCTTCACCAGCTATTATATAATATTTCATATTTGTTTTATTTGAGAATCTGCTGTGGTTTTACACACAACTTTTTTTGCATTGCAAAGATAAGATTTAAATAATTATAGTAGAAATTGCCAAAACAATCACTGCGAGAATAACTCCTCTTGCCATAAATTCTTTATTTCTTTTTAATAAAATGGCAAAAACGGCAAGATCTAACATCGTTCCGATTGTGATTATTTTTCCCAAATAACCATATTCTCTCATGGCTTTCATTCCGGTTAAAAAATCAAATTGAGTAAAAAACGTAATAAACAAATAACTCCCTAAGAGAGAAGTGAAAATGCCGACAATAAATCCGACGAGTAAATCTTTGTAATTATTATTCATTTAGTTTCCAGGTATTAAGTTGTTGTATAGAATGATGCGCGGTTAAATCAAATTGTACGGGAACTACCGAAATATATCCGTTTTCAAGAGCCCATTCATCTGTATCTTCTCCTTTATCCTGATTGATAAATTCGCCCGAAAGCCAGTAATAATCTTTTCCGAAAGGAGTTTTTCGCTTGTCAAATTTTTCGACCCAAAGCGCCTTCGCCTGACGGCAGACTTTTATTCCTTTGATTTCTTTTTCTTTTAATTTAGGAAAATTGACATTCAGTACCACACCTTCAGGTAATCCATTGGAAATGGTTTCTAAAGTGATTTTTTTGATAAAAGATTTTATCGGTTCAAAATCAGCATTCCAGTCATAATCCAATAATGAAAAACCAATTGCGGGAATTCCTTCAATACCAGCTTCAACAGCCGCACTCATCGTTCCCGAATAAATCACGTTTATAGAAGAATTTGATCCGTGATTTACTCCCGAAACGCAAAGATCCGGTTTTTTCTTTAAGATTTCATTAACGGCAAGTTTTACACAATCAACAGGAGTTCCTGAACAACTGTACTCAGTTATAGCATCGTTTTCTTTTGAAATTTTATCCAGATATAAGGTGCTGTTTATTGTAATCGAGTGTCCTGTAGCGCTTTGCGGTTTGTCAGGTGCTACGACTATTACCTCTCCGATAGTCTTCATGACGCTTATTAAAGCACGGATTCCCGGAGCAAGAATGCCATCATCATTGGTAACTAATATCAGCGGTTTTTCTTTTTTCATAATATAAAATGTTTTGGCATTTTGTCAAATAAAAGCAAATGTAATGACAGATTTTCTTAGAATAGTAACAAATAAAATAAAATTTGTCAACTAAGTAAAACTTGTCTTTTGTAAGTCAAACATTTTTATATCTTTAACAAAAAATTATACCCAACTTGGCTTTATTGGTATAGTTTTGCAGTAACTTAGATTAAAAAATTGATGAATGCTATTATTAAATTTATGAAACGAAATTATAAAATACTTATAGCCGTATTATGCTTGTCGCTTACCTTATTTGCTTTTAAAATAAATGCAGATAAGACAATTGATCCGGACCCAAACAGAGATAAAACACTTTTAGAATTACTTGCTTTTGTTATTGAAAAAGGACATTACAGCCCTGCTGAAATAAATGATGAGTTTTCTAAGGGAATTTTTAAAGATTATATTGATGCATTAGATCCTTCAAAAAGGTTCTTTCTGCAGTCTGATATTGATGAATTCAGACAATATGAACTGATGCTTGATGATCAGTTTCTGAATAAAGACCTTACGTTTTTCAACCTTACTTATACACGATTGATGAAACGTATGGAAGAAAGCAAAAAACGATATAAGACTATTTTAGCACAGCCTTTCAACTATAATGTTGATGAGACTTTTAATTCCGATTACGAACATTCTCCATATGCGAAAAATGCTGTTGAAATCAATGAAAGATGGAGAAAACAGATAAAACTTTCAACACTTTCTTCTCTTGTTACCAAACAAAAATTAGAAGAAGATAAAAAGAAAACAGATCCTGCTTATAAAGCAAAATCTTTTGAAGCTTTAGAAAAAGAAACCCGCGAGAGTTCATTAAAATCATTAGACGATAATTTTAGCCTTATTAAGGATTTAAATAAAGAAGATTGGTTCTCAGTATATGTAAACTCAATCATGACCCGTTTTGACCCGCATACAAGTTATTTTGCACCAGAAGAAAAAGACCGTTTTGATGTTAATATCAGTGGAAAACTAGAAGGTATCGGAGCAAGACTGACTAAGAAAAATGATTTTACTCAAATTGATGAGTTAATTTCAGGAGGTCCGGCATGGAAAGGTAAACAACTGGAAGCAGGAGATTTAATCTTAAAAGTGGGACAAGGAAATGAAGAGCCTGTTGATGTTGTAGGGATGCGTCTGGATGATGTGGTTAAAAAGATCAAAGGGCATAAAGGAACAGAAGTTAAACTTACAGTTAAAAAAGTTGACGGAAGTATCAAAGTAATTTCAATTATTAGAGACGTAGTCGAAATTGAAGAGACATATGCGAAATCGAGTATTGTCGAGAAAAATGGTTTAAAATACGGTGTAATTTATTTACCTAAATTTTATATCGATTTTGAAAATAAAGACGGACGCGATGCCGGAAAAGATATTGCCCTTGAAGTTGAAAGACTTAAAAAAGAAGACATAAGCGGAATCGTACTTGACGTTCGTGACGATGGAGGAGGATCTTTATCTACTGTTGTTGATATTGCCGGTTTATTTATTCAGGAAGGACCAATTGTTCAGGTAAAATCTGCAGGAAAAAAGAAAGAAGTTTTATACGATAAAGATAAAAAAATCGAGTGGGATGGACCTTTGGTAATTATGGTGAACAGTTTCTCTGCTTCTGCATCAGAAATTTTGGCTGCTGCGATTCAGGATTACAAACGTGGAATCATCATTGGTAGTAAACAAACTTACGGAAAAGGAACTGTACAAAATGTACTGGATCTAAACCAATTTGTTCGTAATACAACTTATGGAGATTTAGGTGCATTAAAAATTACAGGTCAGAAATTTTACAGAATCAACGGAGGTTCAACTCAGTTAGAAGGTGTTCATAGTGATGTTGTTATGCCAGATCGTTATGCATACCTAAAAATGGGAGAACGTGATATTGATAATGCAATGCCTTGGGATAAAATTGATCCTGCTGATTACAGCACATGGGCAGAAAATAAAAAATTCAATCAGGCTATTGCAAATAGTACCACAAGAATTGCACAAAATCCTCAATTTAGATTAATTGAAGAAAATGCAAAATGGATTGACGTTAAGAATAAAGAGAATACTTATAGCTTAAATATTGCAAGCTTTAAAGCGACTCAGGAACAAGTTGAAAACGAAGGAAAAAAATACAAACCAATTTCTGAGTATAAAAACAATCTGGTATTTAAATCTTTACCATACGAAGAGCTGGAAATTAAAAGCGATGCGACTTTAAAAGAAAAAAGAGAAGCATGGCACCAGGCATTATCAAAAGATGTTTATGTTGAAGAAGCTTTAAATGTACTTGATGATTTGCAGTCAAAAAACAATGTGGTTAAGGCTGGTACTTCAAAAATGAAAAAAGAGAAATTAGTTAAGTCTTAATTCTCCTAAAATTATTTATCATAAAACGCTCCGAAAGTTTATATTTACGGAGCGTTTTTTTTATGGTTTTAATGTATTGAATATGAATAAATTTCTATTTATAAGTTGTGTGAGTTTTGTTTTTCTTTCCTGTAAAAAAGAAGAAAACAGAGTAAATGAGTTTTCAGAAGATAAACTGGAGAATATTGTTTCCAATCAAAACAGCACAGATTCGCTTTATACTGTTGCTTATCTGCCAACATCTACAACTAAGCAAATTGTAAAGCATAAATATTATACACTTTCTTATAACGAAAAATTTGAACAGGCCGAATGGGTTGCCTATGAATTAAAGAAAGAATATCTGAAAAACGGAAATTATAAACGTCCGTATTTTATTGAAGACCCGAAAGTGACCACAGGTTCTGCAGATTGGAGAAACTATAAAAAATCGGGTTACGACAAAGGGCATCTTTGTCCGGCAGGAGATATGGAATTTGATGTGGATGCTTACAATGACACTTTTTATACCTCAAATATTTCACCTCAAAAACATGATTTTAATAGCGGAATATGGAATAGGATAGAGCAAAAAACACGTTATTGGGCAGGTAAGTACAACGATATTTATGTTGTAACTGGTGGTGTTCTGAAAGACTCTGATAAAAAAATAGGAACAGAAGAAGTTGCTGTCCCTACGTATTTTTATAAAATTATTTTAGCCAAATCCGGAAATATAAACAAAGCAATTGCATTTCTGGTTCCGAACCAAAAGAGCAACAATTCGATTTATGATTTTGTAGTTCCTGTAGAAACTATTGAAAAAATGACCGGAATTGACTTTTTTCCTAATTTGAAAAACCTAGAAACTAGTAAGGACTTTTAGATCAGCAATGGTGGTTATTGGGTTTTCAGCTTTAAAAACAAAGCTTCCGGCAACCAAAACATCAGCTCCTGCTTCTACTAATTGTTTTGCATTTTTGTTGGTTACACCACCGTCAATTTCGATAAGTGTTGACGCGTTTTTGCGTGTAATCAAATCTTTTAATTTCTTCACTTTGGCATATGTGTTTTCGATAAAAGACTGTCCTCCAAAACCCGGATTTACGCTCATAATACAAACAAGGTCAATGTCATTTATAACATCTTCCAGTAAGTCAATATTGGTGTGAGGATTAATTGCTACCCCGGCTTTCATTCCTTCTGCTTTAATAGCCTGCAAAGTTCTGTGCAAATGCGTGCAGGCTTCATAATGTACCGTCAGGCCATTTGCTCCTAAATCAGCAAAAGTCTTAATATAGCGGTCCGGATCAATAATCATTAAATGTACATCAATATACTTTTTTGCATGTTTTGAAATCGCTTCCAGAACAGGCATTCCAAAAGAAATATTAGGAACAAAAACCCCGTCCATAATATCAATATGAAACCAATCAGCCTGACTGTTATTAATCATTTCGATATCACGTTGTAGATTTGCAAAATCCGCTGCAAGAACTGAAGGGGCAACAAGTGTATTTTTCATTGTGTAGTTGTGTGTTGTTTTTTACAAAGATAAATTTTTTATGATTTGCAGTGAAATTTAACCGCAAAGTGCGCTAAGATTTACGCAAAGCACACAAAGTTTTTTTAAAGAATCTCGCAAAGTCGCAGAGTCGCAAAGAATAATAAACTTTGCGACTCT
>NZ_QETH01000146.1 GCF_003105115.1 Flavobacterium sp. HTF | reverse complement strand
TTTTTTAATTCAATTGGCTTTTAACCATTTCCTCCAATGCAGCTCCATGAATATTTTTTGCGATTATAATTCCGTTTTTATCTACTAAAAAATTCAAGGGAACAGATTGCAACATATAATCTCCAACAACAGGAGAAGTCCAGTATTTTAAGTCGCTTACATTTGTCCAGGGAAGTTTTCCTTTTGCAATTGCTGCCAGCCAAAGCGGTTTTTTGGTATCCATAGAAACACCATAAATTGATAATTTATCCGGATAAGTAGTGTGCAATTTTAGTAATAAAGGCTGCTCTTTGATACAAGGGCCACACCACGATGCCCAAAAATCAACCAAAACCAAAGAGCCTCTTAAAGAGGATAAGGCAATTTTTTCTCCTTTTGTGTCTGGAAGATCAATTTCGGGAGCAATATCGCCTATATCAGTTCCGACAACCTGAGCGTTGGTTATCAGTAAATTAAAAAATGTAAAGGCTAATGCAAAGTAGATTTTTTTCATAATTAAACTAAGTTTTATTGATTGGGAGGCTTTTTAAGCAAATATAAATTTTCTTCTCAAATGTTCCATCTATTTACCTCTTCCATCATAAAATTATCCTAAATATTTTTTAGTTAATTGGTATATCGGGAAAAGTCGATATATTTGTGCCATGGAAAATATAGAAATTTTTAAAGCATTATCTAATAAATCCAGACTGCAAATGCTGGAATGGCTGAAAGAACCCGAATTAAACTTTCCGGAACAGCTTCAGCATGCAGGATTTGAACACGGAGTTTGTGTGGGTCAGATTCAGGCCAAAGCCGGTCTTACACAATCTACAGTTTCTGAATATTTGTCTATTTTACAACGTGCCGGTTTTATCGAATCTAAACGCGTTGGGCAATGGACTTACTATAAACGCAACGAAGGTGCCTTTGAAGCACTCAGTAAATTAATTCAATCTAATTTGTAAATTACTATGAGTACAAACAACCTGTTTTCGCCATTTAACCTAAAAACGTTAAATCTAAAAAACCGAATCGTAATGGCGCCAATGACGCGCTCTTTTTCTCCAAACGGAATTCCAACTGATGCAGTAGCAGAATACTACCAAAAAAGAGCAGAAGGCGAAGTTGGACTAATATTATCTGAAGGAACTGTAATCAACAGAGCTTCTTCATCAAATGATGCAAATGTTCCGCATTTTTATGGCGATCAGGCCTTGAAAGGATGGGAAAAAGTGATAAAAGAAGTTCATGCTGCAGGAGGAAAAATGGGACCTCAGATCTGGCATATGGGAATTATGGATAATCACCATTCAGGATGGATTCCGCCAGTTCCTTTTGAAGGCCCGTCGGGATTAAACCGTCCTGATTTCAGAAATGGTGTTGCCATGTCTGAAAAAGATATTGAAGATACTATTCTTGCTTTTGGAAAAGCAGCTGCTGATGCTAAAAAATTAGGTTTTGATACTATCGAAATCCACGGTGCTCACGGTTATCTGATTGACCAGTTTTTTAGAGCTGAGACAAATTTACGTGAAGATATTTACGGAGGAAAAACACTTCCTGAGCGTAACCGTTTTGCTATTGAAGTGGTAAAAGAAATCAGAAAACAAGTTGGAAATGATTTTGCTGTTATTATGAGATTTTCTCAGTTTAAACCTTCTGATTATAATTATAAACTGGCTAAAAACCCACAGGAATTAGAAGCCTGGCTTACTCCTCTTGTTGATGCCGGAGTTGATATTTTGCACTGTTCACAACGTCGTTTCTGGGAACCTGAGTTTGAAGATTCTGACCTTAATTTTGCTGGCTGGGCTAAAAAAGTAACCGGAGCAGCAACTATTACAGTAGGTTCTGTCGGGCTTTCGGGAGATTTCTTTGGTGCTTTTGCAGGCGAAAGTTCTCAACCCGCTTCTTTGGATGAATTAACAAGACGCTTTGACAGAGGTGATTTTGATTTGGTTGCTGTAGGAAGACCTCTTTTATCAGATCCAAACTGGACTGCTAAAATTAAAGCAGGAAAAACAGAAGAGTTAAAAGGTTTCAGTAAAGAAGCTTTAGCTGAGTTAATTACAGAATAATTTTTCTTTTAGTTACAAAGGCTCAAAGGTGCAAAGGGACAAAGTTTCTCTTTGCACCTTTCTTTTTTTTAGACTTTGTTCCTTTGTTCCTTTGAACCTTTGTTCCTTTGTTCCTTTGAACCTTTGAACCTTTGAACCTTTAAACCATAAATTCTAAATTTAAAAAGGGATGAAAATTATATTTTCCATCCCTTTTAACATTTTGTAACTAACAAAATTACAAACTCCAAAAACTTATGATGCCGATGATGGCTTTTGTTTCTGGTATTTTTTCTGCAGCCAGTTGCGAACAGGTTCATCGTACAATTTCAGGCATAAATAAGCCAGAACAATACTGGCAATCAAAACTCCAATTCCTTGCAGGTAACCATTTTCCATAGATACTTTTTCATCAACTACCCAGGCGGTAAACCAATATATCAATGGATAATGTGTTATGTAAATTGGGTATGAAATATCACCCAGCAGTTTACAGATTTTTAATGAGAATGGATTTTTTATCTCTCCTCCTGCTCCGATCGAGACAATTAACGGGAATACCAGAATAATACAAACTGATTCATAGATACCATTCATCCATAAACTGTTTTCGTCTCCGATTCTTGGCACGCATAAAACAATAACAATAAGCAGACTGCAAACCCAGAAAGCGCCTTTTATGTGAATAAGTTTTCCTAGGCGCGAAAGTAAAATTCCGGCAAAAAACGGATATAACAATCGGGTAAAACCAACATTAAGCTGTTCCAGATTTAAGGACCAGCCACCGATTACATCTCCTTTTGGTCCAAAAACGGTATAATTAATTAATAGTCCGGCAAATATCAGTACAAAAACTGAAAGCACTTTGTTCGAGAATTTACGGAAAATAAGGGCGTACAGTATATTTGCAATATATTCGAAAAATAGTGACCATGCCGGACCATTTAAAGGATGCATTTCTCCCCAGCCTCTAATTTCTGTTGAAGGTGTCAACGGAATCAGAGTAAAACCAATAAACATTACCAATATCAATTTCCAGACAGGCATAGTTGCAATTTGCGGGAATAAAATATCCGAGGCCTGAAAATAATATAACGCGGCACCGATGATCATTCCCATGATTACCATAGGCTGTAAACGGATCAGGCGTCGTTTGTAAAATTCCCATTGGGACATTTTGACCCAGCGGTCATCATAGGCATAAGCAACTACAAATCCGGATAAAAGGAAAAAGAAATCAACGGCCAGATAACCGTGATTGATAATTTGTACAAAACGGTTTCCGCCGGCAAAGGCTTCAAAAATGTGAAAAGCAACGACTAAAATTGCCGCTACTCCACGTAAACCGTCAAGAATTTCATAATGTTTTTTCATTGGTAAAAAATGGGTATTTGGTTAGAGGTTAGGAAAGTTAGGGGTTAGGAAAGTTATGGGTTATGGAGGTTATGGGTTAAGAGTTAAACGTTATGGGTTATGGGTTAAAGGTTATGGGTATGAGATATAATCATTAATACTAAATTCATTGATATAAAATAATTTATACTTAACATATCTTTTACTTCGTAAAACTTATAACACTTAATATTTATGTATAACGTTTAATGTCTAACTTCTAACACCTAACACCAAAAATACAACTTCTACTGATGATTTTTAAGCCATTCTAATCTTCTTTGATCCGGTAAATGTTTTACTGAAAAGTTTTCGAATTTGGCTTCAAAACCTTTTCCGTCCGGTGATGCGGCCATTAAACCAACCATCACCGGAGTGTTGTCCTGCAATGGTGCATTTCTTGCCAGGATATAATTTTTATCGTCAAGAGAAAAGAAAATTTCAATCGCATCTAATCTTCTCACGGCTTTTATCCAGACAAAAGGCGGCACTTTTTCAAGAGTTGTTACGCTCCAATCACTT
Organism: Flavobacterium sp. HTF; assembly: GCF_003105115.1. Lineage (GTDB taxonomy): Bacteria > Bacteroidota > Bacteroidia > Flavobacteriales > Flavobacteriaceae > Flavobacterium. The sequence continues at coordinate 2,992 of NZ_QETH01000146.1, read as the reverse complement.
TTATCATGTGTTACAACAGTACTGATATTAAATTTTCCGTCTACAAATTCAACTCCGGTTTTGATGTAGTTTTTTTCATCAACTCTGATCATTAATCCCATTTGGTCAAAACGGGCAATATAATTACCGGTTAGTTTCACTTTTGCTTCAAATTCGCCGCCATAATTAGCATAATAAAACGGCGCGTCATCAACGGTAAATCCGTAATGCGAAATACGCCAGTAATCGCTGTTCGCAGTAACATTCATAATCAGTGCATTGTTTTTAATTTCCCATTTTTCAGGTTCATTAAACCATTGCATTTTGTTCAGGCTTTGCGCCGAAAGGTTTTGCACTAAAAATAAAATTAAAGCGCTAAATATAATTTTCTTCATGTTATTCAGTTTTTTTGAACCATTAAGATATTAAGTTAATTAAGTATTGAACTATTTTGGTTGTAAATAATCAGTTTTCACATAAGGCTTAATACTCTTAATGCCTTAATCGTAAAAACATTACTAAAAATAAAGCTGCAAGTTTTACCATTGCAGCTTTACAAACCAACCAAGTTTAGAAATTAATGAAACTTATTGAAGTGAGAAACCCACTTTAGATTTTATGTCCACTGCAGAAGCACCAATTAAAGCTTCAAAAGCTCCCGGTTCTGCTACCCAGTCGTGTTTTTTGTCATCAAAAAAGCTCAAAGCTGTTTTGTCAATTGTAAAGGTTACTGTTTTTTCTTCTCCCGCTTTAAGCGAAACTTTATCAAAACCTTTTAATTCTTTTATCGGGCGTGGCAATGAAGATTTTAAATCACTGATATAAAGCTGAACGATCTCAGCCCCTTCTCTGCTTCCTGTATTTTTTACATTTACAGAAAATGTAATTTGATCTCCTGCAGCCATTTGTTTTTTATCGGCAGTTACTTTTCCGTATTCAAAAGTAGTATAGCTTAAACCGTGTCCAAACGCGAATAACGGTTTTGCTTTTTGTTTGTCTGCATAACGATACCCTACAAAAATGCTTTCTTTATAAGTAACTTCATCTCCGCCCGGGAATTCTCCTAAAGCGTGAGCTCCGTTATCAGATAATTTTACAGGAAAAGTAAACGTCAGTTTTCCGGACGGATTCACATCTCCAACTAAAACGGCAGCCAAAGCATTTCCGGCTTCAGTACCTAAAAACCATCCTTGTACAACTCCCGGAACTTCTTTAATCCACGGCATTGCTACGGCGTTTCCTGAAATATTTACGAAAACAATATTTTTATTCACTTTCGCTAAATCACTAATTAATTTGTCCTGACCGTATGGCAATCCCAATTCGGTACGGTCGTGTCCTTCATCATCCTGATTTGGGCTTTTGTTCAAACCTCCAATAAAGAGTACAATATCCGCGTCTTTAGCTACTTTTAAAGCTTCAGCAGTTAATTCTGCCTGAGGACGTTTTTCTTCTAAACTAACTTTAGCTACAACACCGTTATAGTTACTTGTCGGATCTCCGACATAACCACGTGCGTATACTATTTCGGCCTTATTGCCAATTCTTTTCTTTAATCCTTCAAGAGGTGTAATTTCGTATCTTGCTTTTAGAGAAGAACTTCCTCCTCCAACAGTCATCATCTTGATGGCATTTTCACCAATTACAGCAATTTTCTTTGTTTTAGAAAGATTGATTGGCAGAATATTGTTGTTGTTTTGTAATAATACAATTCCTTCTTCGGCAATTTTACGGCCTGCTTCAGCATGTTCAGGTGTTCCGAAAGATCCGAAAGGACGATTTTTATCCATAGTGGTCAGGAAAGACAAACGTAAGATTCGACGAACTTTATCATCTAATTCTTTGGTTCCTACTTCTCCTTTTTTAATCATTTCAGAATAAGGTTTTGCCAGGTAATAATTGTCATAAGCATTACTTGTTCCCCATGTAAGACCGTTTGTCCAGGAACCAAATTCCATATCCAAACCGTTATGGATTGCCTGTTTTGTATCATGAACTCCGCCCCAGTCTGAAACTACAACTCCTTTGAAACCCCATTCTCCACGAAGAATGTCATTCAGTAAAAATTCGTTATGACAACAATGCTGTCCTTTATATTTATTATAAGATCCCATAATAGCCCATGCATCTCCATCTTGTACAGCAGCTTTAAAAGCCGGTAAATAGATTTCGTACAAGGCACGATCATCAACAATTACGTTTACAGCATTACGATTGGTTTCCTGATTGTTTAAAGCGAAATGTTTTACACAGGCAGCAACTCCGTTTGATTGTACTCCTTTAATATAAGGAACTACCATTTTTGAAGTTAAGAAAGGGTCTTCTCCCATATATTCGAAGTTACGGCCATTCAATGGAGTTCTGTAGATATTTACTCCTGGTCCTAACAATACATTTTTATTACGGTAACGCGCTTCTTCTCCAATAGATTTACCATATAAAGAAGACAATTCTTTGTTCCAGGTGGCAGAAAGTGCCGTAAGCGCCGGGAAAGCAATACAAGAATCATTTGTCCAGCCCGCCTGCTCCCATTCGTCCCATTTTACTTCGGTACGAATTCCGTGAGGTCCGTCGGTCATCCAGTTTTCCGGAATTCCAAGACGCTGTACACCCGGGGAACTAAATTTTGACTGCGCATGAATCATGGCAATTTTTTCGTCGGTAGTCATTCTCTTAAGCGCATCTTCTACACGCTCATCTATTGGCTTTTTATCATCAAGATAAACCGGAACTTTATTTTGTGCATTCAATCCGAATGAACTCAATAAAACTAAAACAACAATTGTTTTAACGTTTTTAAACATAATTAGATTTTTATTAAAGCATTTATTTTTGGCAGATACTCTTTAGGTCAAAAGTACCTTATAATAATATTTGTAAAGCTAAAACGTTATCGTACATGTTGGATTTTTGAACGAAAAAAAGTAGTAATTTAAAAAATTAAATAATTGACAATCAGTTATTTAATAAAAATAAAAACCAAAAAAAAGTAGTGATTTTAAAATAAATCGTT
>NZ_QETH01000145.1 GCF_003105115.1 Flavobacterium sp. HTF | reverse complement strand
ATCGGTTTTTTTATTTAAATAGTTACATGGAATTTAAGAAATTTCAGCCTAATTATATACATTTGAGAATTAGTTAACCTAAATTTAAAATATGGCAGAATTTGAAGAACAGGCAACTCAAAAACTTTTTGAGAAAAACTTTATTACTGAAGAACAATTCAGTCAGATAAAAAACTACCGCAGTTTGGGCATTTTTTCACTGAATGCGGAGTTAAAAATGTTTTTGTATTTATCGGTTTTGCTTTTTACATCCGGTATTGGAATTTTGATTTATGAAAATATTGATACTATTGGCCACGTTGCTATTTTGTCTTTATTGCTCATTGTCACTGTTGTTTGTTTTTACTACTGTTTTAAAAATTCAGTAGGATTCAGGAAGTCAGAAACTACTTTTGAAAGTCCTGTTTTGGAATACCTGGTGCTTCTGGCCAATATTCTGACCTGCATATTTATAGGATATTTGCAAGTTCAGTATGAACCATTTGGAACTCATTATGGTTTAGCAACATTAATACCAACAGTTGTCAGTTTCATTTGTGCTTATTATTTTGACAACAAAAGTGTCTTAACAATTGCTATTACCGGTTTGGCAGCTTATGTAGGGTTATCTGTAACGCCTCAGGATTTATTTAAAAATGATTTATATTTAAATCAGAGTCTGAGCTTCTCGGCAATTATGCTTGGGGTTTTATTGATTTTGTGGACATTTTACAGTGATAAAATAGGACTAAAAACACATTTTAAATTAATCTATTCCACTTTTGCTCTCCATATAATAAGCATTACGGCCATTACTAATATGGTAAACGAATATTATGGATTCTGGCTAATTTTTTCTGCTGTTCTTGCAGCATCTTCCTATTATTTTTATAAAGCCAGTTACCAGCTTAAGGCTATTTCCTTATATGTTTTTATGATTCTTTATGCTTATATCGGAATCAATATTTTCATTTTCAGGATTTTTGAGAATATTGATTTTCAGGATATTTGGATGTTAATTGTTCTTGCTATACCGGCATATTTTATCGGCTCGATAGTTTTGTTTATAAAATTGATTAAGAACTTCAATAAAGAAATTGCAGAATGATAGTATTTGATAGAAATAAATTAGAAAATTCTGTTTTGGCTGAAGAAGCAGATTCATTAAAAAATGCAGGTTTTATTGGTAAAGAACAACTTGACATTATAAAAAAACAACTTCCTGTACTTAACAGTCATAAAAATATCCTTGTAAGAATCGGTTTCTTCTTGCTCGGTTCATTTTTATATTCTTCAATATGCAGTGCAATATCACTTTTGGGTATTGCGGCAATTGAAAGGAGTTGGGAAGTTTTTCCTTTTCTATTTGGAATAATTGGGGTAATAGGCTCAGAATTTTTAGCAAAAAAGGATTATTACAACCACGGATTAGATGATGCTTTTATTTTAGGCACAATACTAAACTTTGGCGGTGCGGTTACAATTGCTACAGAATTCCATTATGTGCTTCCGGTTAGTATTATTGTGACCATCATTTCGCTGGTAATGTTTTTGCGTTATATACATTTATTATCAGCCTTGATATTTTATTTAGGATTGACCATAACACTCGGATATGCCATATTTGAGTACCTGGAAGCAGGACAGGCAATTTTGCCTTTTTTCATGATGTTCTACGGAGCCGGTACTTATTTCTTATGCAGAAAATTAAATAAAGATTTAACGGAACCCTATTACTACAATGGAATTCAGTTGATAAAAAGCGTTAGTATAGTATTATTTTATTTGTCAGGAAATTATTTGATAGTAAGAGAATTTTCTGCAAGTTTATCCAATACCTATTATGAGGTAAGTCCTGAAATTCCATTTGCGTTGTTCTTTTGGGGATTTACTTTTATTGTCCCGGTTTTGTATCTTTTCTATTCGTTAAAGAACAAAGACAGAATTATGCTTTGGATCAGTTTTCTCGCAATTGCCTTTTCATTTTACAGTTTTAGATTTTATCATTCTGTTTTGCCAATTGAAGTTGCACTAACATTAGGAGGACTAATTTTGTTTGCAATTGCCTTCTTTTTTATAAGAAAACTAAAAACAAAAGAAAGCGGACTAACATTTAAACCGGACAGAATATCAAATTCTAATACATTCTTAAATGCCGAAACCTTAATAATCGCTTCAACCTTCGGAATGAAACCTGAAGCAAAAGCCCCTGATTCGCCAATGGAATTTGGTGACGGAGGTTTTAGTGGCGGCGGATCTTCCGGAAATTTTTAAATTGAAAAACGTTTGTTCTAATACATAAAAATAAAAACCCTGAATTTTTAGTTCAGGGTTTTTATTTTTAGTTCATCATTCGATATTAATTAAAGATTTACACCTTACCTTTTAGCGCTTCTGCGTCAATATCACTATGAGAAGCATTATAAACTGCTTTACCGTTTTTGATCAATATTAATTGAGGTGATTCGTGGTATACATTAAATTTGCTGGCAATTTCGTTAGACACATCACGATGTGCAATCAAATCCAGAAAGAAAGCGTCAACTGTTTCGTCTAAATCATATTCTTTTTCAAATTGCTTCAAAGCCATTCTACTGATACTGCATCTTGTACTGTGCTTAAAAATTACAATAGGCTTAACATTTGAAATGGTTTCTATATCGTTTAACTGTGCTAAATTTGTAAGAGGAATCCAGTTTACATTACTTTTTTGGGAATCCGAATTGTCTGAATTTCCGAAGATCGAATTTAAAAAACTCATATTTTATCGTGTTTATGACTTTTTGACATCTAAATCAGCTAAAATCCTGATTTTTAATGTCATTTGTCTGTATTTTTACTATGGAATATAATTTGAATATTACAGCAAAGTTATATCATTTAAAATTAAATTTTGACGCAATAAACTCAAATTTTGATGATATCACACATTTAATAATTTAAAAACAAACCAAATCGTACAGATATGAATATAAATAAATTTACAACCAAATCTCAGGAAGCTATTCAGTTATCACAGCAGCTTGCCCAAAGAAATGGACAACAACAAATAGAAAATGAACACATTTTTAAGGCAATTTTTGAAGTTGATGAAAACGTAGCACCTTTTATCTTAAAAAAACTGAATGTAAATGTGCCTTTGTTTTTACAAATACTTGATTCAACAATACAAAGCTTTCCAAAAGTGTCAGGAGGAGAAATCCTGCTTTCCAGAGATGCTAACAAAGCGTTGAACGAAGCAGAGATTATTGCACAAAAAATGAACGACGAATATGTTTCGATCGAACATTTGATTTTGGCAATTTTCGATTCAAAAAGCAAGGTTGCCCAAATCTTAAAAGATCAGGGTGTTACCGGAAAAGGATTAAAAGCAACTATAGAAGAGCTTAGAAAAGGTGAGCGTGTAACTTCAGCTTCGGCGGAAGAAACATATAACGCATTAAACAAATATGCAAAAAACCTGAATGAACTCGCCCGTACCGGAAAATTAGATCCCGTTATTGGCCGTGATGAGGAAATTCGTCGTGTATTACAGATTCTTACCCGAAGAACAAAAAACAACCCAATGCTTGTTGGTGAACCCGGAGTTGGTAAAACAGCAATTGCAGAAGGTTTAGCACACAGGATTGTTGATGGTGATGTACCTGAAAATCTTAAAGATAAAATTGTTTTTTCTTTGGATATGGGGGCATTAATTGCCGGTGCAAAGTATAAAGGGGAGTTTGAAGAACGACTAAAATCTGTAGTAAAAGAAGTTACTGCGGCCGAAGGTGATATTGTTTTGTTTATTGATGAAATTCACACACTTGTTGGCGCAGGTGGAGGTGAGGGCGCTATGGATGCAGCCAATATCCTAAAACCAGCTTTGGCGCGTGGAGAACTTAGAGCAATCGGTGCCACAACGTTAGATGAATATCAAAAATATTTTGAAAAAGACAAAGCGCTTGAAAGACGTTTTCAAAAGGTTTTAATTGATGAACCGGATACCGAAAGCGCAATTTCGATTTTGCGTGGTATTAAGGAAAAATACGAAACGCATCATAAAGTGCAGATTAAAGACGAGGCCATTATTGCTGCTGTAGAACTTTCTCAGCGTTATATTACCAACCGTTTTTTACCGGACAAAGCTATTGATTTGATGGACGAAGCGGCTTCTAAATTGCGTATGGAAATCAATTCAAAACCAGAAGAATTAGATGTCTTGGATCGTAAAATCATGCAACTGGAAATCGAGATCGAAGCCATCAAACGCGAAAAAGAAGAAAATAAGCTTAAAATCCTGGCAATGGATCTGGCTAATTTGAAAGAAGAGCGAAACGAAATCTATACGAAATGGAAAACAGAAAAAGATGTTGTAGATGGTGTTCAGGCTGTTAAACTCGAAATAGAAGATTTTAAGCATGAAGCAGAACGTGCAGAACGTGAGGGTGATTACGGAAAAGTAGCTGAAATTCGTTACGGAAAAATCAAAGAAGCACAAGAGCGTTTAGATGTTCTGTTGAAACAATTGCAGGAATATCAATCCGGTAATTCCCTAATTAAGGAAGAAGTAACCCGTGAAGATATTGCTGAAGTTGTAGCAAAATGGACAGGGATTCCGGTAATGAAAATGCTTCAGACGGAAAGAGAAAAGCTTTTGCATCTTGAAGATGAATTGCATAAACGTGTTGTGGGTCAGGAAGAAGCTATCGAAGCAGTCAGTGATGCTGTTCGCAGAAGCCGTGCCGGTTTGCAGGATATGAAGAAACCAGTTGGGACCTTCTTATTTTTAGGTACAACGGGAGTGGGTAAAACGGAATTGGCAAAAGCTCTGGCCGAATATCTTTTTGATGACGAAAATGCGATGACACGTATCGATATGAGTGAATACCAGGAGCGTCATAGTGTGAGCCGTTTAGTAGGTGCGCCTCCGGGATATGTTGGTTACGATGAGGGCGGACAATTGACAGAGGCAGTGCGCAGAAAACCTTATTCTGTTATTTTATTAGATGAAATAGAAAAAGCACATCCTGATACTTTCAATATATTATTGCAGGTTTTAGATGAAGGCCGACTGACCGATAACAAAGGACGTTTAGCCGATTTTAAAAACACGATTATCATCATGACATCCAACATGGGAAGTCATATTATACAGGAAAAATTCGATAATCTGAAAGGAAGTCTTGAAGCTGCAACTGAGGCTGCGAAAGTCGAAGTTTTAGGTTTACTGAAACAGACAGTTCGTCCGGAGTTTATAAACCGTATCGATGAGATTGTGTTGTTTACGCCTTTAACTGTTGAAAATATCTCCCGAATTGTAAGCTTACAGCTTAAGAGTGTTACCAAAATGCTGGCTCTGCAGGGTATTACTATGGATGCCACTCCGGAAGCGATTTCTTATCTTTCAGAAAAAGGATATGACAGCCAGTTTGGGGCAAGACCGGTAAAACGTGTTATTCAGAGAGAGGTCCTGAATCAATTGTCAAAAGAGATTCTGGCAAACAATATAACAACAGACAGCATCATTCTGATTGACGCTTTCGACGGAAATTTAGTGTTTAGAAATCAGACACATAAAGATTAATAATTTATTTGTTTAGTTGATTAATTATTAATTGAGAAAACATCAGCCCAAAAGGCTGGTGTTTTTTTTTAGCTGGAAATCCGTGAATCATGAAACTTTTTGTAAAAGTATTATAACTGTCGTTTTATTTTAAGTTATGAAATTTACGTAAACATAAAAACAAAACATCATGAACAACATTTTTAGAGGATTAATAGCAGGTTACGGTGCCAAAAAATTAGGAGGCGGATGCTTCGGGACTATTTTAGTATTTATAATTATCTGGGTTTTATTAGGGCAATGCAGTCACTAACACAAAGACGTGAAAGATATAAAAGCATCAATTTTGACATCATTTTTTAGAGAAAATTCGAGTAAAATGTATTAGTTTCGCATCAAATTAATAATAAAACGCAGAGAATATATTTGGTGCTTATTACCAGATATTTAGGCGTAATTTTTAAAAATACAATAAAATGGCTTCAGGTTTTTTCGTACTATTAGATGATATCGCGGCAATTATGGATGATGTTGCAGTAATGAGTAAAGTTGCTGCAAAAAAAACAGCCGGAATTTTGGGTGATGACTTAGCTGTAAATGCCGAAAAAGCATCAGGTTTTGCTTCTTCAAGAGAACTACCTGTATTGTGGGCTATAAGCAAAGGTTCATTGCTAAACAAAATAATTATTTTGCCAATCGCATTCTTACTAAGTGCTTTTCTGCCAATCGCTATTATAGTAATTTTAGTACTTGGAGGTCTGTTTTTAGCTTACGAAGGTGCTGAAAAAATATATGAATATTTTGTTCCTCACGAACATGAATCAGAAGGAATTACAGACGAAGTACTTACAGAAGAACAAATTCTTGAAGCAGAAAAAGGCAAAATAAAATCAGCTATCGTAACTGATTTTATCCTCTCTGTAGAAATCGTAATTATTGCCTTAGGAACAGTAATCGGAAAACCAATTACACAGCAAATAATTGTAACTTCAATAATTGCCTTAATAGCAACTGTTGGCGTATATGGTATTGTAGCCCTTATCGTCAGAATGGACGAAGCGGGTTATAAACTTATTAAATTTAGTAAAAGAGAAAAAAGTGTATCAAAATTTATTGGAAATATACTGGTAAAAGCACTTCCGTTAGTCATTAAAGCTTTAACAGTCATTGGAACAATTGCTTTGATGTTGGTTGCAGGAGGTATCTTCGTGCATTACATTCCGTTTTTCCATCATTTAGTACCCCAAATTAATCTTCCTGCAATTGTAAAAGAATTTGTAATTGGTCTTGTATTAGGATTTATTGTTTTGGGAATTGTAAATCTCTTTAAAAAAATCATCAAAAAATAAATTGGCAATATTATTGATGTGTAGAAAAAAACAAACCTAATTGTAAGTTATTGATTGTTGGAGTTTTATATTTTTAATTTAAAAGTTTAACAA
>NZ_QETH01000144.1 GCF_003105115.1 Flavobacterium sp. HTF | reverse complement strand
ATTTGTAATTCAATTTTTATAGCAGATATTTTTTATGAAATACATTTTTAATATCCGTTACATTTTTTTTTGCAGCCTAAAATCAAAATCCTATAAATGAAGCTCAAAAATTATAATTTGCAATTATGAGTAAATTTCGAATCAGAAAGTATTGAAAAACAAAAAAGCCATCCGGTTTTATCAGATGGCTTTTGTTTATTAATATGGAAATATTATTTCCAGTTAAAAGTAATTCTCTTTTCTATATCAGAGTTTAAGCTTAAAAATACCGGGCAGGTCATTGCGGCACGTTCTAAAATAGTTCTGCTTTTTTCATCAGCATCGCTTTTCATATCAAAAGCAATTTCAATTGCCCCGATTCTTCTTGGCTCTGCATTCATAATTTTAGTTACTTCGGCTGTAGAGCCTACAAAATCAACATTTAAATCACGGGCCTTAATTCCCATAATAGTCATCATACAGCTTGCCAGCGCGTTGGCAACTGTATCTGTTGGAGAAAAAGCTTCTCCTTTTCCGTTATTATCAAGTGGTGCATCAGAAATGATTTCACTTCCTGATTGTACGTGAACTGAACTTGTTCTTAAATCCCCTAAATAGGTTACTTTTGATGTCATTAATTTGCTACTTTTAAAGTTAAGTCTGAATCGTAATATAAAATGTAAACACCTTTGTTAGCGTGTCCTCCATCTTCTTTTTTGTAGTATTGAAATTTATTGTCAACCTGCTCAGTTGCCATTAAATCTGCCGTTTCCTGATAAGTTTTCCCTTGTACTAAACGCATCATAGTATCAAAAGTGACATCAAAACCACGAGTTGCATATGTATTTGGATTTACCTTGTTTTTCAGTCTGTATTCTTTATCAAAGATTGCAACAGCAGGGTCATCACTTTCACGGGTCACCGACGGATACATTAATTTAAGTTTGACTAAATTATCAAAACTAATCTCATCTGTGTCTAAAGTACTGTTTGGCTCTAAAATCACCAACTGAATCTGACAGGATTTTTGTGCATCTATCAAAGCCTTAATAGTTGTTTTAACCATCGTTGTATTGGCAGTTTCCATCACAACATAATTCATTCTGTTTGGCAGCAGAAGGCTTTTCAAATTAGCAACATCCAATCCTCCTGTTTCTGATAAGCCCGCAAATACTACACCTTTTTGGTTTTGTTTGATGTAATTTATAACTGATTCTTTTTTCTTATCTACAACAGCAACAATATTTCCGTTTTTGGCACGCATATAATCAAAAACAGCATTTCTGACTACATCATTTGTTGGTATTGACTGATACAAATTATCAATTGGATTTGCTGAATCTTTTGATAATGGAGATATTACAGGCACATTGTACAGGCGCAAAGAATTGGCAGCGCTTTCTGCATTACTTTGATAAAACGGCCCAATAACAGCATTAGCTCCCTGCAATTTATTCTGAGCAATCAGACCAGAAACATTTGATGTGCTTTTTGTTTCCTGCGAATCATAAATTGAAATGTCTATTGGCAACTTTAATACTCTTGCAGAATCAATTGCCATCAAAGCTCCTGAATAGAAATCAAGAGTCATGCTCAGGAATTTGTCATTTTTGATTCTGTTAGCTGTGCTTGTTGTATCATTTTGCATTTTAGCCAAGTTAAAAGGCAACAGTAATGCTATTTTTTTACGCTCGTTTTGTCCACGTTTTTTTGTCAGTTCAACAACTTCGGGATCAACAGAAACGGTTTCTGATTTTACTTTTTCAAGAATTCTGATTCCGCCAACTGAACCTGAATTTTCAACTGGTTTTTCAATAGCTTTTTCAACCTGTTGTGGTTGTTGCTGTGCAATAATTGGCGCCGGCGCAAGGAATCCAGATGGCACTTTTAAAACCATTCCCTCTTTTACTCCCTCTGCAAGTGACGGATTTAGTTCTGTCAGCTCAGCCTGTGTTAACTGGAATGTTCTTGATAAACTATACAAAGTTTCCTTTGGCTTTACCTGATAATCCATATAAGTGGTTCCTTTTTTAGAAGACTCATCAACTTTTTTAGTTTCAACAGGTTTTGCAACATTTGCGACTACAGAAGGATTTGTTTCAGTCTTTGGAGCTGTTCCTTTAATAGTCACATGATATCCAACAGGTAAATTACTAACAATTTCCGGGTTGCGTTTTTCTAAATCCTCAACCGTAGTTTTGTATTGTTTTGCGATAGAATATTTAGTTTCCTTCGGCAGGACTTCGTGGTAAACATATTTTTCAGGAGCAGCAGTTTTATTGGTTTTTTCCGCAACAGTTGCAGTAGTTTTTACTTTAGCCCCTTTTGAAGGAATTATCAGTGTCTGACCAATCTGCAATCCGTTTGTAACCAGGAAAGGATTTGCTGCTTTTAATGCTTCATCAGAAACACCGTATTTTTTTTCAATACCAAAAAGAGTTTCTTTTGGCTGTACTTCATGTGTAGTTGCTTTTCCAGTTGTGTTGGTTTTTGCAACAGCAGATTCAGTTTTACCACTTTTAGTCGGAATCAATAAAACAGTATTAGGTACTAATCCTGAGCGTGCATCCGGATTTAGCTGATAGATATCATAAGGGGTTATCTTAAATTTCTGAGCAATCTGATTAATCGTTTCTCCGCTGGAAATAGTGTATTTCACTACTTTTTCCTGTGAAAAAGCAGAACAGGTAACTAAAAAAACAAAGGACAATAATGTAAAATAATATTTCATATATAGGACTTAAACAATTTAATTTTATTTCAAAAACAATATACTATTTTTTGTTCAAAGCAAGATTCGCGCCACTTGTTGTTTTTTCTGAATTATTATCTCAGATCAATCTCAACTTTGGCAATAATAATGTTCTTATATAACTCATCTTCTTCATTTTTCTTGCATTTGTAGATAACTTCTTCTATGTTTTGATATTTATCTGAATAGACGTAATACGAAAGGCTGTTTATATTAAAGAAAAAGCTGGCGTTAAAATCACCTGAATCAATAAGTTGCATAATAAACTTATCACGCGGTGTTGCATCGGTAAATATACCTAAAACTAAGTAATAGCCGTTTGAAACTTCTTTAAGATTATCATAAACTTCTATCTTAACATTTTTTTCATTTTTAAACGGATTCTCTTTTAATTCACGTTTCATTTCTTCCAGCGAAACAGATTTTGAAGTTACGGCAGAATCTGTTTTTGCATTATTTTTAATAGCCTCATCCTGATATTTTTTTAGTTTTATCAAAGCTACTTTATCGTCAAATTTCCGTGCTTCCATACTATAAAAAGAAGCTTTACTAATGTGTCGTTTTACCTCAATTTGTTTTTGGGTATCCAGCGAGTCAATTTTAGAAATCAGCAGTTGGTTTTTGGCATCGCCCTGTTCCTGTTCAATTTTATAGCGTTTGATTTCGTCAAGGGAAAGTCTTTGCTGAATCGAAGTAACATTTTTATTCTTTTCGCTTTCGCGGATTTTTTTCTTGTACTCCTGATTTTCTTCAACAGCAATTTTCTCAACCTTGTTCATCAGACCTGCGTAAGCTTTTCTGTTTTCAGCCAGTTCTTTCTTTAACTGAGAAGATAATTCACTGGTCTTGCCTATGCTTTCGTATGATTGTTTTTCTAAACGTTTTGATTCATCGACGTTCAAAACATCCATTCTTTTTAATTCAACTAAGTCGTTGTTCATTGTATTGACAAGTGAATCCAGTTTTGCCATTAAAATAGCCTGCACATTTTTATTAGCCTCTAAAACCAAACGCAGTTTTTCAACACCGTTTTCTTTAGAACCATTCATATCATTCAGATTTACTTTCAAATCATTAATCTTAATAATTTTCTCGTTCATTTCTTTCTGAATAACAAGACGATCTTTCAGATCTTCCAACTCAACCGTTTTGGCTTTTGTTTTTTCAACCACCACCTGTTTTTCGGCCAAAGCCAGCATGAGTTCCTCGCTTTCGTTTGTTGGTTTGATTTCTTTTGTATTGATAGCTAATTTATTACCTATAACCAGTCCGTTTACAATTTCAGGGTTTTGAGATTCCAGCTGGTCAATTGAGATTCCGTACTTTTTTGCAATCGAAAATTTAGTTTCTTTTGCCTCTACCACATGAAAAACAGTTTCCTGATTTATAACGCGGACTCTTCCGTCCAGAGTTTTTCTTTTGTTTGGAATCAGGATTGTTTGTCCGATTTGCAATCCGTTTAAAAGTAAATCTTTATTTAAATTTTCTAAATCCTGAACCGAAACATTATATTGTCTTGCAATACCAAACAAAGATTCTTTTGCAGCAACCATGTGAGTTGCTTTTGAAGAGGTTGTAATTGCTGTTTTTGAAAGATTTGCAGAATTCTGCGGAATAACTAATTCCTGACCAATCTGAAGTCCGTTGGAAAGAATTTCCTGATTTGCATCCTGAATGGCTTCGACTGATACTTTGTATTGTTTTGAAATACCGTAAAGAGTTTCTTTTGCACCAACAAGATGGGCTATTTGCTGGTTTTGATTTCCATTACCTGCAGCATGAACAGGAATTTTAATAATTTGATTGTCCTTTATGCCGCTTTGAGATTCAGGATTGAGTTTGTAAATTTCGTCAACAGAGACTTTGTATTTCTGGGCAATAAAATAAGCCGTTTCTCCTTTTTGAATTTTGTGTTCAATTACTGAATCTTGTGCAGTTATTTTGTTAAAAGACAAAACAAACACAAGAGAAATCGTTAAAAGTTCTCTCATAAATAGTAGGTTATAAAAAATTAAGGCATTACAAATGTAACGCCTTAATTTGAAAAATATTACTATTCCCACTCAATTGTTGCAGGTGGTTTTGAACTTATATCGTAAACTACACGGTTCACGCCTTTTACCTTATTGATAATGTCGTTTGACACTTTCATCAAAAAGTCATAAGGTAAATGAACCCAGTCAGCCGTCATACCGTCTGTCGATTCTACGGCTCTCAACGCTACTACTTTTTCATAAGTACGTTCATCGCCCATCACACCGACACTATTTACAGGAAGCAGGATTGCTCCGGCCTGCCAAACTTTATCATAAAGACCCCATGATTTTAATCCTTCAATAAAAACAGAATCAACATCTTGCAGGATCTGAACTTTCTCCGGAGTAATATCTCCCAAAATTCTGATTGACAATCCTGGACCCGGGAAAGGGTGTCTTCCTAACAATTCAGGATCTATTCCTAAAGTAGCCCCAACTCGTCGTACTTCATCTTTAAAAAGCATTCTAAGCGGTTCTACGATTTTTAATTTCATATAATCAGGCAATCCACCAACATTATGGTGCGATTTAATGGTTGCCGATGGTCCTTTTACAGAAACCGATTCGATTACGTCAGGATAAATTGTTCCCTGAGCTAACCATTTTACGTCTTCAATTAAATGTGATTCATCATCAAAAACTTCAATAAATACACGACCGATTGTTTTACGTTTGGTTTCAGGATCACTGATTCCGGCTAATTCAGAAAGAAAACGGTCTCCGGCATCAACACCTTTCACATTTAATCCCATTCCTTTATATTGATCTAATACGTTTTGGAATTCGTTTTTACGAAGCAAACCGTTATTTACAAAAATACAGTATAGGTTTTTACCAATTGCCTGGTGTAATAAAACTGCCGCTACAGTAGAATCTACTCCGCCTGACAATCCTAAAACCACTTTATCGTTTCCTAATTTCTCTTTTAACTCTCCAACCATTTCTTCTACGAAGGCATTTGGTGTAAAGTTTTGAGGAACTTCGGCAATTTTTACTAAAAAGTTTTCCAGCATTTTTGACCCGTCAGTAGAATGGAAAACTTCCGGATGATATTGAATTCCGTATGTAGTTTCTCCTTCTATTTTATAAGCAGCAAATTCTACATCATGTGTGCTTGCCAGTTTTACAGCATTTGTTGGCAAAGCTTTTACACTGTCGCTATGACTCATCCAAACCTGGCTGTTTTCTGAAACACCTTCAAAGAAAACTTCGTTCTCTTTAATATAAGATAAATTAGCTCTACCGTATTCTCTGGTATTTGAAGCCGCAACTTCGCCTCCGCTAAAGTGTGCTAAATATTGGGCTCCGTAACAAACGGCAAGCATTGGAAGTTTACCTCTTATTTGCGATAAATCAGGATGTGGAGCATCTTCTGCACGAACAGAAAAAGGGCTTCCTCCTAAAATTACTGCTTTGTAAGGTGATAAATCACTAGGAAAGTGATTGTAAGGAAAAATTTCGCAGAATATATTTAATTCGCGAACTCTACGCGCAATAAGCTGAGTATATTGCGATCCGAAATCTAAAATAAGTACGTTGTGTTGCATGCGCAAAAATACTTTTTATATTCGAAAATGAAAAATTGATTTTTGATTTTTTTTCTTTTTAAGTTGCTAAGGTACTAAGTCGCTAAGGTTCTAAGTTTTTTCTTAGAATATTAACTTACTATTAAAAAGAATAAGGTTCTAAAATGCTGAGAAAAACTTAGCATCTTAGAACCTCAGTATCTTAGTATCTAAAAAAATCACTCTTTCGTAACAATGATAGACGCTCTAAAACCAGCTGCAAGATTATTCCAATAATCGTTTGTGACTAAGGCTCCTTTATCATCGTATACCTGTATTTCGGCTGTATTTCCTCCTAATGTTCCAATATTAAGAGCCTCAAAATCTAATTTATTAAAACCGTTTTCGAGTGTGATCTTTACCTGTTTAAAATTTGAATCTAATAATATTTGAGAACTTATGACTTTATCATTGGCGGAAACCTTTACCAAGTCTCCATCTATAGCACCGAAATCACGGAATTTTACGATAAAATAATCTGACTTGGTTTTAAAATCTCCCAGAGAAATATTTTTCTTAACTAATTCTCCCCTTCCTTCTCTTAGCCCTTCTGCTTTTAAAGCTTTATCAAGGTCCTTTTCCATTTTAGGAACATATCGGTCACCGGGATTCGCAAAGTCGTTTTCTGTTGACATTG
>NZ_QETH01000143.1 GCF_003105115.1 Flavobacterium sp. HTF | reverse complement strand
AAATTGTAAGTCTATTTTTTCTTTCCCTAAGAAAATTTTACAAAATATTTTTTCCTTACTGTTTTGTTTGATTACTGGTATTTCATTTTCACAATCCGCATCCTGTAATGCGACCCTGGTTGTTGAAAACAATGGAAATGTGAGAAGCACTCCTCTTGACGGAACTTATTATACAATGGTTCTCACCAACAACAGCCCGTCAACAGACACGTACAGTTTGACAGCAGCCAATGTCAATACGTCTTGTGCAAATACGGACGGAACCTCAAATACGGAAAATGTAAGGATTAATACTTCATTTATGGATTCTCAAAAAGTTCCAGTTAGTGAAATTACCCTAAATGCCGGACAATCTGTAGTTTTTTATATACACATTACGGTTCCTGTGGGAACTTCTGTAGAAAAATGGTCCTGCAATCAAATTACTGCCACCTCAAAAACCTGTATCAATTATACTGCTGATACTGTTTTGCACACTTATGTCATCAATCCTGTGAATGACTAAAATTTTATATCAAGTGTTACCCTTAAAATAATTAAAAATGGAAAAATCTTTACTCTCTTTCAGCAATTATTTAGGATTTATTAAAAGAATTTACTTAGTTGTATTGCTTCTTTTTTATTCTTCATTTGGTTTAGCGCAAACAATAACAACCAACAAAACAGTAACTGCAAATGCAGGAAATTGTGGTGTTGTTAATGTAAAATTAGATATTACCGGCTCAGATCCTATAACTAGAAATTCTGATGTAATTTTAGTAATTGACGTATCAGGAAGTATGGGAAACACCATTTCTAATGACACCAAAACGTCTATGGATTATGCTAAACTGGCAGCAAAATCTTTTATTTCACAAGCCTCGGCAAATACAAATAACAGAATTGCAATTGTGTCTTATACAACAAATGCTAAACTGGAAATTGGTTTAACTTATCTGAATGCCGCGGGAACAACTGCATTAAATGCAAAAATTGATGCATTGACAGCAACAAATAATACGAACATTCAGGATGGAATTGTTAAAGCCGAGACAGAACTGGAAACCAATGGCCGGTTTGACTGTGCAACGGCCCGAAGCATTATTTTACTGACTGATGGTGTTACCAACCGTACAGGTCCTTCAGGTAATACAACAAGCTGCAATACAACAAGTATTAATTCAACTTGCGTCACATCTGCAATAAATGCTGCTACGAATGCAAAAACTACTGTAAAATCAAGTGTAACTTATAATAATCAGATTTTTTCGGTTGGTTTGTTTGGTGGAATTCCAGGGAATATTAACACTGTTGGGAGCGATCAATATGTGGCAAAATATACTCTGGATGGAATTCAGGGAAGCGCTGCTTACATTACACAAAGCGGCGCTAATCTGACTTCTATTTACAACCAGATTGCGACACAAATTTCATGGGTAGCACAAAGCCTGATTGAAAAAGAAACTATAATTCCGGGCTTTACAGTTGGCTCAATCACTACATCTAAAGGCACAGCTGCCCTTTCCGGACAAGTAATTACCTGGAATACTGATTTTCTGAATTCAGAAACCATTACATTAAATTATCAGTTAACACCAACAGGATCTGCCTGCGGAACCCAAACGGTGAGTACCTCTACTCTAAATTATAAAAATACAGCTTGCGCAAATGATTCAAAAATCATTACAAGTCCAACTTATTTTGTGCCTTGCACTCCGATAATTACAGGTGTTTTAACCGCATGCGGCTCAACAACATTAACTGCTTCTACAAATGCTTCTTCTCCGACCTATGTCTGGTATAAAGATAATGTTGAAATAAGCGGACAAACAGCAGCAACTTTGGTTGCAACGGTAAGCGGAGCTTATAAAGTAAAAGTAAAAAATGGTTCAACCAATTGTGAATTGACCTCTGCGGCATCTAATGTCACTATTAGTCCTGCGGCGGCTCTTACAGCTCCAGCAAACGCAACTATTGCAGGTTGTGGTACCAATGCTGTAACGGGGCTTCTTTACAGTACATCGGGTACGAATATAACTTTAGCGCAATTAAATGCTGCCGGAGGATCATTACCTAATAGTGCTTCTATCGGAACTTACACCATTTCTTATTCTGATACCTCAACTGGTTCGTGTCCCATAGTTGTAACAAGAACTTTTAAAGTTTCAACAAGCTGCGGAAATATAACAGCAAACCAAACTATAACTATTCAGGACACAACCGCGCCAACCTGGACAACAGCTCCAACTGCTTTGAATGTGACTTTACAATGCAGCGATACTGCAGGACTGGCAACGGCCCAAAACCAATCACCAATTGCCACTGATAATTGTGGAGGAACGGTAACCTATACCAAAACAAACGGAGTTTTTACTGCGGGTTCTTGTATTAATTCAGGAACTTATACCAATACCTGGATTGCAAAGGATGTTTGTAATAATTCGTCAACATCTTTTATCCAAGTTATCACGATTCAGGACACAACCGCTCCAACCTGGACAACAGCTTCAACGGCTTTAAATATGACTTTGCAATGCAGCGATACAGCAGGATTGGCAACCGCCCAAAACCAATCACCAGTTGCTACTGATAATTGTGGAGGAACGGTAACCTATACCAAAACAAGCGGAGTTTTTACTGCCGGCTCTTGTATTAATTCCGGAACTTACACCAATACCTGGATTGCAAAGGATGTTTGTAATAATTCGTCAACATCTTTTATCCAAGTTATCACGATTCAGGACACAACCGCTCCAACCTGGACAACAGCTCCAACGGCTTTGAATGTGACTTTACAATGCAGCGATACTGCAGGATTGGCAACCGCCCAAAACCAATCACCAATTGCTACTGATAATTGTTCGGCAGTAACATACACCAAAACAAGTGGAATTTTTATTGCCGGTTCTTGTGTGAATTCAGGAACTTACACCAATACCTGGATTGCCAATGATGTTTGTAATAATTCGTCAACGTCTTTTATCCAAGTTATCACGATTCAGGACACAAACGCGCCAACCTGGACAACAGCTCCAACGGCTTTGAATGTGACTTTACAATGCAGCGATACAGCAGGACTGGCAACCGCCCAAAACCAATCACCAGTTGCTACTGATAATTGTGGAGGAACAGTAACCTATACCAAAACAAGCGGAGTTTTTACTGCCGGTTCTTGTGTAAATTCCGGTACTTATACCAATACCTGGATTGCAAAGGATGTTTGTAATAATTCGTCAACGACTTTTACGCAAATTATTACAATTGAAGACACCACCGCTCCGGGCTGGACAACCCAATTCGGTGCATTGGATGTGACTTTGCAATGCAGCGATACTGAAGGACTGGCAACAGCTCAAAACCAATCACCAGTTGCCACTGATAATTGTGGAGGAACGATAACCTATACCAAAACAAGTGGAATTTTTACTGCCGGTTCTTGTGTAAATTCCGGAACTTATACCAATACATGGATTGCAAAGGATATTTGTAATAATTCCTCAACTACTTTTACGCAAGTTATCACGATTCAGGACACAAACGCGCCAACCTGGACAACAGCTCCAACGGCTTTGAATGTCACTTTGCAATGCAGCGATACAGCAGGACTGGCAACAACCCAAAACCAATCACCAGTTGCTACTGATAATTGTGGAGGAACGGTAACATATACCAAAACAAGCGGAATTTTTACAGCGGATTCTTGTATTAATTCCGGGACTTATACCAATACATGGATTGCAAAGGATATTTGTAATAATTCCTCAACTACTTTTACGCAAGTTATCACGATTCAGGACACAACCGCGCCAATCTGGACAACAGCTTCAACTGCTTTAAATACCACTTTACAATGCAGCGATACAACGGGACTGGCAACGGCTCAAAACCAATCACCAGTTGCTACTGATAATTGTGGAGGAACGGTAACCTATACCAAAACAAGCGGGATTTTTACTGCAGGTTCTTGTATTAATTCTGGAACTTATAACAATACGTGGATTGCCAATGATGTTTGTAATAATTCCTCAACGACTTTTACACAGGTCATTACCATTGAAGATAACACCGCTCCGGGCTGGACGACCCAATCCGGTACATTGGATGTCACTTTGCAATGCAGCGATACTGAAGGATTGACAATCGCCCAAAACCAATCACCAGTTGCTACTGATAATTGTGATGGAACGGTAACATATACCAAAACAAACGGAGTTTTTACAGCGGGTTCTTGTATTAATTCTGGGACTTACACCAATACCTGGATTGCCAATGATGTTTGTAATAATTCGTCAACTGTTTTTACGCAGGTCATTACCATTGAAGACACCACCGCTCCAGACTGGACAACAAAATCCGGTACATTGGATGTGACTTTACAATGCAGCAATACTGCAGGACTGGCAACCGCCCAAAACCAATCACCAGTTGCTACTGATAATTGTGGGGGAACGGTAACCTACACTAAGACAAGTGGAATTTTTACTGCCGGTTCTTGTATTAATTCCGGGACTTATACCAATACCTGGGTTGCCAATGATGTTTGTAACAATACCTCAACGACTTTTACGCAGATTATTACCATTGAAGACACCACCGCTCCAGACTGGACAACCCAATCCGGTATATTAGATATCACTTTACAATGCAGCGATACTGAAGGATTGGCAACAGCACAAAACCAATCACCAGTTGCCACTGATAATTGTGGGGGAACGGTAACATACACCAAAACAAGCGGAATTTTTACTGCGGGTTCTTGTGTTAATTCCGGGACTTATACCAATACCTGGATTGCCAATGATGTTTGTAATAATACCTCAACGTCTTTTACACAAACTATTACAATTGAAGACACAACCGCTCCAACCTGGACAACAGCTTCAACTGCTTTAAATGTGACTTTACAATGCAGCGATACTGAAGGATTGGCAACAGCCCAAAACCAATCACCAGTTGCCACTGATAATTGTGGTGGAACGGTAACCTATACCAAAACAAGCGGAATTTTTACAGCGGGTTCTTGTGTGAATTCCGGAACATATACCAATACGTGGATTGCCAATGATGTTTGTAACAATACCTCAACGACTTTTACGCAAATTATCACGATTCAGGACACAACCGCGCCAACCTGGACAACAGCTTCAACTACTTTGAATATCACTTTACAATGCAGCGATACAGCAGGACTGACAACAGCCCAAAACCAATCACCAGTTGCTACTGATAATTGTGGAGGAACGGTAACATATATTAAAACAAGCGGGATTTTTACTGCAGGTTCTTGTATTAATTCCGGAACATATACCAATACCTGGGTTGCCAATGATGTTTGTAATAATATCTCAACGACTTTTACACAAACTATTACAATTGAAGACACCACCGCTCCGGGCTGGACGACCCAATCCGGTACATTGAATGTGACTTTGCAATGCAGCGATACAGCAGGACTGGCAACGGCTCAAAACCAATCACCAGTTGCTACTGATAATTGTGGGGGAACGATAACCTATACCAAAACAAGCGGGATTTTTACTGCAGGTTCTTGTGTAAATTCCGGAACTTATACCAATACCTGGATTGCCAACGATGTTTGTGATAATTCCTCAACTGTTTTTACGCAGGTCATTACCATTGAAGACACTACCGCTCCAGACTGGACGACCCAATCTGGTACATTGGATGTGACTTTGCAATGCAGCGATACTGAAGGATTCACAATCGCCCAAAACCAATCACCGATTGCCACTGATAATTGTGGGGGAACGGTAACCTATACCAAAACAAGTGGAATTTTTACTGCTGGTTCTTGTATTAATTTAGGAACTTACACCAATACCTGGATTGCAAAGGATGTTTGTAATAATTCGTCAACTGTTTTTACGCAGGTCATTACCATTGAAGACACCACCGCTCCAGGCTGGACGACCCAATCCGGTACATTGGATGTCACTTTGCAATGCAACGATACAGCAGGACTGGCAACGGCTCAAAACCAATCACCAGTTGCCACTGATAATTGTGGAGGAACAATAACATACACCAAAACAAGCGGGATTTTTACTGCGGGTTCTTGTATTAATTCCGGAACTTATACCAATACGTGGATTGCCAATGATGTTTGTAATAATACCACAAAGACTTTTACACAAACTATTACAATTGAAGACACCACCGCTCCAGACTGGACAACCCAATCCGGTACATTAGATATCACTTTACAATGCAGCGATACTGAAGGATTCACAATCGCCCAAAACCAATCACCAATTGCCACTGATAATTGTGGAGGAACAATAACATACACAAAAATAAGTGGTGAATTACAAAGAGGAAGCTGTGGTAGTACTGGTACTTACACTAATACATGGACAGCTAATGATGTTTGTAATAATACTTCGGTTGTTTTCACACAAGTAATTACGGTTCAAGACACTGCTATTCCGACTTGGATTACGGAGGCTGGGAAATTAAATATCACTTTGCAATGTAATGATATTGAAGGATTAACAATTGCCCAAAATCAGAAACCGGTCGCAACAGCAAATTGTTCTTTTGTAACTTATACCAAAACAAGTGGAGCTTTTGTAGCCTCAGAAAGTTGTTTGAACTCTGGAAGTTATACTAATTCATGGATTGCAAAAGATGATTGCGGAAATGTTACTGATTCTTTTCTGCAAGTAATCACCATCGAAGATACAACGTCTCCAACATGGACAACTCTAAACGGTGCTCTTAATGTAACCGTTCAGTGCAGTGATACTGAGGCTTTGGCTTTAGCCCAGGCGAAATTTCCAATAGCGAACGATTCCTGCGATGGTGATGTTTCGGATATTGTGAAAACCAGCGGTCAGTTTGTGGCTGCCGAAGGTTGTGCCAATTCCGGATCTTATACCAATACCTGGATGGTAAAAGATGATTGTGGTAATACTTCTGAGATTTTTACACAAGTAATCACTATCGAAGATACCACGGCTCCGACATGGACAACTCTAAACGGTGCTCTTAATGTAACCGTTCAATGCAGTGATACTGAGGTTTTGGCTTTAGCGCAGGCGAAATTTCCAATAGCGAACGATTACTGCGATGGTGATGTTTCAAATATTGTGAAAACCAGCGGTCAGTTTGTGGCTGCCGAAGGTTGTGCCAATTCCGGAACTTACACTAATACCTGGATGGTAAAAGATGACTGTGGCAATACTTCTGAGATTTTTACGCA
>NZ_QETH01000142.1 GCF_003105115.1 Flavobacterium sp. HTF | reverse complement strand
CCAGGGTATCTAATCCTGTTCGCTACCCACGCTTTCGTCCATCAGCGTCAATCCATTAGTAGTAACCTGCCTTCGCAATTGGTATTCCATGTAATCTCTTCCTTCATAAATCTGGGTAATCTTAGCATCACGCATAAAACGCTCTACGTGATATTCTTTTACATAACCGTTTCCACCATGAATCTGAACCGCTTCTACAGCTGTGTCCATTGCAACTTGTGAAGCAAACAGTTTTGCCATTGCACCACTTACATCATAATTTTTATGCTGGTCTTTATCCCAGGCTGCTTTCATACACAAGTGACGGGCTGCTTCAATATTAACCGCCATATCTGCCAGTTTAAAAGCAATTGCCTGATGATTGCAGATTTCTGTTCCAAAAGCTTTACGCTCTTTAGAATATTTTAAAGCCAGTTCGTATGCTCCGGATGCAATACCCAAAGCCTGAGATGCGATTCCGATACGGCCACCTGCCAAAGTTTTCATTGCAAATTTAAATCCGAAACCATCTTCTCCAATTCTGTTTTCTTTAGGAACTTTTACGTCACTAAACATTAATGAATGTGTATCAGAACCACGAATTCCCATTTTTTGTTCTTTCGGACCAATAGAGAATCCCGGCATATCTTTGGTCATAATCAAAGCATTGATTCCTTTATGTTTTAATTCAGGATGCGTTTGGGCAATTACCAGATATACAGATGCAGTATTTCCGTTTGTAATCCAGTTTTTTGTTCCGTTTACCAGATAATGGGCACCCATATCAATAGCTGTAGTTTTTTGCGAAGTTGCATCACTTCCTGCTTCCGGCTCGCTCAGGCAGAAAGCACCGTGAATTTCTCCCGAAGCTAAACCTGGCAAATATTTTTGTTTTTGTTCTTCTGTACCAAATTCCTGCAATCCCCAACAAACCAAAGAGTTGTTTACAGACATTACTACTGAGGCTGAGGCGTCAACTTTAGAAATTTCTTCCATAGCAATAACGTACGAAATAGCGTCAAGGCCACTTCCACCGTATTTAGGATCAACCATCATTCCCATGAAACCCAATTGTCCCATTTTTTTTACTTGCTCTGTCGGAAAAATTTGTTTTTCGTCACGTTCGATAACACCTGGCAACAATTCGTTTTGAGCAAAATCCCTCGCAGCTTGCTGAATCATTAAATGTTCTTCGGTAAGATTGAAATCCATACTTATATTTTTTTGTTTTTTGAAGTTCTTTTCCTTGAATAAAGGCTTCCAAAGATAATTTTTAAATGCGAATTAACAATGCGTGCATATAATTTTAAGATATTATCATTAATCACGATAACGTTTTCGTAATTCTGTTGATTTTTTGAATTACAAACATCAAATTTGCAATGTTTTCTTTAAAATTTAAGAGTAAAATTATTGATAAAAATCAGGTATTCAAAAATTGCTAAATTATTATAATCTCAAAAAATCCAAATCTTACAAAAACCCGTATATGTACGTAAAACAACTCTTACTATTATGATTATGAATGTCCTACAAATTAATAAATAGATAAATTTTTAAAAAAAACATCGGATTAAAATAGTCAAAAATTATAAATTAGATTATTTTTGCCATAAAAAAATAAATTATTGATAGCGTATGAAAAAGATTTTACTTGTATTAACGATCCTTTTAGGATTACAATTTTCAACGGTTTCTGCTCAGACAACATTAGAAGTTAATGGCGTAACAGTACCTAGGAAAATTGAATTCCAAAACAAAACTTTGCAATTAAATGGTGCCGGCGGGAGATCAAAAATGTGGCTGGAAGTTTATGTTCAGGCATTATATTTATCACAATTAAGCCAAGATCCTCAGTTTATTATTGACAGTGATACAGAAATGGCCATCAGAATAGAGATTACATCTTCTATGGTTTCTTCTAACAAACTGACCAAAGCGATGAATACCGGTTTTGAAAAATCAGCGGGGAGCAATCTTGAAGAGTTGCGACCAAGAATCGAGGATTTTAAAAAGCTTTTGAGTGATGCCATTACAGAAAAAGATGTTTTTGTTTTAGCTTACAATCCTTTTGACCAAACTATGAACGTTTATAAAAACGAAGGTTTAAAAGGTAAAGTTTCGGGATTTGATTTCAAAAAAGCATTATTCGGAATCTGGCTTTCAAACAAACCGGTTGATGAAACACTAAAGAAAAATTTATTAGGAATATAATTTTCTGATTTCAGATATATTTTAAAGCCGAAAACGCCATGTTTTCGGCTTTCTTTTTTTTGTGTTAGAAAATTGATACAAAATACATTATTCGCATTATTCTATTTTATACTTTTACGCAAAATAAACATATCACAACAAAATGAAAGATTTATTACAGCAATTTGAAAATAAGGAACCTGAAATTGTTTTTAACTGGAAAGATTCTGAAACAGAAGCAGAAGGCTGGACAGTAATTAATTCACTTCGTGGAGGAGCTGCGGGTGGAGGAACTAGAATGAGAAAAGGCCTGGATATGAATGAAGTTCTGTCTTTGGCCAAAACTATGGAAGTTAAATTCTCAGTTTCTGGTCCTGCTATTGGAGGCGCTAAATCCGGAATTAATTTTGATCCTAATGACCCGCGCAAAAAAGGAGTTTTGCAACGTTGGTACAAAGCGGTTTCACCTTTGTTAAAAAGTTATTACGGAACCGGCGGAGATTTAAATGTTGATGAAATTCATGAAGTAATCCCGATGACAGAAGAATGTGGTGTGTGGCATCCGCAGGAAGGTGTTTTTAACGGGCACTTTAAACCAACCGAAGCAGATAAAATCAACAGGATTGGCCAATTACGCCAGGGGGTTATAAAAGTAATCGAAAACCCAAAATTTTCACCAGATGTGACCCGCAAATATACTGTTGCCGATATGATTACAGGTTATGGTGTTGCAGAAGCTGTTCGTCATTTTTATGCTACTTATGGCGGAGAAATAAAAGGTAAAAAAGCAATCGTTCAGGGATTTGGAAATGTGGGTTCTGCAGCTGCTTTTTATTTGGCTGAAATGGGCGCAAAAGTAATCGGAATTATTGACCGTGACGGAGGATTAATTAAAGAAGAAGGTTTTTCTTTTGAAGAAATCAGAACGTTATTTTTAAATAAAGACGGGAACAAATTGGTTGCCGATAATATGATTCCGTTTGAAGAAATCAATTCTAAAATCTGGACTATCGGAGCTGAAATTTTCACTCCTTGTGCGGCTTCAAGACTGGTAACTCAAAACCAAATCGACAGTTTAATTGCAAACGGATTAGAAGTAATTTCATGCGGGGCAAACGTCCCTTTTGCTGACAAAGAAATTTTCTTCGGATCTATTATGGAAGAAGTAGACCACAAAGTAAGTCTGATTCCTGATTTTATTTCAAATTGCGGAATGGCAAGAGTTTTTGCTTATTTTATGGAGAAAAAAGTTCAGATGACAGATGAGGCTATTTTTAATGATACTTCGGATATTATTAAAAATGCAATCGTAAAAGCGCATGCTTTGAGTTCATCAAAAACAAATATCAGCGCAACTGCTTTTGAGATTGCACTGAAACAGTTAGTATAATTTATTATACCTCATTTGAAAGCGGGCTAAATTAGTTTTTAGCCCGCTTTTTGTTTTATGCAAAGCAACACCAACTTATTTCTCGCAAAGTCGCAAAGACGCAAAAAAAACTTAAAAAGAAAAAACTTTGCGACTTGCGTCTTTGCGAGATTAAACATAAACAGCTTTCATAGAACTTAGCGATCTTTACGGCTAAATTCACTCTTTCACTCTCAACAATTTTTATTACTTTTAAACGTTTTTATTTAATACACTTACAAATTCAGAATTAGATGAGTTCCCCTATTTCTTCAGATCAAAAGAAATCATTACTATTCACAACTGCGATATATGCAGTAATCATTGTATTGCTGTTTCTTATCCGTTTTTGGCCTCCATATAATCCGGAAAACAACGTTGCACTTGCTGACGGAGGCGGCGGAGGCGGTGGTGTAACCGTAAATTTTGGAGACAGCGATTTAGGTTCCGGAGCAAATTATAAAAGTGAGGTTCTGAATGTAAAAAACGAAGCTAAACAAACACCGGCAAAATCAACTCCTGAAGACGCAATCATTACTCAGGAAAATACAACTGCCGATAATGATGTTGTGATCCCAACCAAAGAAAAACCAAAAAAACCTGTTCCTGTAGAAAAACCGGTAACAAAACCTGTTCCTGAAAAGCCAAAAGTTTCCAATTCAACAAATGATGCTTTATCAAGTATTTTGAAAGGCTCAAACAAAGGCGGTGACGGAGATGATAAAGTGGCAGGAAATAAAGGAAAATCAAACGGAAGTTTAGGTTCTAACGGATATTACGGTAGTGGCGGGTCCGGTGGAGGAACCGGAGGCGGCAACGGAACCGGAAGTGGTATTGGCACAGGAAGTGGTTACGGAGCCGGAAGCGGCGGAGGTTCTGGCGGCGGATCAGGATATTCGTTAGGAACCAGAAAGGCTTTATCGAAACCCGCACCAAAATATACCTGTAATGAA
Source organism: Flavobacterium sp. HTF (assembly GCF_003105115.1). Classification (GTDB taxonomy): domain Bacteria; phylum Bacteroidota; class Bacteroidia; order Flavobacteriales; family Flavobacteriaceae; genus Flavobacterium. The sequence goes on along the minus strand of NZ_QETH01000142.1, from coordinate 3,125 downwards.
GAAGGAAAAGTGGTAGTTGAAATTACGGTAGATCAAAACGGTAAAACAATCAGCGCAACTCCAGGAATAAAAGGGACAACCAATACGGCAAGATGTTTATTGGATCAGGCAAAATTAGCAGCCATGAATACAAAATGGGAATCTGACAATGATGCTCCTGCAAAACAAGTGGGTAAGATTATTTATAATTTTAGTTTGAATTAAAAACACGGATTTCACAGATTTACACTAAATCTGCTCTTATATAAAAAAGGCTTTCAGAATACTGAAAGCCTTTTTCTATTTTCGTCCGTTTTGTCATTCTGAGGAACGAAGAATCACACAAGTAATTCCGCAAAGTGAATCGCCAATCTTTGTCGAGTTTCTGGTGTGATTCTTCGTTCCTCAGAATGACAAAATTGGGTAAATTATAATCCTTTACTTCGGACTTGTAGCAATCACAAATTTCAAATTGTTCTTTACTCCTATCTGCAATACATCTACTAAATCCTGAACCTGCAAATTAAACGGAATACGAACAACAACGGTTTGTTCTTTGTCAGTTCCGATTTTTGACATTAAGGAAGTTTCCAGATTTTCAAAATCAACGGGTTCTTTATCTATGTAAAACTTTTTATCTTCTGTAACCGACAAACTGATCAATTGTTTATTGGTTTTTTCATTGGCTTTCGCTTTTGGCAATGTCATTTTGATCACATTAGGATTTGCCAGTGTTGAGATAATTAAGAAAAACAACAACAGGAAAAACATAATATCACTTAATGACGAAGTCGCTACTTCGGCGTGAAATCTTCTTTTTCTTTTAATAGACATACCTTATGCTCTTTGAATTATATTGACAAATTCTAAAATCTGTTTTTGAATCTTTAAAGCAAAATCATCAATTTTTCCGTTTAGTAAATGGTAGGCACTATAGGCAATAATTCCCACAATTAATCCGGAACCGGAACTGATCATTTTTTCATAAAGACCTCCTGATATATTTCCGATACTAATGTTTTCTGTTACAGAAATACTATAAAAAATCTTGATAACTCCCGAAATAGTTCCGATAAAACCTAATGTTGGCGCGATACCGGCAATAAGTCCAAGATGTCCTAAGTGTCTTTCCATTTCGCCAATTTCAATATCAGCGGCACGGTCCATATTTGATTCGATTTCAGCAATTGGTCTTCCGATAACCAAAACTCCTTCTTTTAGAATATTGGCGGCAGCGGTATTGCTTCTTTCTACAATTGTTCTTGCCAGTTCAATATTACCAGAATTCAATTTATCACCAACATCCTGCATTAATCTGCCGTCAATTTTTGAAGCACGGCTTATATACATATAACGCTCAAAGATTACATAAATAGTGTAAAACAATAAAATCGCAATCGGAATTAAGAAAACTCCCCCCTTCATGATGAACCCAAACATTGAAATTTCATTTTCAGGTGCAATTTTTTCTATAACTACATTTGAGGCTTGTGCGATTGTATCTGTTTGTAACTGAATAAAACTAAACATATATTAATTCTGGTTTTTAATAATTAATTCTAAAAAATATTTGAAATTTGCACTAAAGATAATTTTCACTGTATTAATAAACTAAAAAAATCGAAAATTATTTCAATCTGCAACTATTTTATCTAAATAAATGAACTATCAAGAGACCACAAACTGGATGTTTAACCAACTGCCAATGTATCAACTACAGGGTGCTTCGGCTTACAAAGAAGACTTAACCAACATTAAACTGCTGGCGGAGCATCTTGGCCATCCTGAACATCGTTTAAAATGCATTCACGTTGCAGGAACCAATGGCAAGGGATCAACATCGCATATGCTGGCATCTGTACTTCAGGAAGCGGGATATAAAGTAGGTTTGTATACTTCTCCGCACTTAAAAGATTTCAGGGAAAGAATCAAAATAAACGGAAAGGAGATTTCTGAAGATTTCGTTTGTGAATTCATCGCAAAACACAAAGATTTCTTTGAGGCAAACGATATGAGTTTCTTCGAAATGTCGGTTGGTTTGGCTTTTGATTATTTTGCTTCAGAAAAAACAGATATCGCTATAATAGAAGTTGGCCTGGGCGGAAGACTGGATGCTACAAATATCATTACGCCTCTGGTTTCTGTTATTACGAATATCGACTTAGATCACACGCAGTTTTTAGGAACAACTCATACAGCAATTGCGGGTGAAAAAGCCGGAATTATCAAAGCAAATATTCCGGTTGTTATTGGAGAATATATTCCGGAAACAAAAGCGGTATTTTTGGCTAAAGCCGAAGAAAAAAAGGCTCCGATTTATTTTGCTTCAGAATTAGTTTCAGAAGTTTTTCCGTCTGATTTAATTGGCGATTATCAATTTCACAATAAGAAAACGGTTCAGCAGACAATTGCTCTTTTGAACAGCCAAAATGAATTTAAGGTTTCGGATGAAAATTTAAAATCCGGATTATTGAATGTTATAAAAAATACAGGCTTACAAGGAAGATGGCAGCAGCTGGGTGAAAACCCGAAAATAATTTGTGATACTGCACACAACAAACACGGACTGGCTGTTGTAATGAATCAGATTCAAAAAGAGACTTTTGAAAATCTTCATATTATTTTGGGGGTGGTAAATGACAAAGATCTGGATTCTATTTTACCTCTTTTTCCAAAAAAAGCGCACTATTATTTTTGCAGACCTGATTCTTCGCGAGGTTTAAGTACCGAAATTCTGCAAAACGCTGCTGAAAAATATGATTTGAAAGGCGAAAAATATGATTCTGTAGAAGCTGCTTTTCTGAAAGCGAAGAAAAATGCAGGCAAAAATGATTTTATTTATGCTGGCGGAAGCACTTTTGTAGTTGCCGAATTGCCTCTGGCCTAAAAGCGGTTACTATTTGAAAAAAAATCATTTTAATAACAAATTCATAAACAGCAAGATATAATCTATTTCAAAAAAAGTTTTATTTTTTATTTGATTTTCTTTGCAGAACTGAAAAACTAGCGTATATTTGCACTCGCAATCACAAACGATAGCAACCTAGTAAAATAGGGCGATTAGCTCAGCTGGTTCAGAGCACCTCGTTTACACCGAGGGGGTCGGGGGTTCGAACCCCTCATCGCCCACAGATTTCCAAAAACTC
>NZ_QETH01000141.1 GCF_003105115.1 Flavobacterium sp. HTF | reverse complement strand
TATAAAATTCCAAATTCCAATATTTAAAATAAATCAAAATATCAATTTTGAAAATCAGGAAAGGCTTTACGACTTTCGACTTTCAAACTTTAAGACTAAAAAAAAATGAGAATAATACCAGCCATAGATATTATTGAAGGAAAATGTGTCCGTTTGTCCAAAGGTGATTATGATACCAAGATAATTTACAATGAGAATCCGCTTGAAGTGGCAAAATCATTTGAAGCGCACGGAATTGAATATCTACATTTGGTAGATTTAGACGGAGCAAAATCGAGTAAAATTGTAAATTATAAGATATTAGAGCAAATTGCAGCGCAAACTAGTTTAAAAATCGATTTTGGCGGTGGATTAAAATCAGATGATGACTTGAGAATTGCTTTTGAAAGCGGTGCCACTCAAATTACCGGCGGAAGTATTGCTGTAAAAAACAGAGCTATTTTCGAAAAATGGATTTCAGAATACGGTTCAGAAAAAATCATTTTGGGTGCAGATGCAAAAGACGAAAAAATCGCTGTTTCCGGCTGGCTGGAAGACTCTGATGAAGATTTGGTTCCGTTTATTCAGGATTATCAGATTAAAGGCATTCAGTACGTTATTTGTACGGATATTGCCAAAGACGGAATGCTGCAAGGCCCGAGTTTTGATTTGTACGGTAAAATTTTAGCCGAAGCAAAAGGGGTAAAACTAATCGCTTCCGGCGGAATTTCAACTTTTGATGAGTTGCCAAAACTAGCAGAACTGGGCTGCGAAGGAACAATTATCGGAAAAGCAATTTACGAAGGAAGAATTACCCTGAAACAACTGGAGAACTATATAATTAGAAAATGAGAATTAATTAGAAAATGAGATAATTTGATAATTAGATAATTTTTTCCGCTGTGTAAAATAATTATCTAATTGACTAATTATCTAATTAACAAATTAGATAAATGTTAGCAAAAAGAATCATTCCTTGTTTGGATATAAAAAACGGAAGAACCGTAAAAGGCGTTAACTTTGTTGACTTGCGCGATGCGGGTGATCCGGTAGAACTGGCTGAAATCTATTCGGCTGAAGGTGCGGATGAACTGGTTTTTTTGGATATTTCGGCAACTGAAGAAAGACGTAAAACGTTGATTAATATGGTGCGCAGCGTAGCAGAAAAAATCAATATTCCGTTTACGGTTGGCGGTGGAATTTCATCTGTCGAAGATGTTGATATCCTGCTCAATAACGGTGCTGATAAGGTTTCCATCAATTCATCTGCGGTAAAAAATCCGCAATTGATTAATGATCTGGCCCAGAAATTTGGAAGCCAGTGTGTGGTAGTAGCAATCGACGCCAAGCAAATCGACGGACAATGGATTGTACATTTGGTTGGGGGAAAAGTGCCAACAGAACTGAATTTATTCGATTGGGCTGTAGAAGTCGCAGAACGCGGCGCAGGAGAAATTTTATTTACCTCAATGGACAACGACGGAACGAAAAACGGTTTTGCAAATGAAGCCCTGGCTAAGCTTTCTGAGTTAGTCAACATTCCGATAATCGCTTCCGGAGGTGCAGGGAATATTCAGCATTTCGTAGATTCATTCAAAGTTGGAAAAGCAGATGCAGCCCTGGCGGCAAGCGTTTTTCACTTCAAAGAAATCGAAATTAAAGCGTTAAAACAAGAATTAAAAAATAACAATATAGAAGTCAGAATTTGAGAAGAAATTCCAAATCTCATCCCGAAGCTTCGGGACCAAATTCCAATAATCTGAGTTTAGAAATTAATCTAAAATCTGAACTCTAAAATCTAAAATTAAAATGGAAATCGATATAAAAAGCTCACACGGATTAATTCCTGCAATAATTCAGGATTCAGAAACTAAAAATGTTTTGATGCTGGGTTATATGAACGAAGAATCGCTTCAGAAAACAATAGAAACTCAAAAAGTAACTTTTTTCAGCCGTTCCAAACAAAGACTTTGGACAAAAGGCGAGGAGAGTGGTAACTTTTTGAACCTGGTAAGTATAAAAAATGACTGCGATGGCGATACGCTTTTGATTCAGGCAAAACCGGTCGGCCCAACCTGTCATACAGGTGCAGATACCTGCTGGCAGGAAGAAAACACGGAGCATTATGGTTTTATTTCCCAGTTAGAAAATACCATCAAAATCAGAAGAGAAAATGCTGATTCTGAGAAAAGTTATGTAGCGTCTTTATTTGAAAAAGGAATCAACAAAATAGCTCAGAAAGTGGGTGAAGAAGCGGTAGAAGTAGTTATAGAAGCAAAAGACGATAACGACGATTTGTTTCTTAGCGAAAGCGCCGATTTGCTTTTTCATTATCTGATTTTGTTACAGGCAAAAGGATTCCAATTGAATGATGTCGTTGAAGTATTAAAAAAACGCCAGAAATAATTTCTTTTAATCAAATCACAGATTAAAAAGTGTTATTATTGATTCGATTTAGAAACTAAGAATAAACATGGATAAAGAGACTTTTAAAAAACGTTTTGAAACTCATTCTGGCGACGATTTAATTTTAATGGCAACAAAAAATGCCGAAAAATATAATCCGGAAGCCGTACTGGCTGCAAAAGAAATTTTGTCAGACAGAAATATTGATATTGAAGCCATAATTGAAAATGAAAAAGCTAATGAATTGGCTGCTCAGGAAGAATTTAGCGATTTTAATGACGAAAAAAGTTATATAGAAAGTCTTTCTCCATTAGATCAGATGAAATATTTGTCTGAGAGAAGAGCAGATTTTGAGGAAAATATCGAAGAAATTGTCGAATTGAATAATGAAAATTTGACAGATGAAGAAATACTTTTAAATTTTGAAAATATCCTTGATGCGATTAAGCAAAACGAAGGTTTTGGTGATCTGACAGAAATGCACTCCAAAGAAAATTATTTTCTCACCAGTAATATCATCGAAGAAAAAATGATTCAGATTCCATTTTTGTTTAACGACAGAATTGAATTTGCAAACCAATTGGCCAGAAAGGATTTTAGAAAAAAATTCAACAGAAGTATCTTATTTGGCTTGGTATTACTGACGTTAGGGTTAGTTTTTGCAATTGGCACAGGCGGAGGAAATTTGGCAATGTACATTATTATCGTGACCGGAATAACCTTTTGTTTCAGAGGATTTAGAGGAAGAATTCGGTTGAACAATGGCTCTCAAAATCTTTTACAGGCCTATTAGCTAATACAAATTTAAAAATTTCATTTTGCAATAACATAACTCATGGTTTCAGCCATGCGATACAAATTGCAATTATGTTTGATGCCAACGGCTGAAACCGTTGGTTGTGTTTACTCCACAAACTCAAAAACCGCAAATTCATCCGGATGATGAAACCCGAATTTTAAGCTTTTATAATCCTGTAGAGCAAGATATTCAGTAGTGTTGCCGTAATCAATTCTAAAAGCATTAGCTTTCCATTTTGTACCGGCTTTTGGGGTAATAAAATGGCCGTTTTCAATTTTTTCAAGACTTGAAAACGGAATTTTAATTTCGGTACAAAAACCTTCAGGCGTAATTTTACTTACTGCTTCCAATCCTGAGATATTCAAATCCATTGATGTACCCCAACCTCCGCATTCGGAAGAAACACATTTTAACAACAGATCATAATTTGTTGAAAAAGCATTTACGCCAATTTCAACATAGTTTTTTCCATCCCCGTCAGGATCGATAAATATTTCTACCAAATCATCCGTTTCATAGATTTTAGAGTCTTTTGGCCTCGCTTTTCCAATTATCTTAGAATCCTCAGAACGGTAGGCGATATAAAGATTTTCCTCATTCCACGAAAGTGAAACAAAAGTTTTTTGAGTTGCTTTTTCTCCTGAATTATGAATTACAAATGGTCCTGAAAATGTTGTTTTCCAATCCGTTAAATCCCCGTCGATAGTAATTTTTTTAGCAGTTTTAAGAACTGGAAAAGTCTGTGAATAAATAGGATTGGAACAAACAAAATATATAAAAAGTACAGGAAGATAGAATTTCATAATTGAGATTTGATTTGAAAAGTAAAAATAAAGAAGAATAAGGGAACTTCGTTGTTAATTTTTCAGAATAGAAATTAGAAATTTAACCTGAATGGTTACATTTGTTTAAAAAAAACAACCAAAATATTTCAAATTTCAGGCTAATGAAAAGACATTTTACAGGCATTTTAGCAGCTTTTTTAGTTGGTTTCAGCGCCAATGCACAGGGACTATTAAATAAATCGGAAACTGTTTTTACACATCAGGATACCTTACGCGGCAGTATTACCAAAGAAAGAGCCTGGTGGGATTTGAAATATTATCATCTGGATATAAAAGTAAATCCCGCAGACCGTACCATTACCGGGTCAAATACCGTTCGATATACTGTTTTAACAGAAAGTAACAGAATGCAGATTGATTTGCAACAGCCGATGAATATTACCAAAGTAACCCAAAACGGCAAAGAACTAAAATTTGAAAGAGACGGAAATGCTTTTTTTATTACTTTACTTGAAAACCAGAAAATTGGCGATACAAAAGAAATTGTAGTGTCATTTGACGGTGTTCCCAAAGAAGCTGTGCGACCACCCTGGGATGGCGGAATTACATGGCAAAAAGATAAAAACGGGAAAGATTTTATAGCTTCGTCCTGTCAGGGTTTGGGCGCCAGTGTATGGTGGCCGTGTAAAGACCATATGTATGATGAAGTAGAGAATATGCTCATCAGTGTGAATGTTCCGGGACATCTGACAGACGTTTCGAACGGAAGACTTCAGAGCGTTAAAAAACAAAAAGACGGAACAAAGACTTTTAACTGGTACGTTGCTAATCCTATTAATAATTATGGGGTAAATATCAATATTGGCGATTACGTTAATTTCTCTGAAAAATTCAAAGGAGAAAAAGGTGATTTAGATTGTAATTATTATGTTTTGAGAGATGATCTTGCCAAGGCAAAGGAACATTTTAAAGATGCTCCAAAAATGCTGAAAGCTTTTGAAAGCTGGTTTGGACCTTACCCATTTTACGAAGACAGCTATAAACTGGTAGAAGTTCCTTATTTAGGAATGGAGCACCAAAGTTCTGTAACTTACGGAAATAACTTTACAAAAGGCTATAATGGTAATGATATGAGCGGAACGGGCTGGGGATTGAAATTTGATTATATCATTATTCACGAATCAGGTCACGAATGGTTTGCTAACAATATTACATATAAAGATATTGCTGATATGTGGATTCATGAAAGTTTTACTACCTATTCTGAATCTCTTTTTATTGAATATTATTACGGGAAAGATGCTGCAAGTGAATATCTAAGGGGAATAAGAAAAGTAATTACCAATAAAAAACCAATCATTGGATATTATGACGTAAATACCGAAGGATCCGGGGATATGTATCCGAAAGGTGCTAATATAATTCATACAATTCGTCAGGTTGTCAATGATGACGCCAAATGGAAATCTATTTTGAGAGGTTTAAACAGTACTTTTTACCATCAAACCGTTACGACAAAACAAATTGAAGATTATCTGACTGAAAAATCAGGTATAGATTTGAGTCCGGTTTTTGATCAGTATTTAAGAACAGCACAGGTTCCAACTTTTGAGTATTATTTTAAGGATCAGAAATTAGTCTATCATTGGATAAATTGTGTTGAAAAATTTAATTTACCATTAAAAGTGAATCTAAACGGTGTTGAAACCTGGCTAAAACCTACAACAGACTGGCAGGCTGAAAATGTAAAAGGTGAAAAGCCAACTTTGACAGTTGATAAAAATTTCTACGTAACAGAATATAACATTACAGATTAAAATGTAATTATTTAAAAATCAAACCCGATGGCTTATTTAATAGTTTTCGGGTTTTGTTTTTTATATAGAAATCATAAAATTCTCAAAAAATTGACAGGATTGTTTACATTTGTTGTCAATCGAGTTTGTTTAAAGCACTGTTTGTTTCTAATTTCTTAAATAATGAAAAAAATATTAGGTGGCACTTTAATTGCCTTTTTAGTTGGTTTTACGGCCAATGCGCAGGGACTTCTTAATAAGTCAGAAACTGTTTTTACACATCAGGATACTTTACGCGGAAGCATTACAAAAGAAAGAGCCTGGTGGGATTTAAAATATTATCATTTAGATATTAAAGTGAATCCGTCAGAAAAAACAATAACAGGTTCAAATACCGTACGTTACACTGTTTTGCAGGAGTATAACAAAATGCAGATCGATTTGCAGGAACCCATGCAGATTACTAAAGTAGCTCAGGACGGAAAAGATCAGAAATTTGTCAGAGTTGGGAATGCTTTTTTTATTGAATTAACTGCTGCCCAAAAAGTTGGAGAAACAAAAGAAGTTGTAATTTCTTTTGGAGGAAAACCAAAAGAAGCCGTAAGAGCACCGTGGGATGGAGGTCTGAGCTGGAAAAAAGATAAAAACGGAAAAGATTTTGTGGCTTCATCCTGTCAGGGATTAGGAGCAAGCGTTTGGTGGCCAAACAAAGACCATATGTATGATGAAGTGGAGAATATGCTGATCAGCGTAAATGTTCCCGGTGATTTGACAGATGTTTCAAACGGAAGGCTACAAAGCGTTAAAAAACAAAAAGACGGAACTAAGACTTTTAACTGGTATGTTGCTAATCCGATAAATAATTACGGTGTCAATATCAATATCGGTGATTACGTTAATTTCTCTGAAAAATTCAAAGGAGAAAAAGGCGACTTAGATTGTAATTATTATGTTTTAAGAGATAATCTGGCTTTGGCAAAAGAGCAGTTTAAAGATGCTCCAAAAATGCTGAAAGCTTTTGAAAGCTGGTTTGGACCATATCCTTTTTATGAAGACAGCTATAAACTGGTAGAAGTTCCGTACTTAGGAATGGAACACCAAAGTTCTGTAACATACGGAAACCAGTATAAAAACGGATATTTAGGACGTGACTTAAGCGGAACAGGCTGGGGATTAAAATTTGATTTTATCATTATTCATGAATCCGGACACGAATGGTTTGCAAACAACATCACGTATAAAGATATCGCAGATATGTGGATTCACGAGAGTTTTACCAATTATTCTGAAAGCCTTTTTGTGGAATATTATTATGGTAAAGATGCTGGAGCAGAATATGTAAGAGGTTGCAGAAAAAACATTCATAACGATGCTACCATTATCGGAAATTATGATGTAAACAATGAAGGTTCAGGAGATATGTATCCGAAAGGAGCTAACATGCTGCATACGATCCGTCAGGTTTTGAATGACGATGCAAAATGGAAATCTATTTTGAGAGGTTTAAACAGTACTTTTTACCATCAGACGGTTACAACAAAACAGATCGAGGATTATATGAGTGCTCAGGCCGGAATTAATTTAAATAAAATATTTGACCAGTATTTAAGAACAACTAAAATCCCGACTTTAGAATATTTCTTTAAAGACGGGCATTTAGGATATCGCTGGTCAAATTGTGTAGATAAATTTGATATGCCGGTGAAAGTTAAATTAAACGGTACGGATGTAGTCTTAAAACCAACACAGGACTGGAAATCAGAAAAAATCGCTGCTGATAAACCTACACTTGAAGTAAATAAAGATTTTTACGTTGCTTCTTTTAATATTACGGAATAAAGAATTTTAAATTCTAAAATATAAAAATCCCAAATTCCAATTCTATGGAGTTTGGGATTTTTATTTACGCTAAACCCGACAGGTGTTCTTCCAGATATTAACTCAAGTCTGTCATTT
>NZ_QETH01000140.1 GCF_003105115.1 Flavobacterium sp. HTF | reverse complement strand
TAGCACTAATGGCAAGTATAGTCAATAAATGAGGTTCATTGTCTTTAAGTATTCTTGTGTAAAATAAATAGTAATGATAATAAATAACATCCATAAAATCTTTTTTTTTCAATTAATAACCAAATGCTCTTCTCTATAAGGATACCAATAATTATTTTTCCAATCCTGATACCAATTAGTTTTTGTTATTACTCTACCAGCTTCCCATCCGATACCCCAAGCAACTACCCACCGCTGCCGCACGAATCCTTTCGTGTGGTACGTTCCTACTTAAATATCAAATATTCTAAAAAATAATACTATATCTCTTTTTATTTTAGGACAGCATACATCCACACGAAAGGATTCGTGCGGGAGCGGGGGTTTTGAATAATTAAAACCTATTTCTTTAAGCCACTAAGTTCATCTTGAATGTCCAGTATTGTATTTATTCTCAATTTCTCTTTTGTCAAAGTTTCAGTTAAAAAAATCATTGCAGACAAATCGTTTAAATTCTTCACTATACTTAGACTGCCATTTTGATGAAGATTCATTTTAAATATCTTTCCATAATTTTACACTTTTATGTAAACCTATTTCAGAACGAGACAGTCCAACAGCATGATACTACCCATTTACAATAAATACGTAATAAATATTTTGAATAAATTGCCCCCCAAAACATTGAAGAAATTAAAAAAATAAAAAATATAATTGTTAATAATGCAGAAATTTTCTTATTGCCAAAAAAAGTTGGTTTAGAAACTACAATTCTTTTTCCTCTACCTGATTTAAAAAAATATAAATAATTAAATAACAAAAAGGCAAGACCAACTCCAATCATTAACCATTTATCCATCTTTATACAAAAAAAACGAATTAAAAGAATGTCGACAATAACACTTGTAAGAAAACCTTCACCAAATCCTATGGCCCAAACTGTCAAAGCATGAGGCTCATCCTCTTTTAAGATTTTCTTATAAAATAAATAACAATAATAATATATAACATCCATAAAATGATTTTTAACTTAATAACCAAAATTCTCTCTCCTCCAAGGAAGTACTGTCTCACGTTTCCATTTCTGATATGAATCCCAGGATGTAGCCCATCTACCTATTTCCCAACCAATCCCCCAGCAAGCTCCATATGTTCCTCCAAATGTAGAATACGCATTGGAAGTTTCTTCTATTGTAAAAGTAAATCCATTAATGTTATCATTTGAATAAGAATCATATATTGACCATGCATTATAAGCTCCTATAGCCCTACCTCCCCACTTCATTCCCTTAGAAATTTTTAAAGCAGAAGTTACTTTACCTCCTGTAGCTCCATTACCATTAAAATGTTGGCCATATGTTTTCATCTTCTTTATACTATACCAAGTATCTTTATTAAACATTTTATATTCTCCAAATGCTATACCTGTACCTGCAACTGTTAATATACCTCCTGTTGGATCATACTCATCGTAAGGCTCTCTCGGATGGTCGCTGTACTGCTCAATTAATGATCTTTTATCGCTTATATTATTTGCTGCCTTAAAGTCAAAACTATTATTATCTTTACTATTATTAGCAAATAAGGGCATATCATACCCCGGCCCAATAGCACTTACTCCTAAAACAGGTTTATTATTGTAATTATCCAAATAGTTATTAGCAACACTACTTGTATAAGAAGAGGCTAAAAAAGATCCTGCACTTGAAGCCGCACCAGAAAATGCACTTGTCCAGGCATTTGAGTCCCATTTAAAAAGATTGGCCTGCCCTCCGCTTGCTGCACCTCCATGGACATAAGACGAGAAGAAAAAACCTAATACCAAATCCCAAATTTCTCCTGTTTGGTCTGTGTATTTTAACGGATTGTTCATAACGTATCCATAACGATTGTAATTCTGGCTATTAAAAAGATCCTGAATATTATTATCAGGTTGTAAAAAACGATGCAGTTTTGGATCGTATAAACGACCGTTCATGTTTATAATACCAACACTTTGCAAATGTTCATGACCTGTGTAGCCACGATCTAAAACAGACAATCCTACTAATGCATTTCCTGCACCATCCTGTACTTTGGTAATATTGCCCCAGGCATCAAAAATCCTTTTTTCTACAACTGCTCCAGTCTGATCAGCTACAGCAATTATTGAACCTTGATAATCTCTTTGTAAATATAAATATTTCTGACTGCTTGCTCCGTCACTTTTAAAAACCAATGGTGCATTGTAACCATCGCCACCTATGTACGTAACAAAATCTGTAACTCCGGTTTTCATGTTTTCCTTAATTTCCATCGTACCGTCTTCAGCATAGTATTTTCGATAGGGCCTTTTTAGTTTGTCGTCTTGCAAATCTCCATAAAACATTACAGTACGTCGATTACTTGCATTATAATCGAAATTTATTTTGTCTATATTTTTTTCATCAATTAATACAGGACCTTTAAATACATTGAAATTTATAATTTGAGATGGCTTTGCTGTATAATAAGTCAATGCATCAGAACTTAATGTTATGGAAGCATTTTGATATGGATTATCTTTAGCATAATCATACGTTCCTAAACCATTTTGAGTGATTCTGCCTTTGTCATCATATTTCTGAGTTTCTAATACCCCTTTGGAATTTGTATATTCTTCTAATCTGTCTAAAACATCATATTTAAAGCTTTCGTTCCAACCCAACAAAGTATTGCTGCGACTGGTTAGATTGCCAGTTTTAGTATTAAAAATTGTATTTAATGACAGAATATTTGCCGATGATGCAGTCTTATCAAATTTACTCTGCAAATTATACCCATTGTCGTAAGCATTTGTAATGGTTAACGGACCATTTTGAGCTGTTAAAAGCTGTCCCCTGGCATTTATTGTATTGATCTTCCATAATGTAGCATCCGATTCATCTGTAATTTGATACTGGCTTCCGTTTTTATAATCGCACTTAATTGTTTTTGTACTTGACTTTCCGGATTTTAATACCTTTGCCGTGAAACCTTCTGTTACTAATCGTCCAATCGCATCATATTTAAAATCTTTTGTAAATTCTACAAATGGTGTTGTTTCTATCCTGGCACTAATTTGATTTTTATCATTATAAGTATAACTTGTAATAATCTTAGTACCGTTAGATAAATCCTCGAATTTGGTACTTGTCAATATCTTATTTATATTTTCATAGCTATATGTTATTTTAGAATCTGTAAAAAGCCCTTTAATTATTTTCTCTTCTAACCTTCCCGCAGCACTTAACTTATAAGTTGTTGTCCCATTTTTATTTTCCTCACTAATAAGCTCACCAAAATCGTTATACACATATTTAAAAACTCCTGCCGACGGGTCTTGAAGTTCTGTTTTCCTTCCCCATCCATCTTGTACAATCTTTGTTTTGATTCCGTCATAATCAGATTCTTTTAAATCTCCATTAGCATAATACGTATATTTAATTTCGTTTGAGGGTTTATCCAGAATCGACAACACATTACCTAGCGCATCTCTTTTATAGGTCTTTGTAATTGTCCCGTCATTAACTTTTGTAGTAAGTGGTGTATAAACTATATTTGTTATTTTTCCTGTATATGCATTTTGAGTGCTTACTCTTCCATAATCATCATACGTTGTTTCATTCCATTGCGATGGAGCTGCACCAATATAAGGTTCACTTACTTTATAGTTTCGATCTTGTATGTCATACATATAAGAAACATAAGAAAAAGTTCCCATAATGTTTTTTGAGCCTGATTTTATTTTTCTTCCGAGATCATCGAAGGTTTCCTCTACTACATTTCCGTCAGCAAATGTTTTGGTAACTATTGTATTGCTATTACTATTTGCGTATTTGTAATCGTTTATATTTCCCAGATAGTCTGTTTCTTTTGTCTTTTTAAACCATGAATCATATTCATAAGATGTCGTTTGAGCCAAAGGACTGGTTAATGATTTTAATGTACCATTAGGGTTGTATAAATAAGATGTAACTAGCTTTTCGGCATCAGTATTTTTAATCAAAAATCGTCCGGAAGTATCATACGCATAATTAAATTCTCTAGAATCCAGACCAGCCTTTAAAGTTCTTTGTATGATATTTCCAAAGCTATCATGCAAACGCTCCTCTGTAATATAATTTGTCCCTGCATTACCTTTCTTTTTAATCTGAGAAAGTAATTGCTTAGAATTATATTCATACACTTCCTCACTTCTCATTTTCTCATTACCTAGTGTTATATTCAGTATTTTGGATAATGGCTTTCCAATAATATAGGTAGGTGAAGTCTGGTTTTGATATGTAAAATCTGTAATACTTTTTTGTATGCTAGTATTAGCTTCTTTTACTTCTGTTGTAATCTTTGTTGTATTATTATAATTATCATATTCTACCTTTGTTTCGCTACTTGTATCTTCAAGTCCATCAAATTGTTTATTTGAAATGTTTTTAATTTTTAAAACTTTAGTTGAAGACAATTCACATTCATAAGCTAATATCGATTTTGTGATAAAGGAGGTCGGCTCATTAATCGATTTATTTGCGTCCTTATTTATCTTAGCCGAAAAAACACTACCGGGTTTTATCCAACTTCCAGGTTTTAAGGTAATACTTTCTGTGGCAAGAAGATTTTCTGTACTTGTTACTATGTAATCATCTTTTTTGATAATTGTTGAAGAAATTTTATTTGAAGATTCAAACAATGGTTCATGCAAACCCAAAACTGTATAATTCTCAATATTAGCAGCTCTCAGTGACATATCATTTTTTAAAATGTATGATATTATTGGTGACTTATCGGTATGCCAATTTGTTTGTACTGTACTTCCAAAACCTAAAAAACCCAAACCTTCAAGATTAACAACTGCTCCATAATATTGAAATAATCTTTTTTTATATTGTGTTGCACTTTGCTCTTCTAATTTGGAAACAACCTTAAATTCAGAATTAAATTTCATGTCTAAATTAGGAAAAATTTGAGAACTGCCTGCATAATAAACATCATTTCCGTCCTTTAATGGACTATAAGTAATAGTCTCTTTTATTCCATTACTTAAAGTAATTGATTTTAGTAAATTTTGATCTTCCAGATAATTATTATTGGCAAAAAAAGAAATGCCAAATTGACTTAATAAAGCCAAATCCGTTTTAGATGGGTTGGTTTTATTTTTTCTTGTAAAAAGCGGAACTATTTTAAGTCCAAAAGCTTCATTCGAATTTATATTAAAATGAGCATTAAACCAGCTGTTTGTCCTGTAGAATACATTTACATCAATGACCGAACTGCGATTAAGATATCCAGTTGCCGTTGGTTTTATACTTATAATATCCGTTGTACCATCATTATTATAATCAAACGCAAATATTAACTCAGGAACAAAATATTCATAATCTTGAGGATTGTAAGCTAAAACAGATTCTTCCGCAAAAAAATTACCTCCTGTTGACAGTAAAATTTTCTTTAAATCCACAAGGAAAATATCAATTTTGCCATCCCCATTGTAATCTCCCATTACTATAGGAAATATTTCTCGCCTTCCCCATTTGATTTCACCAATATTTTCAGGCATATTTTGTTTAGTTCTAAACAATTGCGTAAACACATTGTTCTTTAATGTATATACTGTTATATCATTGTACGGACTCCCTCTAAAAATAATGACATCTGTTTTACCATCGCCGTTTATATCTCCATATTTTGTAACTCCTTTCTCAATAAACCCTGCTTTATTAATAAAATTATCTACTTTATTGCGATCCAGATTAATTAATTCGACGTTGTCTGCATCTTTTGATCCGTTAAAACCAATCAATTCCGTAAGTCCATCACCATCAAAATCTCCAGCTCCATCGGGGCTTGTAGATAAGCTTGGTGCCATCTTATCATAATCAAGCTCTAAAGCTCCTGTACTTTTGCTATAAGAATAAATCTGATAAACATATTTATTAGTTAAAGGAATTTGATTATATACACAAATATTTTGTTTACTGGAAATCTTTGAATTTTTATCTAAAGTACTTATTGTAAAAATTTTAGAATAAGAAAAAACACTACCTACTTTTGCCAAATTAACAACTTCATAATTATCCAATATTTTGCTAAGTGATAACTCTTTATTATTAGATTGTACAAACTCAATATCTCCATCCCCATCAAAATCACCTGTAGTGACTTCATTCGAATAAGCATTTGTATCAATAGCATTACTCTTTCCACTAAATTCCATTACAGAATGAACCAATTCTGCCTGGTTTTCTGCATAAGCAAAAACTGTTGGATTATAGCTCTTTGTTCCATCACCACTTGTTTCGACAATTCTTGTAAGCCTCGGATAACTTAACGATGAGGCATCATGCGTTAATGAATAACTTCTAAAACCAATATTATTGCTTTTAATATTTATAGCACTAATTATTTTATTACGAATAAAACTTTTACCGCCGACATATACTTGTGGGTTTGTATAGTGTGGCTTGTATATGAATTGTACTTCATTTATTTGAGTGCTTGAAGATTTTAACGAACCATACTTGATTTTTTCAATCAATGAATTGCTGGTCGGGCTATAGGATCCAGAATATTCAGAATTATATTCATAACTAATAAAACCTCCTTGTGGATTTTCCCAAGAACTTATAGTCCAATCTATAGTGGAGCCATGATTTTCATATTTTGCTGAAGAACCGTCAGGATATTCTACTATAAAGTAATCAATAGGTATAAAAACTATATTTTGATATCTATTGTCTTGAATATTTCCCTTAAAATAACTTATTTTTAAATTTGAAAATATTTCAGTCTCATATATTCTTTTGGTTGCACCTACATCAAATTTCTCACTACTCTTTAAAATCAACCGCTTATCATCTAAAGCGAAACGATCTAAATCATTAAAATCAACGGGATCAATAATCCCGTCATGATACATTGTAGACGGAACTCTGGTTATTGCCGAAATCCCGATTATATTCCATCCAAAACCTGCTAATCCGAGGCCTCCCTGACTGTTGTACGCCAAACTTATCTGTGGTACAATTCCATTAATTCCTGTAGGCATTGCAATAGGAATTTTATAATTAGCGGCACCGGTAAGTGAAACAGATAACTCTCCTTCTGTAACACCAACTTCCGTTGATTGTGCAAAAGAAAACAAACTAATTATTAGAAACGAAAAAGTAAAATAAAACTTCCTCATAGCAAATTATTGTTTAATGATTTTAATAGTTTTTTCTCCTCCATTTTTGTAAGAAAGCAATACTAGATATATACCTGTAGGATATTGTTGAAAGGGAATATTTAAATTATTTAAACTGCTATTTCCCTGATAGCTCTGTAAAACCTGTCCTGTTAAAGAATACACTTGAACAGAAGTAACATAATTATCTTGGGCTAGCTGCCATTGCAGATATAATTGCTCTTTTACAGGATTTGGATAATAGGAAATAACGTCTTCCGGAAAGAATTTTTCTAAATCATTTTCGACAACTTCCTCTATTTCTTTAACATGTTGTACAGATTTTGATAAACAATTGATACAAAGAATTCTGTTCGTTTGATTTCCTGCAGCATCATAACTGAAAGTAAGTTTTGTTTGTGCATTTACCCCAAAAAAAGAGAGTAGAAAAAGAATTAAGTAAAGTTTACTCATAAGAATATTTTTAATAAATTTCTTACAAATATATAATTATAACTTAAATCTTCCAAAAATTTTGTTAAAATAAAAATTAGGACATAAAAAAAGCGAGACAGATGTCTCGCTTTTTTTATATAGAATATACTTTATTTT
>NZ_QETH01000139.1 GCF_003105115.1 Flavobacterium sp. HTF | reverse complement strand
AGCGTAATTCGTCTGCAGTTTTCATCTGATTAAAATTTTTGCAAATTTACGCAAAAACTTCCTTTAAACCCACTTGCGATAGGGTTTGAACTAATATTTGAATTTAATTGAACAGAATGTTAGAATTTTGACCAAATCCTTTTTTTCTGTTAATTTTTTTTGAAGATAATATTTGAAAAATACTCAAAAATTAAAGTATAAATAAAAGTAATTCAAGTGGTTAGGATTACGCTTTTTTTTAACAAGTGTTTATCGGGCAATTCTGTTTAACTAAAATATCTTTGATTCTTCTTAAAATGATAAATAGCAATATGATTGATTTAAATACACTAGTGGATGAAACCGGAGCAGAATCTGGATTGATTTTTAATATTGATGGAATTTTGGTTGAATCGGTTAATCTGGAATATGATGGTAATGTAGCCGCCATGATCGGAATGATATTAAAAATGTGTTTAGAAATGTCTGAAGATATTAATAACGGAGATCTTAAACAGGTAATGATTAAAAACAATGATGGAATTGTAATCGCCAGTAAAGATCCGGAAGATAATTGTGTGGCATTACTTTCTAAAGATATAAGTAAAATGGGACTTTTGCTTCGCAAGATGGATACCATTTTCAATAATTAATTTAATACAATCAAAACATGTCAGATTTTTTACAAACGTTTCAAAATGATTTAAGAGAGAACGTTAGCGGATTCATTGCAGTTTCAGTTACTGAGTTAGAAACAGGAATGTCTTATTGCTCACTTTCTTTAAATCCGGACTTTGACCCGGAATTGGCTTCTGCTTATAACTTAGAAGTGGTTAAAGCTAAAATGAATGCAATAAAAGCATTAGGATTAGATCAAAAAATCAACGATATTTTAATTACACTAACAGATCAGTTACATATTTTGGATGTTTCTGAGGATGGAAGATATTTCATTTACTTGGCAGTTGATGCTAAGAAGGCAAATTTAGGATTGACAAGAGCAACTTTGTCTAAATTCAAAAAAGATATTATTTCAAAACTATAATAACTTTTGCCCCCGATATAATGCGAAAAAGGCTGCTTCAAATTTTTGGGCAGCCTTTTTTACGTTTTATAGATTTTGATTTATTCGAAAAATTGGGATAAGATCGTTTTTAGTTCTTCTTTGTTTTCGATATGGCTCATATGTCCGTCATCAAAAGAAACCAGCTCTGCTGTTGTATCTTCGATTTGAGCAAGATTTTCTTCGTAGTTTAAAACCGGATCTTTTTTGCCTAAGACCAGCAAAACCGGAAACAGATTTTTGTGCAGCAAAGTTTCTCTGTCTTTTCTCACTTTCATGCCTTCCAACGAAGCCACAATTCCCTGCAAAGGTGTTTTTAAAGCCTGTTCCTTTACTTTCTCAATTTCGTCTGCCAGTCGGGTTCTGTTGTTCTCGCTGAATAAATTAGCAATCGCTAAACTTACAAAGCTTACATAATTTTGTTTTACCGCTTTTATGGCGCGTGTTCTGTTTAATTTTTTATCGGCACTATCTTCTTTGGAAGTTGAATTTTGTAACACTATTTTAAGGACTTTTTCCGGATACAATTCAGCAAAAGCCAAAGCAACATACCCGCCCATTGAATGGCCTAAAATGATTACCTTTTCAATTTTTAAATATTCCAGGACTTCGTTTACAGCTCCGGCATTGTCTTCCATTTCATGAACATAACCCAAGCAGTCTGATTCGCCGTGACCTAATAAATCAATAGTAATAACACGATATTTTTCTGAGAAAAAATCAGCATATTCGTTCCACATTATTTTGTTTTCCAAAAAACCGTGAAGCAATACAATGGCGGTTCCCTGACCTGAATCGGTAAAAGATATTTTAGTGTTTTTATATAGGATATTTTTCAAAATAAAGTTTTTAAAGTGTGATATACAAAGGTAATAATTGAAAAATCTTATAAGAAATATAAGTTCGTTTCAGTTAAAAATATACGTTATTGAGTCCCAAAAAAAAAAGGCTTCCGTTTCTGAAAGCCATTTTTTAAGTTTTATGATTTTAAAAAGGAATTGATATCCGAAAAATATTTTTCTCTTGCATCGAGCCATCCGTAATGTTTGGAATGTTCCAGTAAAATTAGTTTTGAATTCGGAAACGTTCTTTGAGCCAGTTCCCCAATTTTATTACTGATAATATCTTCTTTTCCCTGAATGACTAAGACCGGATTATTAAAATTCTTTAGTTTGGCTTTGCAATCAAAATTCATTTTTTGCATATCGCTCCACAATAATCCGTTTATAGTTGAATTTCCCTGCGTAAGTCGCTCTGCAATAACAGGAACAAATTTTTGGTCATAGACATAAGCCGGAGCCATCGCTCTTCCGCGGCCTAAACGCGCTTTGTGCGAAGTGTCTCCTTTTTCGATTTTGTTATTCCAGTAATCCAGAGAATCTTTTTCGGTTTTGCTCAAACCGGCTTCAATAAGATTTGGGCTCTTCAATAAAGTCAGATCAACACCACCCGAAGAGGATAAAACTAATTTATTGATACTTTGAGGATAAACGGTCGCGTAATAAGAAGCCAGCATGCCGCCAAAAGAATGTCCGAGGATGTTCCATTTCTTGATTTTAAGATGTTTTCTCAATGATTCAATATCATCGGCCATCAGTTTCATCGAAATGGTCTTAGAATTCAATTTTGCCAGTTTCGATTTTCCGGTTCCTCTTTGGTCGTAAATAATCGTTTCCTGATTTTCGCCCAGCGTTTTCGCCATATCTTCAAAACCATTACTGTTCATTCCGGGACCGCCGTTTATAATTAAGAGCGGTTCGCCTTTTCCGAATGTTTTGTAATAGGTTTTACTCGAATCATTGTTTGTCGCATATCCTTCCGTCTGCGCGAAAGTGTTTGCGGCAATGAGTAAAAAAACGAATAAAAAAATCTTTTTCATCACGAAATTATTCATTCATCAACGTTTCGATCTCATCAACTTCAACCGGAATATTGCGCATTAAGTTAAAAGGGACTCCTTTTTCCTGAACCACAACATTATCTTCCAGACGGATTCCGAATTTTTCGTTCGGAATATAAATTCCAGGTTCAACCGTGAAAACCATATTGGCTTTCATTGGTTCGTGAAGCAAACCATAATCGTGCGTGTCAAGTCCCATGTGGTGAGAAGTTCCGTGCATGAAATATTTTTTATAAGCAGGCCATTCCGGATCTTCGTTCTGAACATCGGCTTTGTCTAATAAACCTAAACCAAGCAATTCAGAAGTCATGATTTTGCCCACTTCTACATGATATTGTTTCCAAAGCGTTCCCGGAGTCAGCATTTTTGTAGCTTCATTTTTAACATTCAAAACCGCTTTGTAAACCGCTTTTTGGCGCTCAGAAAAACGTCCCGAAACCGGAATTGTTCTCGTCATATCGCTTGAATAATTGGCATATTCAGCCGCAACGTCTAACAGAATCAAATCTCCGTCTTTACATTGCTGGTTGTTTTCGATATAATGCAAAACATTCGCATTATTTCCTGAAGCAATAATTGGGGTATAAGCAAAACCTTTAGAACGGTTACGGATAAATTCGTGAGCTAATTCAGCCTCAATTTCATATTCGGTAACATTTGGTTTTACGAATGATAATAATCTTCGGAAACCTTTCTCGGTAATATCACAAGCCTGCTGAATCAAATCAATTTCTTCGCTTTCTTTTACAGAACGTATTCTTTGCAAAATTGGGTTACTTTTCGCTACGTTGTGTGCAGGATAACGCTCTTTCCACCATTTTATAAAACGGGCTTCGCGTGTTTCTGTTTCAACCGTTGCGCGGTAGTGTTCGTTGGTGTTGATGTACATCGTATCGGCATACGTCATCATTTCGTTCAAAATTTTATGAAAATCCTGTAACCAATAAACCGTTCTAATCCCCGAAACCTGAAATGCACGTTCTTTAGTCAGTTTTTCGCCTTCCCAAACTGCGATATGATCGTTGGTTTCTCTCAAAAAAAGAATTTCTCTCTGGTGCTCATAAGGCGCATCCGGAAACAAAAGCAAAACACTTTCTTCCTGATCAACTCCGCTCAGATAAAAAATGTCTCTGTGTTGTGCAAACGGCAAAGTACTGTCGGCACTAATCGGGTAAATGTCATTGGAATTGAAAACGGCAACCGAATTTGGTTTCATTTCTGCTGTGAATTTTCTGCGGTTTTTTACAAAAAGAGCGCTGTTTATTTGATGATATTTCATAATTGTTTCGTTTTTGAACTTCGATTTTCAAAATTAGTGATTTTTGAATAAGTGGCGTATAGTTGATTTATTAAAGTTTTCTTATTTGTTTTGAGTTTGCCACAAAGGCGCTAAGACACAAAGTTTTTGATAATCTTGTTAGTTCGGTATAGCTCGTGTCTTCGTTCCTCAGAATGACAAGATTGAGAATAAACATCAAACAAAAAAACCGAAACAATTAAGCTTCGGTTTAGTCATTACTTGGGAGTAAATCTTTTTGGGTGTTATTTTTCTTTAAGTAATTTTTCTAAATAAGCAGCTTTATCTTTTTCGATTTGAATCAATCTTTCATAAAGTTTTTCATTCTTTTCAATAGTTTCCAGAAATTTATCTAGCGGATTAAAAGTGCATGCATGACTTATTACGGAAGAACCAGTATTGTTTTCTATTTCAATAGTATTTCCAATAATATTAAAAACAGCATCTTCAGAAAAATTTTTAATAGCTTCGCTTGAAACTCCTAATGCATCAGCAATAGTTTTCAGTTTTTCGTCGTCAACGCTTTCGCTTCCTTCAATAATAGAGATCGATTGTTGGGTTGTGCCAATAGCAATAGCAAGCGCTTCCTGCTTCATATCTCTAAGTTCTCTAATTCGGCTTATGTTTCGGCCAATATGTTTTGGTTTTGCTGTGCTCATGATTCAAAGATATTTAAAATTCTTTTATATTTTTGATTTTGGTTTAAAACAAATTGTATTTGTGAAATACATTTTCAGATTAATTTAGCGGCACAAATATACAATTTTTCTTACTATTATTGATTTTGAATATTAATATTTTTTGGTTTTTGTCATTTCAGTCGAAATGACAAGATTGCGTATATTTACATTACATGATACATGAAAGAAAGCTATGAAACCAAAAATCAAAATCAGAAAAGCAGAAAACCAAGACCTGGACTTCGTCTACAAAGCAACCTGCGAACTCGAAAATGAAGTTTTAGATTTTGAGGTTTTCCAAACGATATTCAATGAAAATATTTCATACCCAAAAAATCTATATCTGATTGCCGAAAACGAAACAGAAGGTTTAGGATTTATTAGTTTTCATACCCAAAATCTTTTACATCATTGTGGATTGGTGGGTGAAATTCAGGAGTTTTTTATTCATCAAAAATATCGTGGTCAGGGCGTTGGAAGAGTATTGATAAACGAGATTTTAAATTTTGCAGATCAGTATAATTTAAAAAGCATTGAAGTAACCACAAATAAAAATCGAATAGAAAATGTGGCGATTTATGAGAATTTGGGTTTTGCTTTGAGTCATAATAAGTTTACGATTCTTCGTTCCTCAGAATGACAAAAAATCGATAGATTTCAATTTCAAACCAATGACAATAGAAAAAGCCAACATAACCGACAACGAAATCCTCACAGGAATAACCAAAAAGTCAAAAGCCTATTGGGGATATTCTGCAGCGCAAATTCAGAAATGGGATAAAAATTTAACTATTTCTCAGGATTATATTAGAGATAATAACACATTCAAACTGGTAGATAATGATTTAATTATAGGTTATTACTCTTATGTTTTTGAAAATGAAAAAGTAGTTAAACTGGATAATTTATTTATCTTGCCCGAACATATTGGCAGAGGATTTGGAAAATATTTACTTCTGGATTTCTTAAACCGGATGAAAGAAGAAAAAACAGAAAAGATTATATTAGATTCTGAACCCAATGCTGAGGAATTTTACGCCAAAATGGGATTTGTGAAAATAGGAGAGTTTGAAACTTCCATAAAAAACCGTTTCATGCCTATTATGGAAATGAAACTTTAAAATCTAACTTACATAAAGTGAAACAGCTAAACATTTCCATAAAATATAACCTAATAGTTGGTTTGCTGATTGGCTTATGGCTTTTCATTTTTGCCATTATCATAAAACCTTTTGACGACGGCACTATAGATTTCAGAGCCTGGTTTTTAATCAGTATAGGGTTTAGTACACTGGCATTTTTGTCGTACGGGATTTTAACTTTAGTCCAAAAAAGCGTTTATAAAAGAACAGTAAAGTGGAATATCGGTTTCGAAATTGCCAGTATTCTTTTCTGCTATTTGATTTACCTGATGGCAATTTATTCCTATTATAAAGGCCCGATTTTAAAAGGTGGTTATAGTTTTTCAGAATTCTTTTCTGTAATTTTTATAAAAGTCGCTTTGATTCTGACTCCCGTAATTATTCTTGCCAGAAGATATTTAATCAAACTCATTCCGATAAAAGAAGATGTTTTAGTATTTAGGGGAGAAAACAAATTAGATGTTCTAAAAATCAAAAAAGCCGATTTGGTTTGCATTTCCAACGCTCAAAATTATGTTGAGATTTTTTATATCGAAAATGACAAACTCAATTCGAAAATCATTCGGTCTTCGCTCAAAAAAGTTCAGGATGATTTTGGTTTTTTGGTGCAAATTCATCGTTCGCATTTAATAAATCCGATGCATTTTAAATCCTGGAGAAATGCAAATACAATTATATTGACTCAAATTGAACTTCCGGTTTCTAAAAATTATAAAGAAGCTTTGTTGGGATTGTAAATTCATACCTAAAACAATGCATTTCGTACCTAAGTCAATAAAACACAGCTTTCCCGTAATTTTTCAATTTAGTTTTGCTTCATCAATTTTAAAATAAATTATGAAAACAAAACATTTTTGCCAGATCGGTTTGCTATTTTTCCTCGCCAGTTATTTATTATTTTCAAACATTTTACCCAATTTAAATACATCAATAGATTTTGCCCATTGGTTCAATTTAATTGGAGCTTGTTTTTTGTTGTCGTTTAATGATGTATTTCCTAAAAACAGAATCAATACACTTGCTTCTGTGCTGACAGCTTTGGGCGTTATTGCTCATATTGGGCTCTGTACAATCGATTTTATAATGTCAGGTTTTGGTACTGATGAAACGGCAAAAGCAGCATTGAGTCTTCAAATCAGTAATTCGCCAGAAGTTCTTTATCCTTTTGTCATTGTTGGTCCCTCGTTGCTTTTTGTTGGTTTGGCGGTTCATGCTTTAAATTTTATTAAAACACAAACTATAATTTCCTTAATGGTTGTTTTGGCTTCGGCTGCTATTGGTTTTTCTTTCTTTGTTTTAAAAAACGGAGTATGTATGTTTCTGAGTTGTGTGGTTTTTGTTTTGGGACTGGGTTTGTTGCTTTTTAAAAAAGAAGCAGTACTGAACGAATAAAAAGTAGCGTTAAAATTGAAACTTTTGTTTTAATTCGTAATTTCGTTTTATAACCTAGATTAAAAAGATTGAAAAAACACCTAAAATACCTAATCACACTCTTTCTGACCTTTGTCGTGATTGCGGGCGATGGTACTTTATATTCTCAATCCGGATCGGCTGAGTATTACCAGTCTTCATTTGTAGTTGTAAAAAGGGAATTAAACCTTAATAGTTCCCGATTATATAAATTCGGACGGGTTTCTTCCTGTATTAAAACAGGATTTTCAATTGTTTTAAATTTTATTAAAACCGAAAATGTTTTTACTTTTCAA
>NZ_QETH01000138.1 GCF_003105115.1 Flavobacterium sp. HTF | reverse complement strand
ACTTATTAACATTTTTGATAACTCTATAAGTATCTCATTATCAATAAATAATAAACAGAATATTTGTTAAAATTTTAGAGTGTTAATAGTAAAACCTAATTCGTTGATATTCAATTAACTTTAAGTTAACATTATTTGTTAATAAGTTCGAAAAGAAAATTAGAAGTTTTTTTTGGTCATATCGAAAAAAAACCTAATCCAAAATCGGAATTAAAAATCCTAATAAAGTTTGAGGAATTTTTAGAAAAGTTATCAATACTAAAAATATCATTTTAAACAGAAATCGACATGTCAACTTATTTACAATTTCAATTCATTTTTGGTTGTTAACCATTGTTAATTAAAATAAGAAAAGGCTTAAAAATTAATCTTTTAACTGCAAATAACTATGTTGATAACTCAGTATAAATAAGTAAAACGAGATTTCAATGACTTTAAAAATAAATTTATTGGACATATTAACACGCTATAATAACCATCAAAATTTAATTAAATTTAAAATTTCTTTTTTGTTGTATTTAATATATGTTGAAAACTTTGAAAGTTGAAAATCAAAAAAAAATATTTTTGAAATGAAATTTAGTTTGATTCAGACAATTTTGAGAGGATTGTTAAGATTGTCCAGAATGGTCTGAACCTGATCGAAATCGTTGGGATGAACTTTGAGTTTAATACCACCCAGCGCCGCAGAGTACATTGGGACTACTGATAAGGTGATTTCGTTTTCAAAATAGTATGGAATCTCTTCCTGATCTAATAAGTGTTTGAGAATAACCGTTTCGTGGTCGTAATTGAATATGGCGATAGTTTTAAAGCTTTCCATAAAAGGTCTTTTTATAAAGATACGAAAGTTATAATTTTAATAATTCTATTTGTTTAAATCTTTTATCTGATATCTTATTTGTAATTTTAAACTTTATAAGAAAAGATATATGAGTAAGAAAATTAGAAAGCCGATAAAAAATGAAAAGGATTTTTCAGGAAAAATACTGAAGATTTTATCGCAAAGCCCTAATAAAGCATTTAACTACAAACAGATAGCAGCAAAGCTTGAACTTGACGATACAAAAAGCAGAAACCAGATTATAAAAGATTTAAAAATTCTGGCTTCGTCTAAAAAAATAGTAGAATCTGAACCTGGTAAATATTTAGTAAAAGCAATAAGTCAGGATTATTACGAAGGAACAATTGATATGACGAGCAGAAAAACGGCGTATTTTATTTGTCCCGATTTTACTGAAGATGTGTTCATTCCGACCAATAATCTGAACAGAGCTCTGGATAAAGATAAAGTTAAAGTCTACGTTTATAACAGAAGAAAAGGAAAAAGACCTGAAGGTGAAGTAATTGAAGTTGTAGAAAGAGATAAAACTGAATTTGTCGGAGTAATTGATATTCAGGCCAACTTCGCTTTTGTTTCTACAGCAAACCCTAAGATGTATACGGATA
This sequence comes from Flavobacterium sp. HTF, assembly GCF_003105115.1. Lineage (GTDB taxonomy): Bacteria > Bacteroidota > Bacteroidia > Flavobacteriales > Flavobacteriaceae > Flavobacterium. The sequence goes on along the minus strand of NZ_QETH01000138.1, from coordinate 6,474 downwards.
TTTTTATTCCAAAAGATAAAATAGGAGAAGCAGAAAACGGAGATGTTGTTTTGGTTAAGATTGAAGACTGGCCCAAAAGAGCCGATAGTCCGTTTGGATCTGTAATTCGGGTTTTAGGAAAACCAGGAGAACACAATACAGAGATTCACGCCATTTTAGCAGAATATGGTTTACCATCGGATTTTCCGGTAGAAGTAGAGGTCTATGCCCAAAAAATTGATACCTCAATTCAGGAAACTGAAATTGCAAAACGTCGTGATATGCGTGATACGCTTACGTATACGATAGATCCAAAAGATGCAAAAGATTTTGATGATGCATTGTCTTTCAAAAAGTTAGAAAACGGAAATTACGAAATCGGTATTCACATTGCCGATGTTTCGTACTATCTTGAAGAAGGAACTATTCTGGATGATGAAGCGTATCAAAGAGCAACTTCTGTATATCTGGTAGATAGGGTAGTGCCAATGCTTCCGGAAGTTTTATCCAACTTTGCCTGTTCGTTACGTCCTCATGAAGAGAAATATACTTTCTCTGCCGTATTTGAAGTTTCTCCAACAGCTCAGGTTATTAACCAATGGTTTGGCCGAACGGTAATTTATTCTGATCAGCGATTTGCGTATGAAGAAGCACAGTATATTATTGAAACAAAAGATAATACGATTCCGGTTGATATTTCTATTACCGGTGAATCTTATGTTGTTGCAGATGAAATTGTAGAGGCCACTTTAAAATTAGACGAATTAGCTAAGATTTTAAGAAAGAAAAGAATGCAGAATGGTGCTATTTCATTTGATAAAGTCGAAGTAAAATTCAATCTTGATGCTGAAGGAGAACCGGAAGGAGTTTATTTTAAAGTTTCAAAAGATGCCAATCATCTTATTGAAGAATTTATGCTTCTGGCCAACAGAAAAGTGGCAGAATATATCGGAAAACAGAAGAAAGCTTTTGTTTATCGTATTCACGATGAGCCAAATGAAGATAAACTGATTGCTATGCAAACGGTTATTGCAAAATTTGGTTATAAAATTGATTTTAGGAATAAAGCTGATATTTCGAAATCACTGAATGCTTTGATGGAAGAAGTGAATGGTAAAAAAGAGCAGAACTTAATTGATACTCTTGCGATTAGAAGTATGAGTAAAGCCAAATATTCGACAGATAATATTGGCCATTATGGTTTGGCTTTTGATTATTACAGCCATTTTACTTCACCAATTCGTCGTTATCCGGACGTTATGGTACATCGTTTGCTGCAATATTACCTTGACGGAGGTGCTTCTGTAGACGAAGAAACATACGAAACAAAAAGTCTTCATTGTTCTAACATGGAAAGTTTAGCTACAAATGCAGAACGTGACAGTATCAAATACATGCAGGTTAAATATATGCAGGATCATCAGGATGAAGAATTCCTTGGTGTTATTTCAGGTGTTACAGAATGGGGAATTTATGTTGAAATCGTTTCTAACAAATGCGAAGGAATGGTTAGAATCAGAGAGATAAAAGATGATTATTATACTTTTGATGAAAAGCAATATGCCTTGGTTGGCGCTACATCAAACAGTATTTTACAGTTAGGGGATGAAATTTACGTTAAGGTAAAAAATGCAGATTTAGTTAAAAAACAATTAGATTTTCATTTTCTACGAAGAGCGGAATAATTGTTAAATTTTAAAAAATAAAAATATGAAAAAATTAATTATAGGAGCTGCAATATTAGTTGCACAACTATCTTTTGGACAGGTTACTAAGGATTTAGGAGATTTTGATTCCGTTAAAGTTTTTGATAAATTAAGTGTAAAATTAGTACAGTCCTCAGAAAACAAGATTGTGATAAAAGGTGCGCGTGAAGCAGAAGTTGAAGTGGTAAACAAAAAAGGTTTATTAAAATTAAGAATGCCTTTTCCTAAACTTTTATCAGGAAATGATTTAGATATTACCGTGTATTACAAACATATAGAGTTAATCGATGTTAATGAAGGCGCAAGTGTTACAAGTGAAGGAACTATAAAAGCAACAGCTTTTAAAGTAAGTGCGCAGGAAGGAGGAAAAATTAACGTAGATTTGGACGTTGATAAACTAAATGTAAGTTCTGTTTCCGGAGGTGAAATTACGATTTCTGGTAAAGCAGCAAATCAGGATGCAGGTTTAGGTGCCGGAGGATATCTGCTGGCAAGTAAATTAGAGACGTCTCAGACTAAAGTAAGCGTTTCTGCGGGAGGAAAAGCAGATGTGAATGCTTCTACACTTGTTGATGCAAAAGTGAGCGCAGGAGGCTCTATTTACATTTACGGAAAACCAAAACAAATTAATCAGAAAACAGTTTTGGGAGGAAAAATTGAACAGGTAAAGTAACTAATTGTATTTGAATGATAAATGATATTTTAACTGGGCTGCCATGGGGACTTTTTCTAAGCTTTATGGTAGGCCCGGTATTTTTTATACTTCTTGAAACCAGTATTACAAAAGGATTCAGAGCAGCAATGGCTTTTGATTTAGGCGTAGTACTAGGAGATATTTTTTTTATAGGAATTGCTTATTTAGGAAGTTACAGATTAATTCAAAGTTTAAAAGATAAACCTGCACTCTTTATTTTTGGAGGAATTATCATGCTGGCCTATGGCATAATTTCTTTTGTTAGATTAAGAAAAGAGGCAAAAATTGATGACGAAGAAATAGATCGTGATATTATAAAAAGAAACTATGGCAGTTTATTTATCAAAGGCTTTATTTTGAATGTTATCAACATTGGAGTTCTTGGTTTTTGGTTAGCGGTAATCATTTCCGTTGGACCAAAATTAGAAATGCAGAACACAAGAATGTTCACTTTTTTTGCTTCAGTTATCATTACTTATTTATTAGTTGATTGTATTAAAATTCTATTAGCCAAACAGTTAAAATCTAAAATGACTCCTAATAATATTTTAAAAATTAAGAAAGTGATTAGTATCGTTTTAATGATTTTTGGAGTAGTGTTAATAACCCAGGGATGGTTTCCAAAAGAAAAAGAAATGGTTAAAAATGCTTTTGAAAGAATTGAAAATAAGTAGTTGTTAATAACTCAAAAATATAAAATTAAGCCTCTGAATTTCAGAGGCTTTTTTTGTTTATAATATTGACTCCTGTTTGTCATTCTGAGGAACGAAGAATCACACTAGAAACTCCGCAATGTATATCGTCAATCTTTGTCGATTACCGCGTGAGATTCTTCGTTCCTCAGAATGACAAGATTGCGGAAAAATTAAACAAAAAAACCTCTAATTTTTTTGAAATTTTTAGAGTTATCATCCGGATTCGAACCAATATATTTAATTAATTTTTTCTAAAAATTAAACATAAAAACCTTCATTTTTCTTTTGAAATTTTTAGAGTTATCATCCGGATTCGAACCGATATGTTTAATTTTTCTTAAAAATTAAACATAAAAAAACCTCTAATTTTTTTGAAATTTTTAGAGTTATCATCCGGATTCGAACCGATATATTTAATTAATTTTTTCTAAAAATTATACATAAAAAAACCTCTAAGTTTTTTGGAATTTTTAGAGTTATCATCCGGATCCGAACCGATATATTTAATTAATTTTTCTTAAAAATTATACATAAAAAAACCTCTAAAGAAATTTAGAGGTTTTAGAGGCATCGTCCGGATTCGAACCGGAGTAGGAGCTTTTGCAGAGCCCAGCCTAGCCGCTCGGCCACGACGCCATTGCTTGAACGGATGGCAAAAGTAACCAAAATCTTTAAAATTCAAAAGTTTAAAGTAAACTATTTTAAAAATTTAGTTTTTGCTTAGTAAAAATTATTTTCTAATTTCCGTCATTTTTATAGTAACTGACTCAACATCACCGCCAATAGGAGGATTTATTTTAGAAACCCAAACGGTTGTTTTTATTACTGTTTCAATCTCATTTAAGACACGAATGTTGATTCTTTTGGCCACATGCTCTAATAAATGGGAACGAATTGCCATTTCTTCTGTCACAATTTTGTTTAAATGAACGTAATCTACAGTGTCTAAAAGGTGATCTGTATCTGCAGATTTCTGCAGATTAGTTTTAATTTTTAAGTCGACAGTGTAATCAGATCCTATTTTTCCTTCTTCGATCAGACATCCGTGGTAAGAAAAAGTACGGATATTTTTTAGTTTTATAACTCCCATTTTTATATTGTTTCACGTTTAAAGTTTCAGGTTATGCGCCACTTAAATAACTTTAAACCTGAAACCTGAAACCTTTTTTTTATCTTTGCTAAAATTACTATAAAATAATGGCATCAGAAGAGAAATCACTCAATTTTATTGAACAAATCATAGAGGAAGATTTAAAATCAGGTCTTTCACAAAACAAACTTCATTTTCGTTTTCCACCAGAACCAAATGGTTATTTACATATTGGCCACGCAAGTTCTATTGCATTAAATTTTGGTTTAGGAATTGATTATCAGTCACCTGTAAATTTACGTTTTGACGATACAAATCCGGAAAAAGAAGAACAGGAATTTGTTGATGCAATTAAAAAAGATGTAGAATGGCTGGGATATAAATGGGCAGAGGAGTGTTATGCTTCTGATTATTTTCAGCAACTGTATGACTGGGCAGTTTTATTAATTAAAAAAGATAAAGCATATGTTGACAGCCAATCATCTGAAGATATGGCGATTCAGAAAGGAACTCCATCTACAGAAGGTGTTGACAGTCCGTTTCGAAATCGTTCCGTAGAAGAGAATTTAGACTTATTCGAAAGAATGAAAAATGGTGAATTTGAAGCAGGAACTCATATTCTTCGTGCTAAAATTGACATGAAATCTACTAATATGTTAATGCGTGATCCTATTATGTACAGGATTTTGCATAAGCATCATCATAGAACTGGAGACAACTGGAAAATCTATCCGATGTACGACTGGGCGCATGGGCAAAGTGATTATTTAGAGCAAATTTCTCACTCATTTTGTACGTTAGAATTCCTGCCTCACCGTGAACTTTACGATTGGTTTTTAGATCAGATTTTAGACGAAAATAAACTACGTCCGAAGCAAAGAGAATTTGCAAGACGTAACTTATCACATACCGTTGTTAGTAAAAGAAAATTACAGCAACTCGTTAAGGAAAAGCATGTTAAAGGCTGGGATGATCCAAGAATGTCAACTATTTCAGGATTGAGAAGGAGAGGTTATACAGCCGCATCTTTACGTAATTTTGCTAATACAATTGGTATTGCAAAACGTGATAATTTAATAAATGTTTCCGTTTTAGAGTTTTGTATTCGTGAGGATTTAAACAAAATTGCACCTCGTGTAATGGCAGTTTTAGATCCTGTTAAATTGATAATTACAAATTATCCGGAAGGAAAAGAGGAGTGGCTTGAAGCTGAAAATAACCAGGAAGATGAAAATGCAGGTTTCAGAAAAGTACCATTTTCACGTGAATTATATATTGAGAGAGAAGACTTTTTAGAAGATGCTCCGGCTAAATATTTCCGTTTGACTTTAGGAAAAGAAGTACGTCTTAAAAATGCTTATATTATTAAAGGAGAATCAGTTATAAAAGATTCAGAAGGTAATATTACAGAGATTCATGTCACTTATGATACCGATTCTTTAAGCGGAAGCGGGACAGAAGCAAGTCAGAGGAAAGTATCCGGAACTTTGCATTGGGTTTCTATTCAGCATGCTGTCGAAGCAGAAGTTCGTTTGTATGATCGTTTGTTTACAGATGAAGCTCCTGACAGTTATAAAGAGAAAAATTTCTTAGACTTTGTAAATCCAAATTCATTAGAAATTGTAACCGGATTTGTTGAACCAAGTTTAGCAACAGCTCAAAATGAAGACAAATTTCAGTTTCAAAGATTAGGTTATTTTACTGTTGATAAAGACTCAACTGATTCAAAATTAGTATTTAACAAAACTGTTGGATTGAAAGATGCCTGGGAAGAGAAAGGTAAAAAAGAAGAAAACAGCATCAATAATTCTTTAAAAGAAATCAACAAATATTTTAAAGTTGAAAGTAAACCGGAACGAATTGCAATTGAAAGTGCAATAGGGGAGAGCATTAAAAATGTTTCCAGTTTTTCTTTACTGCAGAATTCATTAAAGAAAAATATCAACAATAATAAGGCTTCGCTGTTGTTTTCTCAATTTATTTTAAAATATTCGAATTGGAAATCTTCAGATTTTGAAGAAGATGATATTAAGAAATTATATTCAATGTCTCTTAGAAGTGAATCTACTTATGTTCGATCAAAAGCACTTTTGAATTTGAGAGATTTAGAAAATGAAATTTTAAAAAGTCAATATGAGGATGAAATCTTGAAACTATATTCAAATTCTCCAAAAAATGCATCAGAGAGAGAAATTGAAATTTTATCTGAGATGGTAAAAAAATAAAATAATTAGAATCTATGGAAAAGCGCTTTTTATAAGCGCTTTTTTTATTATATATAAAATCTATTAAAATCATATATTTAATAAT
>NZ_QETH01000137.1 GCF_003105115.1 Flavobacterium sp. HTF | reverse complement strand
TAAAAGTTTGACAATTTCAAAATCTTTTAAAAACAAATCAAATGAAGGATTGTATCCCAACGAATCTTTTTCGAATATTTCAATATATGGTCCAGCTAATAATATGTCACTATTTGAATACTGCGACAAGCCATAAAATATTGCCATTCTATAAGCTACATCTCTTTCATTTTCTTTTGCTTCATCATCAATAATATATCCATTGTCAATTTTATAAACTTCATCAACAAAAATAAAGTCTAGAATTAGCTCTGAATTATTTTTGTCTAAAAAAGATAAAAATCTCTCAGGGGTAAAAATAAAAATATTATTTATTCCATAATCAGTATCAATATCACTTAATGTATGAATTTTATAATCAATAGGAAAAACAATCTTACCTTCTTTAATTTTTGATAGATTTTCTGATAGTAATGCAATACTTGGAAATATTAATACAATATTTTTATATTTCATTTTTTTAATCACTTCATAAACTAAATGTGTTTTTCCAAATGATGTTGATGCTGAAAGAAAATATCTGTTTTGTTTTTTGGCTTCAAATAAATTAAGAATCTCCATTTGAAACTGGTGTAGTTTTGAATTTTCATCTGTGAATAATGAAGACTCATAAAATAGTGATGAAAAAGTACTTAAACCTATATTTTCATCTTCAATAAAAGAACTATAATCTGAATTAAATTTGTCTAAAATATCATAGTAATGAGGAACACCAACTTTATTAGATAAATAAATTAGAAATCTTTTATCTGAGTCATCAAGGTCTTCATCTTTGATAAAATCGAAAAAATCACAAACTTCATCAAGTAGTTTGTGTGTTGGTAAGTTACCATTATTATGCGAATTTAATGCTTTTACTACATTAAGGGTTCTTTCTTGTCTATCCATTTGATAATTGTTTCTTTAGATGATTTTACGTCATCAATTGGAATCAGAATAAAAAATATTGAGTGTTCGATAGTTATTTTATCAAATTTAACATGGTTATAATTATCATTAATATGCTTAATTGCGGTCTTAATTGTTTCATCATAATCATTATTAATTTTATTAAATGTGACAAGAATAGGATACACCAATTTTATTTGATTTTTAATTAGTTCATTTGCTAATGAATCAATTATGCATTTTTCCCATTGGTCAAGTATTTTATAAAGTTTGGAGCTCTTATCTGTAATATTACCTTTTTTTTGAAGAATTGTTGTAAAGTTTGTATTAACTAAATAATCATCTGAAATTGCTTTTTCTATATTTTTAAAAACACTATCAATCGCATCTTCACAATTTTCGTAAAATTTTGTTTCTCCAAACCAGAGTTCAATTTCACTCCCTTTTTGAATTAAATGGAATGAATCATACCCAGTTACTTCTGATTTTTTTTGTATGTCATAAAAGTAACCTCTACATACCAAAGTGTTTGTATTATAGAAGTGATGAAGTATAGTGCATAGCAATGCTTCGCCATAAATTCCTAATCTTCTTTTTGCTAAATCAGTTGCAGTATAATTATATTTAAATTTAGTATTAAATGCTTTGATGAACATTTTTTGATGATCTCCGTCCAATAATTGGAATTCATCATATGCATAATACAATATACTTTCATAAATAATTCTGGTTAAATCTTCAGCATGAACATTCTTATAGCAATCATCATTCAAGTTTTTATGAGTAATACAAGTTTTATCTATGCCTAAAGTAGAATGAGATAACTTATATTCTAATATAAGTGTCTTATCTATTAGCTTTTTTAGACTGTCTTTCATTTCGTATACTTTAAAATTGTAGAAAAATCACTTGTAAATAAAGAATTTTTAAATAGTATTTTACACCGTATAAATACCTGTTTTATAATCAGGAATTATATAAAAAAAACATCATATTAATCTTATTCTTGATAAAGATAGAATGTTATTTTTTTACTATTTCCATAAAACAAAAAAGAGGCTCTACTTGAGACCTCTTTTTATACTCTTTATAAATGAATTACTTCCCCTTCAACAATTTCTCCAAATATTCCACTTTATCTTTTTCTGCCTGAACCAAACGTTCATAAAGCTCTACAACTTTATCAAGCGGATTGAAAGTACATTCTAGTGCATTTGCATTAACAATACTATCAGTTATATCGTTGTCATATACATTATTAAAGTAATTAACGACACCTTCATCTGAAAAGCTTTTTATTGATTCCACAGAAACACCTAATGCTTCCGCAATTTTATTCAGTTTTTCGTCATCAAGACTTTCGCTTCCTTCAAGATTAGAAACATATTGCTGGGTCACGCCAATTGCTATTGCAAGCGCTTCTTGTTTCATTCCTCTAAGCTCTCTGATTCGGCTTATGTTTCTTCCGATATGTTTTGGTTTTGTTGCTGTGCTCATACTTCAAAGATATTAAAATTCCTTAAAAATTAAGAATATAGTAAAATACAATCTTTTTTATTGTGAGAAACAATTTTCTTTTGTTTTGATATAAAGCAATCAATTGTTTAATTGCGGCTCAAACCAAAAGTACAATTATTCTTTCAAAAAATAAATATTCTACGCCATGCAAACCAAAACCGTAACCAATCACGAAAATGTAATGCGGGAAGTATCTAAATTTCTTTCAGATCTTTGTTTCGAAGGAAAATTTAGAAATCATCCCGACTATTTAACCGAAATCTTTGACTACATTCTCGAAACCGAAATTGGCAACGATTTCGAATTGCGCATCAAAATGCTCAGTTGCATTAGAACCAGTAAAATGCTGGTCAAAACCTTAGAGCCATTTTCAGATGAAGAAATAGAAAAAGTCTGTGTTGAAATGATGGAAAAGAGATAAATTTAAATTTTCTTCCCAACAAACCGAATAACCGATCCGGTGCCAATATGAAATTTTCCTTCACTTAAAACAATTTCTTTTTCCTCTAAAAGCAGAATTTCATAGTGTTCAAAATCGACCAGGATTTCTGAAACAGAAAATAAATCATTCACATTGTCGGGCCCGCCCACTTTTGGATTTGCTTTTTTAAAATCTAAATGACTTTTGCTGAAAGCTTCAAAAATTATAATCCCCCCAGATTTTAAATATTCGTCCAGCTTTTTGTGAAGTTTTGATTTGGTTTCTGCAGAAAAATGAGCATAAATCAGTCCGATGGCATCAAACGAGTTTTTTTCAAATTCGAGCTGTTCCAGATCTCCAACAATATATTCTAAGGTTACCTTGTTTTCTTTGGCGAGTTTCAACGCTTTTAGCTGTCCTTCTGAGCTCAAATCAAACGAAGTGACATTCCAGTTTAGTTGTGCGGCAAAAACACCGTTACGGCCTTCGCCATCGGCCGGCATCAAAATTTTTCCGGGTTCAAATTTTAGTAACCATTCTTTAAAAAAGACATTAGGTTCGGTTCCGTAAGCAAATTCGCTGTCTTTGTATCTTTCATCCCATTTCTGATTCATCCTGATTCAATTAAAATTAATGAATCAAAATTACTCTGAAAACCATTTTAAGTGATAGGACAAAAATGCAGTTTGCTGCGACTTATTTAAAGTTTTGCCTAAAAATTTCCGGCGAAAATCCCGTATATTTTTTAAAGAAACGAATAAAATAAGAAACATCATCATAACCCATATAACCCGCAATCTGACTCACCTGATTGGCTGTAGCCAAAAGATATCTTTTGGATTCTAAAATTACAGCTTCGGTAATAAGTTCAGAAGCCGTTTTGTTTAATAATGTTTTGGTAACAGCATTGAGCTGATAAGAGGTAAGGTGTAACATTTCGGCATAATCAGCGGTTTGTTTATGCGTGAAAAGGTGTTTTTCTAAAAGTGCCTGAAATTCTTCAAGACGTTCCTGTGTGTATAAATTGGTTTTATCAGTCGGATTTTTGTTTTGCTCCCGAATGATTTCAATAAAGAAAACACCAAGATTGGCTTTAATGACTTCGGTATAATTATCCTGTTTATCATTATATTCCTGAAAAGCAGAATCCAGGACAGAAAGTATTTTTCTGAATTTATTTTCGTCTGGCGAATAATAATTCTGAATACCTGATTTGCGCAAAAAAGAAGAAAGCGTTTTGTCATCAGAAGAATAAAAATCAGCACTTAACCGAATCATATATCCTGAACTTTCTGCATGTAACTGCAATTGATGCGCCTGCCCGGGACGCACAAAAAAAACGACAGCATCTTTTATATCATAATTTTTAAAATCAATAGAATGAAAGCCGGATCCTTTTTGCAAAACCAGAATATGAAAGAAATCATGTCGATGCAAATCCTGAATCAGATCTTTCCCCGAAAGTAAGTCCTGAATATTCCGTATACTGAAATTCTGAGCAAAATCAGTTTTTTCAGAAGAAGATTTAATATGTCGAACCGGGATTTTTTCCATTTTCATTTAATGTCATACAAATGTACAAAACAGTATTCTTAAAAAATAGAAGCCCAGATGTGCAGTTAAACGTTTTTAGTGGCTCTTTGTGGGTAAAATGATTATAAAACACAGCAAATGAGTAATTTAGATTGAGTTTTAAAGTACTGGAAACTAATTATTTATGTTTTTATATGAAAAATTATGTATCTCTTTTTGTGATAATTGAATGTATTTTTTCTTTTAGCTGTTTTGGCCAGGGCAGTGATCTTGTTATTGCCAATTCAAAAATAAAACACAAACAGCCAAAGTCTGACAAGACAGTCGATAAAGACCTTGTCATAGAATCTTATCTGGTTGAAGAAACGATAAATATGACATTCGGAAACCGCACCACAACATACGAAGTCACAAAGCTGAATATGGTTAATACGTATGATTTAGGACCAAATAATACCAGAACCGTAACGCCGCTATATGCAAAACCAAAAGAAAAAGTGGTGGCCAGTATCATGCAGTCAAAAACGATTGTGGATACAATCAAAACAGAAATCAAACCAGTTAAGCTCAATGTTGCTGCTCCCGAAAAAAAAGAAAAATATGTTACTATCAACCTTCTAAATACGTATGAAAAGGTTTTAGACCGTGGATATAAATCTGTAGATATGCTCAAAAAGGTTGCAGACAAATCTTATTTTGAGAATGATATGGTGACGGCTGCCAAATATTATGCTCAGTTACTTGAGATATCTACAGATTTAGAAGCATCTTATTATTATCGATACGCCCAGTCATTAAAAGCAATTAATGAAACCGAGAAAGCCCAAGAAGCGATGCTTTTGTTTGAAAGTAAAAATATAGGCAATGATGTGGTAAAACACACCAAACTGAATAGGAATTGATTTTTACCGCAAAGGCACAAATAAAGCGCAAGGTTCGCAAAGGTTTTTAATATTGCATTTAAGTGTTAATGCTGGATATACCATTATAAAATATGCCAATGGTTGTAACTATTGGGAAGTATGGTATGTGTTTTTCTCTTTGTGTCCCATGATTTAAACCATGAGGCATAATTGATCTAAAACTTTGCAAACCTTGCGTAAACCATCGCGAACCTTGCGGTTAAATCGTATAATAAAGCTTTCAGATTAAAGCAAAAAAAAGACTATCAATTTTGATAGTCTTTTTTTTAAGCTCCCCCTCTTGGGCTCGAACCAAGGACCCTCTGATTAACAGTCAGATGCTCTAACCAACTGAGCTAAGGAGGAATCACCTTAAAGGTAAATATGTTTGCTAAAAAAAGTTGCTCCCCCTCTTGGGCTCGAACCAAGGACCCTCTGATTAACAGTCAGATGCTCTAACCAACTGAGCTAAGGAGGAAGTTGTTGCTCTTTTTAGCGAGTGCAAATATAGTTGATTTTTTAATTTCGCAAAAATATTTTAACTCTTTTTCTTGATTTTTTTTTCTACTTCACAATTGCCTTATAAATATCGTTTCCGTTTGCGAATAAAAGCAGTGCTATAAGTAATACAAAGCCAACCATTTGGGCGTTTTCAAGGAATTTATCACTAGGTTTTTTGCCACTGATCATTTCGTATAATAAAAACATTACATGACCACCATCTAGTGCCGGAATTGGCAATAAATTCATAACTCCAAGCATAATTGACAATAAAGCGGTGATTGACCAGAACACTTCCCAACTCCATGAAGTAGGGAAAATATTAAAAATTGCCGCAAAACCACCTACTTGTTTGTAAGCTTTGGTCTCTGGATTGAAGATCATTTTAAGTTGTTTTCCGTAACCCACTAACTGGTCTTTTCCTTTTTCAAGACCAACCGGAATAGATTCAACGAAACTGTATTTTTTAGTACTTATTTTATAGTAACCTAATTTTTCTAAAGATTCTAAATCTACACCTCCGGCAAGAACACCAAGTTTTCCTTCTTTAGTAACTTTAATTGTAACCGGAGTTTGTTTTAAATCACGAAGTACAACAGCAGGAAGCGTTTTTCCTTTATTGCTTTCTAAAATAGCTTTAACCTGATCATAATATTTTGTTTCCTGACCATTGATACTCACAATTAAATCTTTTGGTTTCAAAGAAGTATTTTCAGATTCTTCAGGAATACTTTTAATAGCAAAAGGAGAACGAATAGAGACTAAAAGTCCTTTTTCATGTTTAGATAACTGATCAACAAAATCAGTTGGCATCGTAATCCTTTGTTGTTTTCCGTCTCTTTCAATCAGGATTTGTTTCGCCATGATGATGTTCATATTTAAATCACCATCAAAATTCTCCACTGTTTTACCATCAATAGAAACTAGCTTGTCACCAGTTTTAAAACCTGCTTTGATCATAACAGGATTGTCTACCAAAACACCATCTTTCAAATCTGCATTTGCCACATAGGTATCACCATAAGCAAATGCCATTCCGATATAGATAATAAAAGCCAGGATAAAGTTTACAGTAACCCCACCCAACATAATGATCAAACGCTGCCATGCCGGCTTAGAACGAAATTCCCACGGTTGTGGAGGCAAAGCCATTTGTTCTTTGTCCATACTCTCGTCAATCATTCCTGAGATTTTTACATAACCTCCAAGCGGCAGCCACCCGATTCCGTAAACCGTTTCGCCAATTTGTTTTTTAAACAAAGAAAATTTCACATCAAAAAACAAGTAAAATTTCTCAACTCTGGTTTTAAATAATTTGGCAGGAATAAAATGTCCTAATTCGTGAAGAATAATAAGTAAAGATAAACTCAATAGAAATTGAGAGAGTTTGATAACTATATCCATTTTGTATTTTTAGTTCGTAATTTTTTAACGCACAAAAGTAACGTTTCTATTTTAATTTGATAGTGCAATATAAGACATAAGGTTTTAAATGTTTGTTAATAATTATCCTTAGTTTCTTATTATGTTAAACAATATCAATTTTAGCTTCTTTATTTATTAGTAATTAATTTCCCCGGAATGTTACAAATGTCCTATTCTAATATTTTTTAAACGTTTATGGGTAATTTTTTTAATAAAACCATAATAAGTTTACTTTAACGAAAACGTTCTCGAGAAAATGATTTTGTTGAAATTATTAATTAACCGTTTAAAATTTAAAATTATGAATTTAGAAGAGTTGAATTTAGTTGAACTGAATGTCCAGGAAATACAAAAAGTTGAAGGTGGACATGAACCTTGTTTCTGGGCTGGTGTAGCTAGTGTTGCTTTTCCATGGGCAGCAGGTTTTGCCATTGATTATGTTGCGGCACAATAAATAACATTTAAAAATTTAAAGATTATGAATATAAATTTAGAATTAACAGAATTAAACGAAAATGATTTATTATTAATCGAAGGAGGTACTTCTCATTGGAGAGATTTTGCTGAAGGTGTTGCCTGTGGCTTGGCTGGTGCTGGATTTATTATGGGAGTAATGTTATTGTAGAAGGATTAAGGAACTGTTTTATTGAGACAGTTCCTTATAATTAGCTAATATTACTTTATTTAAAATTAGTTTATTGTCCAATTTTAATAAAATAACTTTTATAGTATGAAAAAAATATTGCTCTT
>NZ_QETH01000136.1 GCF_003105115.1 Flavobacterium sp. HTF | reverse complement strand
GACATATAAAGTCTTTAAGAATACTATTGTCAGGCTGAGCGAAGTCGAAGCCCTTTTTTTACTTCGCATTTCGAAATTCTGTTGGCGACAATCCTGTTTGTTTCTTGAAGAATCGGGAAAAATAGGAATAATCTTCGTAACCTACTTTAAAAGCCACTTCATTTACCGCTAATTGCTTATCCATCAGCATTCTTTTGATTTCTAAAATTACCCGATCTGTGATAACTTCTGTTGCCGTTTTCTGCAGAATTTCATTGCAGATTCTGTTTAAATGTTTCAGGGTTATATTTAATTTTTCAGCATAGAAAGAAGGCAGTTTTTGGGTTCTAAAATAATCTTCCAGAAGCAATTCAAATGTATTGATTTTGATATTGTATGAATGCGCCTGATGCGAATAGGTTTCACTGTATTTGCGGGCGATCTCGATGTGAATTGAATCTAATAAATTCAGCATTTTGTCGAGCTGGTATTTATTTTCCTGATTGTTTTCCTCAATTAATAAATCAAAATAAGGCTGAATTTTTGGGATTTCTTTTTCTTCAAAAACCATTTCCGGCCGATTATGAATGGAATGATAAAAATTATACTCGTTGATATTTTTCTGTCCGAAATATAAATTATACAATTCCTGCGAAAAGATAATTACAAAACCTTCAATATCTTCAGACAAATTCCAATGATGCATTTGTCCGGGCTGCAGCACAAATAAACTTCCTCTTTTAATTTCAAACTGATCAAAATCGACTTCATGTTTTCCTGAACCATTTGTAAAAAAGACCATTAAATACGAATCATGCCGATGCGGTTCTTCGACAAAACTGTGATTTTTTAGGTGTTCATTAAAAGTATTCACATAAAAATCACGATGAATGTCATTGCAGCTAAAATTCTGAACACTATAAACGGGATACTTTTTCATACACAGATAATATTTATTGCTTTTTGATCACAGAGTCCCATTCTCCGATTTGGAATTTGGAATTTAAATTTTGGAAATTAAACCAAAAATGTCTTTATTGTGCTATAATAAGCGAAGATATAAAAAAGACTTTTAAGTCATTAAAAATTACCTTTGTATAAACAAAAAATAACAAAGTCATGTCAAGCGCATTAACTCATATTTTAAAAAACGAATGTCCTGTTTGTCACACCGGAAAAGTCTTTACAGACAAAAATATTTTCCTGAATTTTGGTTTACCAAAAATGAATGAGCATTGTAGTCATTGCAATTATAAATTCCAGAAAGAACCTGGTTATTTTTTTGGCGCGATGTATGTAAACTACGGTTTAACAGTCGCTCAGGGAATTGCAACCTATTGTATTGCACAATTCTTCTTTGAAACAAATTTCGATTTAAGAATTATTCCGATCATCGCTGTTGTGATTACTTTGCTAACTTCTTTCAATCTAAGATTTTCAAGGTTAGCATGGATTTACATGTTTAAGGATTATACGAAATAAAAAAGTGTTATTTTTGCCTTTCAATTGAAACTAATTTTCAATTCCAAAAAAATAAAAAACAAATTAGACAAATGAAAGCATACGTATTTCCAGGTCAGGGCGCACAGTTTACAGGAATGGGCAAAGACCTTTATGAAAACTCGGCTTTAGCCAAAGAATTATTCGAAAAAGCTAATGAAATTTTAGGTTTTAGAATTACAGATATCATGTTTGAAGGTACTGCCGAAGAACTAAAAGAGACTAAAGTTACACAGCCGGCTGTTTTTTTACACTCCGTTATTTTAGCCAAAACTTTAGAAGATTTTAAACCGGAAATGGTTGCAGGACATTCATTAGGAGAATTTTCAGCTTTAGTTGCAAACGGAGCATTATCTTTTGAGGATGGTCTTAGACTTGTTTCTAAACGTGCTTTAGCAATGCAAAAAGCATGTGAAATCACTCCATCTACAATGGCTGCAGTTTTAGGTTTAGCTGATAATGTTGTCGAAGAAGTTTGTGCTTCTATAGATGGTATTGTTGTGGCTGCAAACTACAACTGTCCAGGCCAATTGGTAATTTCAGGAGAAACTACTGCCGTTGAAAAAGCTTGTGAAGCCATGAAAGCTGCCGGAGCAAAACGTGCTTTAATTTTACCTGTTGGAGGTGCATTTCACTCGCCAATGATGGAACCTGCAAGAGAAGAATTAGCTGCTGCAATTGAAGCCACTACATTCTCTGCCCCAATTTGCCCGGTGTATCAAAACGTAACTGCAAATGCGGTTTCGGATGCCAATGAAATTAAAAAGAACTTGATCATTCAGTTGACTGCTCCTGTAAAATGGACACAATCTGTACAGCAGATGATCGCTGACGGTGCTACTTTGTTTACTGAAGTTGGTCCTGGAAAAGTATTAGCTGGTTTGATTAATAAAATCGATAAGGAAGCTGCTACTGCGAATGCTTAATTTTTAAGATTAACTTACCGAATAAATAAAAATCCTCATAAACCTTAATCAGTTTATGAGGATTTATTTTTTATAATTCTTTTATTTCTTCAGAGTAATTATTCAGAATTCCGGTAATTAAATAATTTTGATTTCTTTTTTCAAAGAAGATATACCAAGTTGTTCTGGCATTGGCTTTATAAAAAATATATTCTGAACCTAAATAATTAAGAGGTTTTGGAGTTTTCTTATGTGGAAAAGTAAAAATATTGGAAAAAATAAACTCGGAAATATTATTAGCATAATTCTCTGCTGATTCAGGAAAACCAAAATAATCCTTTTCAAAAAGAGTAAAAACCAAATTATCAAAATAATCTAGAACTTCTTCACCAAAAATCACTTTTTCCAAGGGTATGCCTTTATTCTTTTAGACATTTCAGCTTTAAATTCTTCAAGAGTGAACCCTTTTGCAAATTCTGCATCAAAATCAAAAGTTTCCGGATCTATTCCTTTAAATTTTGGTTTTTGAATTTCATATTCAGTCGCAGGTTCTTCAACCTTATTATTCTTCTTTTTATTTTCTTCTTCCGAATTCATAATTCCTACATTTTTAATTCTTACAAATTTACAAAATAAATTGAATCAAATTGACCATTTTTTACAGAGCTTTCTTTTCCTTCTTCTTATAATTGACAATAAAAACCCCAAGAATAATAAGTGCTGTAGCAATGACAAAATCAATTGTAATGATTTCATCCAAAAGAAGCCAGCCCAGAAAAACAGCAATTATAGTGTTTATATAAGACAATATCGAAACCTGTACCGCCGTAACATGCTTTAAGGCATAATTATAACAGAAAAAAGCGATTACAGAGCCAAAAACAGATAAGTAAAAAGCAGCAAAAATACTTCTTGAACTCCATGAACTTAAATCAGGATCTGGCGAAAAAATAGCTGCTAACACCAACTGAATACAGGATGCCATTGTAAATTGATAAAATAAATTGAGTATGATATTATTCGATTTATTAGCATGTGTTTTGGTATAAATCGTTCCCGCTGCCCAGGCCAAAATGGCAAATCCCATGAACATCATTCCGGTTCTGTAATCTGCATCCAAAAATGAACCAAGTCCGTCTTTGAATATGAAAACGACGCCTGAAAATCCGATAATTACACCTACAAATCCTCTTAAGCTTATTTTTTGCAATCCAAACAAAATACTGCCCAGAAAAATAAGTATTGGTGATAAAGCACTTATTACAGATGCCAATCCGCTGGGTAAAGTCTGTTCTGCAATTGTTGTAAAACCATTCGCTATGACAATCATTAAAACTGAAGGAATAAGCTGGTGTTTTAAATTTTCCCAGCCAATCCATTTTAATTGTTTTTTAAATAATAAAATAGTCATCATGATCAATCCTGCCAATCCCTGACGAATAGAGGTTACAAACCAGGGCGGAATTGTTTCAACTGCAACCCTAATCCCCAAAAATGTAGTACCCCAAATAATCCCAACCGCCGTTAAGGCAAAAATTAGTTTATAATCTAAACTTTGTTTCATGATCGTAAAGTTCTATAAAAAAATCCCAAACTATATTATTATAATTTGGGACTTTAAAATTTATAATTTTAATTAAGAAATTATTTATTCCTTACTTTTTGTTCCCATTTCCAGGCGCTTGCCATTGCTTCGTCTAAACTTAACTCTGCCTTCCATCCTAAGACATTATTTGCCTTATCTGTGTTTGCATACGCTTCTGTAATATCACCTTCACGGCGTGGCATCATTTTGTATGGCAATTTTTTATCACTTACTTTTTCAAAACTATTAATGACTTCCAGGACAGAACTTCCTTTTCCTGTTCCTAAATTAAAAGTCTCTACTTTCGACAGATTCTTCTTGTTTAATAAACGCTGTAACGCTATAACGTGCGCTTTTGCCAAATCTACCACATGAATATAATCACGCACTGCAGTTCCGTCCGGTGTCGGGTAATCACTTCCGAAAACAGATAATTCCTGGCGTAATCCTACTCCGGTTTGTGTGATAAACGGAACCAGATTTTGAGGAACTCCTAATGGTAATTCTCCAATTTCAGTTGATGAATGTGCTCCAACAGGATTAAAATAACGCAATAAAATAGCACTGATATTAGTTACTTTGGCTGTATCAGTAATAATTTCCTCTCCAATTTGTTTTGTGTTTCCATACGGGGACATTGCAGCCTGAACCGGTGCATCTTCAGTAATTGGCATTTTTTCAGCCTGACCATAAACCGTACAAGATGAACTGAAAATAAAACT
The DNA here is from genome assembly GCF_003105115.1 of Flavobacterium sp. HTF. Classification (GTDB taxonomy): domain Bacteria; phylum Bacteroidota; class Bacteroidia; order Flavobacteriales; family Flavobacteriaceae; genus Flavobacterium. The sequence goes on along the minus strand of NZ_QETH01000136.1, from coordinate 3,447 downwards.
GGCTTCCGGTTTTTGTTGCAGTTGCTGTAATAAATACACTAATGTGCTAATATTGTTTTCGTAGTATAACAACGGATTTTCGACACTTTCACCCACTGCTTTTGATGCCGCAAAATGAATCACACCTGTAACATCTCCGTGTTTTTTAAAAAAATCCTGCACTGCGGCTTTTTCTCTTAAATCAATTTTCTCAAAAATGGGCTGCTTGCCCGTAATTTTTTCAATTCCTTTCAAAACATCTTCGGAAGAATTAGAAAGATCATCAATTACAACGACTTCAAAACCTTCATTTTGCAATTCGACTACTGTATGCGATCCTATAAATCCTAATCCTCCTGTTACTAATACTTTCATTTTTTGGGTTGTTTTTCGGCTGTTAATTTGGTTGTTTTATTTTAAAAATTCAATTACACTATCAGTAATAAATTTAATCTGCTCATCATCTAATTCAGTATGCATCGGCAAAGCAATAACTTCTTTTACCAGTTGATTGGTTACAGGAAATTGCTCTTCTTTATAACGAACATCTACATACGCTTTTTGTGAATGCAAAGGAATTGGGTAATAAATAGCACAAGGAATCCCTTTATCCAGTAAATGCTGCATCAATGCATTTCGATCTGCATCAACAATTCTTAAAACATATTGATGAAAAACGTGGTCATTATCGTTTGCATCAAATTCCGGTGTAATAATATTTTTATTACCTGCAAAAGCTGCATTATATTTAGTCGCAGCGCGGCGGCGTGCTTTATTATACTCGTCCAGCAAAGGCAGTTTTGCATTTAAAACCCCCGCCTGAATGCTATCTAAACGTGAATTTACACCAACAACATCATGGTGGTAACGCTCATACATTCCGTGATTAACGATTCCGCGGATAATGTGTGCCAGTTTATCATCATTGGTAAAAATTGCTCCTCCATCTCCATAACAACCTAAGTTTTTAGATGGAAAAAATGAAGTTGCTGCTACGTGGCCAATTACTCCCACTTTGGTTTTTGTTCCCGATTTAGAAATATAATCAGCTCCAATTGCCTGTGCGTTATCTTCAATTACATACAGATTATGCTCTGTGGCAATTTCCATAATGGCATCCATATTTGCAGCACGGCCAAATAAATGAACCGGAACAATAGCTTTGGTTTTTGGTGTGATAGCTTTTTTTAGCGCTTCAATATCAATGTTCATATTTTTCATATCAACATCAACTAAAACCGGGGTCAATTGCAATAAAGCAATAACCTCAACAGTCGCAGCAAAAGTAAAATCGGCAGTGATTACCTCATCACCAGGTTTTAGATCCAGTCCCATCATTGCGATTTGCAATGCGTCTGTACCATTAGCACAAGGAATAACATGTTTTGCGCCTAAATACTCTTCAAGATTTTTTTGAAACTGGTGAACCAATGGCCCGTTAATATAAGTATTTGTATCTAAAACTTCCTGAATAGAAGCATCAACAATAGTTTTTATTTTCTCGTATTGACTCTTTAAGTCAACCATTTGAATTTTTTTCATTTATCTTTCTTTATTTAAAACTTAAGATTTGTTTTTTCGAATTGAATCTTCAAAACAAAGAACAAAAATAGTTATTTAATACCTTTGAACAATGAAAATAATCGAAAGAAACGTATTTTAGCACCAAAAATATACACATGCTTTTTCTATACAATTTAGTCATTTATATCGCTTCTTTCTTCCTGAAAATTATTGCGCTTTTTAGCCCTAAAATCAAGCTTTTTACTGAGGGAAGAAAAAATGTTTTTGCTATTCTTGAAGAGAAAATAAAGCCAACAGATAAAACAATCTGGTTTCATTCTGCCTCTCTTGGCGAATATGAGCAAGGTCTTCCGGTAATTGAAAAAATTAAAGAAAAATATCCTTCGCATAAAATTATAGTTACTTTTTTCTCCCCTTCAGGATACGAAGTGCGTAAAAATAACACAGTTGCAGACGTTACTGTATACCTGCCTTTGGACACGAAAAGCAACGCTAAAAAATTTTTAAGACTAGCCCATCCTGAAAAGGTTTTTTTCATTAAATATGAATTCTGGCTTAATTACTTAAATGAGCTTAAGAAAAATGAAGTTCCGACATATTTAATTTCAGGAATTTTCAGAGACAGTCAAATGTTCTTTAAATGGTATGGAGGATTTTACAGAAAAGCGCTCAAAAGCTTTACTTATTTCTTTGTACAAAACGAAAGTTCGAAGGAAAAAATTAAAGGACTGGGATTTGAAAACGTAATTGTTTCCGGCGATACCCGATTTGACCGTGTGAATGCTATTTTAGAAAGAGACAATTCTCTTGATTTTATTGAAGAATTTAAAAATAATCAAACCACGATTATTATCGGAAGCTCATGGCCAAAAGACGAAGCCTTACTGTCCCAATATATCAATGAAGCTCCTGAAAATGTAAAATTTATTATTGCACCGCATAATATTAAGCCAGAACAGATTTCAAATTTAAAATCACAAATCACAAAATCTACTATTTTATTTTCACAAAAAGAGAATACTGACTTATCGGATTATAATGTGTTTATTATCGATACCATTGGATTGTTAACCAAAATCTATAGTTACGGAACGATAGCGTATGTAGGAGGCGGTTTCGGCAATCCCGGCATTCATAATATTCTGGAGCCTGCTACGTTTGGAATCCCGATTGTAATTGGGCCGAATTATTCTAATTTCGCAGAAGCTGTTCAATTAGTAGCACTTGGCGGCTGTATTGTTATTTCTAATGAAGAAGAAATCAGGCAAAACCTTAATCGCTTAATTAAAGACCGGAACTTCTTAAATGAAAAAGGCCAGATCTGCAGATCTTTTATCCAGGAAAACAAAGGAGCTACAAATAGTATCATGACACTGGTTTCGTAAGGTTTTCAAATGCAAAGATGTTTTTCTGCAATCATAATTCTGTGACAAGTGTGTAAAACATACCGGTTCCACAATTTACCATTTACAGATATTCATCAAAAACCAAAACAAACCGGAATCAAACCAGTTAAAAAGCCAAAATATTTATTGAATATTCAGCAAAAAAATATTTATACAAAAAATACCATAATATATTATATTTTTAATGTTCTGGCATATTATTTGATAAATAAGATAATCGTGAGCAAGGAAAATATTTTAAAAAAAAAGTGAAAAAATATTTTACATATTAAAAAATTTATATCTTTGCCACGAATTAATAATTAACCTTTTATAATAAAGTAAGATGAAAAAAGTATTTTTAAGTTTAGCTGTTGTTGCTGTTTTAACTGTTGTATCTTGTAAAAAAGCTGACGCTGCAGCTCCTGAAGCTGTAGATTCTACTGCTGTTGCTGTTGATTCTGCTGCTGCTGTAGTTGATTCTGCTGCTGTAACTGTTGATTCTGCTGCTGCAAAAGTTGATTCTGCTGCTGCAAAAGTTGAAGAAGCTGCTCCTGCT
>NZ_QETH01000135.1 GCF_003105115.1 Flavobacterium sp. HTF | reverse complement strand
TAAAATAGGGCGATTAGCTCAGCTGGTTCAGAGCACCTCGTTTACACCGAGGGGGTCGGGGGTTCGAACCCCTCATCGCCCACAGATTTCCAAAAACTCCAAAGTCATTTGATTTTGGAGTTTTTTATTTTATGTGCATTTCATGAGTTTTATAGTTTATATCTTATTTAGCGAAAGCAAGAATAAATTCTATATATAAGTTGCCATCGAACACCATATTTACAAACTAACGTTTTTGCAAAAGATCTAAATACGCTGGTTACAAAGTCAAAAAAAATATTATTTGTTCAAAATTTTCCTGGTTACAAATTCATTAAAAAAGAAATCTCTGTAAATATTACCAATTGGTATTTCATTTTTTCCAATATATACCGTATTGTTATCTATAGAATCTATCTTATTTACATTGATTATATAAGATTTACTAACTCTGACGAAGAAACTTTTTGGAAGTAAGTCATGAATAGTCTTGATATTCATCAGGGTAATTACTTTCTGATTTTCTAAATAAAGAACCACGTAATCTTTTAAGCCTTCAATATAAAGAACGTCACTAAAATATACTTTAAACATCCTACGGTCTGCCCTTACGAAAATATAGTCATCGGTTATATTTTCTATATTACTTTCTATATGATCAGTATGAAATAACTTGCAATAGGTCTGTGCCTTTTCGACTGCTTTTTGAAAGCGTTCCAATTTTACAGGTTTTATCAAATAGTCAATAGCATCAACTTCATAACTCTCAGAAGCAAATTCATGAAAAGCCGTAGTAAATACTACTAGAGTTTTTTTTGGAATATTTCTGGCAAATTCAATTCCATTCACGCCCGGCATTTGAATATCAAGAAACACTAAATCAACTGAGTTTTTTGCCAGAAATTCCCTTGTAACTTCTGCTCCGTTAAATGAAGCTATAACCTCTAGATTTTCTGTCTGATACACCAGTTTTTGGATTGCTTTTCTTGCCAATGGCTCATCATCTACTATTATGCAGTTCATTTTATAATTTTAAAGTTAAGGTAACGCAGTAGGTTTCCGAATTGTCTTCTATTTTCAAGTCATGTGTCGAAGGGAACAGGAGTTCCAATCTTCTTTGAATATTGGCCATACCTAATCCCCCTGGCTTACTAATTGCTTTTACAGCGGGTTTTGAGTTTATGCATTTGAAAAAAAGCTCTGTGCGGCGAACATCAAAGAACAAATTTACATAGGATGATTTCGCTGAATCATTATTATGCTTTACGGCATTTTCTACAAATGAAATAAACAATAAGGGAGGAACCTGGACACCGCTCAACTCACCTTCTTTGGATATTAAAAAATTAAAATTATCTCTTCTGACTTTTTCCAGATTTAAAAAATCTTCTAAAAAATGGATTTCTGAAGTTAGTAAAACTTTATCTCTGGAACTGTCATAAAGCTGATAACGAAGCAGGTCGCTCAGCTTCACCAAAACCTGTGAAGCTTTTTTAGGATCATCTTCAATTAAAACATTAGCATTATTGAGCATATTAAAAAGAAAATGTGGATTAATCTGATTCTTTAGCTGTTCTAGTTCAGCACCAGCTTTTGCCAGTTCAAGATCGTGAATTAACTGGGCATCAGATATCCATTGCTGGAATAATTTAATTGCTGCCGATGCAATAATAAGCACCATGATCATAAAGGAATATGTAAAAAAGTTAATATCGTCATCCTCGTAAGGCAGCAGATAAGGCTTAAGATAATAAGACGCAGCCTGATGTATTATATATGCCAGAACTATTCCTGAAAGCACGGAAAGACTATAATTCAGATACTTTTTTCTCAACAAAAATTTAGGCACAAAAAAATACATATTACTGTAGACCAATAAAATTATCTGAAAGAAAATGACTATCCTATTATATGTCTCGAAAGGCTGTACATAGTCCGGCGGACTGTAATACAAAACAACGATACTGAATGCGATTAGCAGTAAATGGCGGTGGAAGCGATATTTATCTGAAATGAAAAACTCAACCATCCAATTGGTATCCATAGTTTTTCTGGGTAAAGATTTATTCATAGCACTATTTTAGTTTTTCCAGCAAATGTAGTAATACGTGAAAAATATAAATTTTTACTATACAAAAGCACTTTATTAATATACCAAAATAAGATTTTAATGTAGTAAACCTTTTCTATGGGCCTAAATAGTAACATACAAGCCAAAAAAAGGGATAGCTCAATTAATGTGTTTTTTGCCTTAAAAATGCCCCCTTCTTTCGCTGAAATCTTGGCGTGCAATTTTTTTACTATATGAAAAAGCTGCTTTAATATATAAAGTAACGCATTTTGTATATATAAAATATGCGGGTTCAACAAAAATATACTTTAGCCGGGAAATGTAACATTTAATCCTAAATTTTAATAAATGAAAAGCAGAATCCAACCCTTTCTATTACTCTTTTTTGCCTTTGTAATCAATACATATTCGCAGGAAAAAGTTACCCTTAGTGGCACAATAGCCAATGAGTCCAATACCGAAACATTAATTGGCGTTAACATTTACATCCCGGAAGCTAAAGTAGGCATCACTACCAATTCTTACGGATTTTATACCACGACACTGCCAAAGGGAACCTACACCGTTATCATAAGCTACGTGGGCTTTGATAATATTGAAGAAACTATCACGCTCGAAGAAAACACCAAAAGGAACTTTGGGATGACGGAAGTCAGCAAAACATTGGATGAAGTTGTAATCAAGAACAACACAACAAAAGCAAACATCAGAAAGCCTGAAATGAGTACCAACAAGCTGTCTATCGCCACGATAAAAAAGATGCCGGCCGTTTTGGGCGAAGTAGATGTATTGAAATCGATTTTGCAGCTTCCCGGAGTTACAAATGCTCAGGAAGGTGCGTCGGGCTTCAATGTCAGGGGAGGTTCTGTCGATGGAAATCTGGTACTGCTTGATGAGGCCGTTGTTTATAACACCTCGCACTTATTCGGATTCTTTTCTGTTTTTAACTCCGATGTAATCAAAGATCTAAAGCTTTACAAAGGAGGGATTCCCGCTAATTTTGGAGGACGCATATCATCAGTTCTGGATATTTATCAAAAGGAAGGAAATAATAAAGAGTTTCATGTGAACGGGGGCATTGGAATAGTCTCAAGCCGATTGCTGGTTGAAGGTCCTATTGTTAAGGATAAAAGTTCTTTTGTGGTTGCAGGTAGAGGATCTTACGCACATCTTTTTATGAAACTGGCAGATGAACCAAATTCAGCCTATTTCTACGATTTGAACGCCAAGTTCAATTACAAATTCAATGATAGAAATAATGTTTTTGTATCAGGTTATTTTGGTAACGACAACTTAAATTTCAATAATAGCTTTATAAACGTCTACGGTAATAAGCTTTTTAATTTGAGATGGAACCATATATTCTCAGATAAAATTTTCTCTAATGCATCTGCTATTTACAGTGATTATGATTACCAGATTAAAGTTAAAACCGTCGGTCTTAACTGGAAATCAGATGTGAAAAATTACAATTTTAAATATGATTTTAAACATTATTTTTCAAATAATCTGACTTTAAATTACGGCCTAAATTCAATTTATTACAGTTTCAATCCTGGAACAATCAGGCCGTTTGGAGAAGGATCAGCCATCAATCCCGACCAGATCGCCAAAAAGTATGCCTTTGAAAATGCCGTGTATATCAGTGCTGAACAAAACCTTTCGGAAAAATTATCCCTTAATTATGGACTTCGCTACAGTAACTTTCAAAGATTAGGCCCGCAGGAAGTGTACACCTATGCCAATAATCAGCCTCTTGTTTTCAATCAGGAGTTTCAAATTTATGAAGAGGCTGATCCAACAGGAACAATAAACTACAAGAAAAACAAAAAGATAGCGAGTTTTGACAACTTGGAACCGAGACTTGCCATTGCTTATTCGCTAAACAATGACCAATCAATAAAGGCCAGCTACATTAGAATGAGCCAATATGTTCATCTAATTTCCAATACTGCTTCTGCAACTCCGCTCGATATTTGGGCACCTAGCGACCAATATCTTAAACCAGAAATTCTAGACCAGGTAGCACTAGGTTATTTTCACAATTTTAAAGACGATAAATATTCTCTGGAAGCAGAAACGTTCTATAAAAAAGTAAAAAACAAATCAGACTATATTGACGGTGCAGATTTACTTGGAATCGATGCTATAGAAAGAGTGCTTTTAAACGGAGAAGCAAGATCATATGGTTTAGAATTGATGTTTAAAAAAAATACAGGAAAGCTGACGGGCTGGGTTTCCTATACTATTTCTAAAGCAGAACAAAGAACACCAGGCCGAAATGAAAATGAGCCGGGTATAAATAATGGGAAATGGTACAGGGCAAATTATGACAAATTGCATAATTTATCAATTACGGGCGCATATGCTTTCAATCCGAAATGGTCATTTGGAGGTATTTTTACTTTCCAGAGCGGAAAAGCTGCCACGTTCCCTAATGGAAAATACCAATATCAGGGCATCACTGTTGCGAATTATGGAGCAAGAAATGACGATTCTTTATCTGCATACCACCATTTAGATGTATCAGCAACTTATACTCCTAAACCCGACAAGAAAAAAGGATGGCAGGGTGAATGGAATTTCAGCATCTATAATCTTTACAGCAGAAGCAATGCAGCCTCGTACAGTTTTAGACAGAACGAAGATACTGGATTAAGTGAGACAAGAAGAACATCCATTTTTGGTATTGTTCCCAGTGTAACCTACAACTTCAAATTTTAAAAAATAAATAATAGACTTTTAAAAAAGATATAAAATGAAACTATTACGAAAAATTCTCATACTATCCGTTGGACTGTTTTTAACAGGATGCGAAGATGTTATTACCGTGGATCTTGATACAGCAGCGCCACGACTGGTTATAGATGCATCTATAGACTGGGTAAAAAATACGCCGGGCAACGAACAAAAGATTGTATTGTCTACTACAACAGGATATTACAGTCCAGAATTCCCAACCGTATCCGGAGCTGTAGTCACTGTGACAAATGCGTCAAATATGGTCTTTACATTTGTAGAAACTCCCGGAACAGGGCAATATATCTGCAGCAATTTCCTTCCTGTTATCGGCGAGACCTATAACTTAAAAATTGTTTTAAATGGTCAGACCTATACTGCATCGGAAACATTAACACCCGTTCCTAAAATTGAAGAGAATGTTGATCAGAACGATAAAGGGGGTGACACCGGTGATGAAATCGAAATAACATTCTACTATAAAGATGATGCAGGTCAGGCAAATGCTTACCTCAACAGTGTTACCCAGCCGTACACGCCGTTCCCAGAGCTTGAAGTTGAAGATGACGAGCACACTAATGGCAATATGATGCAGGAATCGTATTCTTCTGAAGATTTAAAAGCTGGGGACCAGATAGACATAAGATTGTACGGAATTTCAAAAAGCTATTACAATTATATGTACAGGTTAATAGTTGCTTCTGGTAATGATGGCAGCCCTTTCCCAACGATACCAAGTGCGGTCCGCGGTAATATTGTCAATCAGACTGATGGCAAAAATTACGCTTTTGGCTATTTCAGACTGGCAGAAATGGATATTAAAAACTATACCGTTAAGTAATCAAGTTCCTGTAATGCGGTAAAATGCAGTTTTTTTATCGCATTCTAACTTTTATAAATTCAGTTTAAAAATGGACAAGATATTGGTAACCGGTGCAAACGGACATTTTGGAAGAGGGGTACTGAAAGCCCTGCTCAATAATGGATCAGGGAAAAAAAACATCTATGCAATGGTAAGGGACAAAACCAAGGCAGTTGAACTGAAGTCTTTGGGTATTAATATTGTTTTTGGAAACTATGAAGATTATGATTCCTTACTTAAAGCATTTTCAGGTATAGACAAACTTCTTTTTGTTTCCGGTAGTGACGTAAGGAATCGTACAATACAGCACAAACTGGTAGTCAAGGCAGCTAAAAATGCCGGGATAAAGCATATCCATTATACCAGCCAGCTGCACAAAAGTGACGACAGGGATTCGCCTATTTATTTTATTATAAAATCACATTTGGCGACAGAAACTGCCATCATGAACAGCGGCATGAATTTTACAATACTAAGGAATGCCTTGTATATGGATATGCTTCCGGAATTTTTAGGAGAAAAAGTTGTAGAAGACGGCATTTTTCTCCCTGCAGGCCAAGGTAAAATTGCCTTCACACTCCGAAGCGAGATGGCAGAAACCGCAGCGGTTATTTTGATATCGCGGGGTCATAAAAATAAGATTTATGAGATTTCTGGCGGCAGTATTTCCTTTACCGAAATTGCCCAGAAAATTTCTGAAATAAAAGGGCACAACATTACCTATCTCAGTCCCGATCCGAAAGTATTTATAAATGCAGCCGTAAAGAAAGGTGCACCAAGAATGCTGATAAAAATGCTGGCAGGATTTGCACAGGCAGCTCGAATCGGAGAACTGGATAGCGAAAGCCCGCACATGGAAAAAATTCTGGGAAGAAAACCTTCTCAGGTCAATGATTTTTTACAGCAGATATACAGTTGAAAGAAATTATTCTTGGTCTTTGATTTGAAAATAAAGACTTCATATTTTGTTTGTTTTAGTTAACGGAAAATGCTGGAAATTCAAAAATTCAGCATTTTTTTAAATAAGCAATTTACCTGAAAAATAGAAGATACCGGAATAGTAATTATATTCTGAATTTTAATATCACCCTAAAATGAAAATGATGAAAGGGATCTGTCCATTTTCATCACCACGTCATTTTCGTGCTTCCAAATTTTTTTTCATTCATTTTTTGTTTGGTGTCAAGCCTTTTTCATTTGAAAAGGGCTGGCACTTTTTTTAAACAGAATTAATTATTCAACTCACTTCAACATCTTAAAAAATACTATTATGTTCAAAAAAATAACAAAACAGGTACCAAGTGTTCGACTGTCATCCCTGACACTCCACCAAGAAACTCCTTAAGAAATTAAGGAGTTTTTTATGCTTATTTTTTTATTGATTAAGTTTATATATTAACAGCTTTGATAACTGAACATTAAATACAATCAATGTTCAAATCTGCCTTCAATCCGTTTGACAAAATTACAGAGCTTTACGAAGGCTTAATAAATTCCTTATTTTAGCACAGAATAAAGTCTAATGAATAAATACAAAACGAGACAGCATGAAATTATTTAAGGAATTAGGAAATAAATTTGGTGACCTTTACGACAATCTGACGAATGCCGATTCAAGTTGGAAAAACAAAGTCTATGATTTCTATTTAATTTTTGGACAAATTGACGAGAATAAATCACCCTGGATAAAAACAAATTGGAAATCTGATTTCGAACCTTATTTTGACTTGTTAATAAAGCAAACCGAAAACGGCAAAGAAACCGGAATCAAGGCAATAAAATACAAACCTGAAAAACGCATTTCTAAAAAAGACAATACAGAATTCACTTATCATTCCGAAATAAAACACGGACGTCTTAAATGGGATGAAAAATCGCATGAGAAATGGACAACAATTAATAACGTTGAAAATTACTTTCTTAATTTTGAACTCTGGTCGCCTATATGGACAATTTGCGAGAAAAGACAGTCACCTCCGGATATTTACATCAAAATATCCAATGAAAGAGATTTTGAAAATAAACGTGAAATTAAATTCGGATATTTGATAGTAGTTGCAATAGCGAAAAATTTAAAAATTGATTCTAAAACTATTATAAAAGAATTGTCGGAAAAAATCAACTCAAAAGCGACAATGCTAAAAACAAGAAGATGGGGATATCCTGAAAAAGCAGGAAACTGGACTTTTACAAATGGCATCCAGGATACTTTCTCCAATGGTATTTATAAAGAAAAAGACATACACACTTTTGACTTTGACGAATTGGAATTTGAACCCACATGGGAGGCCATATATCGACAAAATATATGCTGAATACATTTTAAAATCTATTTAAAAAATACTAATTTAAAATATGAATAATCATTTGATTGGGTTTAACATTAGAGTATATGCCTTTTGTATAAATGAAAATACTATTTTGGCACTGCACGAAAAATATGCAGGCACAAAAATATGTAAATTGCCAGGAGGCTGAACATGGTTTAAAACCGCAGGTAAAAGAAATTAAAGGTTTGATAGAAATTTATTTTACGCAGGATTTTGAAGAGCGAAATCTGGTGTGTACGATAAA
>NZ_QETH01000134.1 GCF_003105115.1 Flavobacterium sp. HTF | reverse complement strand
GAAAAAAGTATTAATGAAAATGAAAGCAGGATCAGATAAAATGCAATTAAAAAAAAGTAAATAAATTCTTATATTTTTAAATATTACTTTTAAGTTTGCTGCATTAAATTAAAAATTGAATTATGCGGTTTTGCAATTTAAAAGTTTTTAGAAAAGTAATTTTTATTATACTTTTAATTAGTGTTTGTGCTACAAAAGCACAAAGAATAAGAGGTTTTGGTAATATTTCATTTTATTATGAAAATGAAGATTTTAAAAAAGAACTTATGACAGATTTGGGCGGTGGTGTAGAATTTGAATTCCACCCTTTATTCAAACCAGAAGTTTCTGTGAGCTATTCTATTATGGGGATTAAAGACATAAAAGAATATGATTATGTTCAGAATAGCAGAAAGATGATACAAAAAGATGTTTCTTCGTTGAATTTTACTATTGGGCCTAAAATTTATCTTTGGTATCAGGACTTTACTAGTGATAATGCAGCATGCTGGTATTATATTATCCCAAAAATAAACATGTCAAGAATTACTGCAAATCAAAGCTACAACTTTATAGATGATAATAATTCTTCTAAATCTTTTAACGAAAAAAGTAAAATTGCAGACTGGCAGCATTCATTTTGTTTTACAATAGGAATGGAATATCCTTTATCGGAAGACGGAACAAGTTCTCTTGCTATTAGTGTGAATGCGACCAATATTAATCTAGGAAAAACATTAAATCGTTTTCCGCATAATGAAGTTGATTATAGTACAATAGGGTATGGAATTGGATTAACTTACTATTTTGGATTTTAGTGATTTAACATAAAAAATCCCTTGAATTTCAAGGGATTTTTTATGTTTGAAAATGAATTTAATTATCCTTCGTCTTCTTCTGTAATTTTTAATACTGAATCATCGGCAGAAAGTTCCTCATCATCGTCAGTTGAATTTAATTCGAAGAAAGTAAAGAAAGAACCGCCGTAACTTTTCTGAAAAGAATAATTACTCAAATGGTCCAGTTTTGTGTATTTTGAATGTTCAATAATCATCATACCGTCATCTTCCAGTAAACCTCTTTCAAAAACCGTTAAGACTATTTTTTCAAAAGTAGCCTGATCTAAGCCATACGGCGGATCAGCAAAAATAATATCATAAGAGGTTTTGCAGTTTTCAAGAAATTTAAAAACATCACTTTTTGTCGCCGCAATATCAAAATCATATTCTGATGAAACCTGCTTTATAAATTTCACACAGCCAAAATCTCCGTCAACAGAAGTAATTGGTGCACTTCCGCGGGAAGCAAACTCATAACTGATATTGCCGGTTCCTGAAAATAAGTCCAAAATTTTTAAACCGTCAAAACTAAAATGATTGTTCAGAACATTAAATAATGCTTCTTTACTCATGTCAGTTGTGGGTCTTACGGGGAGATTTTTTGGTGGAAAAATGCGTCGCCCTTTGAATTTTCCTGAAATGATTCTCATGATTGAAATAAGATATAATGTTTTTGATTCTGTGCAGTTGAAAAGCTGTTTTTTTCCTGTAAAATGCTTACATCAAGGAAAGAAACATATCGGATATATTTATACGCAATGGCATAATAAGGATCATTTTTAGTTATCGTTCCTAAGAGTTCCAACTGAAAACTTTCGGGATTTAAACTCAGTTGCTCTGCGGTAAAAAGCAGGTAATAAATAAAATCTTCAGGCGTTTGATATTCAAATGAATTGAATAAAAGCAGCTTTTGGTTTTGAACCACTATAAGCTCAAAATGTTCCGGATTAAAATTAACGATCATTTTTTTATCATCGTTATTTTTAGAGGCTTCTAATATTTTTTCAATTAAAATGCTGTTCGCGTGTTTATAATCGAAAGAACCAATCTCATCAATCAGAAAGTTGTTGATATTGACATAAGGGATATAAACCGTATTCATTTCGTAATTTGGAATGTTATCGAAAGTAAAAAAATCAGTCTCAAAAACCTTTGTATTATACTGCAAATAACTGCCCATATAATCTTCATCAAATAAAGCTGAAGGCACAAAAGTAGAAAGATTATTACTGTGAATTACCGTAATATCATCGTATGTATCTTTTAATTCTGCATGTTTCTTAAAAGCATTACTGTATAATTCTTCTATTTTTGACCCTCTTTGTGTAGGCGTGAATTCTACTTCGTTAAAAGAAGTAATAGTATTATTTAGTGTATCAAAACAACAAAATGAAAAACCATTCAGGGAAACCTGAACAGAAAGTTTTTTATATTTTTTTGACGTGATATTAGTATTGTGAAATGGCATAATCTGATTTACAGTTCTTTATCGGTTGTAGTGTCAGGAAAGAATTTAATTAAAGACAAACTTACAAATTTAAAAGCAACAATAATAATTGCAATTTCAAAAACAACATTTTGTTAAAGTTACTTTCGTATTAAATTTTCATTAAGGATTCCCTTCAGGCTTTGTTTATTACCAAAATATTATGATTGAAAGAGAGTTTGAAATTGCCATTGCCACTAAAAAAGCCGTACTTTGTGGTTCAAATTTACACTATGAATTCAGCACTGTTTTACGGCGTTTTACAAAAAAGATTTCCTTTTGCACCCACTCAAAAACAGGATATTTTTTTTCAAAAAATCGCTATTTTCTTAACTGAGCCGGCAAACAATACCATTTTTGTATTAAAGGGATATGCAGGAACTGGAAAAACTACGGTGATTTCAACAATTGTAAATAATCTGGGGGATATCAACAAGAAATTTGTTCTGCTCGCACCCACAGGACGCGCTGCAAAAGTTATCGCCAATTATTCTAATACGGCTGCTTTTACTATCCATAAAAAAATATATTTCCCGAAAAAATCTTCCGGCGGGGGAATTGCTTTTACCCTACAGGTCAACAAACATAAAAACACCATTTTTATAGTCGATGAGGCTTCGATGATTTCTGACAGTACCTTAGACAGCGGCTCGCTTCTCGATGATTTAATTAGCTATGTTTATTCGGGAACCAATTGCAAAATGATTCTTTTGGGAGATACTGCGCAGTTACCGCCTGTAAATCTGGAAATCAGTCCTGCGCTCGATACACATACGCTGGGCGCACACTATGACAAGGAAATCGAACATATTGAACTGGACGAAGTAATGCGTCAGGAAGAAAGTTCGGGGATTTTGTACAATGCAACAGAATTGCGTGAATTGCTGAAAGAATCTTTTATTACTGAATTTAAATTTAACGTAAAAAGTTTCAAAGACATTGTCAGGCTCACGGACGGTTATGATATTCAGGATGCCATAAATACCGCATATAGTAACTGGAGTATTGAAGATACTGCATTTATCGTCCGTTCTAATAAAAGAGCAAATCAGTACAACGAGCAGATCAGAACCCGAATTTTGTTTAAGGAAAGTGAACTTTCGGTTGGGGATTTCCTGATGGTGGTAAAAAATAATTATTTCTGGTTAAAAGAAACCGATGAAGCCGGATTTATTGCCAATGGTGATATTATTGAAGTTCTGGAACTTTTTGGAATCAAGGAATTATATGGGTTTAATTTTGCCAGGGTAAAAATCAGAATGGTCGATTATCCGGATCAGAAACCTTTTGAAACGGTTTTGTTACTGGATACGATTAAAAGCGAATCTCCATCTTTAACATACGAAGAATCAAATCGTTTGTATGAAGAAGTAATGAAGGATTATGAAGATGAAACAACCAAATATAAAAGATTTCAGAAAGTAAAAGAGAACGAATATTTCAATGGCTTGCAGGTGAAATTTTCATACGCCATTACCTGTCATAAATCGCAGGGAGGGCAATGGAATACGGTATTTATAGAACAGCCGTATTTACCAAACGGAATCGATCGTGACTATATAAGATGGCTTTACACAGCTATGACGCGTGCCAAAAATAAGTTATATTTGATAGGATTTAAAGACGAGAGTTTTGAGGAATAAAACACTAGTTTCACGAATTAACACGAATTATTTTTTACATGATGATTTGTGTAAATCTGTGAAATTCGTGTTTGAAATTTTATAACGATGACAACACTAAACGACTTACATTCGATTTCATCAGCGTTTTCGAATACAGATAAAATGCCGGTTTTATTTTTAGGACATGGCAGCCCGATGAATGCTATTGAAGAAAATCAGTTTGTAGCCGGTTTTCGTGATCTGGCCAAAACATTACCACAGCCAAATGCTATTTTGTGTATTTCGGCACACTGGTTTACCAATGGAACAAAAGTAACCTCCATGCAAATGCCAAGAACTATCCATGATTTTGGAGGTTTTCCACAGGCACTTTTTGATGTGCAATATCCCGCAAAAGGAAGCCCGGAACTGGCTTTAGAAACAAAAAAAATACTCGAACCTGTTGCTGTAGATTTAGACGAACACTGGGGTTTAGATCATGGAGCATGGAGTGTGATAAAACATTTATATCCAAATGCAGACGTTCCCGTAATTCAGTTGAGTATTGATTATACAAAACCAGGACAATACCATTTTGAGCTGGCTCAGAAATTACAGGCACTTCGTTACAAAGGTGTTTTGATTATCGGAAGCGGAAACATCGTTCACAATCTCCGTTTAGTTGATTTTAGGAATTTTGACAAAGATAATTATGGTTTCGATTGGGCGATAGAAGCCAGAGAAACCGTTAATAATTATCTTTTGGATGGAAATTTTCAGCCTTTAATTGATTTCGAAAAAATGAACAAAGCGGTTCAGACAGCAATCCCGACTCCGGATCATTATTTGCCGTTATTGTACACGTTGGGATTAAAAGAAAAATCAGAAGATCTGAGTTTGTTCAATGATAAATTGCTTGCAGGTTCTTTAAGTATGACATCAGTAAAAATCATGTAAAACCCTTCGAACCTTTGCGAAACCTTAGTGTAACTTTGTGTAATAACTATAACACAGAGATTCGCAAAGTTTTCACAGAGATTCACAGAGAAAAAAATAAAAATAAAGAAATGAAAATAATAGCGGTAATTCCGGCGAGATATGCCTCAACACGTTTTCCTGCAAAACTAATGCAGGATCTGGGAGGAAAAACAGTGATTTTAAGAACGTATGAAGCTGCGGTTTCAACAAAATTATTCGACGATGTTTTTGTCGTAACTGATTCTGATTTGATTTTTGAAGAAATTGTATCCAACGGCGGAAAAGCCATTATGAGTATCAAAGAACACGAATCCGGAAGCGACCGTATTGCCGAAGCGGTGGCTAATCTTGATGTTGATATTGTAGTAAATGTACAAGGTGACGAACCTTTTACAGAAGCCGGTCCGTTAGAACAGGTTTTAGAAGCTTTTAGAAATGATCCGGATCATAAAGTTGATTTGGCATCTCTGATGAGAGAAATCACAAACGAAGAAGAAATCAACAACCCGAATAATGTAAAAGTAGTTGTCGATCAGTCACAGTTTGCATTGTATTTTTCAAGATCTGTAATTCCATATCCGAGAGACAAAGAGGCAGGAGTTCGTTATTTTCAGCATATCGGAATTTATGCTTTTAGAAAACAGGCCTTATTGGATTTTTACAGTTTGCCGATGAAGTCTTTAGAAGCTTCTGAAAAGTTAGAGCAACTTCGTTATTTAGAATTCGGGAAACGTATTAAAATGGTCGAAACAACTCATATAGGAATCGGAATTGATACAGCTGAAGATTTGGAAAAGGCGAGGGCTATTCTGGGTTCTAAATAAATTATTTGCAGATGTATTTTACGGTCTAAAATAAACGCAATGACAAACCATGCGTAAACAAAAAAAGCTCCAGATTGGAGCTTTTTTATTATCTATAACATTCTAAATCCTTAGTATAAAGCAGGAAATTTAGAAGGGTTAACTTCATTCATCATTTCATAAACCTTTTCGAAAATGTCTTCTGCGGAAGGTTTAGAGAAATAGTCACCATCGGTTCCGTAAGCAGGTCTGTGTGCTTTTGCAGCCAAGGTTTGTGGTTTGCTGTCCAGATATTTGTACGCATCCTGTTCTTCCAGAATCTGTTGCAGGATATACGCTGAAGCTCCACCCGGAACATCTTCGTCAATTACTAAAAGACGATTTGTTTTAGCGACACTTTTTACAATATCCTTATTGATATCAAAAGGAAGTAAAGACTGAATATCAATTACTTCACAGTCAATCCCTAAGTCTAATAATTCAGTTGCAGCCTGTTGTACTAATCTCAAAGTAGATCCGTAAGAAACTAAAGTGATATCTGCACCTTCTTTTAAAGTTTCAACCACCCCGATTGGTGTTTTGAATTCACCAAAATTCAAAGGAGTCTTTTCTTTTAAACGGTATCCATTTAAACATTCGATTACTAAAGCCGGTTCATCACACTCCAAAAGTGTATTGTAGAAACCTGCAGCCTGCGTCATATCTCTCGGAACCAAAACATGAATTCCGCGGATAGCATTAATAATCATTCCCATTGGAGAACCCGAATGCCAGATACCCTCAAGACGGTGTCCGCGTGTTCTGATAATTAACGGTGCTTTTTGTTTTCCAACAGTTCTGTATTGTAAAGTAGCCAAATCATCACTCATGATCTGAATAGCGTACAGTAAATAATCTAAATACTGAATTTCAGCAATTGGGCGAAGTCCTCTCAAAGCCATACCGATTCCCTGACCAATAATAGTGGCCTCACGAATTCCGACATCGGCAACACGAAGTTCTCCGTATTTTTCCTGCATGCCTTCTAATCCCTGATTAACGTCACCAATGTTTCCGACATCTTCTCCAAAAATAAGTGTTTCAGGATATTTTGAAAATAAGGCATCAAAATTATCACGCAGGATCATTCTTCCGTCTAAATCAGGTTTTGCATTTTCTGCATATTCAGGAAGTACTTTTTCTACTGAAAATACATTTTTTGCAGAAGCTGAATGCAGGTTACTGCTAAACTTTTCCTGAGTGATTCCGATATAATTTGTTACCCAGTCAGATAATAATACTCTGCTGTTTGGAACTTCAATAAAACGCTGAATTTTTCGGGCTATAGAAAGCATATCTTTTTTCAAAGGTGCTTTTATTGCGCTTAGCTCCGTAATATATTTTCTAATTCTTTCCTTGTGGTTGATGCTTGCTTCGGCAATTTGCTCTAATAAAGCCAGAAGATTTTTCTGATCATCAATAATTGGGTTTATAAAAGAATTCCAGGCTTCTTTTTTGGCTTCCAGAACTTCTTTTTTCAATTCAAAATCAATTTCAGCCAGTTCTTCCGGAGAAGCAATATTAATTGCAATCATCCATAGACGCATCTGGCGGATACAGTCAAAATCTCTCTCCCAGGCAAGTCTTTCTCCGTTTTTATAACGTTCGTGCGAACCCGAGGTTGAATGTCCTTGCGGCTGAGTTAATTCGTTTACGTGAATTAAAACCGGAACATGCTCTTCGCGTGCAATTGATGCTGCTCTTTCGTAAGTAGAAACCAGTTCGGCATAATCCCAGCCTTTTACTCTAAAGATTTCATAACCTTTTGAGTCCATATCACGTTGATATCCTTTAAGGATTTCAGAAATGTTTTCTTTGGTAGTCTGGTGTTTTGCATGAACAGAAATTCCATACTCATCGTCCCAGACACTCATTACCATCGGAACCTGTAAAACTCCGGCAGCATTTATAGTTTCAAAAAACAAACCTTCAGAAGTACTGGCGTTACCAATTGTTCCCCATGCCACCTCATTACCATTTACAGAAAATTTGTCTTTGATTGTAATACCATCAACATTTCTGTAGATTTTTGAAGCCTGTGCCAATCCCAATAATCTTGGCATTTGTCCGGCAGTAGGAGATATATCTGAGCTTGAATTTTTTTGTTTTGTTAAATCTTTCCAGGAACCGTCTTGGTTTAAACTGTGCGTTACAAAGTGTCCGCCCATTTGTCTTCCTGCAGACATTGGATCAAAATCTAAATCGGTATGACCATATAAACCGGCAAAAAACTGCTTAGGAGTCAATTCTCCAATTGCCATCATAAAAGTCTGGTCGCGGTAATAGCCTGAACGAAAATCGCCATTCTTAAAAGCTTTGGCCATTGCAAGCTGCGGAACTTCTTTTCCGTCACCAAATATTCCAAATTTGGCTTTCCCTGTCAATACCTCTTTACGGCCTAAAAGACTACACTCACGGCTTGTAACCGCAATTCTGTAATCATTCATGACTTCAGTTTTGAAATCTTCGAAAGTTAATGTCGTATTGTTTTGTTCTTTAATCATAATCTGGAATGGTCATGTTATGCGGCAAAATTACTTAAAAAGTATCAATAATCATAATTCATTAAACTAAATATAATTTAATTATTTATAGGTAAATTACTAAAACTAAGTATTTTTTTTATTGAATATTAAATATTTTTCTGATTTTGATGAATATAATTTA
>NZ_QETH01000133.1 GCF_003105115.1 Flavobacterium sp. HTF | reverse complement strand
AATTATACTATTATTTGCAGGCTGTAAGTCTTCAAAAGAATCTGTTGTTTCTGCAACGCTAATGATACCTAAAAGTAATTTTACAGCTTTAGAGTTACAAACCTGGTATCAAAAGGATTATTTGACAGACAGTATTCCGGGTATTTCACTGGATAAATGGTTTAAACAGAACAAAAAAAAATCAGGGCGTGAGGTTATTGTTGCTGTGATAGATACACAAGTCGATATAAATCACGAAGATCTGAAAGATCAGTTCTGGACAAATCAAAAAGAAATACCTAATAATAATATTGACGATGACAATAATGGTTATGTCGATGATATACATGGCTGGAATTTCACTTCAAACAAAAAAGGAGATTATATTACGTGGGGGAACTTTGAGTCTGTTAGATTTATAAGACAATGGGACCCTTTATTTAAAGAAAAAAAAGAGGAACAAATTAAACCCGAAGATATAGCCAACTATAAAGAATATCAAAGAGCTGTAAAGGTTAATGACAAGGAAAATATATATTACAACAGATGGCTTAGTGGCTTAAATCATAGTGTATCCATTTTTCCATTGGTAAAAGATACACTAAAGCATTTTTTTCCAAAAGAAGATTATACTTATAAACAATTAGACAGTTTATATAAAAAACATAAATTAAACGATAAGACTTACAGACAAAGACGAGAAAGTGATGATCGTGATTTGGGAGCTTTAATTTTTTATATGATGATTAATATGGAAGATAATGAGAGCACTTTAGAAGCTCTTAAAGGAAGCCAGGCTGAATTAGATTCGATAGTAAATAAAAATCTGAATAAAAATTTTAACGACAGAATTATCATTGGCGATAATCCGGATGTTCTTGAAAAAGGATATGGTTCGGGGAATGTCAGCATCACTAAAAAAGGACTTAAAAATATTCAGGGACATGCTACAAAAGTTACAGGAATTATAGCTGCAAATCGTCAGAATGCTATCGGTGTAAATGGTGTAGCGCCAAATGTAAAAATCATGCCTCTTAATATTTCTTATTCCGGAGATGAAAATGATAAAGATATAGCAATGGCGATTTATTATGCGGTAGATAATGGCGCCAAAGTTATTAATATGTCTTTTGGGAAAGAGTTTTCTGTTCATCAGCAATGGGTTTCTGATGCCTTTAAATATGCCGAAAAACACGATGTGTTATTGGTACACGGATCAGGTAACGAACGTTTTAATGTTGATGAAAACCCCTATTATCCAAGCGACAACAGTTTTGACGAAACGCCTGAAGTTTCTGCTAATTTTATTAATGTTGGTTCAACCTCAGCACGTTTAGACAAAACCTTTGTTTCGGCATTTTCAAACTACGGCAAGAAAAATGTAGATTTATTTGCTCCGGGCGAACAAATTTATACTACAACTCTCGGTAATACATACAAATCAGATTCAGGAACTTCTCTGGCAGCACCAATCGTGTCAGGAACCGCGGCATTGATATGGTCTTTTTATCCTAACCTTACGGCAATTGAGATAAAACAAATTATAATAGATTCGGGAACGACATATAATATTGAAGTTACTACACCGGGAACAAAGGACAAACTAATTGCTTTTTCGGAGTTGTCAAAATCCGGCAAGGTTTTAAATGTTTATAATGCCATGAAACTTGCTGAACAACGGAGCAAACAAAAAAGATAATGTCTGATTTTAAAATTAAATGTTATTCTGAATATGTCCTTAGAACGCCTTTATTTTCACTATCATCTTATCTTCAATTAATTCAGGATTATTCATCGGAGAAAGCGATCGAATTATATAATGATGCTGTAATAAAAGAAGCCATCGGCCTCGCATCACCAGAATTACGACAAGGATTAGACAAATGGGCCGCTGACGATTCTGAATTGTCTGAGGATAAAAAAAAAGCTTTCGAACTTACTTTTCTTAAGTATTTGTCACGAATGTCATCCCGTTGTACACCATTTGGTTTATTTGCAGGCTGCTCTGTTGGAAATTTCAGTTCTGAAACCAATATTGTTTTGGATTCCCTTGATCATCACAAGCGTTTTTCCCAATTTGATATGCATTACTGGGTAGCAATGCTGCAGGATCTTGCAAAAAGAAAAGATGTTGCTGCTCACCTTAATTTCTATCCAAACACTTCCATTTATGAAATAGGTGAATTTTATCGCTTTGTGGAGTACAAATATGCAGGTACAAAACGAGAACATACTATTTCTGCAATCCGGAAAACAGATTTACTGAAGCAAATTCAGTTTCAGGCAAAATCAGGAATTACAATCGACGAAATGATTTTTTTTCTGGCAGATGACGAATCTGAAAAGGAAGACGCTTTTGAATTTATTTCCCAGCTAATTGCTTTTCAGTTTCTAATTAGTGAGTTGGATGCTACCGTTACCGGAGATAATGAGTGGAAAAAATTGTTTTCGGTTCTGAATCGAATTCCGGGTTTTAATAACCAAATTGCGTTATTTAAAAACTTAGAAAAAAACCTTTCTGATCTTGATCGGAATTTAATCCCCTCAAAGGAAACTTACGATAGTATTAAAACAACCATTAATAAAATCGGAACTCCTTTTGAAGAAAAATTTCTTTTTCAAACCGATTTAAATGTAACCACTCTCACTAATACTTTAAATAAAAATATTCCTGAAAAAATATTCAGGGCAATTCAGTTTTTGAACGGTATTCAAAACCGTGTACCCATTCAAAATCTGGAAAACTTCAAAAAATCGTTTACTCAAAGATACGAGTCGAAAGAAATGCCATTGCCATTGGTATTGGATACAGAAACAGGAATTGGCTATTTACAGAATCAGGACATGAACGATCATCATGAAATTCTTGAGAGCTACTTATTTAAGGCTAAAATCACGGAGCAAAAAAATCAGAACTGGAACAGTCTTGATTTTATCCTGCATAACAAACTGCAGCAATGCCTTAAAAATAACGATACTTTTATCAGTCTTTCAGAAAATGACTTTCCGGATTTTGATTCTAATTTTAAAAACACTCCCGCTACTTTTTCGGTAATGATTGAGTATTATAATGATAAAAATATAGCTTTGACATCGACCGGAAATACGAGTGCTTCAAAATTATTAAGCCGTTTTTGTAACGGGAACGAACAAATTTACAATCTGACGAAAGAGATTGTTCAAAAAGAAAATGAGTATCATTCCGGCAAAATCCTGAGTGAAATTGTACACATACCCGAGTCAAGAATTGGAAATATTATTAGAAGGCCTATTTTACGAAAACATGAAATTAGTTATTTGTGCGCGCCCGGAGTACCCATAGAAGACAATCTGGACCTAAACGATTTATGGATTTCTATTCAGTCTGGCCGAATTATTTTACGCTCAAAAAAACATAATGCTGAGATCCTTCCGTGTTTATCGAATGCGCATAATTTTTTAACTGATTCCCTGCCTATTTATCATTTCTTATGTGATCTCGAAAGACAAAATACAAAACCTGTTTATTCTTTTAGCTGGGGTGCTTTAGTGCCACATTATGATTTTTTTCCAAGGGTAATTTACAATGAGATTATTCTCTCCAAAGCAAAATGGATAATTAAGAAGGAAGAAATTACCGTTTTTCAAAAAATGGATAAAACCATTTTAATGCATCATTTTTCAGAATGGAGGGCAAAACGAAACATTCCTCGCTTTACAAATCTGAGTAACTCAAACAATACACTTTTCTTTGATTTTGAGACTCAAATCTGTATTGTATTATTTCTAAAATCTGTTAAAGGCATGGAAGAATTCAGTCTGGATGAGTTTTTATTTACCGATAAATCAATTGTGCAAAACAGTACCGGCGAAAGTTTTTGTAACCAGATCATACTTTCCTATTATAAAAAAAGATCATAATGATGCAAAGAGATTTTTGTTTGGGCAGCGAGTGGTTATATTATAAAATTTATACCGGAGTAAGAACTGCCGATTATATTTTATTAGAAAAATTAAATCCTGTTATCTCCGATTTAGAAGAAAAAAAAATAATTCAAAAATGGTTTTTTATCCGGTATAAAGACACTGAAGATCATATCAGAATTCGTTTTTTAGTAAAAAATACCAAAGATTTACTGACCATTATTGAATCATTTTATCCTGTTTTTAATACTCTTCTGGAAGAAAATCTAATCTGGAAAATTCAAACCGATACTTACAAAAGAGAAGTGGAACGCTACGGCGAAAAAACAATCATTGAATCGGAATCTCTTTTTTGGCAGGATAGTAAAATGATCCTGAAATATCTCGAGCTTAAATCTTCTTTTGATACGCAGGAATTACCTCTTTTGTTTAGCTTTTATACAATTGATACTTTTTTAAATCTGTTCCAATTATCCGATAACAGAAAATTACTGTTATTGAGTGAACTACAAATTTCCTTTAATAGAGAATTTGAAGTTGATAAAGACCAAAAAAAAGAAATAGAACGAAATTACAAATTATTAGAACCACAAATACAATCCATTCTGGAAGGTTCTAAAAATGATTTTGATGAAATCCTTGATATCGTTAATTATAAATCCAAACAAACAAAAAAAACCATTTTAATTGTCAGGGAAAAAATTGAAATTTCTACACACAGTTTTTTATACAATCATATTCATATGATGCTAAACCGACAATATTCTTCTAAACAAAGGATGTATGAGCTGGTTATTTATAATCATTTATATCGCTATTATAAAGCGTTGCATTACAAAAACAATATGTCTTTGGTCGTTTAATTTTCTGAATTTCTTTACTTGCTGTTTTTTAATGCCGATAACAATTCTGCCATATCAACCACTGCATAAGTAGATGAATAGTCCGAAACCGCATATGGCAATATCAGGCTGTTATTGTGAATAATGGCCCCGCAGGAATACACTACATTTGGCACATAGCCTTCGCGTTCGTCTTCAAGTGGAGAAAGTAAAGGCTCGGTAAGTCTTCCTATTTCTTTAGACGGATCATCAAGATCAAACAAAGAAGCTCCAATGCAATAACGTCTCATTGCACCCACACCATGAGTAATTACAAGCCATCCTTCTTCTGTCCAAAGCGGTGATCCGCAATTTCCAATTTGCGTAAGTTCCCAGGTATAACGGGGCTCCTGCAAAAGGATAGGATCATTCCATTGAGTTGCTCTTTCAGAATACATAATATAATTGTTAACACCATCAATTCTGGCCAGCATAGCATATTTTCCTTTTATCTTTCTTGGAAATAAAGCCAGATTTTTATTTTGAGCACCGGCGCCATGCAACGGCATCACCCTAAAACTGTAAAAATCTTCGGTCGAAATAAGTTTCGGGAGTATCGTATGACCATTATAAGCCGTATAAGTTGCCATGACACGTACAGAATCATCATCGTCTGTAAAACGGACAAAACGGGCATCTTCTATACCGCGGCTTTCTGAGGCAGATATCGGAAATATAACACGTTCTGTAATATCAGAATCGTGTTTGAACTGTAAATCATAAAATGAATTTGCCAGCCAGAGAATTTCCTGCAATGCCATTTTTCTCTCTTCACGAATTAACGGGTCACTCAATCCTGTGTTAAGAATGTTTTTTAAAACCGCAAATTCAAACTCATCCGGCAGGTCCTGCATAATCTGAACGATATATTTGTCAGTTGTATGCATTTCAGACAATTTGGTCAAAAATCGTTCCTTATTGAATAACGTTTTATGCTCGATTTCGGCCTTATCAATATGGTGGCCGATTTTCATAATCAGCAGATTATTATCCTTATCCAGGATTCCACGTCTGAAAACAATGGATGAAATATGTCCTTCACCCGTTGCACGGAACGAAATAACAACACGTTTTTCGCCTGCTTCCAGACCTGTCTGATCAAAATCTTCAACTATTGATGGGTTGAAAATAGCTGCAGATTCTATTGCATATTCCATTGTACAATAAGAACCTATAAGCATTTTACGATCAAGCGACATCGCTTCGTAATCAATTTTCATGGCTTCTATTACAGGTCTTATTTTTTCGCAGTGTCTAAAAAAGACCGCGGAAATATTCCTGTGGCGTCTGGCAAATTCACGAAGTGTCTGTTCTAATGTCTGCAGTACTTGTTTTTCGTCGAGTGTCATAATCCGAAGTACCATTTGCTGAGTCCTCTCATAGCCATTCATAAAATAGCGGGCTACAACTCTTCTTGAATCTGGTGTGAATTTTATATTTTTTCGGGTTACTGATACTCGCATAAATTTATTTTTTGATTGAAAAAAATGTAAGGCTTTTTTTATTTATTATTAAAGTTGTTTTGGTCATTTAGTGCTATAATTTAAAAAAGAACAGGACTATAATGCCTGAAAACAGTGTTTTCATTTGTATTCTATAACAAGTTAATAATTTTGTTAAAGAAAAAACCTAATTTTTTATTAAAAGTTTTATGAAATCTGACCTTAAAAAGAGAGATGACTTTGATCTGTGTGTCAAAAATCTATGATTTAAAATGATATATTAGCTAAACATTTAAATGCTGACAGTAACACATTTAACTACGCCAATCAAAAAAACATCAATCAAAAACACCCTGTACATGACCAAAAAAACTATAATTTTAATTGGGTTTATAATTCTAAAATTTGTTTTACAATACATTTTATTAAGTCCGGAATACGATTTACAGCGAGATGAATACCTGCATCTTGATCAGGCACATCATTTGGCATGGGGATATCTGTCAGTTCCGCCTGTAACCTCCTGGATTTCTTATCTGATATTTTTATTGGGAAATTCTGTTTTCTGGGTGAAGTTCTTTCCTGCTCTTTTTGGAGCGTTGACACTTATCATTGTCTGGAAAACTATTGAACTCTTAAAAGGAAATTTATATGCTTTGGTTTTAGGTGCTACCTGTATTTTGTTTTCGTCTTTGTTGCGAATCAATATGCTGTATCAGCCCAATTCATTAGATGTTTTGAGCTGGACTGCATTTTATTATATTGTCATTTTATATTTCACTTCAGAAAACACAAAATGGCTTTATGTGGCGGCAATCGTATTTGCATTCGGATTTCTGAATAAATACAATATTCTCTTTTTGCTGATCGGCCTCTTCCCTGCCCTTTTGTTGTCTGGTCAAAGAAAAATACTAGCCGAAAAAAAACTGTATTTCGCCTTGATGGTTGGACTACTGCTTATTCTGCCAAACCTGTTATGGCAATACAATAATCAGTTTCCAATTGTACATCACATGAAAGAATTGGCCGAAACACAATTAGTCAATGTTGACCGTCTGCATTTTTTAAAAGAACAAATTTTATTTTTTATAGGTTCCATTTTGGTAATAATGGCTTCTTTGTATGCTTTATTGTTTTATACCCCTTTCCTTAAATATAGATTCTTCTTTGCTACACTAGTTTTTACGCTTATCGTATTTTTATATTTCAAAGCCAAAGCATATTACGCCATTGGCTTGTATCCCGTTTATATTGCATTTGGTGCTGTATTTCTTTCTGATATTTTAAAATCAGGATGGAAACGTTATTTCCAGCCCGTTTTTATCATCATTCCATTGTTGTTTTTTATTCCGATGTACAATTTGGCATTCCCTAATAAAAGTCCGGAATATATCGTACAGCATCCTGAAAAATATAAAAAACTGGGAATGCTTCGCTGGGAAGACGGAAAAGATCATGCACTTCCACAGGATTTTGCCGACATGTTGGGCTGGAAGGAACTGGCCCGCAAAACAGATTCCGTTTATACGTTAATACCAAATCCTGAACAAACATTAATTCTTTGCGACAATTACGGCCAAGCCGGAGCTATTAATTATTATACTAAAAAAGGAATCAAGGCCGTTTCTTTTAATGCTGATTATGTGAATTGGTTCAACCTCGGCATTCCATATAAAAACGTAATCAGAATCATTGAATATGAGGAAGCTGAAAGTGAATTTAAAGAAACTGGCCAATATTTTCAAACCTCAGCCTTTGCGGGTCAGATTACCAATAAATTTGCGAGAGAATACAAAACTGCAATTTTCACTTTTATTGGAGCTAAAGGCAACATAAACAAAATAATAGCACAAGAAATTAAAGAAGTAACTGATTACAGCAAATAAACTCAAATGATTGACTTTAGTACAATTGAATATTTAAAAACGGGAAATCCAAGGCAGATTCTTGCTTTTGAAGTCTTAACTCAAAATAAAGTTCTTGAAAATATTGCTGAATTTACCCCTGTTCTGGCAGGCACAATTCCGATAAATATTGATATTGAAAATAGTGATCTCGATATAATTTGTTACTGGGAAAATAAAATCGATTTTAAAGAAAAACTAAAAGCTGTCTTTGGGAAAGAAAACGGTTTTAGCCTCAGAGAAACTAAAATTCACGAACAGGAATCTGTGATTGCAAATTTTAGAATAGAAGAATTTGAAATTGAAATATTCGGACAAAATATTCCGGTTTATAATCAGAATGCTTACAGACATATGCTTATCGAATACAAAATTTTACAATTAAAAGGTGAAAAATTCAGACAGAAAATCATAAGGCTCAAGCAAAATGGATACAAAACAGAGCCCGCTTTTGGCGTTTTGCTTGGTTTAAAAAACGATCCGTATCAGGAATTACTGGAATATAAATTCTAAAGAGAAGAAACAATCAACCACTAATACTTAATAATCAACATATTACCATTTAAAAATTAAATAAATAAAAAAATACGTTATTTCTTTTTAAAACTGTATTTACTACGTATCTTTGCACCCGAAACATCGCGGGATAGAGCAGTAGGCAGCTCGTCGGGCTCATAACCCGAAGGTCACAGGTTCGAGTCCTGTTCCAGACACTAAACCAC
>NZ_QETH01000132.1 GCF_003105115.1 Flavobacterium sp. HTF | reverse complement strand
CAATAATTACCAAAACTTCAAAGCAATAAATCAATATTTAAATCTTATTTTCGCATCTCAAAAACATTACTGTACTCCACACTAAAATTGGAATTTGGAATTTTTTATATTGGAATTTCAATTTTCTAAAGTTTTGGAATTTGGTATTTAAAAATTGGAACTTCTTAATTTATGTTTACATTCAAACAATTCTCTGTAAAACAAGACAAAACCGCTATGAAAGTAGGCACAGATGGTGTTTTATTGGGTTCTTGGGCTCCTGTAAATCATAATCCGTTTAGTGTTTTAGATATTGGTGCCGGAACTGGAATAATTGCTTTAATGCTGGCACAGCGAACTCATGCTGAACAAATTGATGCTCTTGAAATTGACGAAGATGCTTACGAACAGGCAGTCGATAATTTTGAAAATTCGCCGTGGGGAGACCGTTTATTCTGTTTTCATGCAGGTTTAGATGAATTTATTGAAGAACCGGAAGACGAATATGACCTGATTGTTTCAAATCCTCCTTTTTATGCTGAAGATTATAAAACTGAAAACGAACAACGCGATTTAGCCCGTTTTCAGGATGCAATGCCGTTTGAAGAAATCGTGGAAGCAGCCGATTTACTGCTTTCAGAAAATGGAATTCTGGCTATAATTATTCCTTTTAGAGAAGAAGAGAAATTTATTGCTTTAGCCAAAGAATCAGAATTATACCCAATTAAAATCACGCGTGTAAAAGGGACTCCAAAATCTGAAATCAAGCGTAGTTTATTGGCTTTTAGCCGAAATGAAATTTCCGAAATTGAGATCGATGAATTGACAATTGAAATTGACAGGCATGTTTATACGCCTGAATATATTGAGCTTACAAAAGATTTTTATTTGAAAATGTAAAAAACGTCTTTACGTAACTACTCTTTTTGCAAACACAGGCCTCTTTCAAAATCGATTCCTTCTGGATTTTCTTCATTAAAATAACGTATTGAAAAAGTAATACATTCATCATCTGTATAAGTGATTTCACATAAACTTTTATCCCCAATTTTAACATTTTCTGCCCCGAAATTTTTAATACAAATCCTTTCTAATTTACAGTCACTAAGCCATTTGACACTCCAAACTGTTTGCAATTTTCCATTCATATAACAATCTTCAATAGAATCTTTGCGAATAGCATATTCATCCGGAAAAGCTGGAGCTGCAAATTTTCCATTCCTAAATTTATTACAATCTAATTTTTGTGCATATGCAATAGTTCCTAACAACATCAGACTAAAAAAGATGATCTTTTTCATATTATTTTTTTTAATGAATAGCTTATTATTTACCAGTTTTAGCAAAAAGAATTGCGCGTTCCAAAACCTCATCTTTTCCTTGCTGAATACCTGAAATCGTTGGTTTTACTTCAATATCTGGGACGATACCAATACGTTGTGTTTCTTTTCTATTAGGATAAAAAATTCCAAAACCGGTAAATATGGTAGAATATCCTTTTATAATTTCATATCTACAAGTCCCGCCATCTGCTCCTGCGGTTTGGCTTCCGATAATCGTGGTATTTGGAGCCGCCTGTAAACACATTACCAAATGTTCTCCGTGACTTTGCGTTTTTTCATTCTCTAAAATAATCACTTTCCCTTTATAATAATCCGGATTCTTTTTGCCTGTCTTTTGATCTTCTCTCCAAATATATCTGCCAGGATATGTCAAATCTACATCGATAAATTTTGCATATGCTTTTTCTTCAGGATATAAATATTGTGCTATATCTTCTTCAATATTAGGCTCTTTAGGATATTTTCTTGCATCAAAAACTATAGCTTTTGTGTTTTTAAATTCCTTCATAACGTCTGGAAGCTCCTTCGCATTAATTGATTCTACATCAATATACCCTATTTTATCCTCTAAAAGTTTCCATTTCTCGCTACTTTTTAACCGGATTTTCAAATCCTGATATTTATAGCGTTTAATTGTTTTATATGAATTACTGTTGTCCCGGTTAAATTCAATTTCAGTTGTTTCGGTTTTTCCGTTAAAAACGGCCCAGTAAATATTCTTTAAAATTGCCGGTCTGTTCGAACCTTCTGCATATTTTAAATTTTCATTAATCAAATCTTCAACCTTTTTTCCGCCTACATTAGTAATCACATCTCCAATTCTGATATCATCAATTTTGGCCAGGGAATCATTTTTCAGGTTAATAACAACCGCTTTATTATCGATAAATACTACATCAAAAGGAGTAAATTTATCTCCAAAATAATCATACATCTTGTTTGTTTGTGTAGAAGCATGCGTGTCGTCAAGTTTAACTGATATCTCGCGCATTGCCAGAACAAAATCTTTTTCTGATTCGGGAGCAGTAAACCGGGGTAACATTTCTGCCAAAACAGAATCCCAATTTTCGTCCATTTTATATTTGTATGGAAAAAAGTATTCCATTTGATTCCAATAACGGAAAAGAGCTAAAAGGCGTAAATTCTTATCAGTCCATTTAAAATCCTGATACTTAATCTCATTTTGCACTTTTATATAGGGATCTGAGGTATAATAAAATTGTTGTCCCTGAATCCTGTTTTCTTCAATGAATTTAAGCTTTTTTGAAAGAGATTTAGAAAATAATTTATTGAACCATGACAAATCAAAATTTTTATCAAAATATTCCTTTTTTGAAGCGGGCTTTACAGCTTTATAAACTTTCACTTCTCCCAATGACGAAATCCAATTTTCTATAACTAAAGAAAATGCTTCGGTATCTTTTGCCTGTTCGACCTGAGGCAGGATCTGAAATAATTGTTCGTCCCAGTTTTGGCTCCCATTTGTCACATTTGGATGATAATACTTTAAGAAACCCCATACTTTACAGGTAGCGGCTAATTTTTGAGTTTCGGATATTGGTTTTGAAAAAGAAAACTGAAAGATTAGAACAAGAAAGACAAGTAGTATTCTTTTCATTTAATTTGTTTTTTGGTTAGTTGGTAGTTGGTTTATGTAGAGGCTTTATACCTGTTCAAAAATACTTTTAAACTGATATAAAATCCTTTCGAGCAATCTTAAATCTTCTGTTACAATTTCTGCACTTCCTTTCATTTCCTGCTGAAAAATAATTTGCTTTTTATATGATGTCTGCAATCCGTTTGGGAGTGCAACATCCAATAGCAGGTTCCCGTCTTTATCCGGCACTAAAGAGATATTCCTGATTTTGCCGTATAGCACACCAAATTCCCTATCCGGAAAATTCGAAAGTCTAATATTTACGCGTTGTCCCACCTTTATTTTTCCGGAATTTAAAGCCGGAGCTTTTACTTTTCCAACAAAACCATTTCTGGAATCAGGAATTATCGAAAAAACATTATCACCTGAATTAATTGTTTGGTTTTCCGTCCAGACCTGTAAAAAAGTCACGACACCGCTAACAGATGATTTTAGTGTATAATTAAGTTCCCAGTCTTTTATCACTTTTTTTAACTGATAAAAGGACTGTGCCATATTTCGACCAAGATTAACTTCTTCCTTAGTGCTGTTTATGTGCGAGCTCTGACTCGATTTTGTATTATCAATCAAAGAGGACCTAAGTTGGGAAATCGATGATAAGAGATTCTTATAGTTCTTTTGTGCCTGAAGATAGCTCAGTTTTTTGGTTTCCATTTCCTGAGTTGACACTATTCCCTTATTGAATAAAGTCTCAAAGCGGGCCACTTCATTTTTCTGAAGCTGCAATTCACTTTCGTTAATTACTTTTTGCTGCTGAAGAATTTCCAAACGCTCTTTTATTTGGATATTTTCAGAACTTTGGGCCCTGCTTTCTACTTCAAAAGGCTGTAAATCTTTGTTTAATTTTTGTGCCTGGTAGTCTTTTTGAAACACAGCATACGCACTTTCAATTTCACCTAACTGCGCATTTTTTAATAATGCAAAAGGGAAATCTTTTCTCTGATCATTAACGTTATAACTGTCTACAATGCTTTTTAATAAAAAAACGTCCTGATAATTGGCCGTATTTTCGATAATGGCAAGAGTTGTATTTTTTTGTATTACCGATTTGTCTTTAACCAATATGGCTTCAATTCGCCCTGATGTTTTTGAAACTATTTTCTCCGGTGGTATATTGGTAGTGATTACAATTTCTGTATTTACCACATCCGGATACTTAATAAACCAGGAAACAAAAAAAAGCATCACCAGAATTATGAATATCAGAACTGTTCCCCAACGGATCATCCAGTGTGGTACTTTGGTTAGGATATCCTGAACTTCCTCGCTTCTTAACTCAAATGTAGTAGTATCTTCTGCCATGATTAATTCCCTAATTGCAATTGATTTCGAACCAATTCAAAATAATTCCCTTTTTGCTCCACCAGTGCCGAATGGCTTCCAATCTCAATAATTTTTCCTTTATCCAAAACTACTATCTGATCGGCATTCATTACCGTACTTAATCGGTGCGCAATAACGACAACCGTCTTTTCTTTAAAGAAAACAGACAATTTTCGCATAATTTCTTTTTCGTTATTTGCATCTAATGCAGACGTAGCTTCATCAAAAAATAAAATTTCGGGATTTTTATAAACTGCTCTTGCAATAAGCAATCTTTGTTTCTGTCCGGTACTCATTCCTGTACCTTCAGAACCAATTTTAGTATTATACCCTAATGGCAGACCACTAATATATTCCTTGATATTGGCAACATCGGAGGCGTATATTAATCTTTCTTTATCAATATTGTCAACACCAATAGCAATATTATTGGCAATAGTGTCACTAAAAATAAAACCTTCCTGCATGACAGCACCAATATTGGCTCTCCATGCTTTTTGCGAAACATTTTTTAATTGTGCATTCCCAATACTAATTTCTCCTTTTTCAGGTTCATAAAATTTAAGTAAAAGCTTCATTAAAGTTGTTTTTCCGCTTCCGCTTACGCCAACTATCGCAGTCACTTTATTTGCCGGAATTATTAAGTTCAGATTATCCAATACCGGAATATCAGATCCTAAATATCGGAAAGAAAGATTTTTTATATCAAGATCAGCATCAAATGGAACATCAGCGGTCTGATGTACTTCCTGTTGTGTCTCATCTTCTTTTTCATGAATTTCAGACAATCTTGCCAGCGAAATTTTTGCATCCTGAAGTTCCCGTACAAATTCAATAAGTTGTGTTATAGGACCATTTAAGCTTCCAACAATTGAGCTAATCGCCAACATCATTCCTAATGTGATGGAACCATCGATAACTAATTTTGCAGAAAGAAATATGATGAAAATATTTTTTAACTCATTAATTACAGAAGAACCAATGGTTTGTGTCTGCTCCAAAACCAATCCTTTTATAGAAACTCTGAACAATCGTGCCTGCACATATTCCCATCCCCAGCGTTTTTGTTTTTCGGCATTATGCAGCTTTATTTCCTGCATACCGTTTATAAGCTCCATAACTTTGCTCTGTTCCTGTGAAACCTCGGCAAAACGTTTATAATCCAGAACTTCCCTTCTTTTTAGGAATAAAGTAATCCATCCGAAATAAAGAACACTTCCGGCAAAAAACACTAAAAATATTTTGAGATTAAAATAAGCCAGAACGCCACCCATAACAAACATATTGATTACAGAAAACAATACATTTAAGGATGATGTGGTCAGAATTCGCTCAATTCTACGATGATCATTGATACGCTGCATAATATCCCCTGTCATTCTTACATCAAAAAATGAAATGGGCAGGTTCATTAATTTGATAAAGAAATCAGAGATAAGTGAGATGTTTATTCTGGTTGAAAGGTGAAGCAAAATCCAGCTTCTGATGAGTTCCAGACCCGTTCTTCCTGCAAAAAGAAACAATTGTGCAAAAAGAATCAGATAAATAAAATTAATATTTTGGTTTTGTATTCCAATGTCAACAATACTCTGCGTCAAAAAAGGAAAAATAAGCTGCAATAAACTACTGGCTAACAACCCAATACTTAACTGAATTAAAAACGACCTGTAACGAAGTACATATTGTGACAGCAACCCAAAGCCTATTCCTTTATTATCTTCTTTGTCAAAATCGGTCTGAAAAAACTTCGGTGTGGCTTCAATCAATAATGCAATACCTTCCTGAGTAGATTCGTCAGCGTTATTTCCTATCCAGAATTTAATGAAATCATGTTTATTATATTCGATTAAACCAAAAGCCGGATCTGAAATATAATAGGTGTCTTTTTTTATTTTATAAAGTACAACATAATGATTTTTGTTCCAGTGCAAAATACAGGGCAATGGTGCTTCTTCTAATCTTTCTAAACTTAGTTTAACCCCTAAAGTCCTAAAACCAATTTTTTCAGCCGCATCACTCAAAAAAAGCAAATTGCTTCCTTCACGAGTTGTTTCGCTGCTGTCCCTCAACTCCTGAATATGGATTGTTTTGCCGTAATGTTTTGCGATTATCTTTAAACATGTCGGCCCGCAATCTTTATAATCGGCTTGCTTGTAGTTTGTGAATTTTTTCAATTCTGAATTGGTTTATTTAACAGCAATATTATACAAAAATTCTTAAAAAATGAAGATACTTTATTAAATATGTTAAATCCAAAAAAAAACAGAAAGAAACTATCTTCTCTCTGTTTTTTATATAAAGTATAATTCTAATAACATAATTTCTCTAGGAGATGGCACTGGCTAGCCCTAACCAAATAAAACCAACCGAGTGACCAATTATCCTGAGAATCCCAGCACCAATCATCAATGCGGGGATAAATTGCTCAATGTTCCACGATCGAGCGCCTACAAATTCAAAAAAAACATGACTAAATTTTAAATAAGGCTTTATATTGTTTGTATTCTAATCTTCAAAAATTAGCAACGACCAACGTAATCTAGCGGTACACAAGTCCAGTAAGCTGGTACTGTTCCAAAATCGGTACATCTTCTGGCTACAGCGCCTTCACCACAAACTGGTGCATTTCCACCTACTATCGTTTTTTGCTCGTTTGCACTTATTTCCTGAGCACCTTCTAAATTCAAAATATTTTTTATCATAATAATTAATTTTTATTATTTGAAAATACTCCAATCTTTTAATGACATTTGAAGCTTCTGTCTTATGTTTATTTCTACGCTATCTGTTGTTCAAGTACCTTAAGTTCTTTTTCATCAACAAAATCGTTTAGAAAATATTTTAGTTCGTTAAGTTCATATTCGTTTGGAAATAACTTATCATTTACAATTTTTACCGGTGTATAATTGAAATCATTTTTAGAACACCATTCGTATTGCTTTTGTATTTCCTGATTTATCATCATGCTTACAGGTTCTGTATGCCATTTTTTTAACCATTTTTTCAGACCCATCTTTTTAATGTGCCAATCAGAGATTGCTTCTACCGTCTTGCCTGGTGTTGATCTGTTTATTGTTAAAAGTCTTTCGACAACAATTTTAAACGGATTATCCACATTTTCCGGATTGATATTAAATAATATGTTTAAATATATTTTATCCGGAAATCTTAAAACCAAATCAAATGCTTCCTGAAAAGTTTTATGACAATGACCACAACTCGGGCTAATAATTATAGTAAGCTTTATTAATGCATTTCTATTTCCAAAATTCAACCCTCTTAAATCTTCTAATCCAAGGATATGAGGCACTTTTTTTGATAAAAAATTCAATAGTGAATAATTTCTCTTAAACTTCTTAAGATCTTTTAAGTTACTGTCATCACTAAGTATGTTTTTTATTACAGGCTTAAGAACTGACCAGACTGACATTAGCAGGACTAAAGAAAACAAGAATGGAAAAATTATACCGAAACTAAAATTTAATATAAAAAAGTCTGACGCAAACCATATTACACTCTGAACCAAAATCAAAAATGACACTGCCAGACACATTACACACCATTTCTGAATTTCATATTTCTGAATCCATACTGATGTTACAATAACCGGAATCGCTAACAGGCTTAAAAAACCTATGATAATAGACGATTCTGCAGGTTTTATCAGGATTGCCAAAACGCTTGCACTGAAAAACAGTAAAGGCAAATCTGAAAAGCCACTCAGTCTCTTGTTTATCCCTTCAAAATTGATAACTGAATCACAAGATGTATTTGGAGTCAGATTGCAAAATTTTGAAATAATATTATTCTTAAAGCCTAATTTCTCCTGAACGATAAAAATGCTAATAATCAATCCTAAAATTGATGTCGCTAAAAATATTGAGCTATATAAATTATAAGAATTATAAAAAAATGACAAACCAACCAAAAGAAATAACGGAACATAATATCTAATATTTCTGTATTCATTTTTTAAACTTTCTCTGCCTACAATGTTATTTGGTTCAATTGCTACAATTACACCATTCCAGTCCAAAAGGAAATTATCATATGATATTTTTTGGTTCCCTTTTTTTTCAGTATCGATACGAACAAAGTTTTTTGCTCTTTCTACCAAAGTAAGTTCTTCTTTAAAATAGGCTAAAAAATTAGACGGTAAATTTTCGATTTGTTCTTTCGAAACTCTTACTGCAGCATTCTCCACAGACAACAAATCCAAAGAATCTGTTATTGCAAACAAACTTGGATAATTTGGATGAGAAAGAAACAAATCTTTGAACTCATTTTTTATATCCGAGTACTTGTTTATTAGAAGAAATTTCTGAACCAGTTTTAACATCTTTTCGAGCTGTTTAATTCATAACTACGATGCAAATATTGTAGTTTTTATTTGAAAAAAATGCGCTTATATATACTTTTTATTAATTATAGTACATACAATTTATAAATTATACTAGTCAGATTTATATACATAAATTATTGTTTTTCAATTATTTACGTTAATTTTATGATTTACAAAATCTCAAAAAGGCTATTCTCGATTAAGGGTTTTGGTTTTTGTCTAGTTTTGAAAAAGTTAAACAATAACATTCAAAAACATGACAAAAAATAATTTAAAATTCGAAGATTTTGAGGCTCAAAAATTATCCAAAAATCAACAAAAAACTGTGCGTGGAGGAGATGCTCCTGACGACGGAAAAGATCCAATCCGAGGTGGTGGAGGTGGTAACGGAACACCATAAATTTTGATAAAAAAACAACTATATAATAAAAAAACTTAAATTTAATGCATCTAATTATGACAAGTAAAAAATTAAATTTTGAAGATTTTGAAATTGAAAAATTATCCAAAAAACAACAAAAAACAGTACAAGGCGGAGATG
>NZ_QETH01000131.1 GCF_003105115.1 Flavobacterium sp. HTF | reverse complement strand
TAATTTGTTTTTATTAATCCAGTATGAAGATTCTCCTTTGATTAACTGCATGATTTTTTGGATATTTTGATCTACTCCCAAAGAAATTAAACAATGGCAATGATCTGCATAACCATTTATAAAATCAATAAAAATTCCTTTTTCTTTTGCATTCTCAATAATATGTTTCCAAACTTTTTCTCTCAATTCAATAGAGTCTAAATACGGAATCCTATTTTTGGTACTCCAGACAAAATGAATATAAATTTTAATAAACGACATAATAATATAAAAAGTTACTTCTTGCTTACCCCGGCATTTTCAAAAGTAGCCATTTCATTCAGAAAAGCTTCAGCAGATTTTAAAATAGGCAAAGCAATAGCGCAGCCGGTTCCTTCTCCAAGGCGTAAATCTAAATTTAAAACAGGTTTTGCACCTAAATAATCTAATAATTTTTGATGTGCTTTTTCTGCGGAAACATGACAGAAAACAGCATTTTGTTTTATATCCGGATTAATTTCTGAAGCTATCAGAAAGGCAGTGCTGCAAATAAATCCATCAACTAAAATCAGCATTTTATGCTCATAAGCAGCGAGCATACCGCCAGCCATTTGTATAATTTCAAAACCTCCAAAATAGGTCAGTTGTGGTATTAATTCGGCCTGACCGGCATAATTCTGAATCGCTTTTTGAAGTAAGTTTTGTTTCTGAAACAGTTTTTCATCTTCAATGCCAGTTCCTTTTCCGACACACTCTTCAATGGGTAAATTAGTCAAAACACTC
Organism: Flavobacterium sp. HTF; assembly: GCF_003105115.1. Taxonomy (GTDB): domain Bacteria; phylum Bacteroidota; class Bacteroidia; order Flavobacteriales; family Flavobacteriaceae; genus Flavobacterium. The sequence continues at coordinate 8,484 of NZ_QETH01000131.1, read as the reverse complement.
ATTAAAACAGAAGCCGTTGAGGTGTTACCGATTCCCATTTCGCCAAATCCAATACAGTTGCAATTGCTTTTGGCAATTTCATCAACAATCTCTTTTCCTTTCTCAAAACACAATTGAAGTTCAGTTTCACTCATTGCAGGAGCGTGGAGGAAAGATTGTGTTCCTTTGGCAATCTTGGCATTAATTAATTTGGCATTTGTCGGAAAATCATAATTTACACCAGAATCTACAATTGATAATGCAATATTATTTTGATTGCAAAAAACGTTTATGGCAGCGCCGCCTTCTAGAAAATTATTGACCATTTGTCGCGTAACATCCTGCGGGTAGGCACTAACGCCATGATTTGCAATACCATGATCGGCAGCAAAAACAACGATATTCGGATTTTTTATTTTTGGATTTAAAGTTTCAAAAACAGTTCCCATCTGAAAAGCGAGGGTTTCTAAAACCCCCAAAGCGCCAACAGGTTTGGTTTTAGAATCAATTTTTTCCTGTAAAAGACGACTGAGATCTGTGTTGTTTTCAGCTTGAATTTTTGAATTTGCCGGAAGAGTGGAAATCTCACTTTTAATTATATTTTTGATTTCCCTGCAATCCGGAGCTTCCGATTTCTGTTTCCAGTTTAATTGCTGTAGCATCGGCTGATTGTTATAATTGGTAGCCGGTTTTCCGATACAGAAATAACCAAGAGGTTCTATATTTTCGGGCAGGTCAATTATTTTTTTGAATTGATAATAATTCAAAATCGATACCCAGCCCATTCCGTAACCCTGTTCTGTTAGTGAGAGCCAGATGTTTTGTGCCGCACAAACCGAACTGAATTTAACCGCTTCGTTGCTCCCGACAGTTCCAATCGTAAACTGGTTCAGAACCGATCTGTCATAAGCGATAATAAGTCCGATTGGGGCTTCTTCAATCGCTTCGAGTTTCAGTGATTTATAATGTTCCTTTTGCTCCGGATTATCAGTAAGAGACGCAGCTTTTTCATTATAATCGAGAAACAATTTTTTAATAGCAGTTTTTACTTCAGCAGATTTAATGATATAATATTTTGTAGCATCTGTCAGACCAACAGAAGGCGCCCAATGTCCAGCCTGTAAAGCTTTTTGGATAACTTCCTCCGGAACTTCTTCGGTTGTGAAATGGCGTGTATCACGGCGCGCTTTTAAAATATCGTCTAAATGGCTCATCTGATAAAATTACGATATTTAAATTCAATATGAAATTTCAAAAAACAAATTCCAAATTCTAAAACTGCCAAAACACTGAAATTTAGAATTTTAAAACTTCGAATTTTCTCCTTTGATCTTCACCGGAATTCCCGAAACCATCAACACGACTTCATTTGCTTTTGAAGCCAGGAATTGATTCATCCAGCCTTGCAATTCGGTAAATTTTCTGCCAATATGAGTTTCAGCATGAACTCCCATTCCGATTTCATTGGTGACAATGATCAGATTTGTATTTTCCTGTATTGCGATTTTTTCAAATTCGGCTTTTGCTTCTTCCAAAGACAATAAAACATCATTTTTGGTATCAACAAAAAAGTTGGTAAGCCACAGTGTAACACAATCTACCAGAGCCGTTTTTTCTGTAAAATCAATTTCACTCAGATATTTTTCTTTTTCAATATTTGTCCAGCGTTCATCGCGTTCCTGCTGATGCCTGTCTATTCTGTTCTGGAAATCTGAATCCCATTTTCTGGCTGTTGCCACATATATTGGTGCAGATGAAAGTTGTAAAGCCAAATTTTGGGCATAGCTGCTTTTTCCGGATCGTTCGCCGCCAGTAATTAAGTAAATCATTTTTTGAGTTGGGTTGAGTTTGAAGTTGGGAGTTAAGGGTTAGGAGTTATGGGTTAAGGGTTGGTGGTTGGTGGTTAAGGGTTAAGGGTTAAGGGTTAAGGGTTAAGGGTTAAGGGTTAAGGGTTAAGGGTTAAGGGTTAAGGGTTAGGAGTTAAGGGTTAAAGGCGTGTATCATACTTCTAACGCCTAACTCCTAACTTTCTAACTTTTTTAATATGGACAATGCCTGCAGCCATTTTCACAGCAGCTGCCTCTTTTTAGATGGAACCAGGCTTTAAAGACATATTTTTCATTTTCGATATAATAGTCGATTCCTTCTATAAGCTGCGCTGTTTTTGGTAATGTTGCCGCTTTATTGCCAATGGCTCTGTCAGGAGTCAGGGTTTCTACATAAGCATCAATTTTATCTTCACAAGCTTCTTTAAAACAAACGGGACAAAGACAGTCACCGCCTTCAGAAAGATTAAAGATGGGAGGGAAATCATTACACCAGCATTTTTCCTCAGCAGAAAAATCCCCGCAACTAAAAGAAGATTCACAACCGGAGCAAACTTTTGTTTTTGTGGTATTCATGAGATAAAGATAATATTTGTTTAAGTTTGTAAGAATAAAGGTAGACAAAAAAAGTGCAAATTGATTTACCTTTGCTTTTGTTGAAAACGTAATTTTGAACAGGCAAATACCATACCCTAAAAACAATATAACCTGCTTATGAAACATTTATTATCTAAGTTTATTTTTATCCTTCCCTTTTTTGTCCTTGTCGGATGCAAAAAAAATGAACAGACAGAAACACTAAAACCGGAAATCGCTAAAAACAGTGTCGAATATGCTTCAGGACTTTCTATCGTAAACCATGGAGATTATTCGGTTGTAACGGTTTTGAATCCGTGGCCAAATGCCAATAAAAGTTATACATATGTTTTAAAGGAAAAGGATGCCAAAGTTCCGGATAGTTTACAAAGTTATACAACTATAAAAGTTCCGCTGGAATCTGTTGTAGTAACTTCGACAACCAATATTCCGTTTCTTGAGATGCTGGAAGTTGAAGATAAGCTGGTTGGATTTCCTCATACCGATTATATTTCTTCTGAAAAAACAAGAGCTTTGATTGATAAAGGTACTGTGAAAAATGTAGGACAGAACGAAAAATTAAATATCGAACAGCTTATCGAATTATCGCCTGACCTGATTGTGACTTTTGGAGTTGACAATAACAATCCGATGCTGGAGAATCTGAAAAAAAGCGGTTTAAATGTTTTTATCCAGGCGGACTGGATGGAACAATCGCCACTTGGCAAAGCAGAATGGATAAAGTTATACGGTGCTTTGTTCGGTAAAGAAGAAAAAGCAAAAGAATTATTTGATAAAATTGTAGAGAGCTATAAACAGACCCAGAAACTTATTGCAGATCAGCCTGCTACGGCAACAGTATTATATGGTTCTATGTATGAGGATGTCTGGTATGTTGCAAAAGGAAACAGCTGGGTAGCTGAGTTTATGAAAGATGCCAGGGCCAATTATTTATGGTCAGATCTAAAAGGTACCGGAAGTGAAGGCTTGTCTTTTGAAAAAGTATTGGTAAAAGCAAAATCTGCCAATTTCTGGATTGCTGCAGGTTCTTTTAAATCATTGGATGAATTCGGAAAAAGCAATCCTCACTACACTCAGTTTGATGCTTTCAAATCTAAAAACGTATATACTTTCGAAGGAAAAATTGGAGCAACGGGAGGAATCGTTTATTATGAACTGGCCCCGAGCCGTCCGGATTTGGTTTTAAAAGATTATATCAAGATTTTTCACCCTGATTTATTACCAAGTTATGAATTTACTTTTGCATCTAAATTAAATTAAGAATACTTGATAAATAAAAAAAGAAATATAATTCTGTTTTCGGTGCTTGGCTTCGCACTTTTATTGATGTTTTTTCTGGATATTAGTTTTGGTTCGGTGACAATTCCGTTTAAGGAAGTGTATACCAGCCTGACGGGAGGAAATGCCAGTAAATCAACCTGGGAATATATTATTATAAATTATCGCCTTCCAAAAGCAATTACAGCAGTTTTGGTCGGAGTCGGATTATCAATAAGCGGTTTGCTGATGCAGACTTTATTCAGGAATCCTCTGGCCGGTCCTGATGTTTTGGGTTTGAGTTCGGGAGCTATTTTAGCTGTTGCGATTGTTATTTTGGGCGCCGGTTTTTTGCCGTTATTTCTAAACGAAATAGTAGTATCAGCTTACGGAATCGTAGTTGCGTCAACTTTAGGAAGCATTGCTGTTTTGCTATTGGTTTTATTAGTGGCGCAACGTTTACGAAATACAATGGCAATTTTGATAGTCGGACTTATGTTTGGTAGTTTTACGAGCGCCATTGTTGGTATTTTGACCTATTTTAGTTCAGCCGAACAATTGCAGAAATTTACATTTTGGTCATTAGGAAATCTTGGTAACCTTCCCTGGACATCGATTTTGGTTTTGGCAGTCTGTGTAGTTTTTGGTTTGTTTTTGAGTATGAGCAGTATAAAACCTTTAAACGCACTGCTTCTGGGCGAGAATTACGCTAAAAGTATGGGGCTGAATTATAAAAAAGCCCGGCTGATTATTATTTTTGCCACGAGTATTCTGGCAGGAAGTATTACCGCTTTTGCCGGCCCGATTGCTTTTATTGGATTGGCTGTTCCGCATATTGCAAAATTGACTTTCCAAACCAGTAATCATGCGGTTTTATATTGGAGTACTTTTTTTTACGGCGCCATAATTATGCTGTTTTGTGATATCGCTTCACAATGCCCGGGATTAGACACCACATTGCCCATTAATGCGATTACCTCTATTATCGGGGCTCCGGTTGTAGTGTGGCTTTTAATGAAGAAAAGAAATTTCCAATAAGCATAAAAAAACTCAGAAACGTACTCTCTTAGCAACTTTCATATGAAAAATATCCTCACCACTTCAAGTTTAAGTATTGGCTACAAGTCCAGGAAAGAAACTGTGATTATCGCTGAGAATCTGAATCTGAATTTTGCTCAGGGAAAGCTTATTTCATTAATAGGCGCAAACGGCATCGGAAAATCGACTTTGTTGCGAACCATTACAGGAATCCAAAAACCATTGTCAGGAAATGTGTTTCTGAATGATAAAGATATTACCACTTTTAAACCACTGGATCTGGCGCAAAATTTAAGTTTGGTTTTAACCGAAAAGCTGCCTCCAAGCAATCTTACTGTTTTTGAACTGGTCGCTTTGGGCCGCCAGCCGTATACCAACTGGATCGGAACTTTAAATCCGGAAGATATTGTAAAAGTAAATGAAGCTCTGGAACTTACTCAGATTAGTCATTTAGCCCGAAAAAAACATTTCGAAATAAGTGACGGGCAGTTGCAAAAAGTTTTAATCGCACGTGCTCTGGCGCAGGATACACCATTAATTATCCTTGATGAACCTACAACACATCTTGATTTGCTGCATAAAGTCTCACTTTTTAAATTATTAAAAAAACTGACTCAGGAAACTCAGAAATGTATTTTGTTTTCAACACATGATATTGATCTGGCGATTCAGCTAAGCGATGAAATGATTATTATGACACCGGAATTTGTAATTCAGGATGAACCCTGTAATTTAATCTCAAAAGGAAGTTTTGCTACTTTATTCAAAGACGAACATATTGTCTTTGATGCAGAAAAAGGGAAGTTTATTATTACTTAGGAGCTGATCCCGCTATCCGCTATATCTTTTATTTTTTTAAAGAAAAAAAATAAAAGGATGCCGCTTCTATCGGGGCTAGGGATTTACTTCTCATAAGAAATTATCTGTCCTGCAAGGTTTTTAAAACCTTGTAGGTTTGAATATAATTTTATTAAGAAGTCTCAACAATACCTACAAGGTTATTAAAACCTTGCAGGAAGTAAATTAAAGTTTCAGTCCAATTTGTCTCTTCGCTTCGCCGACAACAAAAGCTACCGAGTTGGCAATATTAAAGCTTCTGATTAACTTCGACATCGGAATTGTTAAATGATTTTCAAAACGAGCGAGGACTTCTTTACTCAATCCAACACTTTCCTTTCCGAAAACCAGCCAGTCTCCATCCTGAAAATCAGTTTCCAGATAAGATTTTTCGGCATGTGAACTCATTAAAAATACACGCGACTGATCTGGAATTTGCTTTATCCATTCCTCAATATTTTGGTATTCGGTAACATCAAGATGAACCCAGTAATCCAATCCTGAACGTTTAAGATTTTTGTCATTAATCACAAACCCAAACGGATGGATTAAATGTAAGCGGCTTTCAGTACCAACGCATAAGCGCCCGATATTTCCCGTATTATTTGGTATTTCCGGTTCTACAAGAACAACGTTTAGCATTTTTTTAAGGTTAAGGGTTAAGGGTTAAGGGTTAAGGGTTAAGGGTTAAGGGTTAAGGGTTAAGGGTTAAGGGTTAAGGGGAGGAGTTAAATATCAAAGAATTTTAAAATAATTATCTCATTACCAAATCGACACATTATCAAATTATCAGATTATCAAATTGACACATTCTCAAATTATCTCATTCTCAAATTGACACATTCTCAAATTGACACATTCTCAAATTATCTCATTATCCAATTTAAAATTTGGAACTTCAAGAACTTCTCCGGCTTTTAGATTTTGCAAATATACATTTCCTATCCGAACCCGAACCAGTCTCAAAGTAGGAAAACCAACCGCAGCCGTCATTTTTCGAACCTGGCGAAATTTCCCTTCATTTACCGTTATAGAAGCCCAGGAAGTGGGGCCGTGACGTTCGTCCCTTATTTTTTTTGCTCTTGGTCCAAAATCCGGAACTTCGGAAACAATAAATGACTTGCAGGGTTTTGTTTTGTACTTTCCGCCGTCAAAACCAATTTCAACGCCTTTTTGTAATTGCTCGATGGCTTCAGGCGTAATGATGCCATCCACTTGTACATAATATTCTTTCTCAACTTTTTTGCTTCTGATCTGTTCGCTCACTTTTCCATCCGTAGTCAGTAAAAGCAAACCTTCGGAATCTTCATCAAGGCGGCCAATAGCCATTGTACCTTCGGGAAAATCGTATAACTCTCCCAAAAGCTTTTTCTTTCTTTTTAATTCATAAATAAACTGGCTTAGGTAGCCGTAAGGTTTAAAAAGAATAAAGTGATGTTGCATGCCAATTATTTTGTGCAAAGATAGTTTTGTTTTATTATCCAAAAGCAATGTTAAATGGTTTAGTTTTCGGTCTGAAAATTCGTAATATTATAATAGAAATTTTAAAAAAGACTATTATGGGAACCAATGATTTAGGCTCTAAAAAGATAAATGGAGTACAAAAAAATACAGACGAATCTAAAGGGAAAAATGTTTCGCACGATAAAAACCCGGATGATTTAAAACTTAAAAAAGAAGTAGTAACAGATCAGGAAGGCAACAAAGAAGTTGTAGATCGGGCAAGAAATGAAAATGAGAAAATAACCGAAGTTGCAGATCAAAAAACAGCAAACAGCAAAAGCGGAAACCGTGGCGTTACGACAGAAGAAGAAGCCAAAAAAACGGTAGAGAATAAAGACCGGAATTCTGATATAACGGCGAACCGTTATCCAAACTCCCATCCTGATAATCATAAAGACCGTGGGAACATGAAATTAGATGACGAGGATTAATTACAATACAAAATTTTAAGCTTGTAAAGGTCATCTTATTGTAAAATAACATTTGATTAGCATAAGGCGTTAATGTTATTGTAAACCCCGTTTTTGCTATGGCTGGCCATTGATGTCTTCGTAAATTAGAGGTATCAATTTTTAAAATACAATAAAATGGGACTTTTAGAAAACAAAGTTGCTTTTGTGTCCGGGGCAGGTTCAGGAATTGGCCGTGCTGTTGCAGAAGCATACGCTCGTGAAGGAGCAAAAGTAATTATTTCGGATGTAAATGTTGAGCACGGTGAAGAAACCGTAAAAGCAATAAAGGATAAGGGAGGGGAAGCTTTTTTTATAAAAGGAGATTCTTCCAGCGCAAGTGATAATAAACGCCTTGTTGAAGAAACAGTTGTTAAATACGGCCGACTTGATATTTCCTGCAATAATGCCGGAATGGGAGGCCCTGCAAAACCAACCGGAGAATACGAACCGGAATCCTGGGATAAGGTTATTGCATTGAATCTGAGTGGTGTTTTTTATGCCTGTCGCTATCAAATAGAACAAATGGAAAAAAATGGAGGCGGAAGTATTGTAAACATTGCCTCAATTCATGGACAGGTTGCGGCACCCAATAGCGTTGCCTATACAGCATCAAAACATGGGGTTGTAGGGTTAACCAAAAATATAGCAACAGAATACGCCCAGAAAAATATACGTTGTAATGCCGTTGGTCCCGGTTATATCGAAACTGCATTGCTAAAAGATAATTTAAACAAAGATGCTATGAATGCCGTTGCGGCAAAAGCACCAATGAACCGTTTAGGAACTGCTGAAGAAATTGCAGAACTTGTTTTGTTTTTAAGTTCTGATAAATCTTCTTTCACTACCGGAAGTTATATCATTTCTGATGGAGGTTATACTGCCGTATAAAAAAACCTTTCAAAAGATTTTAAGACCGTCTGAATTTCAGGCGGTCTTTTTTTATACGCCCCATTATAAATAAGTTTTTTCTTCTTAATTGTAAAAAATGTTTAGTA
>NZ_QETH01000130.1 GCF_003105115.1 Flavobacterium sp. HTF | reverse complement strand
CGAGCGTCCCGCTCGTGAGCACTATCTTTTAAAAAGAGTCAATATTCACGAGCGGGACGCTCGCGCCAGCATGGGACTTTCAAAACGTCAAAATTTATTTGCTACAGAAATTTTTGAACTTTATAGATGTAAAATTAGATTCGGTAATGGAACAATGCTAGGTTACGGAATTATTCCTTCTAGTAGTAACCAATCTTTTAGAGGAAAAATTAAAAGAATTCTAGAAGAGTAAGAATCGTACTTAGACGGTTTTTCTTTTCCTATGCAGATATATCATACGCTGTATTCATTAGTGGTCTAAGGTCAAGATACATTTGTCTCGTATCATCTCCCTTATCACTATCTGTAAGAAACTTGAAGCCTAGTTTTGTGTAAAAATCTAACGATTGAGTATAAGCATCAACAGTTATTAGTTGACATGCGCAATTGCTGTTTTGTTCTAATGCTAAATCAATAACAAAATTCACTAACGCTCTGCCAATTCCTTTTCTCTCTTTTTTTGTTGATTCACATACTGCTAGTCTTCCAATTTTGATTGCAGGGAATTGTCGTAAATGCCTTTTAGGATGAGTAAGTATTTCTTTTAATAATCTCTTGAAAGCGCCTTTTGAAGCAAAATCTTTTTCCTGAACGGCTAAAGCATCATTATAAATACTTAAATAAGCAATAGTTTTATCTTCACTTTCAAGTAAATATGTGGTAGCCAAGAGTTCTTTTTTATAAGGAATAGCTTTATTGCTAAGGAAGCTATTCAAATCGTCGTCTCCACATTCAAAAGGAAGAATGTTTGTTGTAGAATTTAATTTAGAAAATGAGAAACCAGTTAAAGGCATTAATTTCCCTTTAGAATTTCTTTTAACTTACTGGCGTCAGTTCGAATTGAAGTCAAAGTATCAACACTAACTTTTTTATCTCTATTAGAATCAATAGATTTATAAAAGTCAATGGCTTCTTTACCTCTTAAAACAGGAGTATTTTTGATTGGTTTTGCCATTGTGATAATATTTGATTAAAAAATTTGTTTGTACAAAAACCACATTTTAATATGCATTGACTTTAATATCTTAATTTTTGTAAGAAAAATATGTGGTTTTAACTTGACAAACATACAAAATGTACATGTATAAAATATACATTTACCAAGATATTTTTTTTCTGTTTTTTATTTACTATTAAAAGAATAGTGTAAAACAAAATAATAAAAAGTCGTAAAGTATTGTTTTTAAAGGAATTAATTGATTATATCTTTAATAAACGATTATTTACCAATCAATTTTTCAAGCCTAACCATCATTTCATCTTTCTCTTTCAGCATACGCTCGTACAAAGCAATCTTTTCTTCATGTATTTGTACAATTTTATCAATCGGATCAAAAGTACAATTGATATACCCAGAATTGTTAGCAACTGCTCCGTCATGAAAAGTATTAGAAATAATATTTATTGCCTGTTCTTCATCAAAATTCTGAAACGCTTCTACAGGAATTTTTAGAACTGCAGAGATTTGTTTCAACAGTTTTTCTTCAATTACATCTTTTTGCTCGAGCATAGAAATTTTCTTCTGATTCCAGTCTTCGCCCAGATCATAAGCCAATGCTTCCTGCTTTATGTTAAGCATTTCTCTAAAACGTTTTACGTTTCTTCCCTGATGTATTTTCTGTTCCATAATGAATATTGGTTTTCTAAAGGCTCAAAGATAAAGCCATTTGGATTAAAAATCCTGAGTTTCAAAGATAAAAAAATATCCCAAAAAATATCTTTTTTTGTCAGATATTATACCAGTTTGCAAACTTTAAAAGCTTTTGATTTTGTAGTTTTAAGAATGATGTAACCTGTGTTAAAGCCTTTCATTTTGAAAGGTTCACCATATCATTTTGAGAGTAATCCGTAAATGCTATTATAATTTTATTTTTTTAATCGTCTATTAATTAATGGTTTGTATTATTTAAAGTGTTTTGGCATATCGTTTGTTTTTATAAAGGCGAAGCAGCCAGTTAAAAGGAATCAAATCAATAAAAATTGATTTTGAAAACTATTTAAGTTTTGGCGACAGCTGTACAAATTTCGCAAATATCCTAAACATTATCAATTAAAGAACTATGAAAGCAAATAAGACAAGAAATAAAGAACTTACTAAACTATACTTATCAAATAAATCTATGCAAAGAAAAGACAGGGCCGTCAATTTGATAGTCTTTGCCATAGTTTCCTTTATTATGTTCTTCTAATTTCTCAAATCCTTTAGGAATTACTTCATTCAAATAAAGGATAATTAAAACATACCTAAACGATTATGAAAATTACAGACCCGATTATAGATGCTAATATTGACCTTGCTAATAAAGGTTTTTTTTATAGAAACGCATTTCGTAGAAATGCAATACTTTCATGTGTTGAAGAGACAGCAGAACCAGTAGATTTTACTATTGAAAAAGCCAGGTCGGCTCATACTTTTTGGATCAAACAGATTTGTGAAGAGACCTTATCTTCTGCAATAGCCCGCGGAACAGGAATTTCCGGACGTTCGCCACAGCTGTTAGAGAAAAAGATGAATAAGGGAGAAGCAGTCATCGCTTTTGCATCAGACGGCAGATGGGCAGGTTTTGCTTTTATTTCGGTATGGGAAAATGGAAGCTATGTTTCTAATTCAGGGCTTATTGTAGCGCCGGAGTTTAGACATACCGGACTGGCCAAAAAAATTAAAACAAAGATTTTTGAACTGAGCAGGAAATTGTATCCTGATGCCCGTATCTTTAGTTTAACTTCAGGACTTGCTGTGATGAAAATGAACCACGAACTCGGTTTTGAACCGGTTACTTTTTCAGAGCTGACCTCAGATGAAACGTTTTGGGAAAGCTGTAAATCGTGTGTAAACTGCCCGATATTGATGAGTAAGGGAAGAAAAAACTGTTTATGTACCGCAATGCTTTATGATCCCAAACTAAATAAAAACAAGTAATTCAGGGTTGGATAATTAGCTTAAGGAAACAACCTGCCTGCTTAAGAATGCGGACAGCAATAAGCCTCAAAGGATAGGGAAGAGTGGTACCATTATACATGTTACACAACATACGGTTTACAATAAATCTTTATATTTGATAATTAAATGAATAAAATGAGCGAAAAAACGAAACCGCATGCCTTAATAACCGGAGCCAGCAAAGGCATCGGAAAATCGATTGCTTATGAATTGGCCAAACAGGGTTATCCGCTATTGCTTGTTGCAAGAAGTGAGGAGGAATTACAAGCACTGTCTGATGATCTTCAGGTTAAATACGGCATCAATGTTTCTATTTTATCAATTGATCTTTCGATAAACGACGCATCGCTAAAAGTAACCGACTGGATAAAAATGAATAACTATCCGGTTGGCGTTTTAGTAAACAATGCCGGTTATGGTGTGTGGGGCGATTTTAGTGAGTCTGCGCTAACCGATCAGCTTGGTATGATGCAGCTTAATATGAATGTAGTGGTAGAGCTTTCGCATTTATTAGTTCCCATACTTTCAAAGGAAAAACAAGCCTACATTTTAAATATATCGAGTACTGCTGCCTATCAGGCAGTTCCTACACTGGCTGTTTATTCGGCTACAAAGGCTTTTGTCTTATCGTTTACCCGTGCCCTGCGTTTTGAACTAGCCAAAACTTCCATTTCAGTAACCTGTTTTAGTCCGGGTCCGGTTGATACCGGTTTTGCTGCAAGAGCCGGATTAAGTGCTCTGAACAAAATGGCTGAAAAGTTTAATATGCAGCCAGATAAAGTTGCAAAAATGGCGGTAAAAGCCATGTTTAGCAAAAAATCTGAAGTGATTCCGGGTTTTACCAATATCATTTCTGTTTACGCCAATCGTATACTACCAAAGGGATTTATCGAGAAAACGGCTGCCGGTATTTACAAAATTTAATTTTTTTCAAAAAAAAATAAAAAAATATTCTTTGTAAAAGAAAAATTTATATTATGTTTGTATTAAATTCTACTAATTCTATAGAGTATGTCAAATAAAAGAAAAAATATGTTTAATTTATCTCAAAACCGAATGCACGCTAATACACTAATGTGTTGTTGCTGTTGTTGTTATTCTGTTTTAGTTAAAATCACAAACACTATTATTTCATTTATTAAATCTATATTATCATGGTATCTTCTTATAAAACCTTCACCCTTACTGAGCAATTAACTAATGAGCAAATTGCCTTTTTTAACGAACATGGCTTTATCCATTTCAAAAAATTTATAAATCCGGAAACGGTTTCATCCATCATTGATGCCTCCAAACAAGTGGAGCAAAATTGGATTGACAATGACCTTCAAAAAATAAACGGCGTTCCAATTAAATACGGAAAAGATTTAGATGGCTCTCCAATTGTACAACGTTTTGCTTTTATCAACCAGCATCATCAGGCCTTAAGCGGTCTTTTGCTTGATCCAAGATTTAATGGTTTATTGCCATTGGCAGGCGAGGGCGCAAGATTAGGAACTGAAGAAAAAGACGGAATGGTTTTTAACCATTATATCAATGGGCCGGAAAGTAAGTTTACTAAAATGGGCTGGCATACAGACGGTTTGAGAGATATTTTTTATGGTGGAAAATTAAACCCGATGTTAAATGTGGGTATTCACTTAAGCACTTTACAGCCTGAAAACGGCGGTCTTAAAATCATTCCGGGTACTCACAAGCAAAGTATTTATCAAATGCTTTTTCGTAAAAAATACTTTTTAGATAATAAACCCGATCCTGAGGAAATTTCCATCACTCCGGAAGCAGGAGATTTAACCATTCACGATGGCCGTTTGTGGCACAGAGTGGCAGAATCATCTATCCGTGGAGAAGAGAGCAGAAGAAGGGTTATTTATATTCCAATCATAGCAGGAAAATACGCTCCCAAAAACGAGAACAGTCCAACGGTTTTCTATCAACGTTTTGCGGGTATTGTTAAGTAATATGCTGATTATTATAGCATTTAGTTATCTGGTTAGATCAGGTAAGCTAAAAAGTACCACAGATTTTTTTAAAAATTCGCAAAGAAAAGTAAAATTTAAAATTGCAAAACTAGAATTGGCTATACTATCTGGCTTACAAATATTGGGCTAATAATGGGAAAAGAAACACAGATTGAAGATTATAGTGCAATTGCACAAAGAACATTTTCTGACCGTAAGCGAACTAATATTTTAAAAAGAGCAGAACAGTCAACGATTGTATTTTTGCTTCCAAAAGTGCCTAAATTCATTTCGCCAAACGTACTTACTTCGATTGGTACACTTGGTTCGGGATTGGTTTTTTTAGCTTTTGTTTTAGGTACTTATGTAACAAACCGGTATTTGCTTTTGGGTATTATCGGGTTGGCTGTAAACTGGTTAGGCGATTCTCTGGACGGAAGACTGGCTTACTATAGAAATATTCCGCGCCGTTGGTATGGTTTTGCACTCGATATTATTGCCGACTGGATTGGTATTGTACTTATAGGCTTTGGCTACTACATTTATGCTGAAAACGGTACACAAATAGTAGCCTTTGCTTTTGTCGCATTGTATGGCTGGTCTATCATTATCAGTCAGTTACGCTACAAAATTACAAACGAATACAGTATAGATTCCGGCTTTGTCGGCCCGACAGAACTCAGGTTTATTATTGCTTTCATTTTAATCATAGAAGTTTTATTTCCCGGATCAATTACCTATCTGGCTGGTTTAATCACTACTATCTTGTTTATAATCAATATTATAGATAGCTTTAAGCTTTTAAAGTCGGGTGATTTAAGAGATAAAAACCAGGATTGATATGTTCAGCAAAAAATCCATTTTTACTTTTCTGCAAGCACAGGTTGCGGCATTTTTAGGCGGCATTACCGATTATGGCTTAATGATTTTATTGACAGAAGTATTCAAATTGCATTTTACCTTTTCTATTCTAATCTCCGGAGCCGTTGGTGCTATTATCAATTTCAGCATCAACAGATTTTGGGTATTCAAAAATCAATGTGGTTACAGCAATCGCATCGATAGTCAGCTTTTTAAATTTGCGTTGGTGGTGTTGGGAAGCATTTCCTTAAAATCATTTGGTACGCTTATTTTGCAAAAAGTATTTCAAATCGATTACAGAATCGGAAGATTAATCACGGATAGTTTTGTTTCTTACGGATTTAATTATCCACTGATTAAATATTGGGTTTTTAGGACAAACGAAAAACAGAATGTAATCGAATCAAATTAGCGCATAAGTATTTCGTTATGAATAAACTACTATTTAAAAATTTCACAAAATCACTAATCGTTATAACGATTTTAGTAAATATATTTTCCGGAAATCTAATGGCGCAATCCAAAAATCCATCGCCATTACATTTTCCAACGCCTAAAAATATAGACAATATGCTGTTTTACATTCAGCGTGACCCCAATATAAACACTGCGATTTATGCCATAAACTATCAGGAAAATGGAAAAATAGACAAAAGCAATCCTGTAAAAGCCTATTGGATTCGATATGCTGAGAACGGAGAAAAAAAAGATTTCAGTTATATACAACGCAAATTTGCATACGGAATAGAAAGTAAAACGGGAAATAATGAAGAGTTTGAACTGAAGTTTGTATCGTACAAAAAGTTACCCTTAACCCTGAAAAAGACAGATTCCGACCAAAAATATCATGTTTTTGTAACGGTAAATCAGAAAAAAATTCAGGTAGAAAAAATATTTGTGCGAATTGAAGGAGGTTCTTTTTGGTTACCCAATGTAAAGTATGCCGAAGTTACCGGAATTGAAATTTCCTCAAATAAAACAATTACGGAAAGAATGTTGTTGAAATAAGATCATAATATGGAGCAGACATAAAAAAATCCCATTTCGATAGAAATGGGATTTTCAGCTTGTGATCCTTAAGATATTAAACTTCTAATGAAGGTGCATCCGCAAAATTTGCTTTCAACTCTTCAGGTAAATAAGGTCTTCCTCCGGTTGCAGGAATACAAGTTCCTGTAAATACTGCCGAAGCCATAATTTTTCCATTTTTTATTATTGATTGTTTAAAATGCAGTCTTGGCAATCCCTGAGCATCTGTGTATACGCTACAGGTTACATCAAAGGAATCATCTTTTTTGAGAGAACGTATAAATTTAATCTTATACTCCGACAAAACCATAAATACACCATTTTCTGCCTGTTCAACAAAATCAAAACCCAGAATTTCTTTTATGTAAGCATGGCGGCATTCCTCCATGTAAAATGTATAATACAAGCCATCCATGATACCTTGTACATCTATATGTTCGTCTGCAACGGTGTATTTTTTTGAATATTCCATAATATTATATAAAATTTTAATTTCCATAGCAAACGCAAATATTTTGGGCATATTGCGGTCTGCTTATCTGTTTTTTTAGCGGTTCGGGCTAATTACTCACGCCTGTCTTTAGGCCTTTAATTAAAGTGTCCAGATTCTGTTCCCATTCCTTATAATTATCAGAGTCTTTCCATAGTTCAACAATTTCTCTTTCGCCATCTTCGTCAGGCACACCATTTTTAATGTCTGTCAGATATTGTAAAAGAAAGTCAAAAGATTTTTGGTCTCCCGTGAATGATTTAACTCGCTTTTTCAGGTCCTTTATTTCATCCTCTTCGTCCTCATAGTCTATTTGTCCTGTTGTTTTGAACATTAAAAATAATTCTGTCAACGCCATTGCAGTATTGTCGTAAAGGAAATCAATTTCGTCAAATGTCTTTCCAAAAAAACCGCTCTCCTGCAAAGTATTCACAACTTCTGAAAGTGTCAGGTCTATTGGGTTAGTATTCGGATATTCAGACGAAACATATTCCTTGATACAGTCAATTACATCTAATCCATTATCACTTTCTAATGCTTTGTGTCCCCAAGCTCCCATAATATATTAAGTTTTATTCTGTTAATGATTTAAATTGATGGTAGTTTTTTGTTAGTCAAGGTCAAGTATTATATCGCTATTGTCAAAATCAAAATCATATTCCTTGTTGAACATCACGGAGTCCTCATTTATTGGTTCAAAGCATTGATTTATTTTTTGTTCCCCGTACTTCTCCATTAATTGTTGCCATTGTTGATTGGCTAGTGGAAGGAAAGCTAATGTATCAGAACCATCACTCACTTTGCAGAATCGAATTTCATATTTTGGTTTAATAATTTCGTTAAGTGATATTATTGTCCTGTCTCTGTCAACAATTTTTTCTGTATAAATTGTATTTTCATATTTTATTGTCAATTCCAGGTTGTCTGAAACTTGTTTCATTTCGGCACTTAATGAAGTTGTTTTTAAACATTTTTCACAGTACTCTATAATTGCATCGTCAGATTCTCTCCAGTCAACCCAAAAGACAATGTCATTACCAAGGTTATAAAAATCGTCATATTCTTCAGATTCTAAATATTGGTTGAGTTTCTCAATTTTTTCATCCATATTATTAATTTTTTTCCACTTATTTGGTTCTGTAAAATTATCGCCTACTAATTTGTAGCAGCCATTAAACGGCGCCAATTCGACTTTTTGCAGTTGGCTTTGTGCCATTAGTAAGATTAGCGAATATAACAATAATATACTAAATTTTTCTAGCTGTGTAGTATTAGAGTTCTCATGAAAAGCTGTACGAATGTCTCCTTATTTTGCACAATTTTTTTGTTCCTTAGAAATTATAAACCAGATAGAAGTCTCCCGACTTTTTACTGTTCTTTACTATTATAAATTCGCCCTTACTTTTTTGTAGTGGAAGAG
Source organism: Flavobacterium sp. HTF (assembly GCF_003105115.1). Lineage (GTDB taxonomy): Bacteria > Bacteroidota > Bacteroidia > Flavobacteriales > Flavobacteriaceae > Flavobacterium. The sequence continues at coordinate 620 of NZ_QETH01000130.1, read as the reverse complement.
GTGTCAAGTTTATTCTAATCTTTTTTTTGATTTATTTTTATATATTTGTAGTCTTAAAGCTACATAATAATATTAAAAATCTTAAAAATGAAAGATAATTTAACTGGAATGTTAAAAATAGTACTAACATGTATGTTAGTTTGTTTTATGAGTTGTGAAAAAGAAGAATCTCCGATTGTAGGTGGCATTTAAAAAAGCCTCTATTGAATCACTTTCAAATATGTTAGGTAAAAGTGTTCCTTGTTCTAATTAATTTATAATGATACAAATATGAAAACTAATTTTTTTATTTTTTTAATAATACTTTTTTGTAATGGCTTTATGCTCGCTCAACAAAAAACAAAAGACACGCTTTTTTTTAAATACGACAAAAAATATATAAAGACTTACGATGAAATTCCAAAGCACTACTATATAGATGAAATCAGTAATGGAAATAATGGGATTTTTTTCTTTAAGGAAATAAACATTTTTAATAATATTAAAGAAAAAAAAATATTATCTCTCAAGAAATTTGTTCGTAATTTAAATGTATATGATAAGAATCATAAAATAGATGATTATGAGTTGGCTGGTTTATTTAATAAAAACACAGTTTTTTTAGTTCGTTCCAAGAATTG
>NZ_QETH01000129.1 GCF_003105115.1 Flavobacterium sp. HTF | reverse complement strand
CAATTCAGGCGCGTAAACCGATACTCCGGTCATTGGCTGATTTTGAGAATCTGTTAAAAAAAAGAAAAAAGAAATAAAGGAAAAAAAAAAAAAGGAACACCAAACAATAAGGGCTAATATTAAAACAAAAAAAAAAAAAAAACAACCACTACAACAAAAAAAAAAAAAAAAAAAAAAAACGAACACCAAAAAAAAAAAAAAAAACAAAAAAAAAAAAAAATAAGAAAAAGCTTAAATGTTGATACCACATTTAAAACAGTACAGTTCGGTTTTGCCACACAATACTTATAAAAATACCCAGATAAATAATACAAAACAGAAAATTAATAAAACTTGATGCAAGGAATCCTAATAATGATCCGGTTGCCGCTTTTAAAGCCCGTTGATGATTCTTTGAATCGTACATCAATTCACCTATTAACGCCCCTACAAATGGCCCTATAATAACTCCAAACGGAATTGGAGAAAGTATTCCGACAATTAAACCAATATTTGTTCCCCATACTCCGTAAGAACTACCGCCAAATTTTTTTGTTCCTTTTGCCGGAATTACATAATCCAGAATGGTGATGATTACGGTTATAAAAAGCGTAATTCCAAGAATCCAATAATTGTTTTCTACCGCCTTTGTCAGATAAAGCAACAACAAGCCCACCCAACAACTTGAGAGACCTGGCAAAACTGGCATGAAACTGCCAAAAACACCAACAACCATACACACAAACCCGAGCAATAACAATAGTGAATCCATATTTTTTGTAATTTTGCACTTACAATAATTTAGTAATATTATAATGTGCAGACTTTTAGCAATTTTATTTTTAAGCTTTTTTTTGATTTTACCAATCAATAATTCTATACATGCGCAAACCAAAAAGCTTCCTATAGAAGATCAGTTGATACAGGACAGTATATATAAAAGTAATAAGAAAAAGATATTAAATTTTTCTATGAAAGATTTTGATGCTCTTTTCTTTGAATACTTTAATCGCAAAAGCGATTCAAATATTGTTTTAAGCAAAATTGAATTTTACAATTACACTGTACAGATTGCAACATTTTCTGATCGCCTGGCAATCTTATATCCTGACCAAAAACAAGTTGCAGTACAAAATAAAGAAAAATGGCTTTCTGAAAGTTATGAAGAATATCTGCAATACAAAGCTTCACAAAAAAAATAATTGTATTTTTATACCTCAGATTTTCTTAGTTCAATTCAACATTAATCCATTGAAGCAGTTTTCACTTTTTTTATTCGTTTTACTTTTACATTCTTGTCAATATTTTGAGAAGCAGATTCCGTCTGAAAAAGAGTTATTGCAAAAAGAACTAAAATCTATCAACTGGAAAGAAGTGGATGAATTTCCGTCTGTTGCCGATTGCGAAAAAATTGCTGAAAAAAAACTGCGTCAACAATGTTTTTTTGAAAAAATGGCACAACTTATTCAGGAAAAATTAGACATTGATTCTCTTGCTGTTCTTTATCCCCAACTTGATACTATACAGGTTAAAGTGACTGTTTTTCCAAACGCTACAATAAAGTTTGCACCGCAGTTTCCACAAGATTCTGTTGCATACGACACCATCAAAGTTGACAGTATTTTGCAGGCGCGTTTAATAGATTTTCCAAAAATAAATCCCGCAATAAAACGTGGAGTTCCCGTAAAAACACAATTTATACTGCCCGTGATTTTGAAGGAAAAGAATACGAAGTAGATTTTGAAATTTTAAACTCTAAATTTTCGATCCTTCCATTTATAAGAACCGGACAAACTGTATAAAGCAACAACAACACTGAAAAAAGGATAGAGCAAACTACTCAAAAACAAGCTTTTTATCCGTGTATTTCTCAGAAAATTATTTGTTACTGAAAGCAGTACAAAGTCAATTCCAAACTTTAAAAAGACAAACAAAACAAAAAGTGGCCAGGAACTGATTCTAAAAATCAGCAGTAAAAATCCAATTACAAAACTCAGGTTGGCAAAGAAAACAATCAATCCTAAAGCTTTTCCGAAAGTACTTTCATATGAAGCTGTTTTGGCAGCCCAGCGAACTCTCTGATGAAATAAAGATTTCCATGTTTCTGTGGGTTTTGTGTTGACAATTGCTTCTTTAGATTTTAAATAATGAACCTGCTCCGGATAAATATTTACAACTTTTTGGAGTAAAAAAACATCATCTCCGCTTGCGATTTTATTGTTTCCTTCAAAACCATTTACTTTTTCAAATAATGTTTTCCTGTAAGCAAAGTTGGCCCCATTGCACATAAAAGCTCTTTTTATCCCGAAACTGCCAATTGTTGCTCCCTGCAAACTCGTGAGATCCAATTGCTGAAAATGATCCAAAAAAGAATCTTCGCCATTATAAGTGACAGCTCCGGCCAACATAGAAATATTATGTTCCTGAATATAATTATCAAAAGTCAACAGCCAGTTTTCCGGCACCACACAGTCGGCATCTGTGGTAATAACCCAATCGGTTTTTACCTGTTTCATTGCTGTCTGGATTGCATCTTTTTTGGGTGAATTTGAAACACGAATATTGTCCATTATGGAAAGCTGAAAACTAAAATCTAATACTTGAAATTTTGTATCAGAATCATCATCGATTAAAATAACTTCAAATAAATCAAAAGGATAATTGAGATTTTGAAGACTCTCTAAAAGGATCGGCAGGTTTTCCTCTTCATTGCGAAACGGTACAATTACAGTAAAACCGGTTGTGGGTTTTAAATTAGGGCTTTGGTATTTTTTAACCTTAAAAAAACCATAGATAAGCAGGCCAATTGTAATTACATAAATTGTTAATATGATGAACAAAGCCAGACTCATGCAACGTTTTTTGTTTTAAAATTGAGCACATAATAGCTTCCTAAAATAACCGGAAGCACAACATTTAAAAACCACATTAAAGTGGAAATAAAAACAACAATCCACTCGTTTACGCCTAAAATTCCGAAAAAATAAATAGCAACGCTTCCTTTTACGGCAAAATCCAAAAACTGAAATGTAGGCAGCGAAGAAGCCAGAAAATAAACAGATGTTACCGCAGCCATTAAAGTTAAATAGGGCAGATCAACATCAAAAGCAAGGAATAAAAAATAATATTGGTGGGAAAAAACCAAATAACGACAGATTCCCAAAAAGATGTTTTTTTGATGAACAGGCTTCGGAATTTCATTGATTTTATGAATAAGTTTCTCTATTGAATATCCTCTTATTTTTATTTTTTTTATGGAAAACAAAATAACTAAAATCAATAAAAACCCACCAAATAAAACCGCAACTGTTTTGGGTGTGATGACACTGAACTCAGCATTAAAATACAGCAATCCGAAGATACCAAAAATGACCGTTAAAATCATTTGAACACCATTACAGATCAGGTTTAGGAAAACTACTTTTTTGGCATCTGATTTTGGATAATACAATGCTTTTCCGGCGTACTCTCCTACTCCGTTTGGTGTAAAAATTCCGGCTGTTAATGCGGCTAAAACTTGTTTTGTAGCTTCTCCAAGTGAAATTCCATGAATTACTTTAGCAAGATTTTGCCATTTTAGAATTTCGAAATAACGATTCAAAACACTCAAAAGTAAAATAAAAACTATTCCTGAAACAGATTGGTTTTTACGGAACAATATGAGGAATTTTTGCCAGTCCAGTTTATCATTATTCGCCAGCTGATTGTATATAAAATAAAATGCACCGCCAACAATTAAAAGTTTGACCAGAAGAACAAGGAATTGTTTAGCTTTGTGAGGAATTGAAATCATGCTGCAAAAGTAATCAATTTGAAAATGCGGCAATTTGAAAATTAGAAAATGAATTGCTGATTTTCAAAAAACCTGAAGCTTCAAACCTGAAACCTGAAACTTGAAACAAAAAATCACTTGACAAAAGAACGCATCATATTAGGCATTGACCCGGGAACAACCATTATGGGTTTTGGATTGATAAAAGTCATCAATAAAAAAATGGAATTTTTGCAATTGAATGAATTGCAGCTTTCCAAATACGACAATCATTACCAAAAACTTAAAATCATTTTTGAAAGGACTATCGAATTAATCGAAACACACCATCCGGACGAAATTGCGATCGAAGCCCCTTTCTTTGGCAAAAACGTACAATCGATGCTAAAGCTGGGACGTGCTCAGGGCGTTGCCATGGCCGCGGGACTTTCCAGAGACATTCCGATTACAGAATATGAGCCTAAAAAGATAAAAATGGCAATTACCGGAAACGGAAATGCCAGTAAAGAACAGGTAGCCAAAATGCTTCAACAACTCTTAGGTTTAAAAGAATTGCCTAAAAACCTCGATTCAACAGACGGTCTGGCAGCGGCTGTTTGCCATTTTTTTAATTCAGGAAAGATCATTGCCGGAAAAAGTTATTCGGGCTGGGATTCTTTTGTGAAACAGAATGAGGACAAGATTAGAAAATAATTATATTTGTTAAAATTAACCTAACAAATTACCTAATGACAAAACTCAAATTTATTGCCTTTATTCTGTTTACGGCATTGATTGCCTCTTGTTCTTCTGATGATAATAAAGACGAGAACGAATCAGAAGAATCTTATTTTAACTTTACCTACAATAATGAGACAAAAACAGTTACCACCTGGGAAGCTCTGAAACAAGGTGATTTTATAGAAGTATTAGGAACATCCTCTCAAGGTCTGGCTATCGATTTTAAATTTAACATTTATGGAAATTTATATCAGGCTCTAACAAATCCAGCTACTGCAAATAGTAACTTTCCTCATCTGGAAGCATCAGAAATCTTTACTGCAAACACATTTACTTTTACGCTGGAGAATCTAAATACCACAGACAAAACAGTACAGGTAAAGTATTCCGGAAAAGTATATGAAAATGGTTATGACCTGGATTCAGAATCTGTCAATGTGAGCGGTTCATTTAAAGTTTCGTACAAAGAGATAGACCCTTTAATTCCTAATCAGGGAACTTCTGCAAAAATAGACGGAAAAGACTGGCATGGTTTATCGATGAGTACATCGAATGAAAATGGAGTTAAAATACTGAATATTGATAATGACAGCGAATATAATTTTGGCATCACCCTGCCAGATGATTCTGAAACTGGCGCGCATACTTTTACAAATGATTCTGAAATTAAGGTTGCTTTTCAAAAATATGATCTTACAACTAAAGAATACGTAAATTATGAAGTAGCAGGAACAATAACTTATACTACTATTAGTGATTTTTATGTTGAGGGAAAATTTAGTTTAACTGCTACTCATCCAACAAATAATTCAAAAATTGTAATTTCAAACGGTTCATTCAAAGAAGGTATTCCGTTATTCTAAAAAAACATAATTTATCATTAATTAATGTTGATTATTGAAGAGCAAGATTTATCTTGCTCTTTTTTTATTATGTCAGGAATCTATATTCATATCCCTTTTTGCAAACAGGCTTGCCATTACTGTGATTTTCATTTTTCAACTTCAATGAAGAAGAAAGAAGAAATGGTTTTGGCTTTGGCCAAAGAAATTGTAATGCGCAAAAGTGAGTTTACGAATGATGTTATTGAAACGATCTATTTTGGTGGCGGAACCCCTTCTGTTTTGGAAAATTCTGAATTGCAATTTCTAATTGATACCGTTTACCAAAATTATAAAGTTGCCGAAAATCCTGAAATTACGCTCGAAGCAAATCCTGATGATTTGTCTAAAGAAAGGATTTCTGAATTATCTAAAAGCCCTGTAAACCGTTTGAGTATCGGCATTCAGTCTTTTTTTGAAGAAGACTTAAAAATGATGAACCGCGCTCATAATTCGCCGGAAGCCAAAAATTGTCTTGCCGAAGCCACAAAATATTTTGATAACATCTCACTCGATTTAATTTACGGAATTCCGGGAATGAGTGACGAAATGTGGAAACAAAATATCGAAACAGCTTTGAGTTTTGGTATTCCGCATATTTCAAGTTATGCTTTGACGGTTGAACCCAAAACGGCTTTGAGTAAATTAATCCAAACCGGGAAAATTGCCCAGCCTCAGGATGAAGCCGCTTCAAATCATTTTATAATTTTGGTCGATACACTTCAAAAAAATGGTTTTATTCATTACGAACTATCCAATTTTGGAAAGGAAAATTATTTCTCCAAAAATAATTCAGCGTATTGGCTAGGTAAAAAATATATCGGAATTGGTCCGTCTGCGCATAGTTATGATGGCGAAAAGAGAGGGTGGAATATTGCAAATAATTCGCTCTACCTAAAATCGGTTCAGAACAATGAGCTTCCTATTGAAACTGAAATCCTGACCCTGTCAGATCGTTATAATGAATATATCATGACCGGTTTACGAACAATTTGGGGCGTATCTCTGGAAAGAATTGAAAATGAATTTGGATTAGAATATTTGAACTACCTGAAAAAACAATCTCAAAAATTCTTAAACGACGATTTGCTTTTCATAGAAAACAATATTTTAAAACCTACCCTAAAAGGAAAATTTTTGACTGATGGAATTGCTTCAGATTTATTTTATTTAGATTTGTAATAAAAAACTTTCTTTATGAAAATCACTATCCTGGATGATTATCAAAATGCTGTTAAAAAGCTTGAATCATTCAAAATTTTAAAAGGGCTAGATGTTCAGGTTATAAATTATACTGAAAAAGATATTCCAAAATTAGCTGCTTTGCTACAAGATTCTGAAATTATAATTTTAATTCGGGAAAGAACAGAAATTACAGAAGACTTACTTTCAAGGTTACCAAAGCTGAAATTAATAAGCCAGACAGGCAAAAAATCAAATCATCTTGACATAAACGCCTGCACAAAACACAATGTTGCTGTAGCGGAAGGCATTGGATCTCCAGTCGCTCCATCAGAACTTGCCTGGACATTAATTCTAAATACGGTTCGTCAGATTCCACAAGCTATTCAAGGAATGCAAGATGGAAAATGGCAGATTAATGTGGGATCAACAATTCGCGGCAAAAAAATTGGTATATGGGGATATGGAAAAATTGGGCAGCAAATTGCTAAATATGCAAATGTATTTGGAGCAAATGTTCTAGTTTGGGGAAGTGAATCTTCCAGAAATCAAGCTGTTCTGGATGGATTTGAAAAAGCAGCATCTAAAGAGGAATTTTTCTCAACAAGCGACATAATCACATTACATCTCAGACTAAATGAACAAACTTTCGAAATTGTAAAAGAAGCTGATTTAAATTTAATGAAACCAGATGCTGTTTTAATTAATACCGCTCGTGCCGAATTAATTGAAAAAGGAGCTTTGCTTAAATCCTTAAAAAATGGCAGACCCGGATTTGCCGGCTTAGATGTTTATGAAGAAGAGCCTGTTTATGATACAGATTATGAATTATTGAAAATGCCAAATGTTGTTTGTACTCCTCATATAGGTTATGTTGAAAAAAACAGCTACGAACTTTATTTTGAAAAAGCATTCGAAAATGTTATTAATTATATCAATAGAAATCCAACAAACATTGCAAATCCAGAAGCATTGTTATAATTTTATTCGATTCTAAATTCAGTATCTAATGATCGCTAAAATCAACAACTTCGAAATTGACTTATCAAAACCCATTGATATCTCTATTCCATTAACAAATACTGATGAAAATCCGATCGCCTGGTACATTGAAAAACCAGCCATTGAACCTGTAGTTTTTGGCGACTGGATCGGGAAAGTTTCTGAGGGAAAATCATCTACCAATTTCAATAATATTTTCTTCAATCCGCATGGGCATGGAACACATACAGAATGCCTGGGACATATCACCCGTGAATTTTACAGCATTAATCAGTCTTTAAAACAGTTCTTCTTTTTTGCAAAATTGATTACTGTTTCGCCTGAAAACATCGGTGAAGATCTGGTTATTACCAAAAATCAAATCGCTGATGCTCTAAACGGATCAAAACCTGAAGCAATCGTGATTAGAACGCTTCCGAATTCAAAAGACAAAAAATCCCGAAAATATTCGAATACAAATCCGCCTTATCTGTCTGAAGATGCTGCAATCTTCATCCGCGAAAGCGAAATTCAGCATTTGCTAATCGATTTACCAAGTGTTGACAGAGAACATGACGAAGGGAAATTATTAGCGCATAAAGGTTTCTGGAACGTAAAAAACACCGAAAATTTAAATAGTGACGCAAGATTAAATGCCACAATTACAGAAATGATTTATGTTCCGGATGAAATTGGCGATGGTGATTATATCCTGAATTTACAAATCGCTTCGTTTGAAAACGACGCCAGTCCCAGCAAACCGGTTTTATATAAACTATTTTAGAGTTTAGATTGTAGAATTTAGATTCTACTTCTGTGCAAAAATCTAATTTCTAAAATCTAAAATCTACAATTAATTATGATAGAAATTTCAAAAGATAAAAACAAACTTGACGTTCTGTTTATTCAGAATTTTTTAAAAGATATTTATTGGGCAGCCGGCAGAACTATAGAAGAAGTGCAAAGAACAATTGATGCTTCCGTTTGTTTTGGAATTTATCTTAACGGTAAACAAATTGGCTTTGCCCGTGTCATTACAGATTATGTCGTTTTTGCCTATTTAATGGATGTTTTTATTTCAGAAGAATTTCGCGGAAACGGTTATTCTTCTTTATTGATTGAAAAAATGATGAATGATCCTGAACTTCAGGAGGTAAAAATTTGGCGTTTAGCAACAACAGATGCTCACTTTTTATATGAGAAATTTGGTTTTACACCATTGGCACATCCTGAAAAAATGATGGAAAAAGTGGTGAAATAATTCTTTTATAACAAAACTAAACTGTTGAAAACAAAATGAAACAGAAATGATATCTTTGTAATTAAACATTCTATCAAACAGTTAATGAGAGTATTAAACCTGCTAAATAACACTATTTTTCATTTTGGTTTTTTTAAAATCATTTCTCTTACTGTTTTTCACTTTTCTGCTTTTTCAAAATCTTTCAGCACAAAATTTTAGTAAAAAGGATACCGCTAATTTTATTTATTATCCCGATAAAATAATGGTCAGGGCAAACTTAAGCACCCAGACTGATTCTTATTTTTTAAAATCAAAAGAGAGTGTGAATCTAAAGCTGGTTCCAAATAACGAATACAAGTTATTCTTTACTGTTGATTATAAGTTTATTGGTTTTAGTTATGGTTTTTTTCCAAAGTTTTTTGGTGCTAATAATGACAATGATTTAAAAGGTAAATCTTCTTTTTCAGATTATAACTTCCGTCTTTTTTTGGGCATTGGCTTCAGAATTTTAATTATAGCAAAGTCCGTGGCTTTTATGTCGAAAATATGTCTGATTTTTTACCAGACTGGAATAAAGGAAAAGATCCTTATTTACAGTTTCCAAACCTCAAAAATGAGACTTTCGGAA
>NZ_QETH01000128.1 GCF_003105115.1 Flavobacterium sp. HTF | reverse complement strand
CTTTAAAACACTTACAAAATATAATGGTCTTTTTATTCTCAGTAAATAAAAAGACCATTATTAATCATTTTGATTTTAAATTATTTTTTGGAAGCTGAATAGGAATATGGATAATCACTGACCGATGTACCGCGTTGTAAATTAGGAGAGTCATTCATGTCAAAATTTAACTCCCCGCCTTTTAATAAATCAAAATGGCTGATATAGTTTTTTTCATGATTGGAATTATTCCATTTTAACTTGTTGACATATCTGTTTGTTTCAGAATTATCCGGAGCGTTTATAATAAGTTCTTTTCCATTTTCAAACTGTACGGTTATTTTCTTAAACAACGGTGCTCCAAGAACATATTCATCCGTTGCGGGACAAACGGGGTAAAATCCCATGGCAGAGAAAATATACCAGGCAGAAGTTTGTCCGTTATCTTCGTCTCCACAATATCCGTCCGGAGTTGGTTTATACAAACGGTTCATGACTTCTCTTGACCAGTATTGGGTTTTCCAGGGTTCTCCTGCATAATTGTATAAATAAATCATGTGCTGAATTGGCTGATTTCCGTGGGCATATTGTCCCATATTCATTATTTGCATTTCGCGAATTTCATGAATTACAGATCCGTAATAACTATCATCAAAAACCGGCGGCGTGGTAAAAACGGCATCTAATTTGGCTGTAAAGGCTTTCTCGCCTCCCATTAAATTGATCAGCCCCTGAATGTCATGAAAAACGCTCCAGCTGTAGTGCCAGCTGTTTCCTTCTGTAAAGGCATCTCCCCACTTAAACGGATTAAATTTTGCAGGAAAGCTTCCGTCTTTGTTTCTCCCACTCATCAGGCCGATTGCAGGATCGAATACATTTTTATAATTCAGCATTCGCTTTTCCAATAACTTAATTTCCTTGTTCGGACGATTTAACGCTTTCGCTAATTTCCAGATGGCAAAATCATCATAGGCATATTCTAACGTTCTGGCGGCATTTTCATTGATTTCTACATCATAAGGTACATATCCCAGCGTATTGTAATACTTCACTCCTTTTCTACCTACTGCATCCATTGGCCCTTCGTTATTAGCGCCATGCTGCAAGGCCTCATACAATGTATTGATGTCATAACCTCTTAATCCCTTCATATAGGCATCAGAAACTACAGAAGCAGAATTATTCCCGACCATTACATTTCTAAAGCCAGGACTCGACCATTCGGGTAAAAAACCTCCTTCTTTATAATCGTTTATTAATCCTTCCTGCATTTCTTTGTTTATAGAAGGATACACGAGATTTAATAAAGGATATAGTGCCCTGAAAGTATCCCAAAATCCGGTTCCGGCAAACATATAACCGGGCAAAACCTTGCCATTGTAAGGGCTATAGTGTATAATAGCACCGTTTTTATCTATTTCGTATTGCTTTTGCGGAAAACAAACGGTGCGGTATAAACAGGAATAAAAAGTCTTTAATTTTTCCTCATTATTGTCTTCAACGGTTATTTTTCCGAGGACTTTATTCCATTCCTTTTTAGATTGTGCAACAGTTTCATCAAAAGTTGATGAGCCCAGTTCGTTTTTTAAATTTAACTCCGCCTGTTCTGTACTGATAAAAGAAGAAGCTACTTTTACATTTACTTTTTCTCCTTTGCGGGTTTTAAATCCAATTACTGCACCTACGTGAATGCCTGTTGATTCTAATTTATCTTTGGTCAGGGTTTTGTCCATCCAGGTTGAATTCGTAGCAAATGGTTTGTCGAACTGCAATACAAAATAATTTTTAAAGTTCTCCGGCACACCGCCGCTATTACGGGTTGTATAGCCAATAACTTTATTTTCCGAAGGAATTATTTTGATGTAAGATCCTTTGTCAAAAGCATCAATTATAATGGATGAGTTTTCATTATCAGGAAATGTAACCTGAAAATGCGCGGCCCTTTCTGTTGTTGTAATTTCTGTTGTAACATCATAATCAGCAAGATAAACGCTATAATAATAAGGTTTTGATGTTTCGGCCTTATGGCTAAACCAGCTTGCTCTTTCTTCTTCGTTAAAAACGGTTTTACCAGTTACCGGCATAATCGAAAACTGCCCGTAATCGTTCATCCAGGGAGAGGGCTGATGGGTTTGTTTGAATCCCCTGATTTTTTCTGCGGTATAAGTATAAGCCCAGCCATCGCCCATTTTTCCGGTTTGCGGCGTCCAGAAATTCATTCCCCATGGCCTGCAAATGGCGGGATATGTATTTCCGTTAGAAAGATTGTGCAAAGATTGTGTTCCCATTAAAGGATTTACATATTCAACAGGATCTATGGTTTTATTTTGTGCATTTATCAAGACACAAAATTGCATTAGTCCTAAAAAAATTAAATGCTTTATTTTCATAATTTTTATGTTGTAAAATGTGAAATGTACTGTGAGTATATTTTAGACTTTAGACTTTAGACTTTAGATTTTAGACTTTGGATTTTAGACTTAAGATTTCAGACTTAAGATTTCAGACTTAAGATTTCAGACTTAAGATTTCAGACTTAAGATTTTAAATGTTTAAATACCTACAAGGTTTTAAAAACCTTGCAGGAAAGGCATTCCAATCTAAAATCTTAAATCTAAAATCTTAAATTTAAAGAGGTCTGTCTTCTTTTTTTACTCCCCAGGTTGCCGATGGTTTGCTTCCCATATATAATTTAAGTTCTCCCCCTTTTACGATCATTTCGTGTGTGATATAGGATTTTGTATACGGTTTACCGTTATATTCTGCTTTCTGGATGTAAATATTTGTGGCGCTGTTGTTTATTGCATTTAGTGTAAATGAATTTTCTTTATAATGAATGACAGCATTATTTACTAACGGACTTCCTAAAACATAAATTCCGTTTGCGGGATTGACAGAATAAAATCCCATAGACGATAAAATATACCAGGCCGACATTTGGCCCAAATCTTCATTTCCGCATAAACCGTCCGGTTTTGTCGAATAGAATTTCTGGTCAATTTCACGGATTAATTTTGCTGTTTTCCACGGCTGCCCGGCATACGCATATAGGTATGGAATATGATGGTTTGGTTCATTTCCCTGCGCATACTGGCCTATCAGTCCACTAATATCAGGTGAAACATCTTCTCCTTCTACTTTATCGGTCAATAAAAACAAGGCATCTAATTTGGCCAGGAATTTATCTTCGCTTCCAAATAAATCAATTAAACCATACGGATCCTGAGGCACGAGCCAGGTATACTGCCATGCATTTCCTTCTACATAATCATCTTTACGGTGTACGGATGAAAGCGGATTAAACGGCGTTCTCCAGTTTCCATTTGCCAGTTTTCCACGCATAAAAGTGGTTTCTTTATCAAAATACAGTTTATACAAATTAGCTCTTTTAGTAAAATAGGTATAATCTTCTGTTTTGTTTAATGCTTTGGCCATTTGGGCAATAGAATAATCATCAATGGCATATTCTAAGGCATTTCCAACGGATTCTATCACTTTATCGGCCGGAATATATTCTAACTTCTGAATATAATCCATTCCGTCGCGTGTTTGCATGGCTGTTTTTTTCATCGCTTCATAAGCCAGTTCAACATCATAATCACGATAGCCTTTCAGATAAGCGTCTGCAATAACGGCAATGGAGTGATTTCCGTTCATGGTATTGGTTTCATTTCCCATTAAATGCCAGACCGGTAATCTTCCCTGTTGCTGATAAATAGCTAAAAAAGATTTAACGATATCATTCATTTTTTCCGGTTGTGTAATGGTATATAAAGGATGCAAACCGCGATAGGTATCCCAAAGGGAAAAAGTAGTGTAGTTGGTAAAATTGGCTTTTTCGTATACTTTCTTATCTGTTCCTCTGTAATCTCCGTTTACGTCATTAAAAACAGAAGGTGCAAACATGGTATGATACAACGAGGTATAAAAAACTTTCATTGTTTTGTCGTCTGCTTTGATCTGAATTTTGTTCAATTCTTTGTTCCATTTTGCAGTGGCTTCTTTTACGATTTTATCAAAATCCCAATTTGGAATCTCGGCATTTATATTTGCGGAAGCGTTTTCAGAACTTACGGGAGAAATCCCGACTTTTACTAAAACCTGTTTATTTTTTAAGGTTTTAAAATCTAAGACTGCTTTCATTTTTAAACCTTCGCCTTCATTTCCTCTTATCGAAGCAATGCTGTCATACAAAGCAATACTGGTAATGGGTTCTGAAAATTCCATTGCAAAATAAATTCGTTGGTCTGTTGCCCAGCCTGTAGAGTAACGATAGCCTACAATTTTGGTTTCATTTATTTTTTTAATAAACGTTTTTACGGGTTTGTCCCATCCTATACCGTCTGCAAGATCTAAGAGTATGTGTGAATCGGCAGCAGTATCAAAAGTATATTTATGAAAACCAACTCTTTCGCTGGCTGTTAATTCTGCCTTAATTTTATATTTGTCTAAAACAACGCTATAATAACCGGGTGTTGAAACTTCATTTTTATGAGAGAAATAAGAACCGTAACCGTTCACCATATCTTCTTTTGTCCCTTTTGTAAGGGCAACTTTTCCTGATACCGGCAACAATAAAATATCGTTTAAATCTCCGATTCCGGTTCCGCTCAAATGCGTGTGTGTAAAGCCTAATATGGTATTACCTGCATAATTATAGCCACTGCACCAGTCCCAGCCTTCAAAAATATTTACGGGTCCTAGCTGCACGGCACCAAATGGGACATTCGCACCTACAAATACATGCCCGTGACCGGCTGAACCAATTATTGGATCTACATATTTGGTGTAATCCAAACTATTTTTTTTTGATTTTTTTTCCTGCGAAATTGCCGTACTGACAGCAAATAAGCTGAAAACGAAAATGAAGCTAAAAACTATTTTGTTACATTTTTTTGACATAGATTTTTTTTTGAAAAGATTCAAAGGGTCAGAAAAACAAAGTTACGAAGGTTTTAAATCATTTTCCTTCCTAAACTTTGTTCCTTTGCCTTTGTTTCTTAGTAACTAAAATTTATTTAGATTTTATCCCACCAGATTCTGGTTGTCATTCTGTCTAATCCCTGACGTCTTATTGCTTCCTGATAATTGTCTGCATTTGTTAGAAGCTCTGACTGGTCGTAGATTAACCTTCTCGGAATTGTTCCGTTTGTTTCTCCTGTAGGATCGTTAACGGGAACTAAAACCGGATATCCTGTTCTTCTGTATTCTGAGAATGCCTCAAAACCATTAAACAATAATACAATCCATTTTTGGGTAATAATCTGCTCGATTTTTTGTGCATCGGTTCCCGCAGATTTAAAAGGATATGTGGTGATATAAGTATTGTACTCCATATTTGTAACCGCCGGTACTTTATCTCCAAAAATAGTCAGTATAGTCATTGCTGCCCTTACACCGTCTTCATAATGTTTTTGAGCAGATTCACCAACACTCCAGCCTCTAACTGCTGCCTCTGCCAGTATGAATTTAACCTCTGCAAAAGACATAATCAAAGTAGGTGCATCTAAACGCAATACTGTAGAGGTATTAGGATCTGAGAAAACTTTTTTGTCTCCACCCGGAAAGTCACTAGCATCATTGGCAAGGCCTTGTTGATTCGCCGGATTGTTATCTCCGGTTGCTTCTAATTTAGCATAGATTCTTAAACGCGGATCGTTTGTATTTTTCAATAAATCGATAAATGTTTTACTGAATTTTATATTTGATTCTCCTTTGTTCAAATCATTTGTAACCCATGCAGAAGTGATAGGATTAGTTCTAACTCCCTGTGGACCTGCATCATGTTTTAAAACAAGACTGTCATCATTTGAAGTAAAAACACCTTTTGAAACTGCTTTTTCTACATATTCTTTCGCTTTAGCCGGATTTACTTTAGACAAGCGCATTGCTACTCTAAGCATTACAGAATTGGCCAGTTTTTTCCATCTTGTAACATCACTTTGGTAATATAAATCTGCCGCACCAACAAAACCTTTGTTAGCATCTAATGCTGTTCCGGCTTCATCTAATTCTTTCAAAAGATCATTGTAGATCGCTTCCTGAGTGTCATATTTTGGGGTAAAAATATTTCCATTGTATCCTTTTCCGGCTTCGAAATAAGGAACTTCTCCGTAAGTATCTGTTAATTTTTGATACATAAGAACCTTCATGATTCTTAAAGCCTGAATTGCATTTGAATTTTCATCTGTGTTTGGCAAAACCGACAATAACTGGTAAATCTGATTCAGTCCTTTTCCATAAGTTTCTCCAAAAAGAGCCGCTGAATATTCAGAAGAATAGGTGTATTTTGAACCCGCTCCTCCCGGTGAAGAAAATTGCTGTACGATTTGTGCGGCATAAATATTATTTCCTCTTGTATTCGAAAAATCCTGACCGTCAACATAAATCTCAGCCAATGTAAACATCGATTTTATTGCAGGTTCTGTTAGCGCGTTTGGATTTGTGTTCATTTCTTCAAACCCCTTATCGCACGATGCTAATATTAATGTACTAAAAATTGCAGTACAAAATATTTTTATATATCTATTTTTCATTTTTTTATTATTAGAATTTGACATTAAGTGTTACACCATAATTTCTTGTCAAAGGCATAGAAGCTCTTTCAAGTCCCTGAGCATTACTGTTATTATAGTTTGACTCTGGATCAATGTTTGAAACTTTGTCATAAATTGTCCATAAATTATGGGCAGAGAAAGCTAAACTGATTGATTGGAAAGGTGTCTTTTTGAGGTAATCTTTTGGAAAATTATAGCTAAAAGAAATTGCTCTTAGTTTTACAAAATCAGCATCGTAGACAAAATTTGATGTTACATCACTATAACTTCTCCAGTAATCGTATGCAGAAACGTTTGTGTTTACGGGATTTCCGTTTGTATCAGTTCCTGAAACAGCAACTCCGCCTTCACGGCCTGGTAGTGAAGCTTCAGATAATCCGTAACGCATTCCTAACTGGTTTGTTGCAGAATAAATTTCTCCTCCAAATTTAGCATCTACAAAAACAGAAAGTGTGAAATTTTTATAAGTAAAATCATTTGAAAGCCCCATTGAAGTTGGTGCAACACCTTGTCCTGCAATGATTAATTTTCCTCTTAAGAATTTACCACTCGGGTCAAGTACAATGTTTCCGTTTGCATCTCTTAAATAATCGTAGGCTTTTATTACACCAAAAGGCTGTCCTTTTTCTAATACTACAGAAGCTCTTGCATCTCTGTTATCATCTAACAATTTAGTTGGAATATTATCTGAAAGATTAACAACTTCACTCTCGTTGTAAGCAAAATTGTATCCAACGCTCCAGCTAAAATTCGATGTTTTTACTGCTTTTACATTTATCGCAAATTCAACACCTTTATTTAGAATTTCTCCAACATTAATTTTTGTAGTTCTATAACCTGAAGCTTTAGAAATATCAGCATCGGCAATATCATTCGTTGTTCTTTTTTGGTAAAAAGTCAAATCTGTACTTAATCTGTTGTTGAAAAACGTATTTTCAAAACCAAATTCGATTGTACTTACATTATAAGGTTTTAAAAATTTGTTTGGAACTGTTTCTCCATTTATACCTAAAATTGGCTGACCTTGCGAATCTGTTTGTCCGTCTGGCGTAATATAAGTTAATGATAATGCATAAGCATCCGGCAAGGCTCCACCAACATTACCCCAACCTGCTCTAATTTTACCATAAGACATCCATTCCGGTAATTTAATTACTTCAGAATAAATAAAACTAGTACTTACAGATGGATAAAAAGTACTGTTGTTTGAAGGATCTAAAGTTGAAAACCAATCTTCGCGACCTGTCAAACTTACATATAAGAAATCTTTGTACCCTAAATCAGCTGAATAAAAAAGTGAGTTTACCTGACTTTCAGAAAATAATTTTTCTGTTTTTACAGGCTGGGTATTTGCGTAAAAATACTTGAAGGGAACAATAAAGTTATTTCCTCTCATTTTAATCCCACTCATTCTATTATCCTGACGGTTTGCTCCAATAAAGGCATCTAAAGAAAGATTTTTAACGATATCACCTTTGTATCCTATATAACCTGAGGCATTAAACTCAGAACGGTTTTGAACTGTGTTTTCATAAGCTCCGCCTGGAGCGTAGTTAATTCCGGTTGGTTCAATCTCTGTAAATTCATAATTAATATCATCGATACCAAGAACAGCTTTTGCGTAAATTTTATCAGTAATGTTATAATTTACTTTTGCAGAACCTATAAAACGTTTTCTAAGATCATTGTTCAGGTCTTGCTGTGTTGCGAAATATGGATTTGTCTGATATACATTTGATTGAAAATAATCTGCTTCTCCTCCATTTGCATCATAAGGATTATTGATCCATCTAATGTCTGTTCCCGGAGTCATGAAAGTAATTGGGAAAGATGGATTTCTTGGAGAGTCATTCAAATAAGGTCTGTTATGACTTTTCTCAGAAATATATTGTGCATTTGTCTCGATGCTAACTTTTTTGTTTGGAGCCGAATTTAAACTCAAAGTCACGTTATTTCTTTTGAAATTTGTTCCCGGAAGGATTGATTCATCTTTAGTATTTCCAAAAGATAATCTGAAATTAGTAGTTTCGTTTCCTCCGGAAATTGCTAAAGTATTACTGAAAGAATATCCGGTTCTGTAGAAATTTTTAACGTTGTCTTGTCCATATGCCTGATATGGTCTTGTAATTCCATCGATACCAATAGATGGAGTTCCGTCGTATTTATCCCCCCAGGCAAAATAGTAGCTGTCTCCAACTTGCTGCTGACTTGGAAATCTTGTTGCAACGCCATTTACAGGCTCTCCGGCTCCGTATTGATCTTGCCAATGTAAAAGAGTTGCCGGTGTATTGAATGTAGAATTTGTACTAAAATCTACTCCAATTCCAGTTCCGTTTTTACCTTTTTTAGTTGTAATAAGAATAACACCATTAGATCCTCTGTATCCGTAAAGTGCAGAAGCGGCACTACCTTTTAATACTGACATAGACGCAATATCATCCGGATTGAAAGATGACATACCATCTCCTTTATCAGCTCCTCCATACATTCCTGCATTTCCTTGCTGTGTATTATCAATTGGAATTCCATCTACAACATACAAAGGCTGGTTTAATCCGGAGGCCGACGTAGCACCCCGAATGACCACACGGCTTGAACCCGATGGCCCTGTAACCGGTGCAGAAACGTTTACCCCGGCAATTTTTCCCTGAAGGGCGTTTCCGAGATTAATTTCCTTATTTTTTGTCAGGTCATCGCCTTTTAGTTCACCAACGGCGTAACCTAAACTTTTTCTTTGTTTTTTAACTCCAAATGAAGTTACTACAACATCTTTCAATTCCTGCGCATTCTCTAACAACGTAACAGAAACTCTGTTTTCATTCTCCTGAAGCACCACAGACTTTGAATCAAAACCTATGGAAGATACATTCAGGGTCACTTTACCTTCGGGTACATTCATCTTAAATCGGCCTTCTGTGTCAGTAATGGCGCTAAATGGTTTTCCCTGAACCTCAATGGATGCAGCAACAACTCCCTTGTTATCCGCATCAGTCACTGTGCCTGTTATTAATCGGTTTTGTGCAACAGCTCCTACACTACTGAACAATACGATTCCTAACACTGCTAAAATTCGTTTCATAAGCATTTTTTTTGGTTTAAAATTTGTTTTGATTTTTGTTTGTTAATTAACTAGTTGTTTTAAAAAATTAAAAATATTTGAACTCTACTTGTAATGAAAAACTTTTTGTTATAACTGCTGAACCCAAAAGGCGCAGGTATTTTTATGT
>NZ_QETH01000127.1 GCF_003105115.1 Flavobacterium sp. HTF | reverse complement strand
ACTAACAACCTTAAGGTGGTTATTGCGGCGGGGCTCACCTCTTCCCATCCCGAACAGAGTAGTTAAGCCCGCCTGCGCAGATGGTACTGCAGTTATGTGGGAGAGTATGTCGTCGCCTTTCTTTTGAAAACCCTATCCAATCGGATAGGGTTTTTTGTTTTATAAACTTTTTGATTATTTGGTATGATGTAAAGATAACTTGTTTTGCATTCTGTTAAATTAAAGTCAATTTTTAGGTTTAAATTCTGACCCCATTAGAGTTTTAGATGCTAATCTTGTATTTTTGTATTTAAATTAGAATTTTAAATATGAAAAAAAGTATTTTATTGTTAGCCTTGTTTGTTATCTCAAACTTAAGTGCTCAACAACGTCCCAAGTTAGTTGTCGGTATAGTAGTTGATCAAATGAAAATGGAATATTTATATCGCTTTTCAGATGATTTTTCTCCAAATGGATTTAAGCGATTAATGAATAATGGATATACTTTTCAGAATATGCATTATAACTACATGCCTACTTATACTGCACCGGGTCATGCTTCTATTTATACAGGAACAACACCTTCAACACATGGAATTGTAGGAAATGAATGGTTTAGCAGAACTCTTGGTAAAGAAATGTATTGTACTGATGATGCTTCTGTTAAAACAGTTGGTAATGGCACAATAGAAGAAGGTGCTATGTCACCAAAAAATCTACAAAGCACAACTATTACTGATGAAGTTAGAATGGCAACAAATTTCCAGGGAAAAGTAATTGGAATGAGCCTTAAAGATCGTGGTGCAATTCTTCCAGCGGGTCATTTTGCAAACTGGGCTTTCTGGTACAGTAAGACAGGTTCTTTTATTAGTAGTACCTTTTATGGTGAAAAATTACCGGAATGGGTTTCTCAGTTTAATAATGAGAAGCATTATATGACTTATATTAATAAAGGTTGGGATTTATACAAACCTGCTTCTGTTTATAATGAGAGTCTTCCGGATAATAATCCATATGAAGGAAAATTATATGGCAGTTCGGCTCCTGTTTTTCCATATGACTTAAAAACTATGTATGAGAAAAATGATGCAGGAATTATTCGCGCTACTCCTTATGGAAATGATTTATTAGCTGAATTTGCAAAAAGAGCAATTGAAAAGGAAGAACTTGGAAAGGATAATATCACTGATTTCTTAACTGTTAGTTTCTCTTCTACTGATTATGTTGGACATTTACTCGGGCCACGTTCGATGGAACTACAAGATACATATTTACGTCTGGATCAAACTATTGCTGACTTTTTGACTTATCTGGATCAAACGGTAGGGAAGGATAATTATTTACTTTTCTTAACTGCAGATCATGCTGGTGCTGAAAATGTAATCTATTTAAAAGATCGTAAATATAATGTAGATAATTATCCATCAAAAGAGTTTAAGAAAAGCTTACAGGATTTCTCAGTTAAAACATTTGGTGCAGATTTAATTTTGAATTATTCAAATTTCAATATTTTCTTCAATAAACAAATTATCAAAGACAAAGGATTGGAATTATCAAAAGTAAAGCAATCATTTAAAGAGTTTTTGATTACATTGCCACAGATCAAAAAAGTTTATACAGAGGAAGAGATTTTAGCAAATTCAGGAAATGACTATTATTTGAATTTTGTTGCTAAAGGATACGATGTTACTCAGGATGGAGATATGGTCGTGATTAATAAACCGGGCGATATGGAATATTCGGCTACCGGAACTTCTCACGGAACTCCATACAGTTACGATACTCACGTTCCTGCTATCTTTTATGGCTGGCACATTAAAAAAGGAGAGTCTTATGATAAAAAAGCTATAACTGAAATTGCTCCAACTATTGCGCAAAAAATAAAAGTTACTTTTCCAAATGGGACTGAAGCTAAAGTTATGCAGGAAGTTTTGGATGAGAAATAATTTTTCTAATAATTATATAGCCTTTTCTTTGTAAGGATATATATCAAAAAAAAGACCTTTCGTTAAGAAAGGTCTTTTTGAATTTAGTGATTTAGTAAGCACTTATTATAATGCCAGCAACTATGCGTTTGCTAACACTAATTCTTCGTTAAAAGGAAGATTCCAAGCCTCTGCAACTCCTTTGTAAAGGATTTTACCATTAGCTACATTTAATCCTTTTTTCAATTCTTCATTTTCAGCACAAGCTTTTTCCCATCCTTTGTTTGCTAATTGCAATGCGTATGGTAAAGTTGCGTTAGTTAAAGCCAAAGTAGATGTGTAAGGTACAGCTCCAGGCATATTAGCAACACAATAATGTACGATATCATCAATAATAAAAGTTGGGTTTTCG
The DNA here is from genome assembly GCF_003105115.1 of Flavobacterium sp. HTF. Lineage (GTDB taxonomy): Bacteria > Bacteroidota > Bacteroidia > Flavobacteriales > Flavobacteriaceae > Flavobacterium. Next base: position 8,173 of record NZ_QETH01000127.1, on the reverse strand, counting down.
TGTGTTGTTGGAGTACAAGTTTCGATACATCCACCCTGATCAACAGCTACGTCAACTACTACAGTCCCCGGACGCATTAATTTCAACATATCACGGGTAATTAAGTGAGGTGCTTTTGCTCCTGGAATTAAAACAGCACCTACAATTAAGTCCGCATCTTTAATTGCTCTTGTAATATTATAATGATTAGACATTTCTGTATTTACGTTTGCCGGCATAATATCGTCTAACTGGCGAAGGCGTGGCAGGCTTAAATCCATGATAGTTACCTGAGCACCTAATCCTGCTGCCATTTTTGCAGCTTGCGTACCTACAATTCCTCCTCCTAAAACTAAAACTTTTGCTGGTGGAACACCTGGAACACCTCCTAAAAGAATTCCTCTTCCTTTTAATGGTTTTTCAAGGTATTTTGCCCCTTGTTGGATAGCCATACGACCTGCAACTTCTGACATTGGAACTAATAAAGGTAAGCTGCGATCTGTTTTTTCAACAGTTTCATAAGCTAAACATACAGCTCCTTTTTCCAACATAGCATGAGTTAGTTCTTCTGATGATGCAAAGTGGAAATACGTGAATAGCAACTGATCTTTTTTGATTAACGGATACTCAGATGCGATAGGCTCTTTTACTTTGATAATCATTTCAGCAATAGCATATACTTCTTCAATAGTTGCCAAAACTGTTGCACCTGCATTTGTATATTCTTCATCAGCAAAACCACTACCTAAACCTGCAGTAGCCTGAACATAAACTACATGTCCGTGTTTTTTCATCTCAGAAACACCGGCTGGCGTTAAAGCAACACGGTTCTCATTATTTTTTATCTCTTTTGGAACACCTATTATCATATTTTATGTTTTTTATTTTTTTTGTAATGTTTTTACAAAGCTACTGATAGAGAAGATATTATTGATAATTCATGAATAAATAAGAAAATATTATTTTATTTATTAATTTTACAGAAAAATATTCTTTTAGGGAACACTTTTGTTTGTCATAAAAGAAAAAATGACTTTTTCTTAATATAAATTTACATCGTTTTCGTTATGGCTTTAGATGAAATTGACAAAAAAATCCTACGTCTTTTACAGGTAGATGCGCATTATACGCTAAAAGACATTGCTAACAAGATAAATTTATCATTAACACCAGTTCATGATAGAGTTAAACGTCTTGAAAAAGAGGGAGTTATTGAAAAATATGTTTCAATTTTAAATAAAAAAAAATTAGGCAATAATCTTACCGTTTATTGTCAGGTTACTCTAATAAAACAAACATATGATACTTCGGAAGGATTTAATCAGTCGATTCTTAATTTGCCGGAAGTGGTAGAATGTAACTATGTTTCAGGAAACTTTGACTATATGCTTAAAATCATTATTCCGGATATGGAGAGCTATCATTATTTCCATCAGCAAAAATTATCTATTCTGCCTGAGGTTTCTCAGATAAATACTGTTTTTGTTATTTCTGAAGTAAAAAGTACAACTGTTTTACCAATTTAATTTTGTAGTAAAATATTTATATATTTGCAAGTAAAATGCAAATTAAAATGGAATATAAATTAGCAGTATTAGATAGACAGGATCGAAAAAATATCTATTTGTTAGTTTTGTTTTTTTCAATTCCTGGTATTATAATTTTGTTAGTTTTCATGGGGTTAGCAATCTATTTGCGCTCCAGTGCCGTATTTATAGATTCTTTGTTATTAATCAGTGCTTGTATACTACTCCCACACATATTTTCTGTAAAGTATCTAATCGCATTAAAAAACAACCAAAAATATATTGTAAAAGGTATTTTGACATCGAAGTTTTGTAGCCGTAATAGCACTTGCTGTTATACACTAAACGAAAAAGATAAATTTACTACAGCTAGCATTGGAAATATATTCTGTGATAAAATATATCAAGGTAATATAGTTGAATTGCATACTCTTCCTTTCATGTATTCTAAGAAAAAAGTTTTTTACGTTAAAAGGATGAATGAATCTTATGATATAGTTTCAAAAGTTCGAGAGATTTCAATAAATGATAAACATAGTTGGACAACCATAAATTTCTCCAATTTAGGAGTATATACTTTTCCTAAATATTTTCTTCATTATACTATTAAACCCGGGGATTCATTTTTGATAAAAGTAACCTTAGAATCAAATTCAGGGAAACCAACGTTTAATTATGAAATAATCCCCAAAAGGGATTTGGAATCAAATTATAGATTTTAACATTTTTTATTATAGAAAAAACCATCAGGAATTCCTGATGGTTTTACTAATACAGTTAGTTTTTGGGTTTATTAATAATAAGTAAAACGTCTTACTTTCGCAATATATTTAGCTAAGCGAATGACCTGATGGCTGTAACCATACTCATTATCATACCAAATGTACAGCACAATATTTTTGCCATCTTTAGAAACAATTGTTGCATTGCTGTCATAGATTGAGGGTGCAGATGTGCCAACAATATCAGAAGATACCAATTCATTATTTAGTGAATACTTTATTTGTTCTACAAGTTCACCTTCCAAAGCGTACTTTTTCATTATTTTGTTAATTGCAGCTATCGAGGTGCCTTTTTTTACTTCTAAGTTTAATACAACCAGCGAACCATTTGGAACCGGAACTCTAATTGCGTTAGAAGTTAGTTTTCCTTCCAATGATGGTAATGCTTTTGCTACGGCATTTCCTGCGCCAGTTTCGGTAATTACCATGTTTAAAGCAGCAGCTCTTCCGCGACGATATTTTTTGTGCATATTATCAACCAGATTTTGGTCATTTGTATAAGCATGAATTGTCTCTAAGTGTCCTTTTACAATTCCTAATGTATCTTCGATAACTTTTAAAACTGGTGTAATAGCATTTGTAGTGCAGGAAGCTGCAGAGAAAATATCTATTTGATCAGGATTATAGTCATTATGATTTACACCATGTACGATATTAGGCACTCCCTTTCCAGGAGCAGTTAATAAAACTTTACCAACACCTTTTGAAGTTAAATGTCTTTTTAGAGCTGCTTCTGTAGTAAAAGCCCCAGTGTTATCTATAACTAATGCGTCATTTATTCCATGTTGCGTATAATCTATTTCTTCCGGTGAATTTGCTGTAATTATATGAACAGTAGTTCCGTTAATAATTAAAGCATTATTTTTCGTATCTGCGGTAACCGATCCCTGAAAATCCCCATGAATTGAATCATAGCGTAGCAGAGAAGCTCTTTTCTCTAAACTGTTTGCATCATTTGTATCTCTGGTTACAATTGCTCTAAGACGCAATTGATTTCCTTTTCCAGTTTTTGACATTAACTCACGCGCCAATAAACGTCCTATTCTTCCAAAACCATACAAGACCACATCTTTTGGCTGAATCTCTTCTGATGATTTTGCTTTTTTTAATTTATCAAGAACAAAATATCTTGCATCAGGATATTTTTCATCCTCTAAACGGTATTCGTAGGTTAGTTTTCCTAAATCTAATTTAGCAGGAGGAAGATCTAATGATAAGATAACCTGCGCTATTTCAACTGAATCAAAAATCGTAATTGGTTTTCCGACAAATTCTCCGGCATATTGGTGCAGGTTAATAATATCGCTGACATTTTTATCCAGTAATTGATTTTTGAACAATACCATTTCAATGGATTTGTCATACCATAAATCGCTAATAATTTTAATTAATTCGACACCGGCTCTTCTTCGGTCGACTTGTAAGGATACCTCTTTTTGGTACAAAGATTTTTTAGTCATAATTGATAAATTGAAAAAATAAAATGCTCACTATTTTAAAATTCTGCGCAAAAGTATCCATTTCAATCGATTTCGTAAACTATTTTAGCATTTATTTTAAAATAAAAAAGCCACCTTAAATTTATAAGATGGCTTTTAAAATTATAGTTTTTGAAGTTTTTCAAGTTAAGATTTTGACTCTTCAGATTATTTTCTTCCCATGAACGAACTACGATTTTTTAAATAATAATTCTGAAAATTTCTCCGTCTTTATTTATCATTTCAATTCGGATACTTTGACCTTCGTCTTTTTTACTTAAAAGTTTAGAAACAGTTTCAACATTTGTTGCTTTAATATTATCGATACTTAAAATAATATTGCCTTGCAATTCATTTTGATACTGCATTAAATTTTCATTGGTAATATTTTTGATTTTTACTCCGTAATCAATTCTGAATTTTTTCTTGTCAGCGGCATCAATATTTTCCAGTTCAATCCCTTTAAATTCAGTACTAAAAAATTCATTTTTGCTTAAAGTTACCGGAACCGTTTTTGTCTTTCCGTCTTTCATGTAAGTTACTTTTACAACATCGTTAGGACGTTTTGTATTAATGTAACCTGACAGATCAGCATACGTGGCAATATTTTGTTCATCAAGTTTTATTATAATATCTCCTTTTGCAAGTCCGGCTTTTTCAGCACCTGAATTTTTAGAAACTTTATTAATGTAGAAACCTTGTGTTTGGGTAATTCCAAGTTCTTTAGAAGCGGTACTGTTCAGTTCTCCGCCTTCAACACCCAAAATTCCTCTTTGAACGTTTCCGAATTCCATAATATCTTCAATGATTTTTCTGGCTATATTAGAAGGAACAGCAAAAGAATACCCAACATAAGAACCCGTCATTGAGGAAATCATTGTATTTATACCAATCAGTTCTCCTCTGGTATTTACCAAAGCTCCACCACTGTTTCCAGGATTTACTGCAGCATCTGTCTGAATAAAAGACTGAATTCCGTTGGTATCTAAATTTCTGGCTTTCGCCGAAACAATTCCTGCAGTTACAGTTGATGTTAAGTTATACGGATTTCCCACGGCCAAAACCCATTCTCCGATTTTTACCGAATCTGAATTTGCAAAAGCTGTGTAAGGAAGTTTTTCGTCAGCATTAATTTTTAATAATGCAATATCCATTTTAGAATCTGTACCAATAAGTTTTGCTGTATAAGACTTCTTATTGTTGAGAGTGATTTCAATTTCCGAAGCGTCTTTAATTACATGATTATTGGTTACAATATATCCGTCTTCAGAAATAATAACCCCGGAACCCGTACCAACCTGTTCCTGCTGTTGTTGTCCGCCATAACCATAGAAAAACTCCATCATCGGATTACTAACGGTTCTTCGCGAAACATTTTTTACGTGAACAACGGTATGAATTGTTTTATCTGCTGCTTCAGTAAAGTCAACAGCTTCACCCGGTAATCCAACAGTCTTTCCGTATGAATTAGGTGCAAGGGTAACAACAGAATTTCCTTTTCCGAAAAAAGAATCACTGCCGTCAAATAATAACTTGTAAGCACCAAGCGTAGTAGCACCGCTTAGTAGTGAAACTAAAAATAAGGTTGAAAATTTTTTCATATTACAATTTATGTTTTTAAGTTATTTTAGGTATTTGTTTTTAACATTTATAACGTAAAATTATACCAAAAAATTATCTGGAAAAATGGTTTAACTCTCTTTAACATTGATTAACATTTCATTAATTAATCTTCGCAGTTTCTTCGTACTTTTGTATTTCTTAATGACTAAAAAATGCAAGTAGAATTTTATAAATATCAGGGTACAGGAAATGATTTTGTAATGATTGATAATCGTTCAGATTTTTTTCCTAAAGAAGATGTTAAACTAATAGAACGTTTGTGTGACAGACGTTTCGGTATTGGAGCAGATGGACTTATCCTGCTTGAAAATGATAAAAATACCGACTTTAGAATGGTGTATTATAATTCAGATGGAAATCAAAGTTCTATGTGTGGCAATGGCGGACGCTGTCTGGTTGCTTTTGCTAATCACTTAGGCGTTATCAAAGACAAAACCATTTTTATAGCAACAGATGGTCTGCATCATGCTTCTGTTGATGAAGATGCAATTGTTTCTTTAGGAATGATAGACGTTAATGAAGTTCAAAAAAAGGATTCTTATACCTTTTTAGATACCGGTTCGCCACACCATGTTCAAATTGTCGAAGATTTGGAACATTATAATGTAAAAGAAAATGGTGCAGCCATTCGTTACGGTGAATTATACGGAGAAAAAGGAAGCAATATTAATTTTGTAAAAAAAGTAGATGACAGTACTTTTTCGCTTCGAACGTATGAGCGTGGTGTTGAAGATGAAACTTTAGCCTGCGGAACCGGTGCTACAGCTGTTGCCATTGCCATGAATGCCATAGGACAGACGGATGAAACTTCTATCAATCTGAATGTTGAAGGCGGAAAACTTGTTGTTTCTTTTGATAAAACCGGGGAGCATTTTACTAACGTATTCCTTACGGGACCTGCAAAATTTGTTTTTAAAGGAACAATTGAAATTTAATTTCAACGTTTAAATCTAAAATTTACAGCCAAAAATATATAATCAGGATGATAACTCTTAAAGGTGATACAATTTATCTTCGGGCATTGGAACCTAATGACCTGGAATTTGTGTATGCAATGGAAAATGATCAGAGCATTTGGGAAGTAAGCAATACGCAAACACCTTACAGCAGATTTTTGGTTCGTCAGTATCTTGAAAATGCACATCAGGATATTTATGAGGCAAAACAATTGCGATTAGCAATCTGCCAGGATGAAGATTTTCCGGCTATCGGACTGATTGATTTATTTGAATTTGATCCAAAAAATAACAGGGCCGGGGTTGGAATTGTAATTCAGAATAAAGACAACAGGAATCAAAATATTGGTTCTGAGGCGTTAGGATTATTAATTAAATACGCATTTCATAATTTAAACCTGCATCAATTATATGCAAATATTAATGTAGGAAATGTAGCTAGTAAAGCTCTTTTTACTAAATTTGGTTTTGAGGAAACAGGAATTAAAAAGGATTGGATTTTGCTGAATAATCACTATCAGGATGAAGCAATATTTCAATTAATTAACAAACAAATTTAAACAACTTAGTTTTGGGTATAAAAAAGATAATCACAATAACTGCCGTAGCGGTTATTTCAGTTTTAATGATTTACGGGTTCATTTTAATTAGCAGAATTTTTAGTTCAAATACTAAGTTTGAAGAAAAAGAAGTCTATGTTCATGTTCCGACCGGGGCCAATTATACTGATGTAAAAAAAATATTAGAGCCTTACATAAAGAATTTCGATAATTTCGAAATGGTGGCTGATAAGAGAAGCTATCCTGAAAATGTAAAATCAGGTCGTTTTCTATTAAAAAAAGACATGAATAATATTGACTTAGTACGTGCTATGCGTTCTAATGTTCCTGTAAAACTGGCTTTTAACAATCAGGAAAGACTGGAGAACTTTGCCGGAAGAGTGGGTTCTGAAATAGAAGCGGATAGTTTATCCTTGATGAAAGCGATTAAAGATTCTACTTTCTTAAAAGAAAACGGTTTTAACGAAGAAAACGTTTTTGCCATGTTTATTCCGAATACATATGAAATTTACTGGAATACTTCTGCAGAGAAATTCCGTGATAAAATGATTAAGGAATATCATAATTTCTGGACAGACGAAAGAATTGCAAAAGCAAAAGCGCAGGGATTATCTCCGGTTCAGGCTACAATTTTAGCTTCTATCGTTCATAAAGAATCAGTTAAAAAAGATGAAAGACCACGAATCGCAGGAGTTTATCTGAACCGTTTACGTTTAGCGATGCCTTTGCAGGCTGATCCGACAGTAATTTATGCTTTAAAATTAAAAGCTAATGATTTTGATCAGGTCATCAAAAGAGTTTTTTATAATGATCTGATTATGAAATCTCCATATAACACTTATGTGAATATTGGACTTCCTCCGGGACCAATTGCAATGCCGGATATCACAGCTTTGGATGCAGTTTTAAATCCTGAAAAGCATGATTATATATATTTCTGTGCAAGTATAGATCGTTTCGGATACCATGAATTTGCTTCTAGTTATGAACAGCATACAATTAATGCGAAAAAATATTCAGACTGGATAGCAAGCCAGGGGGTAACCAGATAAGAAATCTGTTTTAAAATAAAATTGAAATTTCAAAAATCCGAAGCTAATTCAGTTTCGGATTTTTTTCTTTATATAATTCAATATTATGTAAATTGATTTTTTTAATAAATCTCAATTTTGGAAATAAAAAGATGCTAATAGATGAAAATTGGTGTAGGTCATAAATCCAAAATTGATAAATTTTCAAAAAGAAGAATTTAAAATTCAAACCTAAATT
>NZ_QETH01000126.1 GCF_003105115.1 Flavobacterium sp. HTF | reverse complement strand
ATTTTTTAAATTGACGTTAAATTTCCTTCAATAAAATTAAAAAAAGTTTTTTTATTTAAACTAAACGTATAAATTTGCTCCTCTACAAGTTAAATATAACTAAAAAATAAAATTATTTAAAACTATTAAAATTTAAAAAAATGGCAAACGTTAAAGTTAAAAAAGAGAGCACTTCAAATGGAGGAGGAATGATTACTGGAATCATAATTGTAGCGTGTATCTTAGTTGGGTTTTTAATTTGGAAATTCGTTATGGGTTCTCCTGCTAACTTTGAAGGTGGAAATCCTGAAACAGGTCACCCAATCAATACTTTAGGGATGGTATATAAAGGAGGTTTCATCGTACCAGCGTTATTAGGTATGTTCTTAATGGTTGTTGTGTTTTCAATTGAAAGATATATTGTTATCGGTAAAGCAGCTGGAAAAGCTAATTTAGATAAATTCATGCAAAACGTTCAGGCCAGTATCAAAGAAGGAAACATCGAAGCTGCAATCGCTTCTTGTGACAAACAACAAGGTTCTGTTGCAAATGCAATTAAATCTGCTTTGATTAAATATCAAGACGTTAAAAAAGAAGGTTTCAACAGTGAAGAAGCTGCAGAAGTAATCCACAAAGAAATCGAAGAGGCAACTTCATTAGAAATGCCAATGTTAGAAAAAAACATGACAATTATCTCTACTTTAGTATCATTAGGAACTTTAGGAGGATTATTAGGAACTGTATCAGGTATGATTAAAGCGTTTGGTGCGTTAGCTTCTGCTGGAACTCCAGACCAGGCTGCTCTTGCAACAGGTATTTCTGAGGCACTTATCAACACTGCAACAGGTATCTCTACTTCAGTTTTAGCAATTATCTCTTATAACTTCTTTACAGCTAAAATTGATGATTTAACTTACTCAATCGATGAGGCTGGTACTACAATTGTAAATACTTACAGAAGATTCAGAGGAAGTTTGAAACAATAATTAATTTTTGATTATTAATAATTACAATTAATTATAACATCAAAATAAAATAAAAGATAATGGCTAAAATAAAAATGAAAAAGAAGTCAACATCGACAGATATGACTGCCATGTGTGATGTTGCGTTCCTTTTGCTTACGTTCTTTATCTTAACCGCTACTGCTAAAGTACCTGAAGCTTTACCTGTTGATACGCCTTCTTCTACTGTACAAAGTAAATTGCCAGATACAGATTTGGCTATTATTACAGTAGGTAAGGGTAGTGATGGAAAGACTAAGATATTTTTTGATATCAAAGGAAGAGATCTTCGTAAAAAAACTCTTGAAGGAATGGGCGCTAAATTAGGCGTTAATTTTTCAGAAGAAGATCAGGCTAAATTTGCATTAATGGATGACTTCGGTGTTCCATTGGCAAGCTTAAAGCAAATCATTGATATGAAAGCGGCTGACAGAACCAAAGCAAATCAACCTGGAATTCCAACGGATTCTTTAGATAATCAATTAAAAGACTGGCTTTTAGTTGCTAGAAGAGCAACACTTGATCTTAGTGGTGAATCTAAAGAATTGCAGATTGCAATTAAAGGAGATGCTAAAGAAGAATATCCTGAAATTAAAAAGATTATGGATATTTTGCAAGATCAAAAAATCAATTCCTTTAACTTAGTTACAGGTATGAGAGGAAAAGACTTTTAATTAAAAAAGATACACTAAAATGGCTGAATTAAATACCGGCGACGGTGGTGGCGGAAAAGGTGGCAAAGTAAGAAGTAAAAAGCAAAATTCAAAAGTCGATTTAACGGCAATGGTGGATTTGGCATTCTTATTGATCACATTCTTTATGTTAACCACATCGTTGTCAAAACCTCAATCGATGGATTTATCTTTACCAGATAAAGACGATAAGAAGGACGATAATATTGATATCAAAGTTGATGAAAATCGTACGATGACTGTTCTTTTAGGGGAAAACAATAAGTTAGTGCGTTACGTTGGTCGATTGGAAGCACCAGTTGCTGGAGGAGCACCAAAAGATTTTACTTACGGTAAAGATGGAATTCGAAGAGAATTGATGACTAGAGGAAAATTAGTTCTTGAATATTCTGCGGCTAAAGGAAAACCTAAAGACGGTATGATAGTTATCATCAAACCAACTAAAAAATCTACATACAGAAATTTAGTTGATATTTTAGATGAAATGGCTATTGTGGGAGTTGGAAAAACTGGATCATACGCTATTGTAAATGATGTTTCTCCTGAAGAAACTAAATTGTTAGAGCCAAAATAAGAGCAATCTATTGGTGAATAACCTAATAATCAAGAAAAATGAAATTAGATATTATAAAAAATCAGTGGCTTGATATCGTATTCGAAGGACGTAATAAGATATATGGTGCATATGAGCTAAGAAAATCAAACGGTAAGACTACTGTAAAAGCGCTTATCATTGGTTCTATTATCTTTAGCTTTGCGGTTGCAGCACCTCTTATTGCAAGTTTTTTACCAGATTCTAATGAAGAAGTGGTAGATAACAATATTAAGATCATTACTGCAAAATTACCTCCGAAAAAAGAAGAGGTAAAGCCAAATACACCTCCACCACCTCCGCCACCTCCAAAACAGGATCAGGTGAAGTTTGTGAAGCCAGTAGTGGCAAAAGCAGAAGAAGTAACTGAGGAGCCACCAAAAATTGAAGAACTTAAAGATAAAAAAGTTGGTTCTGAAACTATCAAAGGTGATCCAAATGCTAAAATTACTATAGACGAACCAGTTGGAACTGGTCCGGTTGCAGCAGTAGTTGAAGAAGATAACAACGTGTATAACACAGCTGGTATCGAAGTAAAACCAGATTTCCCTGGAGGAATTGAGAAATTCTACAAATTCGTAGGAAACAATTATAAGACTCCGGAAGAAGAAGGTTTAAAAGGTAAAGTTTATGTTACTTTTGTAGTTGAAAAAGACGGTTCATTAACCGACATTAAAGTTTTAAGGGATATCGGTTACGGTACAGGAGCAGAAGCAATTCGTGTTCTTAAAAAATGTCCAAAATGGACTCCTGGCGAGCAAAATGGTAAAAAAGTTAGAGTACTTTACTCTCTGCCTATTACTATTCAATCTGCAGAATAATGTTAAAAGATAGGCTTAATAATATTCAGAAGAAATCGCTCAAAGAGCGATTTCTTCTTGTTTTAGGAATACTGTTTTTTTTAATATATCTTGTGCTTGGTTTAATGATTATGTTTTGGAAAAAACTCCCACTAGATATGGAGCCGAAATATAGATATGCTTTTGGAGGATTATTGATTGTGTATTCAGCAATCCGATTTTTGAGATTAATTAATTCAAATGTAGAATAGTAATATGTTAAAGTATAGTAAAGTTTTTGGAGTGATCGCTTTTGTTTTTTTGTTTGCCATGTGTAACCAAAAAAGCAAGAATGATTCTGGAGAAGAAACAATATTAAAGGGATCTCTGGATATAACGGTTGATGAAACTGTAAAGCCAATTGTAGAAGACCAGATTGCTGTTTTTGAAGGTACTTACTATGATGCTAAAATTTCTATTAAACCCAAATCTGAAGCTGAACTTATAAATGATTTGCTAAATCAGAAAGCGAAAGTAGTGGTTACAACAAGAGATTTAACACAAGAAGAGAAGAGCAGATTTGATAAGAGTAAAATAAATCCCAGAGTTACTCCGTTTGCTAAAGATGCCATAGCGTTGATTTCAAATAAAAACAATAATGACACGTTAATTGCGTTAAAATCTGTAATTGATTTTATTCAGGGAAAACCTGACGGTAAGATTAAAGGATTAGTTTTTGACAACCCAAACTCAAGTACGGTACGCTACATGAAGGATTTGGCGAAGGTTAATAACATTCCGACTGAAGGTGTTTTTTCATTTAAAACGAATGATGAAGTTATTAAATTCGTTTCAGAAAATGATGGTATGATTGGTATAATCGGTGTAAATTGGTTATCACAGCCATCTCCAAATATGGTTGATCTGGTGAATAAAGTTAATATTTTAGGCGTTAAAGGGTTAAAAGATGATAAGTATTATTATCCAACACAAAATGATCTTGCCGAATTAAAATATCCTTTGGCACGTGATTTGTTTATTATAAATTGTCAGGGATATACCGGATTAGGAATGGGGTTTGCTTCATTCATTGCCGGGGAGATTGGGCAGCGAATAGTTTTAAAATCTGGACTATTGCCTGTGAAAACTCCAGGCAGGAAGCTTAAAATTAGAAGTAAAATTATAAATGATAAAGAATAAATTAATTACTATAAAAGATGAATAAATTTAAAATTTTTAGTTTTGCCTTAGTTGCTTCAGTTTCTGTTGCAAAAGCGCAGGACATCAACCAAGCTAAAAAAGCAATAGATGCTGAACAATTTGAAAAAGCTAAATCTTTGCTGAAATCAATAATTAAAGCAAAGCCATCAGATGGCGAGGCTAATTTTGTTTTAGGTAACGTTTATCTAAATCAGGCGATTGTTGATTCTGCTAAAATTTATTACTTAAATGGAATTGAGGCAGCTGATAAAAAGCACTTGAATTATATTGGGTTAGGTCAAATTGATCTTGATAATAAAAATACAGCAGCAGCTCAGGCTAATTTTGGTCTGGCTACAAAGGATATTAGAAAGAAAGATGTAAACGAGTTCATCTATATTGGTAGAGCATACATGAATTCTGTAAATCCTGACTATAAAAGCGCTATTACCAGTTTGCAAAAAGCTCTTGCAATTGAGCCACAAAATGCTACAGCTCTTTTAGCAATTGGAGATGCTTATTATGGAGCAAATAACCAAAATGATGCATATAAAGCTTATCGTGATGCTTTTACAGCTGATAAAACTTTATTAAGAGCTAAAATGCAATTAGGTGTTTTATTAAAAGGAGCAAAATCTTATGAAGAAGCAATCAAAGCTTTTGATGAAGTTATTGCTTTGGATGCTAATTATGGTCCTGTTTACAGAGAACTTGCAGAGACTTATTATAAGTGGGCAAGAAACAAACCTTCTACATCTACTGTTAATTTGCAAAAAGCAATTACAAATTATGAGAAATACTTAAGTCTTACAGATTATTCTCTAAACTCAAGAATGCGTCATGCAGATTTCCTTATCCTGGTTAAAGATTATAAGGCCCTTGAAACAGAAGCTAACAAAATGATCGAATTGGATAAAGTGAATCCAAGAATTTACAGATACTTAGGTTATTCGGCTTATGAGAATGGAAATTATGATGTAGCTATCAAATCATTAGATGATTATGTTAAAGTCCCGTCTAATAAAATAATAGCGAGAGATTATTTATACTTAGGTCTTGCTAAAATTAAAAAAGGAACTGATGCACAAGGTGTTGTAGATCCTGCTGCTTTTGATGCGGGTATGGCTGAAGTTAAGAAAGCTGTGGCTTTGGAGCCTTTAGTAGTTGAAGATCTTGGTGATTTTGGTAAAGAATTGTTTGGAAAAAAACAATTTGCACAAGCTGCTGCGCTTTATGAGTTGAGTTCTGCTAATACAGAATCAAAAAACTATTTGACAGACAATGTTTACTATGGTATTTCACTTTATTATGCAAATGTGAACAAAACTGCAACTGCTCCTGATGTTATTGCTGCTTTAGGAAAAGCTGATGCTGCTTTTGACAGAGTTCTGGTAGCTTCTCCTACTTATGATGAAGCTTACTTATATAAAGGAAGAATTAATAATTTGTTGTCAAAAGACGATCAGATTATCAAAAACTATGAAACATATGTTACTAACATAACGGCTAAAGGTGCTGAAGAATTAGCTAAACCAGCTACAGTTAAAAAAATAGTTGAAGCTTACAATAGTATTGGTGCAAGTTATGCTAATACGGATAAAGCTAAAGCAATTGAATACTTCAACAAAACTTTAGTTTTAGATCCTGCAAATACTTACGCTGCACAATCTGTTAAAGCTTTAAAATAATTAAGTTTTTATATTAAATATAAAACCGATAGTTTCTTTGAACTATCGGTTTTTTTATGTTCCATATTTAAATGACTATCTTTGCACTTTAAAATAAAAGAATGTTATCAAAAGAAATACAATTGGAAGTGAATAAAGGTGCTATGTTGCCTTTAATGGAAGAGTTTTACACGATTCAGGGAGAAGGTTTTCATACAGGAACAGCTGCTTACTTTATACGAATAGGGGGTTGCGATGTAGGTTGTCATTGGTGTGATGTAAAAGAAAGCTGGAATGCAGAATTACATCCTCCAACCAGTATTGATCTAATTGTAAAAAATGCTGCAAGCTATGCCAATACTATTGTAATTACTGGTGGTGAACCATTATCATGGGACATGACTTTGTTGACACAACAATTAAAAGATAAAAATTTAAAAGTTCATATTGAAACTTCCGGTGCATATCCATTATCCGGAACCTGGGACTGGATTTGCCTTTCTCCGAAAAAGAACAAATTACCGACTCAAACCGTATACGATAACGCACATGAGTTAAAAGTTATAATTCACAACAAGCATGATTTTATTTTTGCAGAAGAACAGGCCGAACTTGTAAATAATAATGCAATTTTATTTCTTCAGCCTGAGTGGAGCAAAAAAGAAGAAATGACTCCGTTGATTGTTGATTATGTTATGAATAATCCAAAATGGAGAGTTTCATTGCAGACGCATAAATATTTAAATATACCTTAAGTAAACAAAAAAATCTCTTCATTTGAAGAGATTTTTTTGTTGTGATAGTATTGAAAGAAAGAATATTTCTGGCTTATTTCCAGTTTTTCTGTTTTTTTAGAGTTGTAATATGTGCTAAATGATGATTGCTGTGCCACGCATAGAGTCCAATAATTTCTTTTAGCCTATATTCCGAATTACTTTCCGGATGAATAAAACTTCTTTCAAGTTCTTCAGTAGATAAACTTTTCATGATAAAGGCTAATCTTGAGTGTAGGCCTTCTAATAAACTTAATGTTGGATGAATCGGCATTTTTACGTTATCGGGTAGTTGAGCCCATAAGTTTTCATCGTAAGCTTTTATTACAGGGTTGTTTTCAGTAAGTGCCCACTTTAATCTGATAAAACAATTCATATGACTTTCTGCGCAATGATGAATTACTTGCCTTACCGTCCATCCGCCCGGGCGATATGGTGTGTCAAGTTCTTCATTTGAGAGGTGAATTGTTTCAGCTTTTAATTTTTCAGGAAACAATTCAATTTCTGTAATTTTTTCTAAAATATATTTCGTTGAATATTCAGATGGAGTAACAAATTTTCCAATAGGATATTTTAATCTTTCTATGTTTGACTCTTCCATAAGTTTTCAGGTATTATATTGAAAGTCTTGCCAAATAATCGAAATGTTCTCCTTCTGTGACAAGTTCACATTTTAAACCATTTGAAATGGCAGCGTTCTGAAGTGTGTTGTAATCTAAATATAACCAGTTAAAAGGTTCTTCCTTTTCTCCTTTATAGGAAATATTAAAAACCAGCTCACCGTAATAATCATTGTGGGATGGAATCCATTTTCCGCCATCTTCATCTTCGTCAAACATATAAATAATATCAGAACTGTCTAATAAAATTTGACCTCCGGGATTCAATAGTGATTTTAGTTTTGATAAATATTTATTGCAATTCTCCAATTTTCCAAAAATACCAACACCATTCATTAATAAAAGAATGGAATCGAATTTCTCCCCTTCAAAATCCAGGATATTTTGAACTTTAGCATTTTTTACGCCGCGTAGCCTGCAGGTTTCTATTGCATGAGTGGAGATGTCTATAGAAGTTACTTCCAAATTGCGATCATTTTGTAATGACAAACTATGGCTTCCGGCCCCACATCCTACATCCAGCACTTTTCCGTTTGCCAGTTGCAATGCCTTTTGTTCAATTTTAGGCATTTCATTATAAGAACGGAATAGATAATCAACACTCATTTCGTCTTCTTCCGAAATGGACGTTTCGGTAATAATATCCTCAGGAGAATTATTGGTCTGAAAATCATACATTGCTTTTCCAAAAAGATCTTTCATCGTAATTTAGTTCAAAGTTTAGGGTTTCAAGTTGAAAGTTGTTTAATTTTGCACATCAACTTTAAATTTTAAACTTGAAACAAATTTTAAATAACTTAAATAAGTTAGCCAAAGATAAGCATATCGAAAATAAAAAGTATTTTGATAAGCTTAAAAAGAAACAGCCAAAGAACTTAGATTATGTCATGCAGGAATTGCATGATAGGGAATTCAAGCGAACAGACTGTTTAGAATGTGCCAATTGTTGTAAAACAACCGGGCCTTTGTTTACATTGGCAGATATTGAAAGAATTTCAAAATCATTTAGACAAAAGCCACAACAGTTTATCGATCAATATTTAAGAATTGACGAAGACAAAGATTATGTTTTAAAAAGTGTTCCGTGTACTTTTTTAGATAATGAAAATTATTGTATGATTTACGATGTTCGGCCAAAAGCATGTAGAGAGTTTCCGCATACAGACCGTAAAAAGTTTCATCAGATTTCAGATCTGACACTTAAGAATGTTGCGATCTGTCCAGCTGCGTACAATATTGTAGAAGAAATGAAAAGGAAAATGCCGCTTTAGGGATTTAAAAAACAGCAAAATGTTTTAATAACAAATATTATTGCTTTTTTAGCTGTATTTTTGAATCTTAGGAAAACTAAATATTAATATAAGACTCCAAATTTGAATTTAGAATATTTTATAGCCAAAAGACTTATTACTGCCAGAGATTTTAAAAGCAGTATTTCAGCTCCAATTATAAAAATTGCAATTTCGGCTATAGCTATAGGTATTATTATGATGTTGGTTTCAGTTGCAACCGGAATTGGTTTGCAGCAAAAAATACGCGAAAAAGTTTCCGCTTTTAACGGCCAGGTTATTATTTCTAATTATGATAACAACAATTCTGAGGTAACCCTTGTTCCGATTTCTAAAAATCAGGATTTCTATCCCAATTTTAAATCAGTTCCTGAGGTTAGTCATATTCAGGCTATCGCAAGTAAGGCTGGAATTATCAGAACTGAGAATGCCTTTGAAGGGATAATTTTTAAAGGGGTAGGATTAGATTATGATTGGGATAATATTAAAGAGTATTTGGTTGAAGGGAAATTACCTGATTTTTCCAAAAGCCTGAATGAAGAAGTTATAATTTCCAGATTTCTGGCCAATAGGCTTAATCTGAAAATTGGCGATAATTTCAATACCTTTTTTGTTAAAGAAGAACAAGGAAAAATGCCAAATAGCCGTCGTTTCAAAATCACAGGAATTTTTAATTCGGGTTTTCAGGATTTTGATGCTACTTATATAATAGGAGATATTCGTCATATACAACGTATCAACAAATGGAGTCCTGATCAGGTTGGTGCATTTGAAGTTTTTGTGAAAGACTTTGATAACATCAAATCAACGGGGAATCAAATTTATGAGCAAACTTCATCCGGTTTGGATAGTAAGACTATAATAGAAAAATATAGCTATATTTTTGACTGGCTTCAGCTTTTTGATTTTAATATTATTGTTATTCTCGCAGTAATGATTTTGGTAGCCACTATAAATATGGTAGTAGCTTTATTAGTTCTTATTTTAGAGCGTACACAAATGATTGGAATTTTGAAAGCATTAGGGGCAAATAACTGGACTGTTAGAAAGATATTTTTATATAATGCATTTTACCTGATTTTGAGAGGACTCTTTTGGGGAAATCTAATTGGAATTTCGTTATTGCTAATTCAGCAGCAATTCGGGATCATTCAGCTCAATCCCGAAAACTATTACGTTAATCAGGCTCCGGTTTATATCAATTGGGTTTATGTTCTATTGCTTAATTTGCTTACGATAACAGTTTGTTTTTTGGTATTATTAATTCCATCGTATATAATTACCAAAATATCTCCTGTCAAAGCTATTCGTTTTGATTAAATAAATAGAAACACATTATTCTCATAACAACCCGTCAGGTTTTCAAAACCTGTCGGGTTGTTTTTTTTGATACCTAATATATAAGTATAGTTTATACTACTATATATAGTAGCAACATTTTTGAAGACCCCGGTTGGTTTAAATAAGGATCTGCTTCCCGCTATCGGCTCCAATCTTTTGTTTTGAAGACCAAACAAAAGGATTTCCTCCCGTCTCCGAGGCTTGGGGATCGGAACTACGGGGTTTAGGACAACTGTTTTCAGGATAAATTAAGAAAGAGCAAGCATTCAAATCCATAAAACATCCGCAGAAAAAGCGTTCAAAAGCTAAAAACCCCATAAAAGCGAGACTTGAAAAAGACGATAAATCACCAAAAGGACAACAGTATGGCGAAAAACCCTACAAGGTGTTGAAAAAAGTGTATCTGTAAAATATCCGTTATCAGTGAGTTAAGAAAAAGGTTTAAAAAAGATTGAAATTATATAAAGAAAAGGCTTGTAAATGTAAATAAAGGTGGTACTTTTGCACCCGCAACAACGCAGAGGTTCACTGATAGACTGACAGGATTTAAGAATTTGGATTGAGAAATATTTTCAAAAAAAGATTCAAAAAAGCTTGTGAGATTTGAAAACGCTCTGTACAT
>NZ_QETH01000125.1 GCF_003105115.1 Flavobacterium sp. HTF | reverse complement strand
CTCAGATCCTGATATAAAAAGAAAAGCTCCAATGAAAATTGGAGCTTTTTTTATATGGAAATCTATCAGGATTATTTCTCTACATCATATCTGTAGCTAAAAGTACCTTCTGTTACTTTTGTTGTAACAGGATTAGTATCGCTAATTGGTTTAGAATCATCTTCTACGCAATTAAATGAAAATGTTCCGGTTACTTTTTTAGCATTTAAGTCAATTGCTGTAACTGATAATGTTCCTTCAACCGGATATTGAATATTAGTCTTACTGTTGTATGACATTTCAATTTGTGTTTTAGATGCATCAAAGGTTACTTTTGTAATAGGATAAGTTCCGATTTTCAGATCACTTCTTTTAATGTGAAGTCTAATTTCATCAAAGAAATTAATTCTCCCCTGCAACTGGATATATTCTTCTTCAGGATAATAAGTAAATATTGGTTTTGAAGCATAATCTGAACCAAACGGATTTTGCATTTCCCATAACTTTCCGTCAACTTTAGCAGTCATTGCAAATTTTGTTGCAGGTGTTTCAGAATCCTCATTTGGAGAATCATTGTCGCTTGAACAGCTGTTCAAAGCCAAAAGTAAAAAAAGGAATAAGATTTTTGGTGTTTTCATTATTTGGATTTTTAATTAAGCGCCAAATGTAAATAAATAAAAGTAGGTTTAAGATAAATGAAAATAGAATTATTTATAATAAACTAAAAAAAACATTGCTGAATTTTCTGTAGTTTTTGAAAAGTTTTTAATGTTATTCATTTGAAAATAATTCTTCTGCCAATCGGGATAGTTCTATTCCGTAATCTTCAAAAAGTTCGATTTCTTTTTCAGAATAATTATGGTTTGAGATAAAAAAGTAATTGCTGATATCTACAAAAGCCAGTGCCAGTTTCTTTGGGATATTTTCAGTATTCTTATAATAATCAATTAAAAAATGAATAGCGGTTATTAATTCAGGATACTCATTTTCAGAGAGTTTTTCTTTGCTTCTTATTTTTACCGGTATTGAATTTTCGCCCAATAATCTTTCGTCTACAATTTGTAAAGCCGTTTCTAAATTCATTTTTTTTGTTTTAGTACAAATCAAATATATGAAATTCTGTTTTTAGGGTTTTAGAATAAAAAAAGCTCCAAGTGATTGGAGCTTTTTAGTTTTTCGGATAATTATAAATTATTCGTTTTGACCAAATGACATATTATCCCTGGTATTTTTTTGTACTGAAATAGCACCAAATAAGGCTAACAGAAAGGCAAACGCATAGAAACCTTTTTCGCTTGGTAAAATAGTTGCATTCCATAATCCTACCACTAAAAGAACAATTGATAAAAGTGTTCCGAACCAGCAGATTCCGTAGTAGATATCTGTTACCGGAAGTTTTTCAATTCTGTCTCTGACGCTTTTTTGCAATGAAACCACAGCAAAAAGGCCGAACATTAAAACGGTAAAATAATATCCTTTTTCGTTTAACAGCATTTCGGCTCTCGCAAGTCCAACGATAAATCCGATTGTTCCGGCTCCAAGAGCTACCCATGATGCCGCTACAAAGGCATTCGATGTTTTTTGTATCATATTTTATTATTTAGGTTTTTGGTATTCAATAAATGAACGATGTAAAAGTAATTAAATTCAGTTAACATCAAAATCAAAAATAAGTAAGAATAAACTTATTTTTATATTCAGTTTTTAAAACTTTAATTATAACATAATTAGGTGTTTTGAATTCTTTTCTTCTAAGCGATTTCCTTTTTACTTACTGTTGTAATTTCGATTTAAATATAATCAATAAATAAAAAAAGCCTCATAATTGAGGCTTTTTTGTTTTGAAAGTAAGATTATTTCTGAATCAGCTGTTGTAAAGGTTTCAATTGTTCCATGTCGATTTTAGAATCTTTCAGAACACTCATGAGAGTCATAATGTTATTCGGATTCATGTCTTTTCCTAAAACACGCACCACAGCAAAACCATTTTCTTTTTTGTTGGCAAAAACCACAAATTCTTCTATGTTTTCGTCCGTGCCAACATAACTTATAGAGGCGCCTTCTTTTCCTGAACCAAATTTCATTAATTCCTGATATTTCGGATCTTTCAGAATGGCTTTAACTTTTGCTCTTTCGGCTTCAAACTCCTTTTCGTTTGTTGCATTAGCTTTAAATGCAAGGATGTTCATTTTGTCAAAAGAGTTAATCGCTTTTGTTTGCTCTGAAGATAACTTTGCTTTGTCTAAGTTTAAGATAGAAGGCGAAACATCAAGGGCAATAAAGTTTTTATTCTCTGTATTCTCTACAAAATATTTTTGCAAAGAAGGTTTAGATTCACAGCTTATCAAAGTCAGTAAAGCTAATAGGGCTGAGGTAAAGACGCTGATTTTCATCTTATCTTTTGCCTTTAGAGGCTTTTTTTAAGTCAGAACCACCAGGAAGCTGCATCTTGTCTGTTAATACAGAGATTTCGTTGATATCAAAATTACCTGTTAACGACAGTAAAACAGTTTCGTTGTTTTTGGCACCGTCAATAAACATTAGCAATTCTTTTACCTGAGAATCTGTCGCTCCTGATTTTACAGAGATTCTTACGTTTCTGCCGCTGTCATTTACGCGCATTAGTTCTTCTAATCCTGAAGATTTGACATATTTGTCAGCTGATGCTTTCATGTCTGCTTCAATCTTTGGGTTTTTTGTCGTAAACACTTTTAGGTAATCTAATTTTTTGATCAGGTTAATGTATTGCTGCATTTCTTTGTCAGAAGCATCAACTTTTACCTTGCTCATTAAATCGAACATTTTTTTGTTTACAATTACAGAAGTCACATCGTCCTGACCGTCATATTTGTCAAAGGCACCCTGTGCGTAAAAAGCAGTACTTACAAATGCGAAAACTATTGTTATGATGAAATTTTTCATTTTATTTAAATTTTAATTATTGTTTGAAGATTTTGTTTTTTGATTGTTCGTATTCCTGAATGTATTGTACACTTTCTATACCTACGTTCACATTGTTTGACAACATAGCCAAAGCTTTTTGCGTTGCTGCGAGAGCTTCTTCTGGGTTGTCATAGGTTCCTAATTCTGATTGCGCTACAACCGGGGCTGTATTTTTTTCGCTCACATACATAAAGGTCCCAATTCCGAGTAAAACAACAACAGAAGCTGCAATTGATAACCACGCCATATTTCGTTTCTTATCACGAGACTTTGTGATTAGTGGTATTTCCTGCGTCGACTTTTGTTCTTTTACCTGAGAGAAATAGCCAAACATTGGCTGGTATTGCTCCAAATGCTGCGCAACATCTGGTGAAGAAAAATAGTCTTTTAATTCTTTTTCTTCGGCAATAGTAGTTTCTCCCTGAAAGTATTTTTCTAATATATTTTCTATTCTATTTAATTCCATAACGGTGTGTATTAAGCATTGATTCTCTAATTTTCTTTCTCGCTCTCGAAAGCGCTACCCGGATAGCGGTTTCATTCATGTTGACAATTTTCGCAATTTCATCAAATTCATATTGTTCAACATCGCGTAACTGAATTAATATTTGTAATTGTTCGGGCAATTCGCCTATTATTTTTTCTACCCATTGCAGACTGTCCGAATCTTCCAGCTGTTTGTCTAACTGAGGCTGGCGGTCTGTAAAATTGTTATGCACAATTTGCAGATTTCCTGCCCTTTTAGATTTTAACTGATCCAGGCAATAATTTTTGGTCATTGTCATGGCCAGGGCTTCAACGCTGGTATAGGATTCTAAATTTTCTTTTTTATTCCATAATTTAACCATCACTTCCTGAGTTGCGTCTTCGGCTTCTTCAGTACTGGTGAGCAATCTTTTTGCCAGACGAAAAACTTTGTCTTTAAAAGGATTAATTAATTCTATAAACACAATCTGATTCATGTGTGGTTTTTTTGGTTTTTGGTTTGGTTTATAAACGAATGATAATGCATTTATGAAGAAACTTTGCTAAGTAAAATCAAACATTAGATATCGTTTATATAAGCAAGACGAGGCACAATTATTTTTGTTACAGACAAGTAGTAAAATTTATTTGAAATAATTGTAATAAAGTTATAATTGTTAAAACTAAAGGTAGTATTTTTACGTTAATACTTTTATAATATCTATTTTATGAAAACAATATTAAGAAGTTTACTATTATTATTTCTTCTTGCTTTTTCTTTGCAGTCTTGTGAAGATCAGGATGATGTTGATTCTCCGGCTAATTTACAGGTAAATGATTTTATCTGGAAAGGGCTGAATCAGTATTATTTATGGCAGGAGGATGTTCCTAATTTAGCAGACGACCGATTTAATAATCAGGATGCCTTAAATTCTTTTTTAAGCGGCTATTCTGAACCTGAAAATTTATTTGAAAATCTGTTAAATAAACCAATTAGTAAATTTCCGAAAGGAGAAGCAATTGATCGCTTTAGCTGGATTGTTAAGGATTATACCGTTTTGGAACAAGAACTTCAGGGAACTTCTAAAAATGACGGAGTTGATTTCCGTCTAAGTTATAAACCCGGAAGTACAACAGATCTGGTAGGTTATGTTCGATACATTATCCCGAATTCTGATGCTTCTAAAAAAGATATAAAACGCGGAGATCTTTTTACAGGTGTTAACGGAACTCCATTGACCATTTCAAACTACAGGCAATTGCTTTTAGAATCTGAAGGTTATACTTTAAACATGGCACAATTTAACGGGGCTACAGTAGAACCTAATGGTAAATCTCTTTCACTGGTAAAAACAACTTTAGATGAAAATCCGATTTTGATAAACAAAGTGATAGTTTCCGGAAGTCACAAAATTGGATACATGATGTATAATGGTTTTTATGCCAATTATGATACACAATTAAATGAAGCTTTTGGACAACTGGCAGCGCAGGGAATTACGGATTTTGTTTTGGATTTAAGATATAACGGTGGTGGATCTGTAAAGACAGCCACACGTTTGGCAAGTATGATTACAGGACAATTTAAAGATCAGATTTTTGCCAAAGAAAAATGGAATGCAAAAGTTAATGCTGCTTATGAAACGGAAGATCCGGAATCTTTAAACAACAGATTTGTAGATAATATTAACGGAACAAAACTAAACAGCCTGAATCTTAGTAAAGTCTACATCCTCACTTCTGATGGTACTGCGTCTGCAAGTGAATTGATTATTAACGGACTGGCGCCTTATATTACAGTGGTTCAAATTGGTGATTATACGGTGGGTAAAAATGTAGGTTCGGTAACTTTATATGATTCTGAAACCTTTACAAAAATCAAAGTCAATCCAAACCATAAATATGCAATGCAGCCTTTGGTGCTTAAGATTGTAAATTCTGCCGGTTTTGGCGAATATACAGATGGTCTTAAGCCAACATATGAGCAATTGGAGTATGTACCCAATTTGGGAGTTTTAGGAGATGCCTCAGAGCCATTGCTTAATACGGCTATTTCAAAGATTACAGGTGCCGCAGCTAAAAAAGTACAACAGGACAGAGGAAAGACATTAAAAACGTTTATAGATGCAAAGTCCATAAACGGTATACGAAACCAAATGTATGTTGAGCAAGCACCCGAGGGACTTTTGAAAACATTAAATAAGCAATAAAATTAAAAAGGCTTTCATCTCTGAAAGCCTTTTTTTTCCAAAAAAAAATAAAAAAATAAAGTGTAAACTTATTAATCTCCTAAAATAATTCCAGAATTATTTAGGAGATTTCTTTTTAATTAAAGTAGAATCCGTTTGGAAAAATCCCTACGTTAAAATCCTTTTCACGTGTTCCTGTTAATGAATAGATATAAATATCTCCATTATCCTGATTGTTTACTTTATCAGCTACGTAAATCTTATTGTTTTTTACTGCAAAACCATAAAGAGAAGTAACATCTTCTGCTTCGAATATTGGAGTGGCCGGTAATGTTGTAGTGCTTGTAGCAGCAGAATAAATATTGGTGTCAATAGTATAATATAATTTACTGTTTTCAATATCTAAAAATCCCGGATGCGTCAGGCCATCAAAATTAATAGTAGAAGTAACTGTATTGCTGCTTAGGCTTACTTTAACTAATTTACCGGCTGTTTCTTCTGCATAAGATGGTCTTCCTTCACATAAAACATATAGTGTTCCGTTATCTTTTACCAATGCACCAGGAACATCTCCTACCACAAAATTTGTTACAACAGTATTGTTTGCAGCATTGATTACTGTTAGAGAATTCCCCTGGTTCCATCCCCCTTTGTGGGCTACGTAAAGTTTTCCGTCGTTCTCAATTATTTTTTCAGGACCTTCAGCAACAGTAATTTTTGAAGTAATCGTGTTTGAAGTAAGGTCAAGTACCCCAACATAATCATCTGTTGCGCTGACACCGTCACCCCAGTTCGTTACATATCCTTTTCCGTTTGCAAAAGCAATATATCGCGGATTTTTAAGGCTTCCTGTAATTGTAGCAACACTTTTAAATGTATATCGGTTAACCACTTCAATTTTATTGGAAACATTTACTACCAGATAAGCAAAATCACCATTGAAACCAATACATTGTATAACATCGTTAGTTGTTTTTCCAGGATTTACCAAGGCAAAAACATTGTTTTCTATTTGCAAATCAGCAGATAAATATGAAATGGTTCCGTTTTCTTTTTCAAATCCTCCTTCGTTAACGATAAATAATCCTCCTTCATAATCTCCGCGAGGTTCCTCAGTCTGAGTATTATCGTCATCACTGCTACATGACACAAAAAATGTCGAGGATACAATGACCGCTAAAAATAGTTTATTAAATCTTTTCATGATATTTAAAAATTAAGGTTTATGTATATTGAATAATTTCTTCCGGGCATTTGCCGGCTAATTACCGGCTGGTAATTTTCATTCCAGACATTTAGTATCTGAACTCCAATTTTGTAACTGTTCTTCTTTCCAAAATCATAATCGGCCCCAACATTGCCCACATTGTAATCTTTTACTTTTAATGCAGGATTGTTAAAAGGGGTTGTATAAACCTCTCCGGTATATAAATATTGAAAATAAGATGATATTTTTTTCCAGCTGTAAGAAACCGAACCTGTTGCTTTATGATAAGGAACATAGATTAATTGCTTGTAGACAGATTCCTTTTTTATTACTTGTTTGCCTTCTGAAATAGTATAGGCATAAGTTCCGTTAATGGTAAAATTGTGGTTTCCTGTTCTTTTTTTCCATTCCAAAAGTACTTCGGCACCATAAGCCCTTACCTTATCAGTGTTTTCAGGTTTCCATACATCTCCTCCGCCATCGGTTGGTACCCAACGCAATAAATCTTTGATGGAATTGTAATATGTCGTTACCGATAATGAAAAGTTTTTGGTAAAAAATTCATTGCCAATTTCAGCCTGATAAGAAGTCTCCGGTTTTAGATCTGGATTTCCGCTTCCTTCCCAAAACAAATCATTGTAAGTAGGCATTCGGAAATTTTTTGAAGCATTTAGTTTTACACGATAATAATCGGTAAACTGATAACGAGTTCCAAAAGAAAAAAGAAAGGGATTGCCATAATGATCGGTTACTTCCTGACGAATACTTGCGTTGTAGTCCCATTTGTCAGTTAATACATGGCTTAACAATAGACTAGCTGAACCAATTTCTCTTTTTACATTATCAATGCTTGATCCGTATCCCTTGTTACGGGTATAATCAACAATCGCGTTTAGTTTAATTTTATCATTTACATCAAAAGCTAAGTCGTATTTTATTAGAGAAGTTTCCACTTTTCCATAAGTAAATAATTCCGAATCAATGTTAGGGAAATATTTATATGATTCTCCAATATGGGCTGCTCTTAATTTAGAAGTAAAACGATTCCAGACACTTTCCCATTCTAATAAATTTCGGGTATTAAAGTCGTTATATTTTGTCTTGGTTGCAAAAGGAGAAGTCAAAGAAAAATGACGTTCAGCATCATAAAACTGACTGTATAATTTTAAGGTGTTTTTTGAGTCCAGTTTGTACCCAAAAGTAGTATTCATACTAGTGTTATAATACTCCCCGTTTATATTTCTTTGGTCTGAATTTCCGGGATATTTAAAATCATTGTCAGAACTGTTTCTTGAAATACTGACCTGAAGGCTGTATTTATCAGACGAAACAATAGCACGGTAATTTGTACTCAGCGTATTATAACTTCCTAAATTAAAAAATACGTGGTTTGAAAATTCTTTTTTAAAACTTAAGTCATTGTTTAGGTGAATACTTCCTCCAATCGCACTGCTCCCGTACAAAACACTTCCTCCACCTGCTTTTACTGTTATGGAATTAAAGTCTCTTGTCCCGATAGTATTGAAATCGGCCTGACCCAAAAACTGGGAATTTATATTTATCCCATTCCAGATTACTGCAGTCTGTGCTCCTGTTGTTCCTCTAAAAGAAGGTGCAGAAGTCATTCCAAGCCCGTTTTCCTTAAAATAAATAACCGTGTTGAAATTCAGAAGAGAAGTTAAAGAAGGCTGATTTCTATCAAGAATGGAGTCATTCAATATCTGAACCGACTGAGTATTGGAATATTTTTTAAGATTGCTGTCAGAAACAACAACTTCTTTAAGTTTTGTAATAGAATCATTCTGCGCCAAAATGATTTGACACAACAATAGTAAACAAAAAGTAAAACGTTTTTTTAAAGTCATAATTTCTTCACTCTTTTTCCCGAGAGTTCGATATTTGTTACAAAGGCAGGTCTCCTGGCTTGCGTCTTGTTGTTTACCTTCCCACCCGCCGGCGGCGAGCAGTGGTTTGTAGTTAACAACAAGCATTCTTTTTAGAACTAAGCTTACAGTTGCGGGTACAGCTCAAGATTTTACTTGATTCCCTTTTAATGTGTTATAATAAACATAACACAACCTTAAATTTTTTGCAAAGATAGAATTTAAAATGCTGAATTTTCAAATTTGTTTTGCTTTTTATGTGAAATTCTAAACAAAATGACTCTTAAAGTAAGATTTTAATTACCTGTCCAAAGTCGATTTTATTTTGAAAAGCATCTTTTAACGGCAATGAAGACTGATGGCAGAGAAAACTTCTCAGAATTCCCGCATGGGCAACAATGATAATGGGCTGCTCTGTTTTTTTTGAAAGCTGCTCTGATAAAAAAGAATTGGTTCTTTCATGGAGTTCTGTAAAAGATTCTCCTTTTGGAACACGAATATTCACAAAATCTTCCATCCACGGATTAAGTTCAACGGGCGGAATAGCATTCCAGTTCTTCATTTCCCAATCGCCAAAATTCATTTCCATTAACCGGGAATCTTCGTGATAAGAAATAGTTTTTATTTTGCTTTGAATGTGTTTCGCTAAAATAACACAGCGCTGCAGGGGACTCGTAAAAATAACAGCTTCATTCGGTAACTGAGAAATGATATTTTCAAAAACAAGATCAAAAGGTTCTGCTAACGCCACATCAGTTTGTCCGTAGCAAATTCCTTTTTCGCAAATTGTTTCGGTATGGCGTACTAAATAAATTTCCATACAAAAAGTAGACTTAGGTAATAAACTATTTCACAAACCTGCTGTGTTGCACCAAGGCAGTCACCCGTATAACCATCAATCCATTTTTGAAAATACCGGGCTAAAAAATACCGTGTCAGGAAAACAGGAATTAAAACCAAAAGAATCTGATATTTAAAACAGGAGAGGACCAGTAACGGAATTAACCCGAAAAAGAAAGCACCCACAATTTCTTTCCAGGTATTTTTTTTGGCTATGGGTTTGCTTTTGCTTGTAGCATCATCACGGGAATATTCATGCGTAAAAATAATACTGATTGCAGCCATACGACTCAAGGCATGAGCAGAAACAAAAACTAAAAATACCTGAAAAACGGAAGAAACAGGATTTGCCTGATACAGTAAAACGGCTTCAGAAAGCAATTTGAATTTTAATAAAAAAAGTAAAACCAAACCAATAGCCCCGTAAGCACCAATGGCACTGTCTTTCATGATCATCAGGATTTTTTCTTTGGTCCAGCCTCCGCCAAAACCATCGCAAACATCTGCAAAGCCATCTTCATGAAAAGCTCCTGTGGTAAGAATGGAAGTGATTATTGCTAAAATGACTGCGATTTCTACGGAAAGAAAAAATGAAAAAAGGTAAAAAGCCAAAAAAGAAATACTCCCCACAATCCAGCCAATTAAAGGGAAATAGCGAGTGGCTTTGTTTAAATAGTCAGGATCATGTGTAATGTTTTCAGGACATGGAATCCGGGTATAAAACATTAAGGCAGTGAAGAAAATATGTAGTTCTTTTTTCATTTAATCATTGTGTTTTATTTGGCTAAAGCCTATTGGGGTGAGTATTCTTTTTACCAACATCTAAAGATGTTGGCAATTCAATTTTTTAATATTTATATTTTTTTAAATCATGCTTTTGTTTAAATCTGATCTGTTCAAAATTTGGATAGGAAAATGTATTAAAAAATATAGATATGTTTATTGAATTGTATCCAGATTAATCCTGAAGTTACATCTTTGTATAGTAAAATATAGTTATATCTTTTGAATTGCCTCCAGATTTATCTGGAGGTTATATAGTCGTAGCAGAAAGGCTTTAGCCAAAAAATCTAAGTTATTTTTTGGAATCCAAATTTGCTGATAATTTCATCATACTCTTCC
>NZ_QETH01000124.1 GCF_003105115.1 Flavobacterium sp. HTF | reverse complement strand
AACTTCTTTTTCTTCTTCGGATAAAATTTCTTTTCTGATAATCTTCATAAATAGAATTTTAAAGTTTGACCTTTTATGTCATTCTGGAACGAAGAATCTTCGTTAGTAATTATACAACTACAGAACAATTTTTATCGATCTGGCAACGAAGATTCTTCGTTCCTCAGAATGACAAACTAAATCAATTTTAATTTCGTTTCACGTGGAACAGATAATATTTTAGATTTCTGAGTTTAAATTTTAGATTACTCTATTGAAATCTAAAATTTTAATTTACTACAATTTGTTTCACGTGGAACAATTTTAAAATTTGTTTCAGATTTCAAGTTTCATGTACAAACTTGAAACCTGAAACCTGAAACCTGAAACAAAAAACTATCTTCCCATATAAATCAAAAGCACAGAAATATCACTCGGAGAAACTCCGCTGATTCTTGATGCCTGCGAAATTGTAACCGGGCGAATTTTAGCCAACTTTTGTTTTGCTTCAATTGACATTGATTTGATTTTATTATAATCAAAATTCTCGGGAATTTTTACTTCCTCGAGTCTTGTCAGTTTATCGGCGTTGTTTCTTTCTTTTTCAATATAGCCCGAATATTTAACCTGGATTTCTGCCTGCTCTAAAATTTCCTGATCAAGATTGTTTTCCGAAACGTACTCACGCACTTTTTCAAACTTCAGCATATCTTCTAAATCAATCTGCGGACGAGAAAACACTTTAAACATTTTATCACCTTGTGTAATTGCAGCTGTTTCTTTTGCTTCAAGTATTGGATTTGTTTCTGCAACAGAAACACTTGTTTCTTTAAAGAACTGAACCATCTTTTCAGACTCATTCAATTTATGCTCCATTCTGCGTAAACGCTTTTCAGAAGCTAACCCAATTTCGTATGATATAGGTGTCAATCTAAAGTCGGCATTATCTTGTCGCAACAATGTTCTGTATTCTGCACGCGATGTAAACATACGATAAGGTTCTTCTGTTCCTTTCGTAATTAAGTCGTCAATCAAAACCCCGATATAAGCTTCATCACGTTTCAGGATTAATGGGGCTTTTTCATGCACTTTTAAATGAGCATTTATTCCGGCCATCAAACCTTGCGATGCTGCTTCTTCATATCCTGTTGTTCCGTTTATCTGTCCGGCAAAATATAATCCTTCTACCAGCTTTGTTTCCAAAGTATGTTTCAATTGTGTTGGCGGAAAATAATCATATTCGATTGCATAGCCCGGACGAAGAAATTTTACATTCTCAAAACCGGCAACAGAACGCAATGCTTTGAACTGAATATCTTCCGGAAGCGAGGTTGAAAATCCGTTTACATAAACTTCACAAGTTTTCCATCCTTCAGGCTCCACAAATAATTGGTGTCTTTCTTTATCGGCAAAACGATTTATTTTATCTTCAATCGAAGGGCAATATCTTGGGCCGATACTTTTTATTCTTCCGTTGAACATTGGTGAACGATCAAATCCTGATCTCAAAATATCATGCACATCCAATGACGTGTATGTCATGTGACAAGATCTTTGTTCAGTCAACGGTACAGTTAAATCCGAATAAGAAAACTTATCCGGTTTGGCATCTCCTTTCTCTTCGTTCATTTTAGAATAATCCAAAGAACGACCATCAACTCTTGGAGGTGTTCCTGTTTTCATTCTTCCTGATTCAAAACCTACAGCAACCAAATCTTCGGTAATTCCAAAAGCGGCACTTTCGCCCGCTCTCCCTCCACCGAATTGTTTGTCTCCAATATGAATCAATCCATTCAAAAAAGTTCCGTTTGTCAGGACAACAGATTTTGATCGAATTTCAACTCCCAGAGAAGTTCGAATTCCTTTTATCTTTCCGTTCTCGATAATCAAGCCTTTCACCATCTCCTGATAGAAATCAAGATTTGGAGTTCCCTCCAACATCATTCTCCATTCTTCAGCAAAACGCATACGGTCACTTTGAACTCTCGGCGACCACATTGCAGGTCCTTTTGATTTGTTCAACATCTTAAACTGAATTGCTGTTCTGTCTGAAACAATTCCGGAGTAACCTCCAAGCGCATCAATCTCACGAACGATTTGTCCTTTTGCAATTCCACCCATGGCAGGATTACAAGACATTTGTGCAATGTTCTGCAAACTCATTGTAACCAATAAAGTTTTTGATCCCAGGTTCGCAGCCGCAGCTGCAGCTTCAGATCCTGCATGGCCAGCACCCACCACAATAACATCGTATTCTTCTAAAAACATTTGTTTTATTATTCTCTGGAAACCGGTTAAGTCAGTTCTCAGAATTAAATTAATTCTTTTGTTCCACGTGGAACGTCTTCCTTTTGTTTCAAGTTTTAAGTTTCAGGTTTCAAAACCAAACTTAAAAGTTCCACGTGGAACACATTTCATTTCTCGATAAGATTCTCTTATAAAATGTTTCACGTGAAACATTCTTAAAACTTAAATCAGATTTAAAACTATTTATATGTTCCACGTGAAACGCTTTAAAATTTTACTTCAAAACAAAACGTTTCACGTGGAACAATTTTAACTATATAAACGTATAAATTTTCAAAACCTGAAACTTGAAACAATTAAAACCTGAAACAAATCTATCTACTGTTCCACGTGAAACATCGCAATCTTCTCATCTTCTTTTGAACGCATAAGTTCTGCATCTGCATCACTTTTATCTTTGTATCCACAATAATGTAATATACCATGTGCTAAAACTCGTTTCAATTCTTCATCAAAAGAAACGTTGAAATCCTTTGCATTGTCTTCTACTCTTTCTACAGAAACAAAAATATCTCCGTTTAATTCGTTACCAACAGTATAATCAAAACTGATAATATCTGTTAATGTATCGTGATCGAGATATTCAACATTAATCTTGTGAAGATATTCATCATCGCAAAAAATGTAATTTATCTCTCCTTCGTTTTTCTTTTCAGAAACAATTACAGCACTCAACCAATCAGAAAAGGCTACTTCGTTATCTAAATTAAAATCTGTTTCGTAATTAAAATTGATCATTTTGTATTAAAATATTCTTGAACCTTTTGGTTAAAATTTGAGCGCAAAGGTAGTGATTGTCTGTTTAAAATTTCTACACTGTTTAAATAATCCAATAATGAGCTTGGTAACGCATTTGTTTTGTTTGTAAATTCAGTCTTATTTGTTTCAGATTGACGCTTCGTATCCTGACCTTGTTGCTGAACTGCATTGTTCAATTTTAATAATTCCTGTTGGATATTTAAAATTCTTTGAAGGTTCTCGTTCCTGAATCCTTTATTCAAAAGTTGCTTTTCTGATTGTTTCATTTGATCAATTACAGATCTCCCCTGAGAATCTAATCCTTTTTTAGCTAATTCTTTTTGCAACGCTTCTCGCAGTTTAACCTGCTCTTTATAAATTTCCATTATTGCTTCAGCATCTCCTTCTCCATCATCTCCATCTTTTTCGCCCTTCTCACCTTTTCCGTTTCCGTTTTTACCATCCTTACCTGAAGATCCTTTGTCTCCACTTTTTCCCTGACCCTCTTTTCCTTGTCCTTCTTTACCCTGACCAGTTTGTCCTTGTCCTGACTTTCCGTCTTTTCCCTGACCGGGTTTCTCACCTGCTTTATCTCCCGGTTTGTCTCCTGGCTTCATTCCTTCTTTCATCTTATCGGCCAATCCTTTTTGCTTTTGTATAATATCCGGCAACTGCATTCCTTGACCGTCACCTGGTTTTGGTTTTCCTGCTCCCGGTTTAGACATGGACATCTGCATGTTGTTTAATAAATCACTTAAAAAGTCAGCCAATTTATTAGCAGAAGAAACTGCGTATTGTTGATTCGAAACTCCTTTTGGAACCTGAACGTCTGTCAAAGATTCGATAGCTTTATCTACATTGTATTGTACATTGCCAATTTCTTTGGTTACATCTTCTGCTACTTTCGGGTTACGTAAAGACAAAGCAAACAAACTATCATCAACATGTTTGAACTGTTGTTTTAGGTTTTGCTGTACTTTTATATTCTTCGTATATATAGAAGAACCTAGTTTCATAGATTTAAATTGTTTCATTACATCTTCCTGAGATAATGAATAAGCCAGAAGATTATCAAGAATCTGACGAAGCATTGCTACATCTTCTTCCAGTTGTTCCTGCTCTCCACCTTCCATACTTGAATCCATTTGCTGAGCCATACTCTTCATTTTCTTTGCTGCACTTTTCTGTTTTGGTTTAGCCGAAGAAGTATTCTTTTTATTCAGTTCATCAGCTGCTTTCTGCAAATCATCTTTTACTTCTTTCTCTTTTGAAGCATCAGAAGGAATATCAAGAGGAGATTTTAATGTCTTGTTTTCTTCTTTCAGATCTTTTAGGTCTTCCTGAATTTTATTAAATTCTTTATTTATTTCCTCCTGCTTCTCTGAAGTATTTTCTTTGTCTTTATTAGAAAGCTGTTCCTGCTTTTCTGCAAGCTTATCTAATTTTTCTGCAACCTGTCCAGCCTTCTTTTCTACATAAAATCTTTTGGTAAGTTCAACTAATTGTTCTAAATTTCTGGATTGATTTTTACTGATTTGTTTGAACTTTTCCATTTTATCAAACAATTCTTCGCTATTTAATTTATCATTCAGGTTCTTTAATTCATCTAATAATTTCTGATTTTTTTCTAAATCTTTATCTGCATTCTCTAAACGCTTTTGTAAATCTTCGGCAGTTTTATCCTTTTTATCGTCTTTGAATTTATCCAGATTCTTATTCATTTTCTCAGCAAACTGTTTCATCAATTCGTCTTGTTGTTTCTGACGTTTGATAAAATCATTAATTTTCTGCTGATCTTTGAACTCTAAATTATCTTTTTCTTTTCCTGTATTCTGAATCTTTTCCATTTCAGAAAATTGCTTTTCACGGTTCTTTAAAGATTTGGATAAACTATTTATATTCTGATTTTGCTGTTGCAATTCTAAATCATGAACTTCATCTGTAGTAGAAACTCTGTCTGAAAAAACAGAAGACTTTGTACTCTTAAAACCATGTGGTGCATCGTTATCAAAAACCTCAAAATAGTATTCATAAGATACTCCTTCTTCTACAGGTAAATTACTCGGAAAAGAAAAAACGAACTGATCAAACACAGCCTGCTTTACCGGAATGGTTCCACGCTTTGCTGTATTTGGTTTGTTATGTTCATAGAAAACAACTTGCAATTTTGACAATCCATAGTCATCACCCAACCTTCCCAAAACATAATTCTTATCTAACTTTAAACTATCTGGTGCTGGTGAAACGGTGATTGTTGGGTGCTGATCTTTGATAACAGACAGCTGATAATCCAGTTTTTCGTAGTTTTTGACCTTACTATTCGAAGTAAGAATTTGATATTCTGTATTTTGACTGATATTTTTAGCTAATTTAAACTCGTTTTCGGCTTTATTAAACTTCAAAATTGCGTTTGCATCTTTCCAGACAATCTCCTGAGTCGATTGTGTTTTCATTTTCCAGGTTACCAAAGTACCTTCCGGAACGATAGCATTTCCTGTTCCCTGAATGGTTTCTGATTTCTTTTTTAGATAAGATGGAAAATTAAGAACCATTTCGAAGTTTGCAATAGACGGAACAGTGATTACTTTTAATTCATATTCTTCAGATGAAACTGAGTTCCCTTCGAAAGAAAAAGAAACATTTTCTACCGGTTTTTCAATCTTGAATTCGAACTTTCCTGGCTGGGATGATTCCATAAAATAACTTTCGTTACCAATATGAATCATTACATTTTCGGGAACAACATTTCCAACAGATTCCATTTTAACGACGAAATCTTTGTTTTGTTCTGTTTGCAAATTCTGATTTAGAACCACAAATTTGAAAGGTGCGGGAGGCAAAAATGTAGCATTAAAATGCACTACTCTATTTAAACTTTGAGAAATTATATTGCTGTTTCCGGAAATATAAAACACTGCAAAAAGCAAAATAGGTATAATGGCCAATGGCAAATACTTTCTGTTTGAATTAAAATTAATTGCATTTCCAAAAGGAATTGGCTGCAATGAATTTGCTTTTTGCTCTATCGAAGCCAACATCAATTCTGAACTTTCTGCTGAATTCTCAGAAGCCGAGAGCTGTAAAAAGTTTGTTAGTTTATCACTTACTTCTGTAAAATGATTTCCAATAATGGCTGAAGCCTGATTATAATCGATTCCTTTTTGAAGTTTGAATAACTTAAAAATTGGAAATAATATAAAACGAAACAAAAGGAAAACTTCTACTCCGATAAAAAGCCAAAATAAAAGTGTTCTCCCAAGAGGTTTTAACCAAAGGAAATACTCAATAAAAAGCGTAAACAAAAAATACAAAAGTCCAAAACCCGTAAAAAGAAGTATTCCTTTTATAAGTTCATTCGTGTAATATTTTTTAATAAAAGCCTCTAACTTTTGATATATAGCAGATGTTGTTTTCAAGTTGAATCTGTTTTGATTATGACCCATAAAAGTACTAATTATTGAGATTCAAATTCCAAAAAAAATAAACTCCAAATTCCAACTCCAACTATGCTCTGGAATTTGGAATTTTAAAAAATTGGAATTTATCTAAAGTTGTATCTTTGCATCAAAATTTAAACAAATGTCAAAGCAAGTTCGTGTGCGTTTTGCACCAAGTCCAACAGGACCATTACATATTGGCGGAGTTCGTACTGCCCTATTTAATTATTTATTTGCCAAAAAAAATAATGGTGTTTTCTATCTGAGAATTGAAGACACAGATCAAACCCGTTTTGTTCCCGGTGCTGAAGCTTATATTATGGAAGCATTAGAATGGCTAGGAATTGCTCCTGAAGAAACCGTTGGAAAAAACGAAAAATTTGGTCCGTACAGACAAAGCGATCGTAAGGAATTGTACCAAACTTATGCTGATCAACTGATCAATTCAGGTTGGGCATACTATGCTTTTGATACTCCTGAAGCTCTTGATACTTTGAGAAAAGAACAGGAAGCGGAAGGAAAAACATTTATTTACAATCACACGAATCGTGAAAAACTGGACACTTCTCTGGTAATTTCTACTGATGAAGCTGCTAAAAGAATTGCAAATGGAGAACATTATGTAATCCGTTTTAAAACTCCGGTTGATGAAACTTTACATTTAAAAGATATCATACGTGGTGATGTTAAGTTTGAAACGAGTTTACTTGATGATAAAGTTTTATTCAAAAGTGACGGAATGCCAACTTATCATTTAGCCAATATTGTGGATGACCATTTGATGGAAACTTCACATGTTATTCGTGGTGAAGAATGGTTGCCATCTATGCCTCTTCACGTTTTATTATACAGAGCTTTTGGTTGGGATGCTCCGGAATTTGCACATTTACCTTTGATTTTGAAGCCTGTTGGAAATGGTAAATTATCAAAAAGAGATGGTGATAAATTAGGATTTCCTGTGTTTCCTCTTGAATGGAAAACGGAAGAAAGTATTTCGTCCGGCTACAGAGAGAACGGATTTTTTCCGGAAGCAGTTATAAATTTTCTTGCTCTTTTAGGATGGAATGACGGAACTGATAAGGAATTATTTTCATTAGAAGAATTGGTTGAAGCTTTTGACTTAAACCGTGTTCATAAATCCGGAGCAAAATTTGATCCTGAAAAAAACAAATGGTTCAATCACCAATATCTTATCAAACAAAATGATGCTGATTTAGCAAAGAGCTTCTCTCCTATTTTAGCAGAAAAAGGTGTTGACATTTCTAAATATGACGTTACAAGAATTGTTTCGTTGATTAAAGAAAGAGCACATTTCGTTTCTGAATTTTGGGATTTAACTGATTTCTTTTTCCAGGCTCCAACATCTTATGATGAAAAAGCAAGCAAAAACTGGAAAGAAGAAACACCGGCTTTAATGCAGGAATTGATTTCAACACTCGAATATATTGATGGTTTTGATTCAGCAAATATTGAAGCAATCGTAAAAGACTGGTTAACCAAAAACGAAATCGGAATGGGTAAAGTGATGCAGCCTTTCAGACTAAGTCTGGTTGGGGCTTTGAAAGGTCCTCACCTATTTGACATTGTAGAAATCATCGGAAAAGAAGAAACTATTTCGAGAATTCAGAAAGCAATTGCAACATTATAAAATATTTTACCATTAAGATATTAAGTCTATTAAGCTTTTCACAATGGTAATTAAAGAAAGTTTAAAAGTTCATAAAGCTTAATTATCTTAATAAAGCTTTGATCTTAATTTCTTAATACCTTAATGGTTCAAAAAAACAAACGCTAAGAAACATCTAATAAATGTTCTTAGCGTTTTTTTATGATTTATAAATTTTAATTCACAAGAATTTTCGTAATTTACCCAATCAAATAAACTAAATTATATCACCATGAGTACACCAATTATTATCTTTTTAGTACTGGCATTCTTCATTTTCATGTCTTCTTTTTTTACGGTAAAACAACAATCATCTGTAATTATCGAACGATTTGGGAAATTTCAGAGTGTTAGAAATTCAGGATTACAGTTAAAAATTCCGTTGGTTGACAGAGTTGCAGGACGAGTAAATTTAAAAATTCAACAGTTAGATGTTATCATCGAAACAAAAACCAAAGACAATGTTTTTATCAAAATGAAAGTTTCGGTTCAGTTTAAAGTTATACAGGAAAAAGTATATGATGCTTTTTATAAACTGGAATATCCACACGATCAGATTACCGCTTATGTATTTGACGTGGTTCGTGCTGAAGTTCCAAAACTAAAATTAGATGATGTTTTTGAAAGAAAAGATGATATTGCAATTGCAGTAAAAAGAGAATTGAATGAAGCAATGACTACTTACGGTTATGATATCATCAATACTTTGGTAACAGATATTGATCCGGATATCCAGGTAAAAAATGCAATGAACAGAATCAACGCTGCCGACAGAGAAAAAACAGCTGCCGAATTTGAAGCTGAAAGTTCAAGAATCAGAATCGTTGCAAAAGCAAAAGCTGAAGCAGAAAGTAAACGTTTACAAGGTCAGGGTATCGCAGACCAGCGTCGTGAAATTGCTAGAGGTTTAGTAGAAAGTGTTGAAGTTTTGAACAATGTAGGTATTAATTCTCAGGAAGCTTCTGCCCTAATAGTAGTTACACAACATTATGATACATTGCAGGCAATTGGAGCTGATGCAAATTCAAATTTAATCTTGCTTCCAAATTCTCCACAAGCCGGAAGTGACATGTTAAACAACATGGTTGCCTCATTTACAGCTTCTAACCAGGTTGGTGAAATGATGAAAAAGAACAATAAAAAAGTTGAAAAACATAAACCGATTCAACCACAATCTGGTTATGAAGATGATATTCAGCCAGATGTTCAACAATAATTTTAAAATAAAAAAGAGGCTTAACTGCCTCTTTTTTTATTCATAAACCAACCGATCACATAAGGTAAAACTGATTGTAAAATGCTTGCATAAGAATTTGAAAAGTAATCTGTGTACGAGGAAACAAAACCATTTACAATATTTTGTGGTGTTATGCTTTCTTTCGTTTTCTGAAAACTTAAAACCAGTCTTTGATAATTGATATCTTTTTCCAGTTTTAAAATTTCTAAATCTCTGTCGATTTCAGCATATGAGGAGTATTTTTTCTTTTCCATAAATCTTAGTCGTTAAAAAATATTTCTGAAAATTTCTCCAGAATTGGCCCTTCCACAATCTTATCTTTTATCAGAAAAAGTAAAATCGTAAACAAAAGATAGATCCCTCCTACTGCTAAAAATCCCAATGCATTGCTTCCTAATAAATCTCCAAAAGCATAGGCTGCTGCAAAAGATCCAAAAAGTAAAACCATACTAAAACATAGTAGTATTAAAGTGAACTTAAAAATTAAGGTAGTAGATTTCATTGCTACTTTAAAACCCCAAAGTTTGTAATACGCTAAATGACTGTCAATGTAAACTTTAGTCTGTTCCTGAATTTTTTCTGTATTTTCTTTTAACTCTTCAAAAGCCATAATTAAATTTTTAAAATGAAAAAGCACAAAACTGTCTTATAAAAATAAGACAATTATGTGCTTCCTTAACAATTATTATTTTTGAAGTTTAGCGTTTTGCTCTTTTAAATCAGCCAGTTTAGATTCTAAAAAAGTGATTACTTCTTCTGTTTTATGGCTCACATTTGACAATAAATCATTTAATGTTCCATCCAGATTTTGTGTCGCATTTGTAAATTTTTCTCTAAGAACATCAGAACTGGCTTCAAACGAATCCTGCAAATTGTGCTTCGCATCGTCAATTCCTTCTTTTAATTTTGCTCTTGTTTTAGATCCTTTATCTGGTGCAAACAAAATTCCAATAGCTGCTCCGGCAGCTGCAGCAGCTAAAATTGCAGCCGCTGTATTTAAGTTCTTTGACATGATATTAAAATTTAAATTAATAATAAAGATAGCCTTTTTTAAACTTAAAAAATTCCCATCAATTGTAATCTTTTAAAATTTAACAATATAATTAGTACACGTAAGCTACGGCTTCATATTTACCATTAGCTTTTTCAATAATGCTTACAAAAGGATAACCATTTGATGCAGACTTCGTTTTGATTCTCATTGCAGTCTGTTTTTGATTAGCAATTGGCGGTTCCCCTTTTGTCCTTGTCGAGACGCCTGTAAAACTCGCAGCTTGTTTTAATCCTATTGTCTTTTCCTGAGGTAAAACAGTTACCATTTTATAATCGTCTTTTGAATCTACAATTACTTTATCAGAAATTTTTTGAGTTAGTTTTGTTTGTTTATTCGTAATAGACGAAACAGCATGTTTGCTAATTTTAAT
>NZ_QETH01000123.1 GCF_003105115.1 Flavobacterium sp. HTF | reverse complement strand
AGTTGCATCAGAAGAAAGGATTTGGTGAAGCTCTTGTAAAACACTGCGAATATTTCTGCACTGAAAAAGGGATTAAATTAATATGGTTTAATGCCAGAACAGCTGCCGTTGGCTTTTATAAAAAACTGAATTACCAAACTATTGGCGAGGCTTTTGATATAAAAGATGTCGGCGAACATTATTTAATGTATAAAGAAATATAAAATGAAGAAACTTTACTTTTTGTTAATAATAAATATTTTAATTAGTTGCAAAAAAGAATCTCCAAAAGCTCCGGTAAAAACAGTTACACCTCCTGCAATTATTCTTACCGATGAAAGAAAAGTACAAATTGACACAGCTACAATAAATGCTTTTAAAAGTGAAACTCTTAAACAATTTTATCATTCATCTGAAAATAAAACGGTCTGGGGAAATCTAAAAAAAAGGACATTTGTTTTGTCTTTATTAAAAAAATCAGATGAACTGGGTCTGAATCCTGACGATTACAAATCTTCAACATTAGAAAAATTCGAAAAACGAATTAGCGAATTAAAAGATTCTGAATTAGCCACTTATGACATTTTGCTTACTTATAATTTTGAATTATACTTATCGCATTTATATAAAGGAAAACTGGATCCTAAAAAATTATACACTAACTGGGATTTGGAAGAAAAAACATTCGACGTCAACAATGTTCTTGTAAAAGCTTTTAATGAAAATAAATTAGACAGCATATCCGAGCATTGCCAGTCAAAGGCTGAGCCATACAAACAATTATTAGAAGCTCTTACAATTATCAATACTTTTCCTGATGATACTGATATTGGGAACATACCATCACCGGATAAAGTAAAAATAAGCTTAAACGACACTAGCAGTTCTTTAATCAATATCAAAAAAAGACTTTTGTTCTGGAAAGATATGTCCGGAAAAAGCGATAGTCTTACCAAAAAATACGATCAAAAAACATTTGACGCAGTTAAAAGATTCCAGGAAAGACATGGTCTTGCTGCCGATGGAGTTATTGGCGCAGGAACAATAAATGCCTTAAACTTTTCTAAACAAAAAAGAAAAGAACAGATTATTGCAAACCTGGAGCGCTGGAGATGGTATAATAATGAATTATCCGAAAGCTATTTCATTATCAATATTCCCGATTATAGCTTAAATGTTGTTGAAAATCAGGATACTACTCTGGTTAGAAATGTGGTCGTAGGTACAAGCAAAAGAAGAACGCCTATCATTACTTCAAAGTTAAGATCCGTGGTTTTTAACCCAACCTGGACTGTTCCGCCTACGATATTAAAAGAAGACGTTGTGCCGGCAATGAAACGCAATCGAAATTATCTGGCCAAGAAAAACATCACTATTTATGATTCTGCCGGAAAAGTTGTGGACCCGAAAGCATGGAACGAAAACAACCCGGGAAAGTATCGCTATGTGCAAAGTCCGGGCTACAACAATTCTTTGGGCTTAATGAAAATTATGTTCCCCAATCATCACAGCGTTTACCTGCACGATACCAATCATAGAAATTATTTTGGAAGAAATAACCGCTCACTGAGTTCCGGTTGCGTTCGTATTGAAAATCCATTAGAAGTAGCTGAGCACATTCTGGATGATTCTGAAAGCTATACGAAAGATAAAATTGACACGATTATTGCTTCCAAAAAAACAACTTACGTAAAAATTAATAAGAAGTACGCTTTGTATCAGTGGTACTGGACAGCATGGAGCAAAAAAAATCAGCTCATTTTCAGAGCTGATATTTATAATCTTGATTCAGATTTGTATGCTAAACTAAGAGAATAGTTTTTCTTCCATCGCAAAACTTCTTGACGGATGATAGATATACAAACACGATTTATTTTTAATCGTCTGAATTATTTCATTTGTAAGTTCAACAGGAAGAGCCGGACAGCCCTGGCTTCTTCCTAATCTTTTATGATTTCTGATAAAAGATTCTGAAACGTAATCTGCACCATGAACAACAACTCCTCTTTCGCGGGCATTGTCATTAACACCTCTTTCTAAACCATCTAAACGTAATGAAGCTCCGTGTTTTCCCTGATAGATTTCGCCTGTAGCATAAAACCCTAAGCTGCTTTTGAAAGATGAATTTGAGTTTGAAAATGCTGATGCAAATTCTTCTCCGGTATTTCTTCCGTGCGCCACAAGGGACTGAAACAAAATAGTGTTAGATGATAAATCAATTACCCAAAGACGTTTGGTATTTGATGATAAACTAAAATCAATCAGAGTTAAAATGTCTTTTTGAATAGCTCCTCTTTCTTTCAACAGGTAAAAACCTTTTAATGCTTCAGAAAAGATTTTAAGTTCGGGTAAAGCAAAATTGTTTGATTTTAGTGCATTGTATGTGTTTTCAATTTTAACATCAATTGCAACTTTTTCTACTTTAGCAATACTTTTTGTAGTTGCTGTTTTTAATTCGGTTGTGTTTTTTGAATCTTTACCAAAAGACAATAGCAAAAACACCACAAGTGGATAAATTTTGTAAATCATTGAATTTCTTTAGGTTAATAATAAATTTGGGCTTGACAAAAGTATAAAAAAAAGACAGCAGACAAAATAAATCATTGTAAATCAGTGCATTTTTGTTTAAACTTTAACAATTTGGAAGGAAAAAATTAGGATAAATTCGTAAATTAACTAATTTTACTACATATTTACTTACAAAAAAAATATCCGATATGAAATACTTATAACTTAATATGGGAATTATATAAATCTCACCAGGTGTTTATTATTATATTAATGTGTAACAATTAGAAAAAAAGGGTGTCTATATACACAGAAAATACTTTTTAGGAAAAAGTATGTTTTTAAAAATCATGAAGAAAATAGTTTTTTTTACTCTTTTATTATCCTCTTTCTGGACTTTTGCCCAAAAGAAAACTTTACAGGCACAATCTATTTCTCAAAATATAGC
Organism: Flavobacterium sp. HTF; assembly: GCF_003105115.1. Lineage (GTDB taxonomy): Bacteria > Bacteroidota > Bacteroidia > Flavobacteriales > Flavobacteriaceae > Flavobacterium. The sequence goes on along the minus strand of NZ_QETH01000123.1, from coordinate 7,921 downwards.
TATTGATGGGAAACTGGACGAACAGGCATGGGATACTGCACCAATAGCCTCGGACTTTGTTATGTTTGAACCTGATAACGGAAAACCAATTCCGGAATCGAGAAAAACAGAAATTAAGGTTTTATATAATAATGACGCTATTTATATTGGCGCGATGATGTATGATGATGAGCCAGCCAAAATTTTGAAGGAGATCTCACAAAGGGACAATTTTGGAACTGCCGATATTTTTGGTGTTTTTATAAATGGCTTTAATGACGGCCAGCAAAATTTTGAGTTTTTCGTCTCGGCTGCGGATGTACAGGGAGACTGTATCATGACAGATGCTATTGGCGAGGACTATTCATGGGATGCGATATGGATCAGTAAAGCTGCGATGACTGACAAAGGCTGGATTGTAGAAATGAAAATTCCATATGCAGCTTTGCGTTTCTCTGCAGAAAACAAACAAACCTGGGGAATTAATTTTTTCAGGGAAATCAAACGCGAAAGAAAAAAATATACCTGGAGTTTAATTGATACAAAAATTGGCACCTTTACACAACAAAATGGAGATTTGACAGGAATTGAAAACATAAACCTCCTACCCGATTGTTTTTTATGCCGTATGCTTCTTATTATTTAAATGCTGCTGACGGCCAAAAAACCTACGGCACGATGAAGGGCGGAATGGATATCAAATATGGTATTAATGATGCTTTTACACTGGATGCGATTTTAATACCGGATTTTGGACAGGCCAAGTATGATGACCAGATTTTGAATCTTGGTCCTTTTGAGCAGCAGTTTAATGAAAACAGGGCTTTTTTTACAGAAGGAACAGATTTATTTAATAAAGGTAATATGTTTTATTCGCGAAGAATTGGCGGTACTCCGTCTGTTGAACCGGATTTGAATGATAACGAGGAAATAGAAAGTCCGCAGAGTGTAAATCTTATAAATGCATTAAAAATCTCCGGAAGAACAAAAAAAGGGCTTGGTGTCGGGATTTTGAATGCGGTGACCGAAAAAACTTTTGGAACCATAAAAGATACTATAACAGGCGAAACGCGACGTGAGATTGTTGAGCCGTTAACAAATTATAATGTTTTGGTTTTGGATCAGCGTTTTCGCAAAAATTCATCTGTCTCTCTGATCAATACCAATGTGAGCCGAAACGGTCACTACAGGGATTCGAATGTTACCGGTCTGGCATGGGATCTAAACACAAAAGCAAACACTTATAATCTATACGGAAATGTAAAATATAGTACCATAAATGATACTGAAGACAAAAATGGTTTTTATTCTACTATAACTTTTGCAGAAACCAGCGGAAATTATCGTTACAGTCTGGGATCTGATTTTGTAACCAAAGATTTTGACCCTAATGACCTGGGAATCAATTTTTATAAAAATTATTACAATTTTTATGGAAATGCCAATTACAGAATTCTAAATCCAACTAAACTTTTCAATACATTCAGGATTAACTATAATATGTATAGTGAATACAATAAGGATTCGGGGAAAGTTCAGGAATTCAATATAAATGCAAACCTGAACCTTACTACCGTTAAAAATAATTATTACGGAATGGGGATAACTGTTTTCCCGGTAGAAATGTATGATTATTATGAGCCAAGGACTGATAACCGATATGTAACTATTCCGCGAAAATTTGATTTCTGGGGAAGTATATCGACCAATTATAATTACAAATTTGCTTTAGATTTAAACCCTACACTTTCTGTGGCCGATGAACCGGGAAGAGCGGCATTTGGCGTGGATGTTGGGCCAAGGTATCGTTTTAATGATAAACTTCTGCTGACTTACACTTTCAGCCTTTTAAAGAAAAACAATAACAAAGGGTACATTGACAGTTATGATAATGATGATAATGAAAATACTCCTGACAAAATTGTTTTTGCTAATCGCGATGTCACAACATATGCCAATACATTAGCCGGAAAATATGCCATTAACAGTGCGATGACGTTGAATCTGGCTGTTCGTCAATATTGGTCTTCTGCCGAAAATAAAAACATACTCGAACTTGAACCTGACGGCATTTTAGTGCCTTATACTGAATATACTGAAAACAAAAATTCAAGTTTTTATTCCTGGAACGCAGACTTATCCTATTCATGGTGGTTTGCTCCCGGAAGCCAGCTTTCTGCATTATACAGAAATAATGCTTCTAATTTTGAGCGTATTATCGACAAAGATTTTAAACATAGTGTAACCGGTTTGCTTACAAATGATTCCTTAAAACACATTTTTTCAATTAGCGTAAAATATTTTATAGATTATAATGCCCTCAGAAATAAAGCCAGAAAAAGAGCTTAGTGTGAATTAATTTTAAAAAATAAAGACTTAAATAATTAAATTATTATTTTTCAATACCGTTCAGTTTATTAAATATAAATGTAATATCGCTGACTTGCACATTTTATAAATGCTTTATCTTTGTAGAAAACAAAAAAATAATGAACAAGAAAGTAATCCTTATGATTTTAGACGGTTGGGGAAAATCTCCTGACCCTAAAATATCTGCAATAGACAATGCAAATGTTCCTTTTATAAACAGTCTTTACCAAAATTATCCTAGTGCACAACTTAGAACCGATGGTTTAAACGTAGGTTTACCGGAAGGTCAGATGGGAAACAGTGAAGTTGGTCACATGAACCTTGGTGCCGGAAGAATCGTTTATCAGGATTTAGCCAAAATAAATTTAGCCGTAGCACATAAAACACTTGCCAAAGAGCAGGTTCTTGTTGATGCTTTTAAATATGCTAAGGAAAATAATAAAAAAGTACACTTTTTAGGTCTGGTTTCTGATGGAGGAGTTCACTCACACACTTCACATTTACGTGGATTAATTGATGCTTCACAGGAATATGGTTTAGACAAAGTTTTTGTTCATGCCTTTACAGACGGTCGTGATGTTGACCCAAAATCAGGTGCAAAATACATTCATGATCTTGAAGAATATATTAAAGATACTCCTGTAAAAATTGCTTCCATTATCGGCCGTTACTATTCAATGGACCGTGACAGACGCTGGGAGAGAGTAAAATTAGCGTATGATTTGGTTGTAAACGCAACAGGAACTCCTTCTCATAATGCAGTTGCAAGTATCCTTACCAGTTATGAAAATCATATTACCGATGAGTTTATCGAACCAATTGTCATGGTGGATGAAGAAGAAAAACCATTAGCAACTATTATAGAAGGTGATGTGGTTATTTTCTTCAATTTCAGAACAGACAGAGGACGTGAACTTACAGAAGCACTTTCGCAACAGGATTTCCACGAGCAGAATATGCACAAACTAAACCTGTATTATGTAACGCTTACCAACTACGATGAAACGTATCAAAACGTAAAAGTGGTTTATAATAAAGATAATATTACAGAAACTCTTGGTGAAGTTTTAGAGAAAGCAGGAAAGAAACAAATTCGTATCGCTGAAACTGAAAAATATCCTCACGTAACATTCTTCTTTTCAGGCGGAAGAGAAACTCCTTTTGAAGGTGAATCAAGAATTTTGAGAAATTCTCCTAAAGTAGCTACTTATGATTTACAACCGGAAATGAGTGCTTATGAACTAAGAGATGCTTTAATTCCTGAATTAAACAAAGGCGAAGTTGATTTCGTTTGTTTAAACTTTGCAAATGGCGACATGGTTGGACATACCGGAATCATGAGCGCTGCAATCCTGGCTTGTGAGGCTGTTGATGCCTGCGCAAAAGGAGTTATTGAAGCAGCCCTTGCAAATGATTATACTACGATTGTAATTGCCGATCACGGAAATTGCGAAACAATGATTAATCCTGACGGAAGCCCAAATACGGCACACACAACAAATCCGGTGCCTATTATTTTGGTTGATAAAAACCTGAAAAACATTAATGATGGTGTATTAGGAGATATTGCTCCTACTATTTTAGAATTAATGGGCGTTCAGCAGCCATCAGCAATGACCTGCCACTCGCTTTTATAGAAAACATATTCACATAAAAAAAAGAGACAAATTATAAAAATTTGTCTCTTTTTTGTTTTAAGATATTTGTATGTTTTATCAAATAATAAAATAATGATACAGTTGCTCAACACCGTAAATTACAAGTCCGATCAGTCCTCCTACCAGAGTTCCGTTTATTCTGATGTACTGCAGATCTTTTCCGATTTCCAGTTCTAATTTTTCAGAAACTTCTTTCCCGTCCCAGCTTTTTACTGTTGAGGATATTAAGTCTCCAATTACTTTTTTATTGTTTAAAAGTACTGACAGCAAATCGTTTTTAATAAAATTATTGATTTTGTCAACCATCACAGTGTCTTCTTTGAGCCCATTTCCAAAAAGCTGAATTAAATTCGACACACTTTTTTTAATAGAAGATTCATCACCTTTTTCCAGGTCATTGGTTATCGATAATTTTATTTCGTCCCAGATGCCATTTATATAATCCTGAACCTCTTTTTTACCCACAAAATCAAGAATCATATTATTAATTTTGACTCTCATTTCCTCTGAGTTTTTTACTTTATCAAGAAAATTAAAAATATATTCATCTATTTTTATTCTTATTTCGCTTTCCGGTTTTTTGGCTTCATCCAGAAATTCCTGAAGCCCGTTAAAAATTCCTTCTGAAATACTTTTATCCGCTAAACCGAAACTCAGAAAAGGTGTTGAAGCTTTTACTTTCTTGCGGATTAAATCCTTATTATTACTTAATTCGCTGCTCATTACTTCTAAAAGATTCGTCAGCAACTGATCTTTTACAGTTCCTTTTTGCAAAGGCTCTAAAGCCAGTGCTACCCAATTTCCAAAATTTATTGATTCCAGTTTTTCTGCAAACTGAACCTGAATAAATCTCTTTATATCTTCGTCTTTTATTGTTTTTAAAACCCCCGGAATAATGTTTACTGTAACTACACTGGCAATTTTATCCGCATTCGTTTGTTCTGCCAGCCAGTCTGAGGCTTTTGTGGCAAAGCTGAATTCTTCCAATTTGATTTCGAGTTTTTCCCGGTTCAGGAATTCTTCTGATACAAAGTTTCCGAGGTTTTCGCCAATCTCATTTTTTTTTATCGGAATAATGGCTGTATGCCAAATCGGAATTCCTAACGGGTGACGAAAAAGTGCCACTACAGCAAACCAATCGGCAATTCCGCCAACCATTGCCGCCTCACTAAAAGCCTGTAACATTGGAATTTTAAAGTAAATGGCAATTATAAACAAAAGAACCGCAACACCCAAAAGTGCCAAAGCATTTCTCTTCATTTTCCTTAAAGCCTTTACTTTGGAGATATCCTGTTCTGAAATAGTTTCCATATCAAATATGTTTTTACTACTAATTTATGGCTTTTTTCTGAGATATTAAATTAAAAGAGTTTGCCATGAATTTTATGAATTTGCACTAATTATAATTTAATAGAATTATTCACACAATACAATTCATGTAAATTCGTAAAATTCGTGGCTAAAAAAATAATATAAAATTGTACTTTTGCGAACTGAAAATGGAAAAAATATGATTATCCAAAAAACTAGAGAGGAAATCGAATTAATGCGCGAAAGTGCTTTGATCGTATCAAAAACATTAGGAATGATTGCTTCTGAAATTAAAGAAGGAGTTACTACATTATATCTTGACAAATTAGCCGAAGAATTCATTCGTGATCACGGTGCAGTCCCAAGTTTTCTTGGATTGTACGATTTCCCGAATTCGCTTTGTATGAGCCCAAATGCTCAGGTTGTTCATGGTATTCCAAATAATGTTCCTCTTAAAAGTGGTGATGTTATCTCTGTAGATTGTGGCGCTTTTAAAAATGGCTACCATGGAGATCATGCTTACAGTTTTGAGATTGGAGAAGTTGCTCCCGAAGTTAAAAAACTTTTACAGGTAACTAAAGAATCTCTTTACGTAGGAATCAGAGAATTTAAAGCAGGAAATCGTGTGGAAGATGTCGGAAATGCGATTCAAAAATATACAGAAGCTCACGGTTACGGAGTGGTTCGTGAATTGGTAGGACATGGTGTCGGGCAAAAAATGCACGAAGAACCTGAAATGCCAAACTACGGAAAACGCGGACGCGGAAAACTTTTTGTTGAAGGAATGGTTGTGGCTATTGAGCCAATGATCAATATGGGGACAAGAAACATCAAACAGCTTAAAGATGGCTGGACAATTTTGACCGCTGACGGAAAACCAAGTGCACATTTCGAGCACGATGTGGCTTTAGTGGACGGCAAACCAGAATTATTATCGACTTTTCAATACATCTACAAAGCTTTAGGCATCGAAAGCAATGAAGAAGATGAATTCAGACAAGTACCACTTATTTTATAACACTAATTTCACGAATTATCACGGATTAGTGTTGTGGTAAAAATTACACTAAAACGAAATAAAAATAATGAGTGAATTATATTTAAGAGAAGAGTCCTATAGAATTATTGGGATTTGTATGGAAGTCCTCAAAATTTTAGGAAAAGGACATAGTGAAAGGTTTATGGAGATGCTTTAGAATATGAGTTTCAACGAAACGAGATTCCCTATAATCGAGAATTAAGATATAATATTGCGTACAAAGAGATTATATTACCGAGTTATTATTTTGCAGATTTTGTTGTATTTGATGAAATCATTCTAGAACTCAAAGCAATTGCAACATTAACCACAAGTGAAATCAAGCAGACATTAAATTATTTAGCTGCTTCAAAAAACAAACTTGGCTTATTAGTCAATTTTGGAGAAGACAGCCTTAAATACAAAAGAATAATACTTTAACCCAAATCAAAAGTTCGTGAAATTTCAGCACAACATTAATCCGTGCCAATTTGTGAAATTCGTGTTCAAATTTATTTAACTGTGAAAAAACTTTTTAAATTAGTACTTAATACAATCCCACGCCCATTATTAATTCGTTTGAGTTATGTGGCGCGTCCGATTTTAGCTCTTTCATTAAAAGGAAATAAATATACTGACCCGATTGACGGGAAAAGTTTCAGATCTTTTTTACCGTACGGGTACGGAAAACAACGTAACAATGTGCTTTCGCCAAGTACACTTTCGTTAGAGAGACATCGTTTGCTTTGGTTGTATCTAAATGATCAGACTGATTTTTTTACAGCCCCTAAAAAAGTACTGCATTTTGCTCCGGAACAAGCTTTTTATAAAAGATTCCGTAAGCAGAAAAACCTTGATTATACCACTACAGATTTACTTTCTCCTTTGGCAGATGTAAAAGCAGATATCTGTAATTTACCTTTTAAGGACAATGAATATGATGTGATTTTATGTAATCACGTATTAGAACATATTCCGGATGATACAAAAGCGATGCAGGAATTGTTTCGTGTTTTAAAACCGGGTGGAATGGCTATTCTTCAGATTCCTCAGGATTTATCAAGAGAAGTTACCTTTGCAGATGACACGATCACAGATCAAAAAGAGCGCGCCAGGATATTTGGACAATACGATCATGTACGTGTTTACGGCCGTGATTATTTTGACAAATTGCGCAGCATTGGCTTTATCGTAATCGAAGAAGATTATACCAATAAAATTACACCGGAGCTGGTTGAGAAATATTGTTTGGCAAAAGGCGAAATTATTCCGCTTTGCTTCAAACAGGAAAACTAAACGAATTCCTTTTTTCACCATATAAGTGATATAAGTTCATTTAAAAAGTTTTCAAATTATTGTAATTTTGAAAACTTTTTATTTTTAGACAGCTTCCCAAATTACAACCAAACCAAATCCCTGCACTTGGAACCTACAAAATCATTTCAGTTCTGTTTTGACATCAGTTTTGAAAAAAATCTGAACACCTATATCCCAACAGCCTATATTGTTGAGAATACCATTGAAATTAAATATCTTGACAAAAAAGCAACTAAAGGCATCATTGAGAGCTTTGGAATTGTATTTG
>NZ_QETH01000122.1 GCF_003105115.1 Flavobacterium sp. HTF | reverse complement strand
ATAAAAGACAATATTCAAGATCAAGCATACAAAACTTGGTTTGAACCAATCAAGTCAGTTGAGCTAACCGATAACGCGTTATATATTCAAGTACCAAGTAAATTTTTCTACGAATGGCTCGAAGAGCATTACGTAAAATTATTAAAAGTTGCGCTTACCAAAGAACTGGGAAAAAACGCAAAGTTACTCTATAAAATTAAAATGGAAAACACTTATGGTAATAAACAGCCGTTTACCGAACAGCTGCCAAGTTCCAACAGAGTGCCAATGAAACCGCAAGAGGTTGATGCTCCATTTAAAAACCTAAATCCTGAACTTAAAAATCCGTTTGTAATTCCGGGAATCAGAAATTTAAAAATTGAATCGCAGTTAAATGCCAATTACAGTTTTGATAATTTCCTTGAAGGAGATTCTAACCGTTTGGCTCGTTCGGCCGGTATGGCTGTTGCCAACAAACCAGGAGGAACTTCTTTTAATCCGTTATTGATTTTTGGAGGAGTTGGTTTAGGAAAAACACACTTAGCACACGCTATAGGTGTAGAAGTAAAAGATAAATACCCTGAAAAGACGGTTTTATATATTTCTGCCGAAATTTTCACACAACAATATATTGATTCTGTAAAAAAGAATAATCGTAATGATTTCATTCATTTTTACCAGTTAATCGACGTATTGATTATTGATGACGTTCAGTTCTTATCTGGAAAATCAGGTACTCAAGACGTATTTTTCCATATTTTCAACTATTTGCACCAAAACGGAAAACAGGTAATTTTAACCTCTGATAAAGCTCCTGTAGACATGCAGGATATTGAGCAGCGTTTATTATCCCGTTTTAAATGGGGATTATCTGCAGAATTGCACCAGCCTGATTATGAAACCCGTATTTCAATTTTGAAAAACATTTTATATCGTGATGGTGTGGATATGCCGGAAGATATTTTAGAATATGTTGCCCGCAACATTAAATCAAATGTAAGGGAACTTGAAGGCGCAATTATTTCCTTAATTGCCCAGTCTTCTTTCAATAAAAAAGAAGTAACTATTGAGCTGGCAAAAAGTGTTGTAGAGAAATTTGTTAAAAATGTCAAGAGAGAAATCTCTATCGATTATATTCAAAAAATCGTTTCAGATTATTTCCAGCTTGATATTGAAACACTTCAGTCTAAAACAAGAAAAAGGCACGTTGTACAGGCAAGACAACTAGCTATGTTTTTTGCGAAAAAATTCACAAAAGCTTCTTTAGCAAATATTGGTTCACAAATTGGAGACCGTGATCACGCTACTGTACTACACGCTTGTAAAACAGTTGACAATTTAGTTTCTACAGACAAACAATTCAAAAAATTTGTCGAAGACATCAACAAAAAACTAACGCTATAAACGCGAATCATGCCAGTAAAAATTTTAATGGTTTGTCTGGGAAATATTTGCAGATCTCCTTTAGCCGAAGGTATCATGGCATCAAAATTACCTCAGGATAAATTCTTAGTTGATTCGGCAGGTACTGGTTCCTGGCATGTTGGACATTGTCCGGACAAACGCTCTATAGAAACGGCCAGAAAAAACGGTATAAATATTAGCAGTCAAAAAGGGAGACAATTCAAAACTTCTGATTTTGAAGAATTTGATTATATTTTTGTGATGGATAATTCTAATTTCCGTGATGTCGTTCATCTGGCAAAAACCCCTGAACACAAAGCAAAAGTCAGCCTTATTTTAAACGATTTATTTCCGGACGAAAATGTCGATGTACCAGATCCTTATTACGGCACAATAAATGGATTTGACGATGTCTATCAAATGCTCGACGAAGTAACGGATCTGATTGCAGATAAACTTATCAAAAAACACGCATAATTTAAATTCAATTGTTTCAGAAATAGGAAATAATTGAATTTTTTAATTTAAAAAAATTACACAGATGAAACTTCCCGGAAAACTATATTTAATTCCAACTACAATGGGCGAAAGCGATCCGATGGATGTTTTACCTCAAACTGTAAAAAGAAGTATCGAACTTATAGATTATTATATTGTTGAGAATGACAAAACGGCCAGAAAATCAATAAAGGCAGTCTATCCTGAAAAAAAACAATCAGAACTGGTTCTTTTTACTCTTAACAAACGCACTGAACCAAGCGAACATTTAGAGTTTATAAAACCTTTGTTAGAAGGAAAAAATATGGGTTTAATGAGCGAAGCCGGCTGTCCCGGAGTTGCTGATCCCGGTGCCGTGATTGTAAAACTGGCACACGAAAAAGGAATACAGGTTATTCCTTTGGTTGGCCCTTCTTCTATCCTATTGGCTATGATGGCTTCTGGTATGAACGGGCAAAGTTTTACTTTTAATGGATATTTACCAATTGATAAAGACGAAAAAAAAACGGCATTAAAATATTTTGAAAAATTATCTCAGGATAAAAATCAATCTCAGCTTTTTATAGAAACGCCTTATAGAAACAATAAACTAGTTGAAGATATTTTACAGATCCTTAATCCGTCAACACATCTTTGCATTGCAACTGACATTACATTACCAACAGAATTTATTAAAACAATGCGGGTTTCTGACTGGAAAAAACTTAAAGTTGATTTACATAACAGACCAACGATTTTTATTATTCATAAAATGTAAAAGTTCCAAATGAAAAAGTTTTTAATTCCGGCTTTAATTTGCTTTGTGCAAAACACATTTTCTCAAGCTGTATCTCCTGAAACAGAAAAGGCTGAAATTCTTACGGTAGATCCACCAGCAGCAATAATTTCTGAAGAAAACAAAGTTTACAATACGGCAGGAATAGATGTTACACCTCAATTCCCAGGAGGAATGAATGAGTTTTATAAATTCATTGCTCAAAATTACAGGATCCCAAAAGAAAAACCTGTTTTTGTTAAAGGAAAAGTCTTTGCTTCTTTTACTATTGAAAAAGATGGCTCATTAGCTGATGTAAAAATACTAAAAGACATTGGTTTTGGCACAGGCGATGAAGCTCTTAGGGTTTTAAAACTATGTCCAAAATGGAATCCCGGAAAACTAAAAGGCAAAGAAGTGAGAGTATTTTATGCTATTCCTATAGTAATAAATTAATATCCTAAAACTTTCTCACAAGTTTTCCGCTAATCAAACCTTATCATGAGTAAACTCCCAAATGTAACCACGAGCATTTTTACGGTAATGTCAAAAATGGCAGCCGAATACAATGCGATCAATCTTTCGCAGGGATTTCCAAATTTTCCTGTTGATGAAAGATTAACGGATATTATAGCCCGATTAGCAAAGGAAAACGTGCATCAATATACACCAATGGCAGGTTTTCCGCCATTGATGAATAAAATTGCAAAGCTCATTCAGGATTCGTATAACAGAACAATCAATCCTGATTTAGAACTTTTGGTTACTGCTGGCGCAACGCAGGGAATTTTTACCACTATTTTAGCTTTGGTAAAAACCGGTGATGAAGTAATCATTCTGGATCCGAGTTATGATTCTTATGAATCTCCTGTTTTATTATGTAATGCAAAACCTGTCCGTGTGGCGCTAAACGACGATTATACGCCAAATTGGGAAACAATCGGAAAAGCCTGTTCGGAGAAAAGCCGAATGATTATCATTAATAATCCGCATAATCCAACAGGGAAAATATTAAATGAAGCCGATTTTATTCAATTAGAAAAAATACTTTCAAAATATCCTGACCTAATCGTTTTATCTGATGAAGTTTATGAATACATTACTTTTGAAGAAAAACATATTTCGGCCCACACCAAAGATTTTCTTTTAGACAGATGTGTTATGGTTTCTTCTTTTGGGAAATCATTCCATATTACTGGCTGGAAAATTGGGTACACAGTTGCACCAGAACATTTAATGAAAGAAATCAAAAAGGTGCATCAGTTTTTGGTTTTCAGTGTTAATAGCATTTCACAATTTGCGATCAGCGAATATTTAGATGTTGTTAATGTTAACTTACTTGGAAAATTCTATCAGGAAAAACGAGATTATTTCCAGAAACTACTACAAAACAGCCGGTTTAAGTTAAAACCATGCGAAGGAACTTATTTTCAGGTTGCTTCCTATTCCAATATTTCAACCGAAGATGATGTGACATTCTGCAAAAAATTAATTACAGAACATGGTGTTGCCGCAATTCCTATTTCAACCTTTTACTCCGATCACAAAGACCAGAATTTAATACGTTTTTGCTTTGCCAAAGATGATATAACTTTAGAGTCTGCTGCCAAAAAATTATGTAACATATAATTTTTTTCAAAATTTTATAACATTATTATGCATGCATCCTATTTTATTTAACTAATATTGTAAAAAAGAAAAGTATGAGCTATACAGATAAAATGTTACGTGACGACGCTTTAAAAGGCAAAGTTATTGTCGTTACAGGAGGCGGAAGTGGTTTAGGAAAAGCTATGACCAAATATTTCTTAGAATTGGGAGCTCAGGTAGCGATTACTTCGAGAGATTTAGAAAAGCTTAAAACTACTGCAACCGAACTGGAAAGTGAAACTGGCGGAAAATGTTTACCGCTTCAATGCGATGTTCGTCATTACGAGGAAGTAGAAAATATGCTTCAGGAAGTTTTGAAGGCTTTTGGCAAAGTAGATGTTCTTTTGAACAATGCTGCCGGGAATTTCATTTCGCCAACTGAAAGATTATCTGCAAATGCATTTGATACTGTTATAGATATTGTACTTAAAGGTTCTAAAAACTGTACGCTGGCTTTTGGAAAACACTGGATCGACAGTAAACAAACATCAGCAACAATTTTAAATATTGTCACTACTTATGCCTGGACAGGTTCTGCTTATGTAGTACCAAGTGCTACGGCAAAAGCCGGAGTTTTGGCTATGACAAGAAGTCTTGCTGTAGAATGGGCTAAATACGGAATTCGTTCTAATGCTATTGCACCGGGACCATTTCCTACTAAAGGCGCATGGGACAGGTTATTGCCGGGTGATTTAGCCGAAAAGTTTGATATGGCTAAAAAAGTGCCGTTGAAACGTGTAGGTGATCACCAGGAATTGGCTAATCTGGCCGCTTATCTTGTTTCTGATTTTTCTGCTTATGTAAACGGTGATGTTATCACGATTGATGGAGGTGAATGGCTGAAAGGCGCAGGACAATTCAATTTACTTGAAGCAATTCCTGAAGAACTTTGGGATCAGCTTGAGATGATGATAAAAGCAAAAAAGAATAAATAATTAAAATGTGCTTACTAAATTCAGAATACTTTTTATAAACTATACTGATTGCACTAAATCCCGATGGCATTGCTATCGGGATTTTTTTATCTTTTACAAATAAAATAAACAACCTTTTAACCATATAAGTAATATAATTTCAGTTAAGTAACGTTTTGTTTAAACATCTGCTTGCTTAATTTTACTTACATTACTTATATGGTTAAATTATATTATATGTTTAGCAATCCACTTAAATTATTATTTTTGCCGAACAAATACATAACATCAATTTTATGCTCATTATTGGAATTGCAGGAGGAACAGGAAGTGGAAAAACAACGGTAGTACACCAAATCATGAATGAATTACCGGATACGGAAGTTGGTGTAATTTCTCAGGATTCATACTATAAGCAAACCGATAATTTATCATTTGACGAGAGAGCATTAATTAATTTTGATCACCCGCGTGCTATTGATTTTGAATTGCTGGTAAAACATTTAAAAGCTTTAAAAGCCGGAGAAACAATAGACCAGCCTGTATATTCTTTTATACAACACAACAGAACAGATGATACGGTTTCTACACATCCTAGAAAAGTGATGATCGTTGAAGGGATTTTAATTTTGACAAATCCTGAATTACGTGAGCTTTTTGATATTAAAATTTTCGTTCATGCCGATTCTGACGAAAGATTAATCCGTCGTTTAAAAAGAGATATTTCAGAACGCGGTCGTGATATCGACGAGGTTTTAAACCGTTACCAAAGCACCTTAAAACCTATGCATGAGCAATTTATAGAACCTTCAAAGGCTTTTGCAGACATCATTATACCAAACGACAAATACAATACTGTAGCTATCGATGTTGTTCGTGCTGTAATTAATCAGCGAATTTCATAATTTTTATTGTAAATTTATTCCATAAAAATAAAGAGAACTCCCGCTCCAATATCCTTTTGATAAAGGGTATTGGAATTAAAAAATGAAAGCTAAAATGAAAAATCCGTACAAAGACAAATCCTGGTTCAAATTCCTTGGCAATAAATATGTCTGGGTTTTACTGTTTTTTGTAGTGTGGATGTTATTTTTAGACAATTACTCTTATTTTGATCATCGCTTTTTAGATAATCAGATTAATGAACTTCAGGATAATAAAAAATATTACCAGGAAGAAATTAAAAAAGATCAGGAACAGATTAAACAACTTAAAAACCCTGAACAAATTGAAAAATATGCGCGCGAGAAGTATTTTATGAAAAAAGACAGCGAAGACATATACATCATTAAATTTGAAGGCGATACCATCGAGGACACTAACGAATAAACAGAAAAAGCAACAAATGTCTACTACCCTATTCGACGATTTTAACCCGGTTTCGTCCAAACAATGGAAACAAAAAATTCAGTTTGAACTGGATGGAGCTGATTATAACGAAACTGTGATCTGGAATTCTCCTGAAGATATTCAGGTGAAGCCTTTTTACCATAGAGATGAATTCTCAAAAGCTGCTTCTGTAGAAACTAAAGCCGCTGATTTCAAAATCTGTCAGAACATTTTTGTTTATGATATAGACAAATCTGTTCAAAGAGCTCTAAATACTATTGAAAGAGGTGCTGAAAGTCTTCGTTTTACTATTGAAAACGAAAAAACAGATGTTGAAAAATTATTAAAAAATCTTCCTTTAGAAAACAGAGTCGTTTACTTTTATTTGACATTTATTTCAATCGATTTCGTAAAGTTATTAGACTCCATTTCAATACAAAAAAACGCAACTTTTTATTGCAATCTGGATCCGATTGGTTATTTTGCCAGAGAAGGAAACTGGTTTACGACTTCAGATAAAAATAATTTTGAAACTCTTGAAATACTTTCAAAATCTACTAAAAACCTGTCTTTAGTAAGTATAGATTTAGGTTTATATCAAAACGCAGGTGCCAATATTACACAACAGATTGCCTATAGTTTAGCGCATGCAAATGAATATCTAAACCGTTTACCAAATATTTCAAAACAAATTGTCTTTCAGGTTTCGGTTGGAACTAATTATTTTTTTGAAATTGCCAAACTTCGTGCTTTACGAATGCTTTTCAAATTAATTGCTGCCGAATATAATCCTGATTTAGAATGTCATTTATTGGCTACTCCAACAAAACGCAATAAAACCATTTATGATTATAATGTAAACATGCTTCGTACTACTACGGAATGTATGTCTGCTATTCTTGGCGGTGCAGATGCCGTTGCCAATTTGCCTTACGATTCTTTATATCACAAAGACAATGAATTTGGTGACCGAATTGCCAGAAACCAATTATTGGTTTTAAAGCACGAAAGTTATTTTGATAAAGTAAACAATCCAGCTGATGGAAGTTATTACATTGAAAGCCTGACGGTGCAATTGGCAGAAAAAAGTCTGGCATTATTTAAAGATATTGAAGCAAATGGAGGTTTTCTGAAGCTTTTAAATGACGGAACAATCAAAAAGAAAATTCAGGAAAGTGCCAATAAAGAGCAGGAATTATTTGATTCCAAAAAAGAAGTTTTATTGGGAACAAACAAGTATCCAAACAAAGAAGACAAAATGAAACATGATTTAGAATTGTTTCCTTTTGTTAAAATCAAACCACGAAAAACATTAATTACCCCAATAATAGAAAAAAGATTAGCCGAGAAACTGGAACAGGAACGTTTAGAATCTGAAGAGAAATAATTAAATACATAATGAAAACACTTCAAATTATTACAAGAATTATTTTGGTGATTTTAATTTTATTATCTCTTTTTATGTGGATGATCATAGGTGGATCAAGTCATAATATAAAACAGAAATGAAAATTCTGCCATTAATATTTGCTTTAGTATTTGCAATTTTTCTTTACTTAACTAAGTATTTAAAACGAGAAGAAAATTAAAAAGCTTAAAGAAATTGAAAACGAATCGAACCTATTCTAAGAAATAATTTTAAAATTGAGAAAAGACCTTACACATATAAAGTTAGATGTAAAGAGTAAAACGTCAGACAAACTGACGCATAACTCTGAACCTGTAACGGACAACTTCACAACTGCCGAAGGAATTGAACTAAAGCAAACTTATTCCGAAAAAGATCTTGAGAACTTAGAGTTTCTTGATTTTGGAGCGGGATACGCGCCAAATTTACGCGGACCGTATGCTACCATGTATGTGAGACGCCCTTGGACAATTCGTCAGTATGCAGGATTTTCTACAGCAGAAGAAAGCAATGCTTTTTACAGAAGAAATCTGGCTGCAGGACAAAAAGGTTTATCCATTGCTTTTGATCTGCCAACACACCGCGGTTACGATTCAGATCACGAGCGCGTTGTGGGCGATGTTGGTAAAGCCGGTGTTGCCATTGATTCTGTCGAAGACATGAAAGTTTTATTTGACCAGATTCCTCTTGATGAAATGTCGGTTTCCATGACCATGAATGGTGCTGTTTTACCTATCATGGCTTTTTATATTGTTGCAGCAGAAGAGCAAGGAGTTGCACTCGAAAAACTTTCCGGAACTATTCAGAATGATATTCTAAAAGAGTTTATGGTACGTAATACTTATATTTACCCGCCTGCTCCATCGATGAAAATTATTGCTGATATTTTTGAATTTACAAGCAAAAAAATGCCCAAATTCAATTCGATCTCTATTTCAGGATATCATATGCAGGAGGCCGGTGCAACAGCTGATATTGAATTGGCTTATACTTTGGCAGATGGTCTGGAATATATCCGAACAGGACTTTCGACCGGAATGACTATTGATGAATTTGCCCCGCGTCTTTCTTTTTTCTGGGCAATCGGAATGAATCATTTTATGGAAATTGCAAAAATGAGAGCCGGGAGAATGATCTGGGCAAAACTGATACAACAATTTAATCCTAAAAGTGATAAGTCTTTAGCATTAAGAACACATTGTCAGACAAGTGGCTGGAGTTTAACTGAGCAGGATCCTTTTAATAATGTTGCACGTACTTGTATTGAAGCAACTGCTGCTGCATTTGGCGGAACTCAGTCTTTACACACCAATGCTTTAGATGAAGCTATTGCTTTACCAACTGATTTTTCTGCAAGGATTGCGAGAAACACACAAATCTTTTTGCAGGAAGAAACTAAAATAACCAAAACAGTTGATCCCTGGGCCGGAAGTTATTATGTTGAAAGCCTGACAAATGAAATTACAGAAAGTACCTGGAAACTAATTCAGGAAGTTGAGGAACTAGGCGGAATGACAAAGGCTATTGAAGCAGGGATTCCAAAATTAAGAATTGAAGAAGCTGCTGCCAGAAAACAAGCAAGAATAGACAGTGGCCAGGATATTATTGTTGGTGTGAATAAATTCAGATTAGAAAAAGAAGATCCGTTGCATATTTTGGATGTCGATAACCAAATGGTTCGTAAACAACAAATAGAACGACTTGAAGAAATAAAATCAAACAGAGATACTGAAAAAGTAAATCAATCATTAGAAAAATTAATCCTTTGTGCTAAAAACGGACAAGGCAACTTACTGGAAATTGCTATTGAAGCTGCAAGAAACCGGGCAACTTTAGGTGAAATCAGCGATGCTCTTGAAAGTATTTTCGGAAGGTTCAAAGCACAAATTAAATCTTTTAGCGGTGTGTATAGTGCAGCAATAAAAAACGACGAGAGTTTTGAAAAGGCTAAACAATTAGCAGATGCTTTTGCAAAACAAGAAGGAAGACGTCCGAGAATTATGATTGCCAAAATGGGTCAGGACGGACATGACCGTGGTGCTAAAGTAGTGGCAACAGGCTATGCCGATGTTGGTTTTGATGTAGATATAGGTCCCCTTTTTCAGACTCCTGCTGAAGCTGCCAAACAAGCAGTTGAAAACGATGTCCATATATTAGGAGTATCATCACTGGCTGCAGGGCATAAAACCTTAGTTCCTCAGGTAATTGAAGAACTTAAAAAACACGGCCGTGAAGATATTATGGTTATTGTTGGCGGTGTAATTCCGGCACAGGACTACCAATACTTATTTGATGCCGGAGCTGTTGCTGTTTTTGGTCCGGGAACAAAAATCAGTGAAGCGGCCATTAAGATTCTTGATATCCTAATTGATTAAAATAAAAAAACCTGCTTCTTAAAAGCAGGTTTTTCTATTTTTTAAACTTTGTTAATTAATTGTAGCATTACTATCTGCTTCAATATAAGAAAGATCATAACCTCCAAACGCTCTTAGATAACTTTTTAACGAAGTGCCATAAGCATCTCTAAAATGTCTGTTTCCTTTGTTCTTAAAGAAGTTTTTTACGGATCCTGCTCCTCCAAGATGTGCAGCAGCTAAAATTCCGGATTCTGTAATTTGAATGCCGTCAATAACTTTTCCTTCATACTTTTCAATTTCATAACGCAAGATCCATTTGTTTTTGGATAATAACGCAATAAATGCTTTTTCTTGTAATGCAGGATCTTTTAAGAAAGCTTTGTCATCATCAATACCAATTGCTCTTAATGCTTTAGAACCAAATTGGTATTTGCCCATGTACCCTAAGGTGTTAACCAACCGGTATTTTCCCTGAGATTCTTTAAAAGCTACAGCTTCTTTAAAACCTATCAAATGTTTTCCGGTGTATGGGATGTTTAAATTTGTGTTAGGATAGTCATCCTTTTCAAGAGATGGAAGTAAGTATTCAGATCCATCAGTTTTCTCTGTTAAAAACCACGGTTTGGTTTTTAGATTAAAGGGTTTAAAACCCAGGCTTAAAAATGTAATAATAACGATTAAACTCGAGTAAAAGTACCATTTCTTTATCATAAATTGTTTTTCTTCAAAACGCTGTCACCTTTTTGAAATTTCTACGGTGCAAAGATAAGAATTAAAAAAATATGCTGAAAATCAACAATTTAACAGTTAAAACAAATTTGTAAGATGTAGTTTAAGCCCAGTAATATCGGTAGATTCCAAAGTTCTGCACAATGATAAAATATACTGGAAAAAAGAAAATATAGGAGTCAAAAAAAATGAATTTTATATTAAT
>NZ_QETH01000121.1 GCF_003105115.1 Flavobacterium sp. HTF | reverse complement strand
AAAAGCTATTTCTAATGCTAATGCCAAATAAAGTTTTACATCAGATTTGTGACTAATTATTTTTTGGATAGAAAAAGAATTACCTTCAAAAAAAAGAATCCAAAAGATTAAAAGAATCGCAATAGGAGTAAAAATGTAGTTAAATACAAAAACGAATTTTTTTATATTATTTGGTTTCATAATTTACTTTATAAATTTTATTAAGGTATCAGGTTTAGGTTTGAAAATAAACAAATTTACTTTTCTTATTATCATTGTGTTATGCGCTATTAGGGTATTCTGATTCTGAATTTGCATAAGTTTATACAATTGAACCATTATTCTCGTCATGCATTAATCTTTTTTTTAGCTTTGTCAGTACAAAAACGAATTCAGAATTATGGATACCGGCAAAGAACTTTTATTCTTTTTTAGTGCTTTGGGAGCTTTCAACGGAATTATTCTTGGGATATATTTTTTCTTCTTTACAAAGAAAAAATACCTGACCAACTATTTCCTTGGAGCACTTTTGTTTGCCCTGAGTATAAGAATTGCCAAATCTGTTTTTGTTTATTTTCATCCGGGTTTGCCAAGATTGTATTTGCAGTTTGGCCTCACAGCTTGTTTTTTTATTGGTCCCTGTTTGTTTTACTTTATAAAATCGGCTGCAGACGAGGTCAATATAATGCCAAAAACATGGAAATGGGCGTTACTATTTTGGGCACTAGTCATTTTGAGTGTTGGAATTGTGTTTCCATATGAAGACTATCCCAAATTATGGGGTATATATCTTATAAGGATTATTTATTTTCAATGGTTCGTTCATATTGTTTTATCGGGTTATACCATTAGAAAAGTCCTGAAAAAAATCTTTAGCACAAAACTGAAAACCACTCCTGCCGAAACCTGGTTTGGAATGCTGTTTCTGGGTAATTTTCTGCTTTTTCTTTTTTATTTCCTTTCGTTAATGCGTCTTCCCGCTGTTACCTATATTAGTGGTGCCGTTGTTTTTTCTTTTATTCTGTACCTTATTATTTCAATTCTTTTGTATCGAAAAAAAACAGACGATTTGTTTTTACTAAACGGGCAGAAATCTTCCGGCAAAAAAATAGAAGAATCCGAAGCCGTAATTTTATTCGAAAAACTGGAGAATATTATGGGTGAAAAAGAGCTTTATAAAAACCCCAATTTAAGTCTGCAGGAGCTTTCACAAGAGCTTAGCATATCAAGTCATCAGTTATCGCAATTTCTGAATAATAATATCGGAAAGAATTTTACCAGTTTTATAAATGAATTTAGAATCAATGAAGCCTGTAAAATTATATTATCCAATGATAAACTGACTTTGGAATCTATTGGTTATGATGTAGGTTTTAATTCGAAATCAACCTTTTTTGCAGCTTTTAAAAAACATACCGGAACCACTCCGTTAAATTATCAATTACAGGCATTATCAGGTTAAATATTTAGAAAAAGAAATAAAACCTCTGAACCTTAGCACCTTTGTGCCTTAGAGAAATAAAGTTCGGATTTATAAATCCGTACTCCTGATTTCTGTTTTGGTTACCATATTCAACGATTTTCAGAAGACTTTTGTTCAAATAAAAGTCAAACCTTTAATCGTTAAAATTTATGAGATTTCTAATTATTGTTATCATTTCAATTTATTTCCTGATTTTTTCATCAATAGAAATAAAAGGACAATCTGTAAAGAAAAATCCGGATAAATCCTTTGTTGATGAGGATGTACTAATCAAAAAAACAACATTATCTACAAAGGATTCTGTAAGGATCAAAAACCCCGACAACAATCAGCTAAACGAAGTAGTTATAAAAAGTCAGGCACTATTATTAAAAAACACATTAGGCGGAAATACAGAAGTTAGTGTTGCCAATACTTTACTCGCAACAAGTACTTCCGTAAATGAATTATTGGGCAGAATTCCTAATGTTGTTGTAGCAGAAGGACAAATTAGTGTTCTCGGAAAAGGAGAAGCAATTATTTATTTAAACGGAATATTGATCAATAACGAGCGTTTTGCCGCAATTCCTGTTTCCCAGATTTTGAAAATTGAAGTAATTTCAAATCCTTCTTCAAAATATGACGCCGAAGGAAAAGCAGTCATCAATATTATAACAAAAAAAAAATTGAAAACGGTATACTAGGTTCTGCAATACAGCAAATTACCGTTTCTAAATTTGCAGGAACCAGCACCAATACATTATTAGATTTTAATTATACAAAAGGTAGATTTTCTTTTATCAGCAATTACGGACTACAATTGGGAAAAGGAAGAGAATTATTATTTACCACCCGGACAAGACCAAATCCGGATGAATACATGAGGTCAGAACTGACTACAGACTGGAAAAGGCGATATAATAATTATTCGAATTTTGGTTTTGGGCTGCAATATACATTTTCGGAAAAAAGTTACCTGTCTTTGGCATACAGCGGTAATATTGAAGATTTGGGAGGAGTTGTCGAAAGCCGTAATTTAATTACAGACAATACAAACAAGAGTTTTTATGCCACTGATATTGCCAAAAATGATGTTTTGCTCAACCAGTTTATCAATTTAAATTACAATTTAATGACAGACAAAAATGGATCTTCATTATTTGCGGCAGCCCAATATTCTGATTTTAACGGAAACATAAACGATTTTATTGAAGAAAACGGAATCGTAAATGATTTAAATACCCTAAAGTATCTAAAAAACAGGGTAGGGAGTACTACTGATATTTCTACTGTTCAGACCGATTTTTCAAAGAAGATAACCGAAAAAGATAAACTCGACGCCGGAGCAAAATTTAGTTATGCTGATATAAATTCGGCCACAGAATTTTTAACTTCAGAAAATACAAATTCCGATTTTGAACCTGATGACGAACTTTCCAGCGATTTCAGTTATTTAGAAAAAATAAAAGCGGTGTATTTTACTTATGGCAGAACTTTTAGCGAAAAGCTGGATGTTTCGGTTGGCGCTCGCGGCGAATGGACAAATTACAATCTTGCGACCACAGCAAGAGGAAATCAGCAATTTGAGAAAAGCTACCACAATTTTTTTCCAAACCTGCTTTTAAATTTTACCCTTTCAGAGAATCTTAAAGGGCATTTCTCATATGTTTCCAGAATAACAAGGCCAAGATATCAGGCATTAAATCCGTATGTAATCTATCAGGATCCGTTTACGACTATCGAAGGAAATCCATACCTGTTGCCCGAAAAAGTTCATGCTTTTGAAATAGGGGCTATGTTTAAAAAGTTTAATTTCAAACTTGGCTATACTTATAAAATAGATCCTATTTCCGGTGCGGCATTGCGCGGAGACAAGCCAAACAGCTATGTGTTGCGATCATTAAATTCAAAAGAAGAAAATAGTTTTTTTGTTTCAGCGTCCAGATCCTTTAGCAACACATGGTGGAATTCTGTCAATGCCGTAAGTACGAGCATTAGCAAAGTAACCGATGATTTTTATGAATATGCAACCGGTCCTGTAAGGCCTCAGGTCTATTTATATTCAAACAACACTTTTACAATCCCAAACCTTTTTAAAATACAATTGCTCGCCTGGTATCTGGGGGAGAAAAGCTATGGATTAAGAAGTGAAAACGACAGGTCTGTAGTTACATTAGGAATTGAAAAAAACTTTTTTGAAGAGGCATTAAAACTAAACTTTACAGCAAATGATATTTTCAACACCTTTAATGTTTCAGGAAATTATGATGTCGGCCAAACCGAAATCTATTACCACAGAACCTATACAATGAACTATTTTAGACTTGTCGCAACGTATAGTTTTGGAAATTCAAAAAAGACAACTTACAAGAAAACCGAAATTGAACAAACGGAAAATAGTAGGGCGAGGTAATCTATTTTAACTTTTTTTCAGTTTTGTAAATAACAATTCCAATGGTTAGTAATAGACTTATAACAATTGATAAATTAATAAATGTTTTATTGCCAAAAACTAAGTATAAAATAACCTGAATAAGAAGTAATGTAGACAAAAACGCTATAAAAAGATTTGCACTGTACTTTTGTGCAAAATCCCAATTTGTTTTGTTTTTCATGGAACTGGTGGATCTGTAACCATACAAAGCGTTTATGTTCTTTGGTGGAAATATTCTGAAAATGATCATTATAAGCAATGTGATAATGATTATTGGGTTTTTAAGCATCAAATCGATTACTTCCATGTTTTAGTTTTAAAGTGGTGTTTTTTGTGTGAAAAATTCAGAACTTATTTTAGACAATATACAAAAAAAAGGGTTCCACGATAAGTGAAACCCTTTTTTAGAATTAATTTTTTCTTAACCTGAAAAACTAATTTAAATCCTTGGTGACTATCTGCATTGTCTCGCGGCTCACTTGTTTTAATAAAACAGCTTTGTTTTCTTCAACAGTCTGGGCAGCTTGTTCCGTAAAATGACGAATAGTATATAATGTCACATTTTCGCTGTAATCTACTTTGAATTTTTTCGACAGAATTGTATTCAATTCGTTGAAATTTCCAAATTTATCTTCCACGCAAACAGAGAAACTAATAGCAGAATTCTGAATTAAGTTTACTTTGATTTTGAATTCATGGAATAAACCAAAAATTTCGCTGATATTCTCTTCCATAATAAAAGAGAAATCTATAGAAGAAAGAGAAATTAAAAGCTGTTCTCTTTTTACAATAAAACATGGAAATTGCGGCTCTAAATCAACACCTTTTGAAACACAGGTTCCTTTTAATAGCGGGTTGATAAATGATTTCACGTACAACGGAATTTCTTTTTTCTGTAAAGGCTGTAATGTTTTTGGGTGAATAACCGTTGCGCCGTAAAAAGCCAGTTCGATCGCCTCACGATACGATATCTGGTTTAACAAACTTGCATTTTCAAAATAACGCGGATCGGCATTCATAACACCCGGAACATCTTTCCAGATTGTAACGCTTTCAGCATTTAAGCAGTAAGCAAAAATCCCCGCAGTATAATCAGAACCTTCACGGCCTAAAGTGGTTGTGAAATTATTTTCGTCAGCACCCAAAAATCCCTGTGTAATATTTAATATCTTTCTTGGAACATTTGTACTGATGTTTTGTTGGGTAACTTCCCAGTCTACTTCTGCATCTCTGTAAGTAGCATCGGTTTTAATGAAGTTACGAACATCAAGCCACTGCGTTTTAATTCCCATAAAGTTCATAAAATGGCTCAAAATAGTAGTCGAAATCAATTCTCCCACACTTACCACCTGATCATAAACAAAGTTGTAATTTGGTGATTTATTATGTTCCAGGAAATTTTCAAGCTCAGAAAACTGGAAATTTACTGCCGTAAAAACTTCATGTTTTTCATCTTCAAATAAATCGATTATGATCTGATGGTGATAATTTTTTATTTCCTGTAAAGAAGCCTGAAGTCCCGCAGGGTTCTCAAAATAATTTTTGATAACAACCTCAAGAGCATTTGTAGTTTTTCCCATAGCCGAAACGACCAAAATGACATCTTCGTAACCTACTTTTTGTAAAACGTCGTACACGTTTTTAATTCCATTTGCATCTTTTACCGATGCTCCTCCAAATTTAAATACTCTCATTATTAATTGTAGATTTTAGATTTTAGATTTCTGATTGTTTGAAATTAAAATCTGATATTTTTCATGTTTAATTTTTTTCTAAAAAAGCATTGATTCCTGCTTCATCCATCTGAACAACCTGCCATCCGTCAAGGATTTTTGCGCCGGAGTTCTTATAGAAATTTACAGCAGGAGTATTCCAGTCGAGCACGTTCCATTCTACTCTTCTTACATTATCTTTTTTCCCCTGTTTCATTATTTCAGCATATAAAGCCGAACCTAAACCGGTGCCTCTCATTTTTTCTTTTACGATTAAATCTTCAAGATGAATCGTTTTTCCTTTCCAGGTAGAATAGCGGTAATAGTATAGCGCAATGCCAACAATCTCGCCTTCAGTTTCAGCAACAAATACATGAAATAACGGACTTTCTCCAAAACCGTCGCGTATTAAATCTTCTTCTGTAATAACAACAGCTTCAGGTTCTTTTTCGAATATTGCCAGCTCCTGTATTAATCCCAAAACCGATTTCATGTCTTCAGGATTTCCTTTTCTAATATTCATGTATTCGTATTATTAAGTGTTTATTAGCTAAAAAAGTATGTTTTTAATGCATACTTTTTGCATTTGATTGTCAAATATACAATAGTAGCAAACTAACGAAATAATTTTTAAACCATTCTCACAAAAAAAACGATATTTGTGACTTAAAAATAAAACTACAACGATATAGTAATGGAAGAACGCAATAAAACACTGGGAGAGTTTATTATTGAGAACCAAAAAGCATTTCAGTATTCGTCGGGAGAGCTTTCCCGAATTATCAACTCTATACGTTTGGCGGCAAAAGTCGTAAACTATAAAGTAAACAAAGCGGGTTTGGTGGATATTATTGGCGCTGCAGGCGAACAGAATATTCAGGGAGAAGACCAGCAAAAATTAGATGTGTATGCCAACGAAGTATTTATCCAGACGTTAATAAACCGTGAGATTGTCTGTGGAATTGCTTCAGAAGAAAACGACGATTTTATAACTGTTCAGGGGAGCGACAACAGTCATAATAATAAGTACGTGATCTTAATGGATCCGCTTGACGGATCATCAAACATTGATGTAAATGTTTCAGTTGGGACTATTTTTTCTGTTTTCAGAAGAATTACTCCGATCGGAACTCCGGTAACAAGCGAGGATTTTTTACAGCCGGGCGTTAATCAGGTAGCAGCAGGCTACGTGATTTACGGAACATCAACAATGTTAGTGTATACGACTGGTTTTGGTGTAAATGGTTTTACGCTGAACCCTGCAATTGGAACATTTTATCTTTCACATCCGAACATGAAATTTCCAACAAACGGAAATATTTATTCGGTAAATGAAGGAAACTATGTTCATTTTCCGCAAGGAGTAAAAAACTACATCAAATATTGTCAGAAAGAAGAAGAAGACAGACCCTACACGTCCAGATATATTGGAAGTTTAGTGGCCGATTTTCATCGAAATATGATCAAAGGCGGAATTTATTTATATCCGACAAGTTCAAAAGCACCAAAAGGAAAATTACGTTTGCTGTACGAGTGCAATCCAATGGCTTTTATCGCCGAACAGGCAGGAGGAAAAGCAACAGACGGTTTCGGAAGAATCATGGAAATTCAGCCAACCGAACTGCACCAGAGAGTTCCGTTTTTCTGCGGAAGCTATAATATGGTAGAAAAAGCAGAGCAGTTTATGGCAGAGGCATTATAAAATGCAAAACCCGATAAAGTAAATCTTTATCGGGTTTATTTTTTCCGGTTTCAGTAAAAACAGAAAACTATTATTTATTCATGTTCTCCATTTCGAAGGAGAAAGTATCCAAGTCCACTTTCTTATCGATTAAAGATAAAGCTTTAGAAACAATATAATCAACGTTTCCGGGAGTAAAGCCTAAAGCCAATCCCATACGTTTTAACATAACTTCTTGTTGGTCTCCTAAATGGTGATCAATATGTACCATTCTTGCCAAATCATACAAACGCTCTACACGTTGTGCATACAAATACGGAGGGTTTATAGGATGTTTCCATGGGTCAGAAAGAATTTCTTTATATTCTTCTTCTGAAATCTCTAACCTTGCAGCAAGTTTATCCAAAAAGGCCTGCTCTTCCTCATTAATTTTTCCGTCAGCAAAAGCTACACGTACAATTGCAGAGAAATGACCTTTATTTCTTTGTTTGAATTCGTTATCAAATAATTCTGAAAATGACATAATTAATCGTTTTTTATCGAGCAAAGATAAATCTTATTTTAATTTAACAAATTTAATTTTCTCATAAAATTTAACTTATTTTTCTGCGTTGTTTTAATAAAGGGTTTTCTTTAATTTTCAAAATTAATCGTAAGTTTACAACCCCTTAATCAATTAATACCCGTACTTCTATGTCACAATTTTGGATTTATTTTCAAATAGGATTGAAGCATGTTTTAGATATTCATGCCTACGATCATGTTCTTTTTCTAATTGCATTAACAGTTCCTTACACCTTTAAAGACTGGAAACGTATTTTACTTTTGGTAACAGTTTTTACAGTAGGCCATACGCTGGCTTTGGTACTTTCCGTTTTTGGGATTATTGCCGTAAAAGTTAATATTGTAGAGTTCTTAATTCCGATTACGATTCTGATAACTGCCTTATATCATTTGTTTACAGCAGGTAAAGCAACTAAAAATGACGGACTTAATTTAGTCTTTTTTGTCACCTTGTTTTTTGGAATTATACATGGACTTGGTTTTTCAAATTATTTCAAGACCATATTAGGAGGTACGGCAACGTCAAAATTACTACCTTTGGGAGAATTTGCATTGGGAATTGAAACAGCACAGATAATTGTTGTTTTTGTGGTTCTGGTAATATCGTACATAGTTCAGACTGTTTTTCGTTTTTCAAAACGTGACTGGGCACTTGTAATGTCAGCTTTTATTGTAGGAGTTGTCATTCCGATGATTATCGACAGCCCTATATGGAACAGATAAAATAAATGGAATTAAATAAAACAAATAAATACGATAAGGCGTATTTAAGAATTGCCAAAGAATGGAGTTTGCTCTCTTATTGTAAACGTAAACAGGTAGGCGCCATTATCGTAAAAGACCGGATGATTATATCTGACGGTTACAACGGAACGCCTTCCGGTTTTGAGAATTGCTGTGAAGACGAAGACGGATTAACGCGCTGGGATGTTTTGCATGCCGAAGCAAATGCAATCTTAAAAGTAGCAAGGTCCACACAATCCTGCGAAGGAGCAACTTTGTACATAACGCTTTCTCCTTGTAAGGATTGCAGTAAATTAGTACATCAGTCCGGTATAAAAAGAGTAGTTTATCAGGACGCATACCGGGACGATGCGGGAATTCAGTTTTTAATAAAAGCAGGCATAGAAGTTGTACATATTCCGGTTTTAGAAGAATAAATGAAAATTAATTCAAAATATTTACCCATCGTAATAGGAGCAGTCTTTGCTCTTGGCACAGTCCTCGGAAGCCTTATGAATGCGCCCGTTGAGGATCAGCTTTTGGCTAAAAATTATTCGAAAACAAAACTCAATAAACTGATTGATTTTATCAATAACGAATATGTTGACAGTGTCAATACCGATTCGATTGTAAACCTCACAGTCGACAATATCTTATCTAAATTAGATCCTCACTCAGTTTATATTCCGCCAAGCGAACAAGCCGAAGTTGCCGAAAGCATGAAAGGAGATTTCGTCGGAATCGGAATTAATTTTTATATGTACAAAGATTCTGTTGCGATCATAAAACCGGTTGAAAACGGTCCTTCGGCGAAAGCAGGATTAAAATCAGGAGACCGGATTTTATTTGCAGGAAAAACAAAACTGTTCGGAAGAAGACTGCCTTCGGATAGTTTGTTCTCTAAATTAAAAGGAATCAAAGGCTCTGAAATCGAACTGACTGTTTTTAGAAAATCAGAACAAAAAAATCTCAAGTTTAAGGTAAAAAGAGATATTATCCCCATAAAAAGTGTTGACGCTTCCCTTCTTATAGGAAATAAAACAGGTTATATAAAAATCAACCGTTTTGCCGAAACAACTTATAAAGAATTCAAAACAGGCTTAAGCCGATTGCAAAAGCAGGGAATTCAGTCTCTGGTAATTGATCTTCGTGATAATGGCGGCGGTTATATGGAAGAAGCCGTGGCAGTTGCCGACGAATTTTTAAAAGACAAACAGCTCATCGTTTTTACCAAAAGCAAAAACGGTACTACAGATAAAACTTTTGCCAATGAAGGCGGAAGTTTTGAAACCGGAAAGGTCTATGTGCTAATTAATGAAAACAGCGCATCGGCAAGTGAAATTCTGGCAGGAGCACTTCAGGATAACGATCGCGGAACTATTGTCGGACGACGTTCTTTCGGGAAAGGACTGGTACAGCGTGAAATGGATTTTAACGACGGATCTGCCGTAAGATTGACTGTAGCAAGATATTATACACCAACCGGAAGATCAATTCAAAAACCTTATAAAAAAGGAAATGAAGAATATTACAAAGAATCTGAAGACCGTATCAAATCGGGTGAACTTTACGCAAGAGATAGTATTAAAGTAGCAGATTCCTTAAAATTCAAAACTCCAAAAGGCAAAATTGTTTACGGTGGTGGCGGAATCGTTCCGGATGTTTTTGTACCGATGGAAGCAGAGCATGGAAATGAAAATGTTGCCTATTTACTGCAAACCGGTATTGTCGGGCATTTTGTTTTTGAAGAACTGGATAAAAACAGAAAAGCTTTTGAAGGCCTTAAGTTCAATGAGTTTTTAGTTAAAATGAAAAACTCGGACCTTTACTTTAAAAAGTTCAAAGACTACATTCTGATGACAGGCCTGGATTTAAAATTAGATAAAACCAAAGCACTTGTAAATCGACATATCACGGCTGAATTTGCCAGACAATTGTATGGCGAATTATACTATTATGATGTTATCCTGAAAGAGGATGCCATGGTGAAAGCAGTGCTGAACCCTAAAAAGTAATTTTAAATTTTTTTCGAATGGATATAAATGCCGTTATAAATGCAGAAATAGAACTTTTGACTGCAATTAAAAATGCAGATGTTCCGGTTTTAGAAAAACTACTGCATAATGATTTACTCTTTAATTTGCCCGACGGACAAACGATTAACAAAGAATTTGATTTAGAGGCTTACCGCTCCGGAAAGATGAAAATCGAATTACTTGAAGCTTCAGATCAGCTGGTTAATATTATTGATGATTGTGCAGTTGTAAGCGTTTTGGTTTTGCTGAAAGGAACTTACGAAAACCAGCCTGTAAATGGTGTTTTTCGTTACCTGCGCGTCTGGAAAAACTCAGGAACAAATCTTCAGGTAATCGCAGGCAGCTGTGTTTCAGTTTAAAAGAAATAATAATAATTATTTAAAAGAAAGTATAACAAAACTGCCCTAATCTTAGCGAACTTTGCAGGTAAATAAAATATATAAATTATGAAAAATTTAAAAAGAATAGGAGCTTTGATTGTTTTAATGGCTTTTGTAATATCATGCGCCTGTATGAAAGATAAAAATACAATTTCAGGAAAAGTTGAATCGGTTGAATTTGGAAAAGACGGTTACACGGCAAAAATCAATACAGATAAAAATGAAGTTTATTTTGCTACTATAAGTATTGTAAATGTTGGCGGTCATG
>NZ_QETH01000120.1 GCF_003105115.1 Flavobacterium sp. HTF | reverse complement strand
AGTAATATTTGCAGGAGAAATTTGTCTCGCTTTAAGCTCATTTGTAATCCTGATTTTTCCCCAAAATTTAATTCTGTGTTTGCCTCTTGCAAAACTGCATGCAAATCTTTCTTCATTCAAAAAATTACTTTCAATAAGCTGAACAACAATTAGATCAATTTCGTCAGAAGTCATTTTTAAACTGTATAATTTGGCAACAACTTCGGCGTGACATCGTTCCTGATAGGCGCAAAAGTGTTCTAATTTCAGTAAGGCTTCTTTTGGAGTAAAAAATGAATTCATGAGTTTTTTCTTTCTTTTTAACTATTAATGCTAAAAATAATCATTTTTATGTTAAAATTTAATCTATTGTTTTTAAATTTCACAAAAAGACTTCTTTTAAAAAGTTGCATATGTAGAGAATTATAATATTTTTGTAGGGTAAATCTTTTTGTTGAACAAATGTTAAACAAAAAGATTTAAATGCCTGATTTTTACGTTTTTAAAACCAAAAATAAAAACATTACGTAAGTAATATATTATGGATAATATATTACTATTAGTATTTTTTTATAACGTTTTAGCACCAAAAACAAATTTAGAAATTTAATACCACTACCCATATGATTAGAAAACTACTCTATTCGTTTTTATTGTGTTTAATTGTACAATCAACCGCTTTCTCACAGAAAATTTGGTTGGGTACTACAAGTTCGGATTGGAATACAGCAGCAAACTGGAGTCCAAGTGGAGTACCGGCAGCTGGTAATAATGTTCAAATACCAACGGTTTCATCTCCGGCTGTTTATCCAGTAGTAACAGCAACTATTAGTTGTAATACAATAACATTTACAGGAAATACAGGGAATCTAACTGTAAATAATGGTGTTGTACTTACAACAGGGGCAATAACTGTTAATTCGTCAAATACAAGTTCAAGATCGATAAATATTCTTGGAGGAGGTACTTTGGGGGCGACCTCGCTTACTATAGGATTAACCTCTTCTGACCCTTCTTCAGCAATTACGACCGTCTTAACATCAACAATAAATAACTTTAACATAAGTGGTGATTTGACATTGAACAGTACAAGAGATACAAATAATAATAACGCTGGATTTTATATTGAGAGCGGAACATTAGATTTAGATGGTCAAATTAGGACTGTGAATGAGAATGGAGCTAATACTTCTACTTTTAGTGTAACATCAGGCGCACAGACTGCCACTCTTTTATTAGGTGCTGGAACTCCTTTTAATCTAACAGGTACAGGTGGAAACACGATAACTTTAAATGGAACTGACTCAACGGTAAATTATGATCGTAATGGTAATCAAACAGCGTATCCAACAACATATACTAATTTAACACTATCAAATGCTGGTACAAAAACTACTACCGGTGTAACAGTAAATGGAGTTCTTTCTTTAGAAGGTACTGCTACAGTATCTGCTGTTCCAACCTATAGTTCAACCTCGACTTTGCGGTACAACAAAGGTGCAAATTTTACAACAGGTGTAGAATTTCCTGCATCTTTTCCCGGAAATGTAATTATTGCCAATACCGGGACTATAACTTTTAGTGCTGCAAAAACTATTACAAAATTTTTAGTAATAAATTCCGGATCTAAGGTTAGTTTAGGAAGCAATACACATACTTCGGGGGGGCTTTCATTAGGAGGAAGTAACACATTAGCCGGTTCATGGGGAAGCACTTCATCAGCAGCAGCTAATAAAGACAATACATATTTTCTTGCAGGAACGAGTGGTATAATAAATACTAGTTCTACCTGTACAGATTTTGCAGCAGTTAATCAAATCAGATCTGTATCTCTTAGTACATTGCTTAAAACAAGCACAGGTACTGCCGGATATGAAGATTTTACTGCTGATACACCAACTAAAATAACGCAGGGTAAATATTATGCATTAAGTGTAAGAGGAAATACTGGCGGAGATCAAAACATGTATTATTCTGCTTTTTTTGATTGGAATAATGATGGAGATTTTCTTGATTCAGGCGAATATTTCCAGATAGGAACTATAAGAAACTCTGTAGGAACAACCGCAGATGGTAAAACAGCTTCTGTTTATCTTTTAGTGCCGACAGTTGCTACAGGAAATATTAAAATGCGTATCATCGGACGTTTATCCGGTTATAATTCTACGCCTTGTGCGATGAATGCGAGTACAGGACAGATGGAAGACTATACTGTAAATGTAATATCCGGATGTACAGGAACATCGGGTAATGCTTCTAGTACTGCTTCGGCAGTTTGTCCAAAAGCACCGTTTACTCTTTCTTTGCCAAGTAGTACGTTGGGTGATGCAGCAACTTATGTATGGCAGACATCTCCAGATGGGAATGCTCCATGGACTGATGCAACTCCGGTACCTACAACATTTTTTGGTACTGAACCTTTTAACTCATTACCTGCAAACACAAATGTTTACGGAAGTGCTGCTATAACTGCAGGTCAGTTAGTTTTAACAACTGCTACAAATAGTTTGAATGGGGCTTATGTTATTCAAAGTACACCGGGGATTAGTGTAGATGCATTTACTGTTAATTTTGATTATCAAATTCCTACTACCGGAGGAGCAGATGGTTTTAGTTTGAGTTATGCAGGAGATATTGCAAGTGATGCCGGAGGGGGAGAGAGTGGCCAGGGTTCAGGCATAATTGTTCAGTTTGATACTTATGACAATGAAGGTGTTACACCAGGAAGTCGTGTGAGAATACAATATGCCGGAAACACTCTTTATAACTCGGCAATTGATGTTCCGTCTTTAAGACCTACTACCGGAAACACTCCGGTAATTTTAACAGTAGATGCAAAAGGAAGACTTTTACTTAAAATAAATGGCCAGACCGTAGTATCGGACTTAGCTTTACCAGCGGCATATCTTTCTGCAAATAAATCAGCATGGAAATTTAAATTTGCAGCAAGGACAGGAGGTTCTAATGACATACACGCAATCGATAACCTATTGATTAGATATCTGGATATAGCAAATACTGGCTCAACATTTACAACTTCTCAAACGGTTAAAACATACTATCGTGTTGTAACAACATGCGGAGGAACGCCAACTCCTAGTGGGTCAATAATGGTAGATGTAACATCTGCTACGATCAACACAATGACAGCTCCCGCTTGTACTGGAGTTGCTTTTACAGTAACACCAACAAATGTTACAAATGGAACTATTCCTTCAGGTACAGTTTATACATGGACAGTGCCAACTGTTACAGGAGGAATGACAGCAGCAGCAGCAAGCACAGGAAATTCTGCAAGTATAACAGGAACATTAACAAATCCAACTGCTACAGCACAAACAGCAACTTATACAGTTACCCCAATTACGGGTACTTGTACCGGAATTCCTTTTACTTTGACAGTAACAGTAAATCCTTTACCAGTACCGACTTTTACAGTACAACCATCGACAATATGTATAAATACAGATGTTACCTATACTACACAACCAGGAATGCCTAATTATGTGTGGGGTTTTCCAGGAACATCAGGATTGGATTATATTATCACTTCTGGAGGTATAAATACATCCGAAACAGTAACTTTGAAGTATCTTACGGCAACTAGTAAAACAGTAACCATTAATTATACTAATACAAGTGGCTGTACTGCTGTAAGCGCAACTTCATCTTCAGCTATTATCGTATCACCTGCAACTGTTGCAGGATCAGTTGGTGGTGGAGCAACAGTATGTACAGGAACAAATAGTACAGCATTAACTTTAACAGGACATACAGGAAATGTAGTAAGATGGGAATCATCTTTAAATAATTTCGCTACAGCTGGAACTGCAATTGCTAATACAACTACAAGTCTTACGGCTACTAACTTATCTGCAACAACTTCTTACCGGGCAGTTGTACAGAGTGGCAGCTGTGGCGCTTTAAATTCTGTATCTGCCACAGTAACAGTTTCTCCGGCAACAGTGGCAGGATCAGTTGGTGGTGGAGCAACAGTATGTACAGGAACAAATAGTACAGCATTAACTTTAACAGGACATACAGGAAATGTAGTAAGATGGGAATCATCTTTAGACAATTTTGCTACAGCGGGAACTACAATTACTAATACAACTACAAGTCTTACGGCTACTAATTTAACTGCGACTACTTCTTACCGGGCGGTTGTGCAGAGTGGCAGTTGTAGTGTCTTAAATTCTGCTTCAACAACGGTGACTGTTTCTCCGGCAACAGTGGCAGGATCAGTTGGAGGTGGAACAATAGTATGTACAGGAACAAATAGTACAGGTTTATCTTTAACAGGACATACAGGAAATGTAGTGAGATGGGAATCATCTTTAGACAATTTTGCTACAGCGGGAACTACAATTGCTAACACAACTACAAGTCTTACAGCTACTAATTTAACTGCAACAACTTCTTACCGAGCGGTGGTACAGAGTGGCAGCTGTGGCGCCTTAAATTCGACTTCAACAACGGTGACTGTTTCTCCGGCAACAGTTGCAGGATCAGTTGGTGGTGGAACAACAGTATGTACAGGAACAAATAGTACAGCATTAACTTTAACAGGACATACAGGAAATGTAGTGAGATGGGAATCATCTTTAGATAATTTCGCTACAGCGGGAACTACAATTGCTAATACAACTACAAGTCTTACGGCTACTAATTTAACTGCAACAACTTCTTACCGCGCAGTTGTACAAAGCGGAAGCTGTGGTGTTTTAAATTCTGCTTCAACAACGGTGACTGTTTCTCCGGCAACAGTGGCAGGATCAGTTGGTGGTGGAACAACAGTATGTACAGGAACAAATAGTACAAGTTTATCTTTAACAGGAAATACAGGAAATGTAGTGAGATGGGAATCATCTTTAGATAATTTTGCTACTGCAGGAACTACAGTTGCTAACACCACTACAAGTCTTACCGCTACTAATTTAACTGCGACTACTTCTTATCGCGCAGTTGTACAAAGCGGAAGCTGTGGCGCCTTAAATTCTACTTCAACAACGGTGACTGTTTCTCCGGCAACAGTGGCAGGTTCTGTTGGAGGATCAACAGCAGTATGTACAGGAACAAATAGTACAACATTAACTTTAACTGGACATATTGGAAATATTGTAAGATGGGAATCATCTTTAAATAATTTCGCTACAGCGGGAACTACAATTACTAACACCACTACAAGTCTTACGGCTACTAACTTAACTGCGACTACTTCTTACCGTGCAGTTGTGCAAAGTGGCAGCTGTGGTTCTTTAAATTCTGCTTCTGCTACTGTTACAGTAAATCCGTTACCCGGGACACCAACACAAGGAACTAAAACTCCTTACACATGTACACAAGCAGGAAGTGTAGTATTAAATAATTTACCTGCTGGCTCATGGACATTGACACAAACGGGTATCGCATCTAACGTTACAACCGGCAGTGGAACAACTTACACCGTTACAGGATTAATAGCAGGAAACTATACTTTTACAGTAAGCAACGGTACTTGCCCTTCGTTGCCTTCTGCAACTGTAACGATCATTGACTTATCAACAACAACATGGGATGGAAGTACATGGTCAAACAGTACACCAGATGCTACTAAAGCTGTTGTTTTTGCAGGTCCTTATACAATCGCAGCGGATATAGAAGCTTGTTCCTGTACAATCAATTCAGGGGTTAACCTTGTTGTACCTACCGGACGTACCTTAAAAGTAACCAATGCATTACATGTTGCAACGGGAGCCAGTTTGACTTTTGAAGACAGCTCTAGTCTGGTTCAGGTTAACGATGCTTCTGTAAATACAGGAAACATAACCTATAAACGTATTACCAAACAGATCCGTCAGGCCGATTTTACATACTGGTCAACACCTGTTAATCCTCAAAAACTAATAGATGTTTCTGAAGGAACCCAATATAATATGTATATGGGCTTTACGGGAACAAACTGGCTGGTAACGGACAGAAGCACTGATATGATGGTCGGTAAAGGATATATTATCCGTGGGCCTCAAAACTATTCCAACACTGCAAAAGCAGATTATGAAGCTTCCTTTAAAGGTGTTCCGAATAATGGTATTATATCAGGAGAATCATTACTAGGCGGTAAATACTATCTGATCGGCAATCCATATCCGTCCGCGATAAGAGCATCGAAGTTTTTAGCAGCAAACCTGTTCATGAACGGAACTCTTTATTTCTGGACACATAACACTCCTGTGGTATTGGGCGGTGCCTATCAATATACGACCAGTGATTACGCTTCTTATAATTTAACAGGTGGGACAGCAACTGCACCCGCAAAAAGTGGAAATTCAGGAAACAACAACAATACCCCATTGGGTTATATTGCAGCCGGACAATCGTTTTTTGCCAGCGCAGCCAGTGATGGAATAATTCATTTCAATAACGATATGCGTGAAGGCGGAACCCATAACGGCCAGTTTTTTAAACCTGGAAAAACAGCAAAAGAAACCGATACAGATGGTCACCATATCTGGCTTAACCTGACCAATGAGGGAGGTGCCTTCAAGCAAATGCTGGTAGGATATGTAGATGGCGCAACAAACGATTTTGACAAAAACTATGACGGAAAAACTTTTGACGGAAACATGTATGTCGATTTCTACAGTGTTAACGACCAAAAGAAATATGTGATACAGGGACGTGCATTACCTTTTGCAGATACCGACATTGTTCCTTTAGGATACAGAAGTACAATCGCAGGTGATTTTACGATTTCTATCGATAAGACTGATGGTGACCTTGCTACTCACGCTGTTTATATTGAGGACAAGACAACTGGAATTGTTCATGACCTGAAAGCCGGTAAATTTACTTTTACTACAGCGGCAGGTACTTTTACCGATCGTCTGGTATTGCGTTACACTAATAAAACATTAGGTACTGGTGATTTTGAAAATACCGAAAACGGAATTTTGGTTTCGGTTAAAAACAAGGTAATCAGAGTCAATTCAGCTAAAGAAACTATTAAGGATGTTACTATTTTTGATGTCTCAGGAAAGCTTCTTTACAACAAAAATAAAATCGGAACAACCGACTTCCAGATATCAAATCTGCAGGCAGGAAATCAGGTCTTGTTGGTAAAAGTAACTTTAGACAACAATTACTCTGTTACCAAAAAAATTATCTTTCAATAAGATATAAACCTTAAGTTTACTCTAATAAAAAATCCATTTGTCGAAAGGCAAATGGATTTTTTGTTAGAACTAAAAATATCACCTAAAACTGGTATTGTATCATTTATACACAAAATCTAAATTAGCAGTTTAATCTTACGATTTTAACAAGCCTAATTTTAGATTTTGATAAAAAAAATAATTCTTCTTTTCACTTTTCTTGCCATTTGCAGCAAATCAGAAATATATGCACAGCAAGGTAAAATCGATCGTACATTTAATACACTTGATGACGGATCAATTGGTGATGGTTTTGATAATACAGTCAGAACATTATCTATACAGTCAGATGAAAAATTAATTGTAGGTGGCGATTATCTAAATCTCAACGGAATACCTTCACCATACTTAACACGACTGAATGAAGATGGATCTATCGACGATAGCTTTAATACAGGAACAGGTTTAAACGGAAAAGTTTATTGTTCTTACATTCAGCCCGACGGAAAGATAATAATTGGTGGAAACTTTACAGCTTTTAACGGAATAACAGCCGGAAGATTAATCAGATTAAATACAGACGGATCTCAGGACACATCACTCAATACTTCAATTGGAGCTGTAACGGGAATTATTTATAAAATTTGCCCACAATCTGACGGAAAAATTATTATCGTTGGAAGCTTTACAAAATACAATAATGTTACGGTGAACAGGGTGGCACGTATACTGTCTAACGGTACATTAGATACTACTTTTAATACAGGAAGCGGATCAGCTTTAAATATTACAAACGTTGAAGTACTGTCTAATGGTAAAATTTTACTGGCTGGTAACTTCACATCCTTTAACGGAGTTTCTGCAAATAGAATTGTCCGTTTATTTTCTGATGGCAGAATTGACGCAAGTTTTAGTATCGGTATAGGTTTTAATGACGATGTAAACGCAATGACTTTGCAGCCCGACAATAAAATTATACTAGGCGGAAAATTCACAAGTTATAACGGAATTACTGCGAATAGGATTATTAGATTAAATCAGGACGGAACTCCTGATGTAAGTTTTTCTTCAGGTTCAGGATTAAGCAAGGAGGCTGTTCAGGTTCTTAAAACTGATGCATCGGGAAATATAATGGTTGGAGGATCTTTTACCGGAACTTATAATAGTAGTAATGTAAACCGTGTTTTTCTTTTAGACGCTAATGGAATTCTCAAAGATGATTTTGATATTGGTTCAGGTCCCGGATCAGCATCTGTTACAGCTTTAGAACATGGTGCTGACGGATCCTGGTTTATTGGCGGATCCTTTTCGGTTTTTGACAGTATGAATCAGGGAAGACTGGCAAAGATAAATGCTGATGGAGAATACGATACAGAATATTTATCCGCTGGAATTGGTTTTGATAATTCTGTTTTAAAGCTACTGCCGTTAGAAAATAAGCAGACAATGGTATTTGGTAATTTTAATAAATTTAATGGAGTTTTCTCCTCAAAAATTGCCAGAATTTCAGAGAACGGAACTTTACATCCTACTTTTAATACAGGACAGTCCGGCGCAAATAATCTTATAAAATCAGCAATTTTACAAAAGGATGGAAAAATTGTTTTTGGAGGAAATTTTACAAAATATAACGGATCGGCTTATAATCGGATTGCCCGTATTCAGCCTGAGGGAGAAATAGATCCTACATTTAATACAGGTTCCGGTTTTAATGGTCAAATATATTCAATCGCAATCCAGCCTGATCAAAAAATTATTGTGGGAGGCAATTTCACCTCATATAATGGTTCACCGGCCACCAGAATAATCAGACTATTACCGGATGGCTCACGCGATTCCGGTTTTAATGTTGGGTTGGGAGCAAACGCTATTATCGATGTTATTTTGATTCAGCCCGATGGTAAAATTCTGGTGGGAGGCAGGTTTTCAGCTTTTGATAATAATTTGTTTTCAGGTCTCGTACGCTTAAATACTAATGGAAGTATTGATTCCGGTTTTACTATAGGAACTGGTTTTGATAAAAATGTGTATGCGATTGCCCTGCAGTCTGATCAGAAAATAATTATTGGCGGATCTTTTTTGAATTACAATGGGATTTCTCAAAAACGGATTCTAAGATTAAATACCAATGGAAGCCTGGATACTACTTTTGAATCCGATACAGGTTTTAGTAAAGGAGATGTCCTAAGCCTTCTTGTGCAACCCGATGATAAAATTTTAGCCGGAGGAACTTTTTCCGGGACTTATAAAACAAAACCCTCATTAAGGCTGATACGTCTTTTAAAATCGGGAGAATATGATTCCGGTTTTCAGGCTAATTTAAACGGAAAATTATACACTATGAATTTTACTTCTGACCAAAAACTAATGATTGGTGGTAGTTTTAATTCCGTATCAGGAAATTCAAAACACAGAATTGCACGTTTAAAAATTTGTCTGGAATCGACCGTCTGGAATGGAATTGCCTGGTCAAATGGTTTGCCTTCAGGAGGAAAAGAAGTTACTTTCAAAGCAGATTATCCCAATTTAACCTCTGCGGGTATTTGCAGTTGTACAATTGATAAAGGAAAAACAGTAACTCTTTTGGACGGAAATACCCTAAAAATTGAATTTGATTACAATGGTTCCGGAACTTTAGTTTTAAATGATACCGCCGGTTTATATCAGGATGATGATGAAATTGTAAATAGCGGAATTGTGCAGGTAAAAAGAAAATCATCACCGATTTTAAAATTAGATTATACCTATTGGTCATCACCGGTTCAAAATCAAACACTGATAGATGTTTCGCCTAATACATCATCAGGCAATTTTTTTTCATTTAATTTTTTATCAGGTTATTGGAATTCTGAAACATCATCAAATAGTATGGTACCCGGAAAAGGATATATTATTCGTGGTCCTCAGGATTTTTCGACAACATCTCCTGCCAGATTTGAGGCAACATTTAAAGGAATACCGAACAATGGGGTTGTTAATTTAGAGTTAGGAAATCCAGGTACTTATAATTTGATTGGAAATCCCTATCCATCTGCCATTGACGCTGATTTGTTAATAGAAAAAAACATCCGGAATATAAAAGGAACACTCTATTTCTGGACACACAATACCCCATTCAAAAACAATAAATATACATCAGATGATTATGCGGTTTATAATCTATTAGGAGGGGTTGGAACCAGAAGTTCAGTTTCATCGGGATTAAACGAAATAATTCCTGACGGGAAAATTGCGTCCGGACAAGCATTTTTTGTTAGGAGTAAAAATTCAGGAATGGTTGAATTTAATAATAGTATGAGAGTAGAAGGACAAAACTCAACCTTTTTTAAACCCGGTAAAGAAAATAAAAATGCAAATGAACCGAATATTAAAAAACACCGCTTTTGGTTAAATTTAGAAAATCCGGAAGGCGTTTTTAAACAAATTCTGATTGGTTATATTGAGGGAATGGCAGATATATCAGACTACAATGCTGAAACTTTTAATGCGAATGAGTTCGTAAATTTCTATAGCATTTTAGAAAATAAAAAACTTGTAATTCAGGGAACAGACAAAATATTTTCTGAAACAGATTCAGTTTTCCTTGGCTATCAGACCACCGTTGACGGAAACTTCAGTTTAAAAATAGATGATCAGGATGGACTGTTTTTAAATCAGGATATCTATATTGAAGATCGGTTTTTAAATAAAATACAGAATCTTAAAGAAAATCCATACTTATTTTCAACTACAAAAGGGACATTTAATGATCGTTTTGTTTTGCATTACAGTGATAAAGCTTTGAATAGGAATAATGTTGAAAACATCGGAAAAACAATTTTAATAGCTGTAAAAAACAAATCAGTTAAAATAGTTTCTCCTAAAGAAAATATTCAGCGAATTGATATTTATGAC
Organism: Flavobacterium sp. HTF; assembly: GCF_003105115.1. Taxonomy (GTDB): domain Bacteria; phylum Bacteroidota; class Bacteroidia; order Flavobacteriales; family Flavobacteriaceae; genus Flavobacterium. The sequence continues at coordinate 350 of NZ_QETH01000120.1, read as the reverse complement.
GTTTCAGGGAAAGTTATTTACACTAAAAACAAGATTGATCAAGCAGAATATCAGACACCGGATTTGCCATTTAGTAATCAGGTTTTTATCATAAAAATTGCTTTAAATAATTATACATTCACTCAGAAAATTATACTTGAATAATAGTTTTAGAATAAAAACCTGACTCACACTCCTCCTGTAAAGAGCTTTTTTTATTGAAAACACAGGTAATTAGTTTTAACATTTGCTTCAAAAAATGCCAAAACAAGCTGTTTTTTTGATTTTTTACTGCATTGTATTTTTTTTAATTTTTAAATGAAAAGCCTTTATTTTATTGTTAAACTTCTTATTATTAAACTATTTAAAAA
>NZ_QETH01000119.1 GCF_003105115.1 Flavobacterium sp. HTF | reverse complement strand
AAATTACGCATTAATTAAAAAAAGCTCCCTTTTTTACCTATAATTTTAATTAAAAGTTAAAAATATAGCGTTTCGCTTCTCTAAATTCAGGAAAATTATCGTTTAATTTTTTAAAAATATTCGTATTAGTGTAACATTTTTACCTTTGCGGCGTCTTTTAGATGTGTTTAATTTAAAAATACGGTTGCATTAGTTAGGAATTATTAAATAAACGTTAAGAGTTAGTTAAAACATAGTACCTTGTAATACAATATACCGATTTTATTTTTACATTTGTAAAGAATTTAAAAGATCATCAATCAAATATTTATCAATCAATTTAACAAACAAACCCATTATGAAAAATTCAGTTATTTATTTAGGATTAGCATTAGTAACATTTGCAAATGTTTCAATGGCTTCAACTCACAAAACAGTTGTAAACGAACAAGTTGTATCAACAGTATACGACGCGACTCCACTAAATGTTGCAGTTAGTAAAGGAGATATTGAAGTAGTGAAAAAATTTATCGAATACGGAGCTAATGTTAACGAAAAGTCAGACGATATGTCTCCTTTAATGACTGCTGCACGTTATAATAAAGTTGAAATTATAAAAGTTTTATTGGCTAGCGGAGCTCGTCCAAATGATAAAAACGAAAAAGGGTATACAGCTTTGAAATATGCACAATTATCAAATGCTACAGACGCTATCGCTCTTTTGAAAGATTTAAAATAAGATTTAAAATAAGTTTGAGTTAGTATATAAACGGCCTTCCTGAGCAGAAGGCCGTTTTTTTATTTAGAATTGTATTATAATTCAATTCGTAAAAATCAAAAAAGCATCATTAATTACAATGATGCTTTTTCTTTAAACCAAACCAAATTAATAGTAACCAATTATTAATCTATTTTTAAAATCCTTATTCTATCGGAACATGTTTTTTTCGATTAAAAACCCAAAACAAAATCGGAAACACCAATAAAGTTAAAACTGTTGCCGTCATAAGACCACCAATGATTACAATAGCTAATGGTTTTTGTGATTCAGAACCAATTCCCGTAGAAATTGCTGCCGGCAATAAACCAATAGACGCCATGAGTGCTGTCATTATTACTGCTCTTGTTCTGGCTTTTACTCCCATAAAAATGGATTCTTCGAGCGTAAACTTGGCCTTAAGATTGTGATGGAATTCTGATATCAGAATAACACCATTCTGAATACAAATTCCGAGCAGGGCAATAAATCCAACCCCCGCAGAAATTCCAAAATTCATTTGGGTAATATGCAGGGCGATAATTCCGCCAATAATAGCAAACGGAACATTTGCTAATACCAATAATGAATCCTTAAAGTTTCCGAACAGGATAAATAACAGAACAAAAATTCCGATTAAACTTATCGGGACAACCTGAGCAAGACGCGCACTGGCACGAACCTGATTTTCAAATTCACCAGTCCATCCGGTTGTATAACCGGCAGGAAGTTTTAATTTATTCACTTTTGCCTGTGCTTCTGCAATTGTACTTCCTAAATCGCGATCACGTACAGAGAATTTTACTCCAATAAAACGTTTTGTATTATCTCTGTAAATAAATGCCGGACCTGTAATGGTTTTAATATCGCAGATTTCTTTCAGCGGAATTTTAATACCACTGATTGTGGGTACTTTTATTTCTGCTAAATCTTTTTCATCTTTTCTGTATTCTTTTGAAAAACGAACCCTAACATCAAATTTTTTCTCGTCTTCGTATTTTTCAGTAGCTGTTTTTCCTCCAAAAGCAAGTTCTAAAACTGCCTGTGCATCACTTAATGTTACTCCATAGGCGGCCATTTTTTCGCGGTCTAAGATTACACTAATTTCAGGCTGTCCGACATTTCGAAGAATCCCCGCATCTTTAATCCCCGGAATATCTTTAATTTCGGCTAAAACTTCGTTTGCCAGCTGATCAAGTTTATTTAAATCATCACCATAAATTTTCACGGCATTAGAAGCTTTAAATCCTGCTACAGATTCAGCCACGTTATCAATTACAGGCTGCGAATAATTATAAGTAATTCCCTGATGAACTTTTAATTTATTGTCCATTTCATTAATCAGGTCATCCATGGAGATTTTTCGAGTCCATTCTGCTTTTGGTTTTAAGTCAACCTGTAACTGAATAAATCCAAAACCATTTGGATCTGTCCCGTCATTGCTTCGTCCGGTTTGTGATAAAACTTTTTTCACCTCAGGAAAGGTTTCTAAATCTTTTCTAATCATTGCCGCTGTTTTGACACTTTCGGGCAGCGAAGTACTCATTGGTAATTCTGCTGTGACCCACAATGCACCTTCATTTAATTGAGGTAAAAATTCTGTCCCTAAGAAGCCGGCAGAAAAGAAAACGGCAGCCAGCAATACGATAGAGGCAGTTAAAGTTTGAACTTTATGTTTAAATGTCCACGCAAATCCTTTCGTTACAATTCGGTCCCAGAAATTCACAAACGGGTTATTTTTTTCTTTTACATTTTTGTTTAATAAAATATGGGAAAGAACAGGAACCAGAGTCAGTGTAAAAATAAGCGCTCCAAGCAAGGCGAAACCTAAAGTAAAGGCCAGGGGAGAGAACATTTTTCCTTCTACTTTCTGGAATGAAAAAATAGGCAGCAATGCTGTAATAATGATCAATTTAGAAAAGAAAATAGCTTTACCCATTTCTGTTCCGGTTTTCTTAATCAGGCTTCCTTTTGCGATTTTGTTAAAAGCCGTCATTCCCAATTGATGTGCGCGGTGATCCAAAACCACAAACAATCCCTCGACCATAACCACCGCACCATCAATAATAATTCCGAAATCGACTGCACCTAAACTTAAAAGGTTTGCACTCATTCCCATCATTTTCAGGCACAAAAAGGCAAACAATAACGATAACGGAATAACAATTGAAACTGTAAATGTTGTTCTCCAGTCTGCCATAAACAGAAATACAACACAAGTAACCAAAATGATGCCTTCAAACAAATTATGCATTACCGTTTCGGTTGTGAAATTCATCAGATTATCACGATCGTAAAACGTTTCTATTTTTATGTCTTTTGGAAGAATGTTATCATTTAAGTCTTTTATTTTAGCTTTTATCAAAGCAAGCGTTTCCTGCGGATTTTCTCCTTTTCGCATAACAACAATCCCTTCAACAGCATCATCATTGTTTCCCAGCCCCGTCTGACCGACTCTTGGCATGGAACTTTCATAAACATCCGCCACATTTTTGACCAAAATCGGATTTCCATGAGCGTCGTCAACGATAATATTACCGATATCTTCTTTCGATTTTAGTAAACCAACCCCACGAACAACAAAAGCTTGTCCGTTTTTCTCAATCACATCTCCACCAACATTTAAGTTTCCGGAATTTACAGCATTGTATACCTGAAGCGGAGTAATGTTATATTTTCCCAGTTTTATAGGGTCAACTCCAACTTCATACGTTTTTGTCTGTCCTCCAAATACATTCAAGTCGGCAACACCAGGAAGAGCACGCAATTGTTTGTCTATGACCCAATTCTGGTAAGTCAATAATTCTCTACTGTCTCTGCTGTCGCTTTTTACAATATATCTGAAAATTTCTCCCGTTGGCCCGTAAGGAGGCTGAACGTCTGGTTCGACATCATCCGGGAGGGAAACATTTTTTAATAAATTATTGACCTGAAAACGGGCAAAAGTATCATCTACACCATCATCAAAAATAATTTTGATTACCGAAAGACCAAACATTGTGATACTTCGAACACTTGTTTTTTTCTGCACTGAATTCATCGAAATTTCGATAGGGGAGGTAACAAAACGTTCTACTTCCTCAGCACTTTTTCCGTTCCATTGTGTAATAATAATAATCTGTGTATTGGTTACATCCGGAAAAGCGTCAATCGGCATATTTTTAAAGGAAATAAATCCTGCAACAGCCAGTAATCCAACCCAAAAGAAGGTAAATGCTTTATTCTTAAGCGAAAAAGCAATAATGTTTTTTATGAATTTGTTCATGTCTTAGTTGTTTAATGCACCATAAATAAACAATTGGTTATTGGTAATAACTTTCTCATTTTCTTTTAATCCGCTTGAGATATAAGTTGTGTCGCCAACCACTCTGAAAACTTCAACTTGTCTGGTTTCTATATTGTTACGATCTTTATAAACCACAACAAAATTTTTGCTTTTATCAAAAACTATAGCATTACTTGGGACTGCAATCATAGATTGATTTTCGTTGAACGATAATTTGATATTGGCATTCATATCTGGTTTTAGCAAGTAGTTGGGATTACTCAGCTTAATGCGTGCCTGCATGGCTTTTGTTTCCGGATCGATCACATTATATATTTTATCGACTTTACCTTTGAAAATTTTATCAGGATAACTTAATGTTGTGACTGCTGCATCAGTTCCAAGTTTTACTTTATTAATATCAATTTCGTTGATATTTGCCATTGCCCAAACTTCACTAATTTCGGCAATATCAAAAATATTTTCAGAGCGGTCGTTTCTCAACAGCATATCCTGATTAATGCTTTTCTGGATGATAAAACCGCTTATTGGGGCTGTTACTTCATAAATAGATCCCGCTTTGATATTGTATATCTTATACGTTTCCTGAATTTTGCTTAATTGGGATTGGGCTTTGTTAACTTCAGATTTTGCCTGAAGTACATCACTCTCAGAATTTAATTTTCCGTCAAATAACTCCTGAGCTACTTTTAAATTGTTTTTGGCAACAAGCAAATCATTTTTGGCATCAATAGATTGTTTTTCAAAATCAGCAACGTCGGTACTTTTTATGGTTGCCAGTACTTGTCCTTTTTTTACATAATCACCAAGCTCTACATTTACTTTCATCACATTCCCGCCAACGAGAGGATAAACATCTATCATTTTATTGTTGTCAGCGGTAATTTTTCCGTAAAAACTCAACTCATTTTTTACAGGTTCAGTTTGTGCGGGTGCTGTAGTTGTTGTTTTTAACATAGCATCACTCAATACAAAAGAAGTGTTTGTATCAGGATTTTCAACCTCTTTTTTACAGCTTGTGATCGATAAACTCACAATTGCAATTCCTATAATTAGTTTATATTTCATTTTTATTTGATTTTAAAATAAGTCTTTATTGATTGTACTATTTAATTCTTCAGCAGAAAGCGCCACTTTTTTCTTTAGTTCATTTACCTGAATTGTAGCCTGATTATAACTTTCCATAAAATCAGTAAATTCCAGAATGCTGATATTTCGTTTTTGGAAATTGGTTAGGATCCCATTATAAACTGCTTCAAAATCTGCATTTACAGTAGGTTTGATTACACTGTAATTTTGTCGTGATTCGTCCCATTTTGTCCATGCAGTTGTAATTTCAGTTTGCAGTTGCAATTCAAAATTTTGTTTTTCTACTTTAGATTGTTCTAAAATAGTCTGTGCGTATTTGATATTTCCTTTGTTTTTATTCCAAAGCGGTAACGGAATTCCAACTGTCAGATTAGCTTCATTATTAAAAGCACCGCTTCGCTGATCGTATGTGGCTCCAACTGTAATATCTGGTACAGAAAGTGATTTTTGCCATTTTACATTTAAGGCATTCGCATCTATTTCTTTTTGTTTAGCCAGATAATCAGGACGATTAGCGATTGCCTCCGTTTCAAAAGCCTTCAAATCAAAATCAATTGATTTAAGATATTTGTCAAATTCTTCTTTAGAAACTACCGGAATAACATTTTCTGTTTCATTTAGTAAAAGCTTTAAATTGCCTTGCTCTTCTATATTATCATTTACAACTTCCATCCTTTCATTTTTAAAGTTCAGGTAAAGTGATTGCAGACGGACAACATCTTTTAATGGGATATTTCCTTTTTGTGCCTGTACAGAATACGAGTTTATTAAATTTTCAAGATGAGCAAGCTGTTTATCCGTTGTCTCTATGTTTTTAGTATTATAGTAAACAGTGTAGAAACTCTTGCGTAATTGGAGTTTTAAAGTCCTTAAAAGGTCATTAAACTGAAGTTCGGCCAACTGTTCATTAGTTTGGGCCAGCTTTATTTCATTGCGTTTTTTACCTCCGAGATAAATTAACTGCTCAATCCCAAAAACTTTCTGACCATCTTTTCCAATATCAAAATATTTGTTTCGTTCCGGATTATACGCATTTAATTCTGCCGTAATAGTAGGATTATCCCAGATTCGGGATTGAATTGTCATCGCTTTAGAAGCATCAATATTATATTGTGATGCAAGCAAAAAAAGATTCTTCTTTAAAAATTGAGTTTCGCAGTCCTGAAGTGTAACTGTTTTTTGTGCGACACTAACCTGATTTATGAATATCAGAAGTAATAATGCAAATAACTTTTTCATTGTATCATTTTTATTTGATACAAAGATGCTATCGCAAGACTTTAAGACACCTTAAAAACGAGCTTAAAAAAACCTTAAAAATGGATAAGTTTAATAATTTAGAGGAAAGATTAATTGAAATAAATTATCATTTTCGTCTGTAACAGTGTAATGAATGGTAGCGTTATGCAGCGTTAGGATACGTTTTACTATTCTTAGTCCTAAACCAAATCCTGCAGTTCCTTTTGAATTTTGCCCGCGCATAAAAGGCTGAAAAAGATTTTCCTGTTCTTTTTCACTTAATGTATTTCCTGTGTTGGATACAGATATAATCAGATGGTTTTTATCGGAGCTTATTTTTACTTTTGCCTGCTTATTGTCTGAGTAAACACAGGCGTTTTTCAGGACATTACTTAAAGCGATTTCTAAAAGGTTTTTATTTCCTTTTATTTCCAAAGCAGTATCGAGATTGTCGCTTTCTTCAATTTCAAATAAAATGGCAAAGTCCAGAAAGCTTTTATTTAAATTTTCAATTGCCGAAAACAAAATTTCATCCATGCGATGCACCTCGCTCTTTTCATTATTATTGATATCAATTTTTGATAAAATCAATAACGAATTAATCAGTTCAGTTAATTGGTTAACGTCGGATAAAATCGTTTTTAAAAAACTTTTGCCTTTAGAGCTTGTGCTGTCATCCGCAACCACATTTTCTATCTGTGAAGTAATTCTGGAAAGAGGTGTTCTAAGTTCATGTGAAGCATGAGCCGTAAATTCTTTTTGTTTCTGATACGAAATTTCAATCCGGTCCATCATGAAATTAAATTCATTGGCAATCAGGTCAATTTCATTTTTACTTTTAGATTCTATTCGTGTATCGAGATTGTTTTCATTTATGTTTTTTATTTTTTGATGAAAAGCGTTCAAAGGGTTCATTAACTTTTTTACAGTAAACGAAGTCATAACCCAGCACAAACAAGTAAAAAGAATATACGACACTATTAAGGTATAGCGTAAAAAAAGCAGTTTCTTTTTTCCATAATCATCCGTAGCAGATATTAAGGCATAAAAGTCCTTGTCATTTGTGTCATAAAAAACACCATACACTTCATAATCCCCTTGTTGCTTAAAGAATGTTTTATTTTTCTTTAAATATTTTAAATCGTTAATGGACCAGTTAATTTTAGCATCATCAATACTACTGTAAATGAGTTTGTAATTAGAATCAAAAACCAGTGTTTTCTCATCATAAAGCTTGTTAATAGAGTTTTGATCAATAATCTTCAAAAGCTGATTATCGATTTGCTTAACATTTACAAGAAGTTTAATATTAGATAAAGCTTTTACCTCTAATCGATCGCGAAATTCTTCTTTTCTGTAATTAGAGTATAAAATGAAAATCACAGTAGAAGCCAACCCAAAAAGGATTGTAAAAAGTAAACTTACTAAAAGTGATATCCTGTTTTTTAATGTCATTCCTGATCGCTTAAATAATATCCGTAACCTACTTTGGTTCGGATAAGTTTAATTTCGTGGTCTTTGTCTATTTTCTTTCTCAGAAAATTGATATAAACCTCAATAGTATTCTGATTGGTTTCTATATGATAATCCCAAAGTTTTTCAGCAATAAATTGTTTTGAAAGTACTTTTCCTTTGGCATGAGCCAAAATTAAGATCAGTTTAAATTCTTTTGGAGTTAGTTTTATTTCTTCGCCTGCGCGAAAAACTTTCATGTCTTCCTCCAGAATCTCCAAATCCTGAAGCATAATTTTTTTTTCGCTTTGCTGTGGGATTTCCTTTCTCCTTAATAAGGAAGAAATCCTGGCGTGTAATTCTTCAAAATGAAAAGGTTTAACCAAATAATCATCTGCACCGTTATCAAAAGAAGCTAATTTATCTTCAATTTCGCTAAAAGCGGTCAGCATAATTATGGGGGTTTTTTTATCAACTTCCCGAATGCTTTTACAAACATCAATTCCGTTTATCCCGGGCACATTAATGTCAAGAATTATTAAGTCATATTCATATGGAAAATATTTTTTTAATAATAGCGAGCCATCATAATAAGGAAAACACTCGAATTCTTTTGAAATAAAGAACGCTGAGATTTCTTTAGATAAAGTAAAATCGTCTTCGAGTAATAGAATTTTCATGCTTTTTTATATTGGTCAATTCGGATATATAACAAATGATATCCGAATTGACGTTTAATATTATTATTTGAAATAAGAGAAAGTCTCGTTATTCTCAATTTTTAATAATGACTCATAAATCAGCTGAATCACATTTTCAACATCTTCTCTGTGAACCATTTCTACAGTAGTGTGCATATAGCGTAAAGGCAGTGAGATTAGAGCCGACGCCACACCACCATTACTGTAAGCAAAAGCATCCGTATCCGTACCCGTTGCACGTGAACTCGCATGACGCTGAAACGGAATTTTGTTTTCTTCTGCCGTATCCACAATTAAATCGCGTAACCTGTTTTGTACTGCCGGAGCATAAGCAATGACAGGACCACGACCCATTTTAAGGTCACCTTCTACTTTTTTGTCAATCATTGGAGTAGTGGTATCATGACATACATCAGTAACAATAGCAACATTTGGTTTTATCGTTTGTGCAATCATTTCAGCACCGCGAAGACCGATTTCTTCCTGAACAGAGTTTACAATATATAAACCAAAAGGCAGTTCCTTTTTGTTTTCGTGCAATAAACGGGCTACTTCTGCAATCATAAAACCGCCCATACGATTATCGATAGCGCGGCAGACAAATTTATTCTCGTTCAAAATCATAAATTCGTCAGGATATGTAATTACACAACCTACATGTACGCCCAGGGCTTCTACCTGTTCCTTAGTTTCACATCCTAAATCAATAAAGATATTACTCAGTTTCGGAATTTCTTCTTTATCACGCAATCTCGTATGAATTGCCGGCCATCCAAAAACACCTTTTACAATTCCCTTCTTAGTATGAATATGAACTCTTTTCGATGGAGCAATCTGATGATCAGATCCACCATTACGTATTACATATAATAATCCATCTTCAGTAATATAATTTACATACCAGGAAATCTCATCTGCGTGGCCTTCGATAACAACCTTAAAAGGAGCATCAGGATTAATTACACCTACAGCGGTACCATAAGTATCAGTAATAAAAGTATCAACATATGGTTTTAAATAGTTCATCCAAAGTTTTTGGCCTTCGTTTTCGTAACCGGTAGGAGAGGCGTTATTAAGGTAGCTTTCCAAAAAAGCTATAGATGTATCTTTCAAGATAGAATTCGTGCTCATAAAAATATTTTTGCGCTAATTTATAAATTTGGTATTAGAGTTGCGTATAAATATATAATTTTACATTTAAATTATGACTCAATGAAATTTACCTACTGTATTTTAATTTTGCTATTGATTTCTTTTAAAAGTCAGGCTCAGATTACTCCTAAAGAAAATCAGGAAATGGGATATATATTGACAGAAAAGGATTCTATCTTAAATGATACTATCGAACTGCCAGAAATTATTATTTCTAAAGAAAAGCTGGATCCCGAAGCCCAAAAGCAATTTCTGATTCTTCAAAACAGAGTATATAAAACATATCCGTATGCAAAATTAGCGGCAGACAGACTAACGGCCTTAAATCAGGGAATGGCGCGATTAAAAACAAACCGCGAAAAGAAAAAGTATTTTAAAATTGTAGAAGACTATCTTAATAATGAGTTTGAAGCAAGATTAAAAAAGCTTTCGCGAAAACAGGGACAAATTCTCGTGAAGCTTGTTCACCGGCAAACAGGAGTTACTACTTACGAATTAATCAAAACATTAAAAAGTGGTTTTAAAGCATTTGTGTCCAATACAACTGCCAATTTATTTGATATAAGTTTAAAAACCGAATATAAACCCTATGAGGTCAATGAAGACTATTTGATAGAAACAATACTTGTCAGAGCTTTCGAATCCGGAAGATTGTTAAATCAAAAACCGGCAAAACCTGTAAACTATAATGATCTTTCAGAATCATGGCAGCAGAAAGCAAAAGAGCAGGCACAAAATAAATAAGAATGCATTTTTATTTGGATATAAAAATATCCTACTATATATAGTATAATTTCATAACAACCCGTCAGGTTTTCAAAATCTGTCGGGTTTGTTTTTTTCTATACATATATATAAGGAGAGAATTATACTTATTATATGTAATCAGTGTTTTTGTCAGGCTGAGCGTCCCGAGGCTTCGGAGAAGCCCTTTTGTTTGGAATTTGTTTTTTGGTCAGGAGCTTGATCCCGCTATACGCTTCAATCTTTTTGTGGCGAACCCCGCCACAAAAAGGATTTCCGCTTCTATCGGGGCTAGGGCATCGGTTTTCAGAAGAAATTCAGTAAAAAAAACAGTGATTTGGGAATAAAACAGAATAAAAAAGAGGAAACTTTGCGCCTTTGCGTTTCTGCGAGATTAAAAGCGGTTTGAAAATAAGCTTCAAATCCTGATTTCTGTTCAGAAAACAATAAAAAAAGCTGAAACTCCTCAAAACCGGCGGGCGAAAAGCGCCTAAAAATAAAGAAACCGCATCATAACGAAGAAAAAACCGACAAGAAAACAAAAAAAGTGTATCTGTAAAATATCCGTTATCAGTGAGTTAAGAAAAAGGTTTAAAAAAGATTGAAATTATATAAAGAAAAGGCTTGTAAATGTAAATAAAGGTGGTACTTTTGCACCCGCAACAACGCAGAGGTTCACTGATAGACTGACAGGATTTAAGAATTTGGATTGAGAAATATTTTCAAAAAAAGATTCAAAAAAGCTTGTGAGATTTGAAAACGCTCTGTACATTTGCACCCCGCAAAACACGGAAAGTTCGTTGATAAACTGAATAGAGAAAAGAGAAAAAGGAGACGAAAAAAAAGTTTCAAAATTTTTTAAATTTTTCTTGCAGGAAACAAAAAGAATTTCTAGTTTTGCACCCGCTTTGAAACACAAGCGAAGAAGAAAAGAAATACACGTTCGTAGACATATTGAATTGACAGCCGTTTTAGCAGAGATGCTGGAACAAAA
>NZ_QETH01000118.1 GCF_003105115.1 Flavobacterium sp. HTF | reverse complement strand
ATCCGGCTGTTCGTCTAATTTGGTTCTTTTAGTTGTGTTTAAAATATCAGCCAGTAAAAAATCATCCAGTTTAAAATGAAGCCCTATCGTTTTTATGAGATTAATATCATTTAATCCGTGGATATTCAGCCAGTTATTCTTTTTATAATCAAAACACGAATTCAATGCCAGTGAAGTAAACTTTTCATATTCTACAACATCAGTATCGTCATATACAAAAAGTTGCATTTCTGTTTCATGTTCTTTATGAGTACCTGTATATTCTAAACTTACATGCTGCAGTTTGCGTCCTTTCTTGTATTTAATCTTTCTCATTCATAAAAATTTTACAATAGTAATATTACGAAAAAGAATCCGAAAAGGAAATGACAATTGTCAGTTTTATGATTCGCGTAGCGACGGATTGTAATACGCCCACACCCTAAATTACAATATAAGAAGACACATCGTAGAGGGTTTCTTCAAAACAAAAAAGCCGAGCCATTTCTGAATCGGTTTTCGTATTGAATTGTAAACAACGATTAATATCTATTTTTTTGATTTATTCCAAAATCTTAAAGGATAGGTCCATTCATTAGAATAAAAATGAGCAGATAATTTATTTCTAAAATCGGGTATAAAAATATGATTTACAGAATGATTTTTAACTTTTATTATGTCAGAATATGACAAAGCTTCAAGAACTGTTTGTAAATAATTTTTATTCCCTTTACAAAATCCTTTTAATATATTTACCAAGCCAGTAAGATTTATTTCTTCTCCATTTTCATCAACTCTCTTAACAAAATTTTCTACCCAGTCCTCATTTTTTATCATTTGATTTTCATAAGGTAAATCTATCACCAAATCAGCATATAAATATTCAAGACTATATCTGTCAACCGAACCCCCTCGAAAGATTTTAAGAAACAGCTTCTCAACTATGTTTTCGTTTGTCATCTTTTCTGATTTCCATTCCAAAGTAATTAACTTTTCTTTTGTTAGTTTTGTCAAATAATGAAATGATGAATATTCAGAAATTAAGCAGTAATTACCTTGTACTGCACCAGAAATAAATTTTTCATATAACTCATCTTTTTTAACTTTTTTCAGATGATTATAAATCTCATCGACGACTTGGTTTTTAGTTAGGTTTTCCTGAGGTAATTTTAAAGTATCAAAAATAAATTTGTAACGGTTTTGGCTGTCTTCATTTTGATCAATATCGTAAACCCATTTTCCTTCAGCTCCATCGTAGTTCCAATTAAAGCAGAAGATAGAATAAACTAAATCATAATCAAGATTATTGTTTATAGCAATTTTTTTTATCTTCCTTTTTGCTTTATCTGTTATATTAATTTTAGTGACTTGCATATCTTTTTATTACTTTGACAAATGATTAGTTTCTATTTAAAACAGCCTGAAATAAATCAATAATTCTTCTGTTCTAATTACAAATATATTTCTTATAAATTTAAAAAGTAAAAAGAATTTTGCAAATTCAACAGGTTTCCAAAACTGGTCGGGTTTAATTCCAAAAAGTAAATCCATAAAAAAACCGAGTCATTTCTGACTCGGTTCTTATATTCGATTGTAAAGACACATGCAATGTGTCTTTACGTAAATTATTTTACTTCTTCAAAAATAACAATCCAAGTATATCAGTACTTCACAACGTCGTGGTACAAATATGGTACAAACCTGTTATTTTATTTTACAAAACAACATATTTCCATTCTGAAAGTTAATCATTTTAAACTTCATTATAGCAGGAATAGTTTCTTAATAAAACTAAGTTTTTTAATAAGAAAGTAATTCTCCCTGATCATTAAAAAGGAAACTGTAACTCCCATTTTTTTATCTCTTCTTAAATCTTACCGTTATATTCATTATGCTCTATCAGCGCCGAAAATATTGATGAAATAGAAAGAATGCATCATTCCAAGCAAGGCCATAATAATATTTTTAATAGGTTAAATTGATCCTCGTAGGTTTCAATACTTCTCTCCCCACAAAAAGGGTAAAAGAAGTAAAAAAGTCACTTTTTCAATCTTTTCAAAAACCCTCAAAAAACGTGGTAAAACCTGCAAATCCTAAGATTCGCAGGTTTTTTTCTTTTATACTGCTTTTCAAATTTTTTAAAACCGCTCAAAATCTCTATGGCAAAATCGTGGCACTTTTAGGTGATGGGAAAATGTGCCACAGAATTTGAAATAATCCCTTATAAACAAAGGGGTTAACGAGGTTAACGACTTGTTTTTTTGATGCTATAATTCTACATTTATTAATCTAAAAAGCTGAATTATGTTAGAAAGCAGTTTTGGGTTGGTTTTCTTTTTGAAAATACCCCGCAATGAGAGTAAAATTAGAACGGTTTATTTCAGAATAACCGTAGACGGCATTCCAAAGGAAGCATCCACTAAAAGAAAATGGGACATTAGCCGATGGGACCAAAAGGCCGAACGCGCAATCGGCTCTAAAGAAGATGCAAAATCTTTAAACTTCTTTTTGGATTCACTGACATTAAAAATCAATGAAATCAAAACTGAAATGATGTATAGTGGTAACCCCATAACCACTGAAAAAATTATGGATCATGTTCTTGGAAGAATAGCGCCAAGAATTAAGGTACTGGAAGAATTTCAAAAGCATAATGATGAAATGAAGGCACTTCTTGGAAAAGGATATGCTCAAGGTACCCTTGACAGGTTTACCATTACTAAAAATCATTTAACTGCTTTTATTAAATTCAAGTTCAAAAGAGATGATCTTGAATTTTCAGATTTGAATCTTGAATTCGTAAAGGACTTTGAGTTTTATTTGCGAACAGTCCGTGACTGCAGCAATAACACTACTTTAAAATACATCGCTAATTTCAAAAAAATAGTAATTCGTGCAATTGATAAGGAAATTATCAATAAAGATCCATTTAAGAACTTTAAGGTTACGCCCCGCTTTTGTTTTTTAGGTAATTACCTATGTTTTATTTGACTAAACTATACTTAATTCACTTGAATTACTGTTAAAGGAATTACAATAAAAACTAAATAAAAAGACAATTAATAAGATCCGAATTACAAAATGATAATGCTCTGATTGTATCAAAATCTTTACTAAGTGGGTTAGATATTTGAATGCTTCTGAAAGAAAAAAAGAAAGAAAGGTCCCCACATAAAAATTACCGGGCACAAAAAAACTGCGCAGCTTTCTACATCTGCGCAGTTTCCATATGGCTTTATATTGTCATGATGCTTCAGACAAACAATCCGTTCACGGTCATACCCCTATTTTTTCACCACCTTACTAATGAAGGTTCTGCCCTGTATGGTGGCGCTTAAAAAGTAGATATTAGCCGGCAGGTGTTTTAACTCTATGGTTTCAGATGATGCCCTGATGTTGTCGTTTTTCCATATCACTTTATTGTACAGATCATATAAGGCCAATTGCCCTCCCAGGAAATCTTTTGGGATTGTAACGGTTATATAATCCTCAGACGGATTGGGATAGACCACAAGGGCTGACCCGTTTTCCAGGGAACCCGGTTGGTCCCTGGATCCCAAATCATTAGAAACCGCATTATCATCAGAACTGCTTTGCGTTAGTATCTCTGGCTTATGCAGCGCACTTGACCCGGCCGTCTTATTTAACCCGCTGCCAATAACGACTTCGTAACAACTGCTCAGCGCCGACACCGGACTGGCTTCACAGCCTTTTGTGCGGATCATATAGGAGGTAGTACCCACGGGCAGGTTGCCCAGTGCGAGGCTCGTTTCATAGGTACTGCCGATCATCTGGAGCGTCGCGCAGTTGAATACCTGATAGACGTAATTTCCATACGGATAAACATGCGGCCATCTTAAGGTAACATTTCCAGCATTTACCGTGGAGTAGATGGCATTTTCGGGGAAGGCGTTACTGACGCACTTCACCACGTGCACGTAACTGCAGGCGGAGGTTTTTGACAGGTATGTTGCACCGCCGCTGCAATAATCCACCGCTATTACTTTGATACTGTACGACTCGCCGGGCTTTAAATCCTTAGGGGTAAAAGTAAATTGCGTTGCTGTTGTTTCGGCCAGTAACTGATTGGTTTCACAGCGGTATACCCTGTAGAAATTAGCCTGGCTCACGGGATACCAATTATAGGTTACCACACCCGAAAACTGGGAGTAGCTGTACACCTCGGGGGTTACGGACGTGATCGCCGAGGAACAGTCACTCAGGGTTGTCGCATATTTACAGGCGGAATACGCGGAAGATACCGTGCCGTTTATGGCCCTGACCTTATAGCCGTAGTTGGTTGAGGCGCTTAATCCTGAAACGAGATAACTGGTACCGGTCACCACCCCAATTTGCTGGTTGCTGCAGGTCTGCAGCTCATAGGCCGTTGCATTGGCTACGGCATTCCAGGTCAACGACACACTGGAGGCACTGGCTGCAGTAGCCGTAAGTGTGGGTGTGGCGGGCACTACAGGAACAGGAGCAGTGCCCTCATAAGTGATATGGACCTTTGCGGAATGTATCTGTACCCCGCCCACCAGCGGGTGAAAAGAAAAGGTAAAGGAATCGCTGCCCGGCGTGAAGTAGTTGATCGTCTGGCCGATAAAACCCGTGGCATTCTTATCATAGATGGACAGGAAAAAGGTGGTCGCCGAGGTATTGCCGGTCCCGATACCGTTCTGAAATATTGAAGTGCCGTTCTGGTTGCAGCTGTAGAGGGTTTGCTGGTTTATAAAGCCGCTCCAGGCAATGGAACTGTTGCAGGAACTGTTTGGCATTTTGATGGACATCCCCGCGTCCACTGCTGTACTCTGGAATATCTTGCTGATACTGATCTCCAGAATTATCTTTTTGATCTTATCGTTATTAAAACCCGGGTGTTCAAAAAGGTATCGTGCGTTTTTGGTATCGGACGCTCCCCCGGTACCGTCACTATAGGAAATTTCATCTCCCGTACTTTCAAAGTAGTTGCAGGAACTCAGGCTGCAATCCTTAAAGGATCCCTGTTTTTTGGAAGCCGGAACCACCACGGTATTGAGTACCTGACCGTAAAAGGGAAAAACAATAAACAGGAAAAATAAAGTAAAGTTTTTAATCATAATGTCGTTAGTATTTTGGTTTATAAAAAATGCATGGTCTATCTATTGTCAGATAATTCGGTAAATATATATTTTTAATTTTGAAATAAAAATTTTACATTTTTTTTATTTCCCGTACTTAATCCTCCCTAATTTTTAAAGTTACAAAGTGGGAGATCAGGCGGTAAGCTGTTGAACCTTCCAACCCAGTTCTGTTAAATAAAAAAACAACCCTAAAGTTGCTTTCTTACTGATGTGCTATACTGTGAATCTCTTTTTAACTGTATATGTTAAGTCGATTTCTTAACCGCCAACACACCTGACACATTACCGAGTCTCAATAAAACCTGACAATATAAAATATCAAAAATCATAAGTTAGCGGAATTTTAAATACCACACTTGCACTACCATCTATCCTTCATTCACGAATAAAAAATAAAAATATAAATAAACCAACAACAAAAGAAAGAAAGAAAGAAAGAAAGAAAGAAAGAAAGGTCCCCACATAAATCAAAAGGCACAAAAAACTGTGAAGCCTCCTACATCTGCGTAGTCTTCCTTATGGTCATATATTGTCATGATCTTACAGACAAACAATCCGTCCATTTTAAGACCCCTGTTTTCTCACCACCTGTTGATTACGATTTTACGTGCATTCTAGCGTTTAAAAGCAGACAGGAGCCCGGCAGACGTCACTGAAACGGTATGGGAATATTTCTTATATTGGCCTTAAAAAACTAACCTCAACCAACCACCACCAATGAAAACAGGCTACCTCATTATTATCCTTTTTGCCTTTCTAACCTTTGGCCACAGCAATGCCCAGTCGGGCAGAAAAACCGAACTACTGACCATTAACTGGCCCGAACAGGAAGGTTGGCACATTGTGGACCAGCAGGATGATGCGACGGGCACCATGACCACCATTATATTATTAAAAGGCAAAGAAACTATTCCGGACCATACCGAAATGGTCACCATATACAGCTATCATGGCTCCCTGCCACTGCCGCTGGAAACCGAAATTGAAACGTTCTACCAAAACCTGAAAAAATACGCACCGACAGCACAAAAAACTATAATTGAAAAGGATCGCAACGCAGTATATACCTGGATGATTTGTAAAATCGAAGCCCCTCAGGAATCGATGATCCACTATGCCGTCCAGGGAAAAACAGAATCCTATCGTTGTTACTGGTCCGTCAAAGAAAAAAAAATCACACCGGAATCCCAGCAAAAATGGATTGCCCTGTTCAGGTCTTCTAAAATAACATCCGGGTAAAAAAGAGAACTGCCCGCAGCTTCTGAAACCAATTGCGTAAATTGTAATGCTTATGCTACGAAATATATATAGCCTGAGAAATTGAAATTTATCAAGCTTTGTTTTTTGTATTTATACTCCGCCGGAGTTCGAATCCACATTGTTTTGAAATCTGTTACAATACTACATGTCTTAATGCGTTATTCCTTTCGTTGTGAAATCACCACTACACGTATCCGTGTAATTATACAACAATAGAACATCGGGAAATAACAGATCCAAGTATAATTTTTCGAATTTTACCAAAAAAAATATACCAAAAAAATTTAGGCATAATATTGGAAGATTATGTTTATGGACAGCCCGTCTTATGCAAAGTTGTGATTAAACTTTCTACAGGGCGGGTTTTATATTTCAAAACACTGCCGGGGAAATTGAGCTCATGCATAAATGAGCTTTTTTAATTATTTATACAGTAATCAGTTAAACAATCCAAAGCTATTGAAATCAAAAAAGCCATCCTTAAATGAAGCGGCTTTTCTGAACATCTCTGCATCTGCTTTCTCCGGCAGTGAATCCTTTTTAAGATATAAAAAAATAGTCCTGCTGCGCCTAAAAGCAATAAAAGATAAATCAAGTGTAACAAATCAAAAATAGAAAGGTCTTTATAATAAAGAAAGCGATGCAGAATATTATAAAATGAACCTGAACACTATCCTTATACCCCGCACTGAAAACCTGCCCGCAGTGAATCCTGTTTCTCTTTTTTATGATTCGTTTTATAATACCCTTAGCAAGATGTATAATTTAATAACAATCCTGATGAAAAAAATCACCGCAATTACAGCATTAATCATTATCCTCTTTGGTGCACATTCTGCAGATGCCCAGAAAAATCAAGAGCAGCTTGCTCAGGATTTCCAGAAATTGTCCGGGAAGTGGACCGGAAGCCTGACCTACCTGGATTATTCTTCCGGGAAACCCTATACAATGGCAGCTGATATTGAAGTTAAAAGAATCAATGATTCTAATGAATTTGAATTCATTAATACTTACCCTAAAGAGAAAAGCGCCAACTCAACCCAGATTATCAGTATTTCACAAGATGGAAAATATATCGGAAAAGAAGAGGTAATATCAAGAACAAAACTAGCTGAGGGCCAGATACAGATTGTAACCCAAAGACAGGGGAAAGACGGCAATGATAATAAGGAAGCCTTAATCAAACAAACTTATACAATCAGCGGCACCTCATTTTCTACACGCAAAGAAGTTTTATTTTCAGCAGACAATAAATGGATACTCAGACACGAATATGTCTATTCAAAAAAGTAAGCCGCATTTATTAAAGGGGTCATTCTATTAATGAAAATTAGGCCTTTTGTATTTCAGTAATCACTAAGGTTTATAAAGTTTAAGGCTTCAATCCTGCAGTCTGTCTGCAATGCAATGGTCATTATAGGCAGAAGTATTGTTCAATGAGGAAAATTAAAAATATTGGCCTCCCTGCTCCCCCAGCCCCGATTGCTTCGTCAGTTCGCTAAGCTCGTGTGCAGTGGAAAACTTTTTGCGCCGAGGCTGCAATTGAAAATTCTGAAAATTAACAACTTATGAAAAACAATACTAAAATATTAATGGTTAAAACTTGCGGATTTTTTTTAATTCTCTTTTCCGAAAATGTATTTTGCCAGACAATTGATTCGATTCCTCCAATAAATCATCAACAAATTTCAATTTACTCTAAATTAATTAGCGAAGAAAGAACAATTTGGATTCATACACCACCAGAATATGCTTCTTCAAATGATACTTATCCAGTGTTGTATTTACTTGACGGAGGAAGTCATTTTAAGTACGTTTCAGAAATGGTAGATTTTCTCTCTGATTTTGAGAGAAATTTTATTTCAAAAATGATTATTGTAGCAATTCCAAATACAAACCGGGGAAGAGATTTTACACCAACATTTGATTTAAAAGAAAATGGTGCAGACAAATTTCTAAGTTTTATAAAAGACGAACTTGTTCCATACATGGATAAAAACTACAGAACTCAGCCCTACCGAATTCTTGAAGCACATTCATTGGGCGGACTTTTCGGTATTTATGCAAACGCCACGGAACCAAATTTATTTCAGGCATCAATCATTATCAGCCCAGCCTTAACAGGTGATAAAAATAAATTAAAAGTAATTGCAAATTTCACTTCTTATCTTAAAGAAAATAATCACCTCGTAAGCAAAATTTTTCTAAGTCTTGGAAATGAAGATACAAAAGGAGCTGATTTGCTAAATCAGCAGCTAAAAACGTTTGCCCCAAAATCTTTTCAATGGATCTACAAAAAATACAACGATGAGAATCATTTTTCTGTGCCCTATAAAAGTATGTATGATGGGCTTAGATTGATTTACAGCAATTGGCATACTGAAGTTTTTCTTAACCCTAATAGAATTCTATACAAGGATCTGGAAAACCATTTTAAAAAAATATCTAAAGAATTTGGATATACCATAAATCCCACGGAAGATTTTTTAAACCAATGTGGCTATCAGCAGCTCCGTTTTAAACATATGGAAGAGGCATTAGAATTTTTTAAGCAAAATATTAGGCGGCACCCTAATTCATTTAACGCATATGACAGCATAGGCGAAGCCTATATGATAAATGGGCAGAAATCTTTGGCAATTGAAAATTATGAAAAATCAATAATTATAAACCCAAACAATGAAAATGGAAAGACTATGATTAAAAAACTAAAAAGTGAATAAATTTTCGCCATTCGTTGCCTAATTTACAAAGCTAATGAAAGACAAGCTCTACTTCCAGTAAGCCAATCTCTTCAAATCCTCCATAAAATGGTTTGTAATCTGTCCTTTAGGGGTAACAAACAAGCCAAATGCCTCCAATTGAAGACAATTGGTGCCATTTTTTTATAACCTTACATGTTTTTATTAGTCTAAAGAGCCGGGCTCCTCAGCAGCCCTAGCCCTATAGCAGTGAAATCCTTTTGTGCCGGGGGTGGGCACAAAAGACAGGAACCAATAGCGGTAAGAGCTGCAAAAAATAGCTTAAAGGATTGCTCTCTCAATTCTTGAAGCATAATCCCCCAAATCTGTCAGGTTTGTATTTGATAGAATGATAATACTCACGTCCTTATTTAAATAGTGAAACCAAACAGCATTTGCACCTGCGATTCTACCATAACGCTCCATTCGTTTATGTTTTCCTTCATCCCTTATCCATACGCTATAGCCATAATCATCTAAACCTGGTGTTAAAAGCTCATCTAGGCTTTCTTTTTTCAGCAGTTTAAAATTAAACAACGCATTATTAAATTTTATAAGATCAGATGTAGTGGAATACATTGCACCGGCAGCAGAAAAATCCTCCACGTACATTGGTATATTTGGAATTAGGTGGTCTAGACTTTTATCTTTATAATAGGGTGTCGCCAGTCCTTTAATCACTTTATATTGCGAGATCAGACCAGAATTTTGCATCCCTAATGGAATGAGAATTTCATTGTTCAAAATTTCCTCAAATGTCCTCCCATAAATTACTTCCAAAATTCGACCTAAAATCATATACTCTCCATTATTATAATCGAATTTTGTTCCCTGTTCATTAACCAAATCATTTGAACAAAATTTGTTTACAATATCTTTTAATTCATAGGGAAAATGATAAAATCCAATGCCATGTTTTAAAAAATTTGGACCTTTGACTGTATCCGTATTTTTCATTCCGGATGTATGATTTAATAACTGACGAACATTCACTTTATCACCACCACTACCTTTGTAATCAGTTAAATAGTCACGAATTTTGCTATTGAGGTTAATTTTTCCTTTCTCAACAAGCTGAAGGATAAGAACAGCTGTAAATGTTTTTGTGATTGAGCAGACCTGATATTTCGTTTCATTAGTAACTTTAGAATTAAATGAACGCTCTGCAACCCAAAGATTTTATGATAAAAGATTTTATGATTATTTTGAACCAACACCGTTCCATTGAAATGGTTCTTAACTGCATATTCTTCCACCATTTTACTGATATTATTTTTTTGTCCACAACAATATGTACTTACAAAAAGTAAAAGGATTAAATTCAAAACATTTTTCATTTTTCTTAATTATAATGATATTAATAATAATTTCAGGATTTAGAATTATATAGGGCTTTTGGGCAGTGTTTATAAGAGTAGTGTTTACTTCAGCCCACTATCATTTTCCAGTTTTTCAGAAAGTAAAATTATTCAATCGAAATGCCATTAAATTGTAAAAAAGCGAACGCCATGCTATTTTTTGAATGATATGAAGTAATCAGGTATGTTTATCTTTTTAGGGGAAACTTTGGCAAATGACCGGAATGCATTTATAAAGTGGGCCTGATCAAAAAAGTCGCTGTTCAGTGCAAGGTCCGTAATGGAAAGGATGTCCTTCTGCCGATAGGCAATGCTGTCTACGGTATCTCGCAGTCGCAGTATGAGAGACAGCTGCTTCGGAGAAATCCCTATATGTTTCTTAAATATTTTTTGCAGATGCCTTGAAGAGCACCCCAGATACTCGGATAATTTCAAGATCTGCAGGCTGCCGTTGCTTTCCACCAGCAGGGACGACGCACGGTAAATTAGTTCCTGAGTACTGCCTTCTTGCATCATCGGTCCAAATAGTAGTAGAAAGGTCTTATAAATTTCCTTATAGCTTCGGCCTGGAAGCTTACTGAAATGATCTGATCCAATTTCCAGCATCTCAAAAGGAACAATCTGATCGGTAAATTTACTCATGTCTGCAACGGAAAAATGCGCAGGAGTCCAAGGATGCAATTGAACAATAGTAGCCTTCGAATAAGAGAGGATCTCTACGCTTAAGCCCTGAGTCATCTGTCCGCAGAAGTAGCTGCCGTTCAGCAGGTTTTTCTCCCATCCCATATGTTTTATAATGAGCCCATTGCCTTCAATCACAGCAATATTGAAGCAGCCGTTCGGAAGAACCTGCCTGCCAGCTATACGTTCTGGATTGGCAAGATTATCCAGTATCCATATCTTTTTTATATATACCGAGAACCTATTATCCGCATAGAATTCCTTATATTGAAACTTCATTTCTGTTTTTAACATTCTGTAAATATAGAAATTCTAGGTTATACCCTAGAAAAAGTAAAGAGTCTAAGTTTGTTGCCATAATCGTTGGAAATTGAATTAGGACTCAATACTATCTTTGCAAAAGAAAGCTACGGTGAATTTGAAATAAAATGTTAGCTGCACATACTTTGCTTTTAAACACCATTTTTTTGAACTATCACATATTTTTGTGCCAAAATTTAAGTTCGATTTTTTTACTTAAAAATAAATTATCACTATTTTTAAAACGATTAGGAAAATTAAAAGATTTTTGATTCAATCCCCTACAGGAAATCCAAACCAAATTCATAAAGCCAATGAAAG
>NZ_QETH01000117.1 GCF_003105115.1 Flavobacterium sp. HTF | reverse complement strand
TGGAAAGAGCTATAAAACTTAAAGTGAGAAAAGAATTAGACGGCCGTCAGCAGTTTAATATTATTAAATTAAAAGGAAGTCTAATTTCTAAAGGTTATACCGAAATCATACACATCCTGGATCAGGACGATGAATACCACATCAATTCTTTTGAAACGTCAGTTGAATCAACAAACGAAGTGAAAGATTTTATAAGAGCATTTATTACCAGCGAAAATCTTACAGATACGGTAACGGTTTTCAAGTAAATGGGTACTTTGTTTTATCAGAATCTATTTTTGAGTTTTTTTCTCCAAAAATGGATATCAGATTAATTAAATTTCTGTTCTTTGTACTGCCATAAAATTAAAATTAGTTGTAACTAAAACTAATTTTTGCGTCAAATAAAACAAAAGCAACACATTAATCTAAAAGACAATAATTTTAGAATCCCTGAGTTTAATGTGTTAGCAATTAGGGTATGGAAAACAGAAAGCTAATAATAAGTTTAAAAAAAGGTAATGAGGCTTCTTTTAAGGAAGTTTATCTCACTTATTATGACAGGCTGATTCATCTTGCAAAACGATTTGACTTAAAAGTTTTGCGTCCCGAAGATTTTGTTCAGGAAACTTTTTTAAGACTTTATGATAAGAGGGAATTATTAAACGAAGATGTTTTACTGGATAAACAATTATTTGTGATCAGTAAAAACATTATCCTGAATCACTTAAGCAGGGAAAGCAAAATAATCCAGCTTGAACCGCTCAACATCCAGATTGCCGAAGAAGAGACAGAAACCGGAATTTTTGAAGAAAGACAGCAAAAATTGCATAGTTTCATAAATGAGCTTCCGGAACAGCAACAAAAAATATTTACTTTACATAAACTGGAAAACCTTAGCTATAAGGAGATTGCAGCAATTACAGACCTTTCTGAAAAGACAATTGCCAATCATATTTATCTTGCCAGTAAATTTATTCGAAAAAAAATCGAAAACCATTAGGAACTTTTCCTATCTCGTTTGTTATATATAAAAACAAGCGATAGAAATGAAAACTGAATCTTATAAAACAGATGTTACTTCAAAAGAAGATGCAAGGTTTATTGTATCACTTTTGCAATTCGTTATTTCTGACTGTATCATGAATTTTGATCTGGATGACCATAATCATGTTTTAAAGATTGAAACCAACAGAGAGATAAAAGAGATGGTTTACGGGGTTTTTAATAAGCAGGGATTTTATTGTCAGAAACTTTAATACTCCAAAATTATGGATGATAAAAATATAGAAGAAGAATTAAAAAAAATATGGGATGAAAATCCTGAGCCGCAATCTGA
The DNA here is from genome assembly GCF_003105115.1 of Flavobacterium sp. HTF. GTDB lineage: Bacteria > Bacteroidota > Bacteroidia > Flavobacteriales > Flavobacteriaceae > Flavobacterium. The sequence continues at coordinate 10,541 of NZ_QETH01000117.1, read as the reverse complement.
TCTGGCAAAAGAAGCTTCCTGGCAGGAATTTCAGTCAAAAGCATTTCCTTTCAGAAAAAGAACATTCAAACCATGGCGCTATGCAGCAGCTGTTTTGATCTTTATGCTTATTGGTACGGCTATTTATTTTACTAAAAGCCCTTTGCAGGACAATATTTTAGTTGCTTCGAATGTGATTGAGAATCTGACTTCCAAAGTAAAAATAGTCACCTTACCGGATAGCTCTAAAGTAGAATTAAGCCCAAATACCAAAATTACATATGCGAATAATTTTGCCTTAAACAGAAAAGTTGAAGTAGAAGGGGAGGCTTATTTTAAAGTAACAAAAGATAAAAAACACCCTTTTCAGGTTTTCTGTCATGAAACAACCACTACAGTTTTAGGAACTTCTTTTACCGTTCAGGGAAATACAGAAAAGGAAGTTACGGTTTCACTTTATGAAGGAAGTGTCCGCATGAATGTAAAAGGCCAGGCAAAAAACTGGATACTGAAACCCGGAGAAAAATTTACGTACGGAAACAAAGCAGCTTTAGTGGAAGAATTCAACAGATTTACAGATTTTGATAACGAAAAACTAAATGCTTTCTGCACCTATATCGAGGTGAATTATGGTTATAAAATGATTATTCCACAGGAATATGCTAACCAGAGAATTACACTCCGAATCAATAAAAAAGAAGACTTAAAAACAATTGTTCAATTAATATCAGAAATGTATAACCTAAACTTTGAAATAAACGATGAAGTGAAACAAATCAGTTTTCAATAAAAAAAGAAAAGGATGAACTAGCCGCGAAACTACACATCCTCCTCATTATCAGGATAGCAAAGAGCTATTCCATTTAATTAATTATCCAAAAATACAAAATTTCATGAAGCATATTATTACAGCATGCATTTTTTTACTCAGTTTAAGTATGTTTTCCCAAAAGGTTACTATAACTGTAGATCAAAATGCCTCGCTCAAAGAATTTTTTAAACAAATCGAAAACCAGACGGATTTTAAATTTGCCTTCACAGATCAGATCGATACCAATCAAAAATACTTTGGTCAAAAAAAGACTTATACGAATGTTGAAGTAAAAGAACTTATCAGTGAACTGAATAAGAGTTCGGCTGTACAGTTTTCGATTGCCGGCAATAATATTTTTGTAAAACAGAAATCTTTTAAGACCACGAAAAAAAAAAATAAACTGACCGGCCAGATTCTTGACGACAACAAAGAACCTGTAATTGGTGCCAATGTTTACATCACAGAACTGGCAACCGGCGCTACAACCGACAGAAATGGTATGTATGCCATAGAACTGGACAAAGGAACTTATACAGTTGTGATTAGTTATGTTGGGTTAAAAAACAAGGAAAAACAAATCACTATTGCTGACGATGTCAGGGTAAATTTTAATATGGAATCGGACAGTCAGCAGTTAGATCAGGTGATTGTAACCAACAGCAAAGCGGTTGATGTGAGAAATACCCAAATGAGTGTCAATAAACTTTCGATGGAAGAAATTAAGCGTATTCCGGTCGCTATGGGAGAACCTGATCCGTTAAAATCCCTTTTGACACTTCCGGGTGTTACCAATGCCGGAGAAGCTTCATCAGGTTTTAACGTACGTGGTGGTGCTGCCGATCAAAACCTGATTCTTTTAGACGGAGCGCCTGTGTATGGAGATTCGCATATGTTTGGATTTTTCTCGGTTTTTAATGCTGATGTGGTAAGCAGCTTAGATTTGTATAAAGGAGGAATTCCTTCTAAATTCGGAGGACGTGTTTCTTCTGTTTTGGATGTAAACCAGCTAACCGGAGATTTTGAGAATTACAAAATAAATGGTGGAATTGGTTTAATATCAAGCCGTTTATTGGCACAAGGACCAATTACCAAAGGAAAAGGTTCCTTTATCATTGCAGGGCGGGCTTCGTATGCGCATTTATTTTTAAAACTGGCCGATAACAATAATTCGGCTATGTTTTATGATATAAATGCTAAACTGAATTATCGTCTGGGAGCCAATAACAGTATTGCTTTCTCGGGATATTTAGGAAATGACGTTTTTGATATCAATGATCGTTTTTCCAGTACATTCGGTAACAAAATGGGAATCCTAAGCTGGAAGCATAAATTTTCTGATAACTTAAATACCAATCTTTCTGCATTTTACAGCGATTATAATTTTAATTTAGGTATTCAATCCGAAAACTTTGAATGGGATAATACGATAACGACTTATGGTTTCAAAAACAATTGGAATCATTCTCTTTCTGAAAAACTGAAGCTAAACTATGGTGTTGACGGTCAGTATTATAAATTCAACCCAGGAACCGTGCAGCCTACAAGTTCCGAATCGCAGTTTAATTACAAACAGCTGGATAAAAAGTATGCTTTTGAATCTTCTGTTTATCTGGATTTTGAACATCAGATTACAGAAAAGCTGAATCTTAGATACGGACTTCGCTATAGTATGTTTTATCGTTTAGGAGGTGAGGAGGTAAGTATTTACGAAGATGGTAAAGCAGTTGTGTACAATCCGATTTATAATATTTATGAAGAAGGAAATCCAATCGGTACTAAATCTTACGGGAGCGGAGAAACCATCAGTAAATTTAATAATCTGGAACCACGTGCCGCATTGTCGTACGCTTTTAACGAAAATACTTCTGTAAAAGCAAGTTATAACAGAATGGCACAATACATCCACATGTTATCCAATACGCAGTCTCCGTTGCCTATGAATATCTGGACACCAAGCGGGCCTTTTGCAAAACCACAATTACTGGATCAGTATGCTGCCGGATTTTTTAAGAATTTCAGAGATGGCGATTATTCTTTTGAAGGAGAATTGTTTTATAAAAAAATCCAGAATCGTATCGATTATATAGACGGTGCCGATATTTTGGCGAACAATAATATTGAACAGGTTATTCTGAGCGGTAAAGCCAGATCGTATGGTATGGAATTATTATTTAGAAAAAACTCAGGCGATTTTACCGGATGGGTTTCTTATACTTTATCCAGGGCAGAACAAAAAACTCCTGGAAGAACTCCGGAAGAACCGGGAGTTGCAAATGGCGGCTGGTATCTGTCAGGATATGACAAATTACACAATTTAAGCATTGTGGGTAATTATGAATACAATCCGAAATGGTCTTTTAATGCCAACTTTACCCTGCAGTCGGGTCAGCCTGTAACGTATGCCAATGGTTATTATGAATTTGGAGGAATCAACATCCCAAACTTCTCTTTGAGAAATGAAAACAGGCTTCCGCTTTTTCATCACCTGGATCTGGCAGCGACTTATACGCCAAAACCGGATAAAAAGAAAGGGTGGCAAAGCTACTGGGTATTTAGCATTTATAATATCTACAACAGAAAAAATGCTGCCTCGATGACTTTTGCAACAAATGAGGACACAGGAGCCAATGAGACCCGAAGATTATCCATTTTTGGAATAGTACCCGGGATTTCTTATAATTTTAAATTTTAATGAAGATGCAAATGTTTAAAAAATATAGTTTGAAAAGTAAAGCCTTAACTTTAGTTAGCCTGTTATTTGTTTTGTTTTTTTCTTCTTGTGAAGATGTGGTAAATCTTGACCTTGAAACCGGAGAAGCTAAACTGGTGGTAGACGCCGAAATTATCTGGCAAAAAGGAACAACGGGTAACGAACAGGTTATTAAAATCAGTAAAATGGCGCCTTATTATAATAATACGACACCAAAAGTTTCGGGAGCACAAGTACGAATTGAAAACAGTACGGGTGATATTTTTACGTTTAATGAAACGGAGCCGGGGATATACACCTGCACTAATTTTATTCCGGTTTTAAATACAGATTATAAATTGTTTGTAACCGCAGAAGGACAGAGTTTTACAGCAACTGAAAAACTGACGTCTGTAACACCAATTGAGAAGGTGGAGCAAAAGCTTGTTCCGGATTTTGGAGGTGAAGATGTAATAGAACTGACATTTTATTATAAAGACCCGGCAGATCAGGCCAATTTTTACCTAACAGATTATAAAAGTGAATTCCTGTTGTTTCCGGAATATGAACTTACAGATGATGAATTATTTAACGGAAATGAAATCAGTACGCGATTTTCAGACGAAGATATGAAACCGGGAAATACTGTTTTGATTACACACCGTGGTATTTCTAAAAGTTTTCACAACTATATGAACCTGATTTTGGAGGTATATGGCGGAAGCCCTTTTTCTGTTCCTCCGGGTAATATCAGGGGTAATATTGTAAATACCAGTGATGCTAATAATTTTGCTTTGGGATACTTCAGGCTTTGTGAGTCAGATCATGTTTCTTATTTAGTGAAATAAAATATTTTAGGTTGATTTGTACGTACATCTGGCATATAACATAGCGTATGTCAGATGTATATTTTTTTAAATAAAAAAACCTACGCATTTCGGCATAGGTTTATATTTTGAAATTATAGAAAACTTATTAATCTTTTCCGGCAGCATTTTTGTCCACAAGGAATAATAATTCTCCTGTTTCCGGTTTTATTAACTGCATCGGATAAGTATTTGGATTATAATCTCCGTGTAAAACTTCTTTTAAGGCGTGAGCTTTCTTTTCTCCAAAAGCAATTACTACAATCTTTTCTGCCTTATTAATCAACGGTGCTGTTAAGGTAATGCGGTGCATTTTTTGCGGTTCAAGATAATAGGCAGCTACCCATTTCTTTTGTTCGTCCAAAACAGCCTGACCAGGGAAAAGTGAGGCCGTATGTCCGTCATCGCCCATACCCAATAGTATAAGGTCAAATTTTCCTTCTTCACCTAAAACAGTTCTAATTGATTGCTCATAAGTAATTGCATAATCTTCAGGTGTAACACCGTCTTTATACATTTCAAAGATATTTTCCTGCGGAACAGGGACGTGGCTTAATAAGGTGGCATAAGACATTTTTGCATTACTCAAATCATCATTAAGTGGCACCCAGCGTTCGTCGCCCCAGAATATAAAGACTTTGCTCCAGTCTATTTTGTTTTTGTAGGCGTCAGAAGCTAATAATTTGTAAACTCCTGCAGGAGAAGAACCTCCGGTTAAAACGGCAGTAAATTTTCCTTTTTGAGCAATAGCTTTTTCAGCTGATGTGACAAAAAGAGCAGCAGCTTCAGTATTAATTTCTTCTGTATTATTGTAAATCTGTATCATTTAAAACTTCTTCTTTTGTTTGTGTATTCGGAATCCACGCATGTCCCTGACGGGCCAGTAATTCGTCTGCTTCTTCAGGACCCCAGCTTCCTGCTTTGTAATTAGGAAAATTAGTTGGAGCTATATTTTTCCAGACTTGCTGGATCGTATCAATTGCATCCCAGGCTTGTTCTACCTGATCCCATCGCATAAACAGGGTAGGATCTCCCAATAATGCATCAGCAATCAAAGTTTCATAAGCTTCCGGTGACATGGTTGAACAGGCAAAATAATCAAAAACCATTTCTGCTGGTCGCAAAGCCAATGATAAACCTGGCTTTTTGGTCATAAACTGCAGTTTAATGTCCATTGCAGGCTGAATATTAATAATCAGTCGGTTTGGTGTCATTCCTTCTTTTCCGTACGAAAAGGCAGAGTGTGGAACTGGTTTAAACTGAATAATGATAGAGGATTGTTTTTCTTCCATTCTTTTTCCTGAACGCAGATAAAACGGAATTCCCTGCCATCTCCAGTTGTCCAGGTAAATCTTCATTGCCACATAGGTTTCGGTATTAGAATCCGGTGCAATTCCTTTGTCCTGACGATATCCCGGAACCGGAACTCCTTTTATTTCACCCGCATCATACTGACCTCTAACAATATAGTGATCTACCTCATCTGGTTTGATACGGCGAATTGATTTCAAAACATCTGCTTTACGGTTACGGATATCATCTGCATTTAACGAAGCCGGAGCTTCCATGGCCGTCATACATAAAATCTGAAGCAAGTGGTTCTGAATCATGTCTTTCAGGGCGCCAACACCTTCGTAAAATCCGCCGCGTTCTTCAACACCGACTTCTTCTGCTACTGTAATCTGGACAAAATCAATAAAATTGCGGCTCCATAATGGCTCAAACATTGAGTTTCCAAAACGGAAAGCCAAAATATTCTGAACCGTTTCTTTTCCTAAATAGTGGTCAATTCGGTAAATCTGCTCTTCTTTAAAAGTCTGCGAAAGCATTTCATTAAGAGCAATTGCAGAAGTTTTATCGTAACCAAAAGGTTTTTCAATAATAATGCGATCCTGTTTTGGGTTTGCCGCAAGTCCGATCTTTTTAATATTGCTTGAAATGGTCGAAATGAAAGAAGGCGTGATCGAAAGATAGAAAAGACGATTGGCACGTTCGCCAAAAGCCAGATCAAAATTGTTGATCTTTTCGTTTAATCCGATATAAGATTCTTCCTTGTCAATATCTAAACTGTGATATGTTATGTGCGAAAGAAATTTTTGAGTTTCCGGATTAGAAACTTCTTTTTTTCTTGAAAAAAGATTTAGGTTTTCTGCGACATAACTGCGAAAATCTTCATCGCTTTTTTCTGCTCTTCCAAGAGCAATAATCTGAAACTTCTCAGACATACGGCCGTCAAGGTACAGATTTTGAAAAGCGGGAAAGAGCTTTCTCTTTGCTAAATCTCCGGTTCCTCCAAAAATAACAATGATGGTTGGATTTTTAAGTTTATTTTTAGTCATTGTGTGTGTTGTGTTGCTTTAAGTTGCTTACTCAGCCCATTGTGTATGGAAAACGCCTTCTTTGTCGATACGTTCGTAGGTATGCGCTCCAAAATAATCACGCTGTGCCTGAATTAGATTTGTTGGGAGATTTTCTGATCGGTAAGCATCAAAATAAGCTAACGAATTCATAAGTCCGGCAACAGGAAGCCCTTTCTGAACAGCAAACTGAATTACAGATCTCATTCCTGATTGGTTATCGGTTAGTTTTGAAGCAATTCCACTATCCAAAAGTAAATTTGGCAAATCTGTTTTGGCAACGTATGCTTTTCTGAAATCTTCTAAAATGGTAGCACGGATAATACATCCGCCGCGCCAGATTTTAGCAACAGTTTCTAAATTTAATCCGTAATTGTATTCTTTAGAAGCGGTATGAAGCTGTGCTAATCCTTGTGCATAAGTTACAACAATAGAAAAGTACAAAGCAGATTTTAATGCTGCAATTGCTTCACTTGTATTTACATTAGTTTCCGCTGCGTTCCAGACTAATTTCTTAGCAGCCTCAATTCTTTCCGGTTTTGTTTTGGACATATCACGCATGTTAACCGCTGCGTCAATTGTCGGTACCGGAACTTGTAAATCCATTGCGTTTTGCGAAGTCCATTTTCCTGTTCCTTTAGATCTTGCCCAATCCGAAATTTTGTTGATTAACTGGGTTCCGTCTTCATCTTTTTGTTTCAGGATGTTTCCTGTAATTTCAATTAAGTACGATCTAAGATCATCGGTCTGGTTCCATTCCTGAAAAGTTTTCTGAATCGTTTCATCGTCCAGATTATATCCTCTTTTCATTAAGTCGTAAATCTCAGAAATCAACTGCATGATTCCGTACTCGATTCCGTTATGAACCATTTTTACGTAGTTTCCGGCAGAACCGTTTCCTAAATATTCAACACAAGGTTCTCCGTCTACTTTTGCTGCAATTGCTTCAAAAATAGGGCGAAGTCTTTCGTATGCTTTCTGATCACCACCCGGCATCATGGCAGGGCCAAATCGTGCTCCTTTTTCACCACCGGAAATTCCCATTCCGAAGAAATGAATTCCTTTTTCGGATAATTCCAGAAATCTTCTGTCTGTATCGGTGAAATACGTATTTCCTCCGTCAATAATAATATCTCCTTTATCTAAATGAGGCAGTAAGCTTGCGATTGCGCTGTCAACCGGTTTTCCTGCCGGTACCAACAACATAATAGCTCTTGGCTGCTGAATTAGCGATACAAAATGCTTAACATCTGTTGTAGCTTCAATAGTATGGTTAGAATCGGCTTCTTGTTGAAGAGAGTTGACTTTTTCGGTATCTAAGTCTAAACCTGCAGCCGCAAAATTATGGCTGGCGATATTTAAAAGTAAGTTACGGCCCATTACACCGAGTCCTACTATTCCAAAATCGAATTTGTTCATAGTTTTTAAATTGACTAAATTATTAGTGTGTTGTTGTTCAATAAACTGAAATAAGAAACAGTTTTAACTGCTTTTATTTCCAAATAGGGTATAAATGACAGTATTGTTTTACAACTCTTACTTATTTAAGATTTGCTGGGCTAAGTTAAAAAGAATCTGGCAATATTAGGGTAGGATTAGCTGGATTTATCCTGTTTATAAAGTACGTTTTATAGGTGTTAATTGTACACTAGCAGGTAAAAATTATGTTTTTTAGATAACAAAAGCCTTTAGCGAGGCCATTTTACCATTTGTAAATTTCCATACATCGCAATAAGAATAATCGGTTTCTTTATCTTCTTTATCCTTCATGCTGATTTTGCCGACAGCGGTTACATAATCGCCTTCTGCTATAAGGTTTTCGACCATAAATTTTGGCGGTTCTTTATAGGCTTCCGCCATATATTTCCTGACCGCTTCTTTTCCTTTTAATGTCTGATCACCTATAAAAATCCATTCTGTATCTTCGGTACAAAAAGACAAAAAATCTTCGTATTTGCTCTTCGTAATTGCCGCATTGGCTTTTTCGAGTATTTCTTTATTTGTTAAATTCATGGGTTGTTTTTTAGTTTCTATGGGATTTAATCCTGTTTAAAAGTTTTTAAACTGCCATCATCGTTATACTGAATCGAATATCGTTCGCGGCTCCCGTTTATGGTTGTCGGATACCATCTTATTTGATTATTCCATATGGAGAGGTAAGTACTTGTGAGCGGTTTGGCCCCTTCAATTTCCTGTGCTTTTTTATTATAAATTTCCACTACTTTGGCGGCGTTCACAAAACGGACTTTATTTAGCGAAACCAAACGGCTTTTTATATCATCTCTCACAGAAAGCTGAACAGGACTTGGTGCAGACCATTTATTCTCTTTATATGCATAAGCATCAATATATTTCGGGTTTTCAGGATGCTGCAGCATGACATTAATTGTTCCGTCGTTATAGAAATAAAGTGTAGAATAAATAAAAATTTCTTTGCCAGTGTACTGAGGCAGTTTTCTAAGCGCGTCTTCCGCTTTTTGTAATGCTTCTGTATGAATTAGAAAATCAGTTCCTTTGCCTTCAATATGTGTTTCCGTATAAGTTGTGGTATGACTTTCTATTGTTGTTTTTATAATCGAGTCAACATTAGGCGGTTTTATTTCAGTAGCCTGAACAGCAGGATTTGTAGTTTTCCTGGCAATGATGGTATCAGTTGGTGTAATTGTTTCTGTGATACTTTTCGATACCTGTTCACAGCTGAAAGATAACAGGCTGCAAATCGTTAAAATGTATAGCTTTTTCATTTTATAGTATATGGTTTAAATCGCTGGCAAGTGCAATTTGATTCGGATTTTCGGGCAGATAAAAAATTTCCAGATATTCTTGTTTTGTCATGTCAAGATCCAAAAGCCCCACAATCTTCTTCAGGGTACTTCTGTGGACATGATGTTTATGATCTGAATATTCCAGTTCAAAACGCATTTCAGGCTGCTCATTGATATAAGTGCCTGTCTGGTTTACTTTGATTAATTTAGCCTGGGTTTTTACTCCTGCAAACTTAATTTTAGCGGTATCATGACCAAAACCACCTAATTTGCTAAAGATGAACAGGATCAGATAGCGATATAACAAAAGCATAAACGCACAGACGATAAGCGGGTGGCCAATACACATAAAACGCCAGCCCATCCCGTAACTTTCATACTGATAAGAAAAAACATAGTAAGCTATTACCGCAAGGGTTAGGGCGGTCCATCCTAATGCCCTTATAATAAGTACTCGTATGTTGAGGGTTGCTGTTGCGGAGGTGAGGATAAAATGGGGTTCTTTTTTCTGGTCTCTGTTGAGTAATAAGCTTACTTTTTTTCCGGCTTCAAAACGACGCTCATGAGGTTTAGCATCAGTAATGGTAGTTTTGTGCCTTATTTCGGTATCAGCAAGATTTTTAAATCCTAATTCAAGTTCGTAAGTGTTTAATTTCGAAGTTGGTTTTGAAATTTTTACAGCATTGATGATTTTTGCTTCGCGCTGTACGCCACTTCTTTTTATACTCTCTAAGTTTTTCTTTGTAATAAAGCACTCCACAATCCATTTTCTAAAATAGCCCAGTAGGACAATCAGCCAAAAAATAACGGATAGTGCCAGATAACCAAGAGCCACATACGGATTTTTATCTTTCAGGGTATTGACATCAAATTCACTGTTGATGGCATAATATAAAAACATGGGAAACGGAATGGCAAAGAAGAGCATGTAAAGTGCCCAGAAGGTAATGGCAAGATGTTTTTTCATTGCTTGTGGTATTTGGTTCGTATTAGTTATTATGGCATGTAAAAAATAATCTTCACTTTTAATAAAGCATTCTAAAAGAGCAGACTACTCAAATTTAAACAAAA
>NZ_QETH01000116.1 GCF_003105115.1 Flavobacterium sp. HTF | reverse complement strand
CAGAGCTTTTTTTATCCAGAGGCAACAAGTCATGGCCAGAATTCCGATACAAGCCATAAAAAGCCAGTTGTTCTGATAACCAAATTCGCCAACAATTCCGAAACCAACGATAGAGCTGAAAATATGGGCTAAGCTAAAACTCATTGTATACAAAGCCATATAACGGCCTTCCTGACCATGAGGCGCACGGCTTAAGGCAAATGCATTCGAAAAAGGAAAGGTTAGGATTTCTCCAATCGAAATACAAATCATACTAATAACCAGAATTCCGGCCCAGACATTAATCAGCAATAAAAAGAAACTTAATGCCATTACAAAAGATCCAATAATTATGATTCTGATTTTTGGAAAGCCTTTTCTTTCCATAAAACCAACTGTCGGCATTTCTAAAGCAAAAATCAAAAGCCCGTTTAAAGTCATTAAAAGTCCGGTTTGAAATTCATTTAAACCAAATTGTACATGATGATATAAAGGTAAAGTTGTAAAAAGCTGGAAGAAAATCATTGCCGTTACAAAACTCACAAATAAGAAAACCCAGAATATTTTATCATGAAATACTGATTTTACATTTGATGCACTTTCGGTTTTATCACCATGTTGCACTTTTTTCTTTTCCTTAACCAACAGAGCAAAAATGGTGATCGAAAGAATACAGGAAGCTCCGTCTACCCAGAATAATCCGGAATATCCCATTCCCATAATAATCAAACCTCCAAGTGCCGGCCCGGCGGCGAACCCTAAATTTACTGCAAGACGAACAAGTGTTAAAGCACGTGTTCTGTTTTCGGGTTTTGCATAAGCTCCCAATGATACAAACATTGCAGGACGAAACATATCGGCAATTGTCATTAATACAAACATTCCAATGCATAATGACCAGAACGAAGTCAAAAATTGTACAAGAAACATTGAGATTCCGGTTGTAAACAAACTAAAAATCATGATTTTGTAAAACCCGATTTTATCAGAAAATTTGCCTCCAAGCCAGGAACCTAACATAGAACCCAAACCAAATGAAACCATAATCCAGCTTACCTGATCAAGGGAAAAATGCAAATCTTCATTTAGATATTTTGACAAAAAAGGCAGTACCATTGTACCGGCACGATTTATAAATGTAATCAATGTCAGAATCCATATTTCTCTTGAAAATCCTCTGAAATTATTTATGTATTGGGTAAAAGCAGTTTTGAGCATTACAAATTCATGTTATTTGCAACAAAGTTAGGAAACTTTGTCACTTAGAGTCGTTGCTGCTTTGTTAGTTTTAAACTATTTTTGCATAAAATTTCTAAGATGAAAAATATAATCACAATTGTTTTGCTGGTAACTTTTACTTTAGGCTTTGGCCAGAAGAAGTTTAGTAAAAGTGAGGCTGAAAAATTTCAGAAAACAATTAACTCAGAATATGCTGATCCTAAAACAAGTCCGTTAATGGAGGAAGATTTAAAAACATTTAAATCTTTAGATTTTTATCCGATTGACGGTAAATATTTTGTCAATGCAAAATTGGTAAAAGCGAAAAATGAAAAGGTTTTTGAAATGAAAACCACCGGAACAAGAACTCCCAAATACATCAAATACGGAACTGTATATTTTAAAATAAACGGAACCGATTGTCAATTAAATGTTTACCGAAATATTGAGCTTTCAAAACAGAAAGAATACAAGAACCATCTGTTTTTACCTTTTTCAGATCTTACGAGCGGAAAGGAAAGTTATATAGGCGGTAAGTATATAGATCTGGAAATCCCAAAAGGAAATACGATTGCAATTGATTTTAATCAGGCTTATAATCCGTATTGTGCTTATAATCACAAATATTCGTGTCCGCTTGTTCCTTTAGAAAATGATCTGAAGGTTGAAATTAAAGCCGGAGTGAAAACGTTTCATTAATGGAATTCTTTAATTTTCATACGCATCAGTCTACAAATCAACCCAATATTTTGGAATTGGTAAACCAGTATCCACAAGATTTTGAGCTTTCTATCCCGTTTTATTCCATCGGAATTCATCCCTGGTATATCGCAGAAGACAGAATTGATGTCGATTTAAAAATAATCGAAGCTCAATTACAAACCAAAAAGTGCCTGGCAATTGGCGAATGTGGACTGGACAAAAGAATTGAAATTCCATTGGACTTACAAACTTTCGTTTTTGAAAAACAACTGGCTTTGGCCGAAAAACACAAAAAACCGGTCGTGATTCATTGCGTTGCTGCTTTTCAGGAAGTTATTGCGGTCAAAAAAAAGATGAAAATTTCGGTTCCTATGATTATTCACGGATTTTCTAAAAATGTTCAGGTTGCTGATCAGCTTATTAAAGAAGGATTTTATCTTTCGTTTGGGAAATACCTACTGAGAAACCCAGAATTAAAAACCGTTTTTCAGCAAGTCCCAAATGATCGTTTTTTCCTTGAAACAGATACCATGGAAGAAACAATTGAGCAGGTTTATCAATTAGCTTCGGAATATAAAAATATAGATATTAAAGAATTACAGGATATTATTTCGAGTAATTATAAAGATATATTTCAATAACCTGAAATTTTAAACAATAATATAATTAAAATAATGTATATGGCAGAGTGGACGGAAAGAGCCGAACTTTTATTTACTAAAGAAGGATTAAATAACCTGAAAAACGCAAATGTTTTGGTTGTGGGTTTAGGTGGAGTGGGATCATTTGCAGCTGAATTTCTGGCAAGGGCAGGAGTAGGCAATATGACGATTGTAGATGGTGATGTTGTAGATATTACCAATATAAACAGACAGTTACCGGCTTTGCATTCTACAGTGGGTCAGCCAAAAATTACGATTGTGGGTGATCGCCTGATGGATATTAACCCGGAATTAAAATTAACCCGTGTGCAGGAATTTCTTTCTCCTGAACGTGCTTTTGAAATCGTTTCTCCTGATTTTGATTATGTTTTGGATTGTATTGACAGTATTACTCCAAAACTGAATTTAATCATGGGAGCAAAACGTCAAAGAGTAAAAATAATCAGCAGTATGGGTGCGGGTGGAAAAATGCTGGCTTCTAAAGTAAAAGTGGCCGATATTTCTAAAACTATCAATTGTTATTTCTCCAAAACAATTCGTAAACGATTAAGAGAACTTAAAATCAACAAATTAAAAGTGGTTTTTTCTTCAGAAATCCAGGATGAAAAAAGTTTGAAATTAACAGATGGAAAAAATTTCAAAAAATCATTTTACGGAACTAACAGTTACATGCCCGGATTATTCGGATTGCATGCTGCAGAAACAGTAATTCGACATTTGCTTAAAAAAGAATAAAAAAAAGCGGCTAAGAAGCTAAGGTTCTAAGTTGCTAAGGTTTTTTTAGCATCTTGAAGAAAACCTTAGAACCTCAATGCCTCAGAACCTTAGTACCTTAAAAAATGATTAAAACAGTAATTTTTGATATGGATGGTGTTATTGTAGACACAGAACCCGTTCACCGTTATGCGTATTACAAACAATTTTCGGAGCTGAATATTGAAGTTCCGGAAGAAATGTATACTTCTTTTACCGGTTTATCTACCCGAAATACATTTCAAACGCTAAAAGGCTATTTTTCGACTATACAGCATGAAGTAGAAGATTTGATTCAAAGGAAAAGAAATATCTTTAATGACGCTTTTGATACCAAAGAAGATTTGTATTTGCTGGAAGGTGTAGAAGATTTAATAAAAGATTTATATGCAAACGGAATTCAGTTGATATTGGCTTCTTCGGCTTCAAAAGTAACTATCGAACGCGTTTTTGCCCGATTCAGTCTGCATCAGTATTTTTCGCATATTGTGAGTGGTGAGGACTTTCCGCAGTCAAAACCAAATCCGGCTATATTTCTTCATGCTGCTTCATTATCAGTTGCCCCAAAAGAAAATTGTATTGTTATTGAAGACAGCACTAATGGCGTAAAAGCGGCAAAAGCGGCCAATTTGTTTTGTGTAGGATATAACAGTCATAATTCTAAAATGCAGGATTTATCAGAAGCTGATTTGGTTATTAATCATTTTAATGAATTAAATGCCCAAAAAATATCACAGTTGCAGCCCTGAATTATATAAAATTTAACATTTGTTACCTGATCGAATTTGTAAATTTGAACAAAACAAATAAACTTAAGTCCTAATGAAAAAACTAATTATTGCATTAGCCATTATTATGGCACCTTTTGCTTCCGAAGCACAGGTAAAAACGCCACAAGCAAGTCCAAAAGCATATATCAAACAAACGGTTGGTTTAACTGATGTAGAAGTTACCTATTCAAGACCGGGTGCGAGAGGAAGAGCTGTATTCGGAAATTTGGTTCCGTTTGGTAAATTGTGGAGAACCGGTGCTAACGAAAACACCATTATTAATTTTGGAGATGATGTTGTGATTGATGGTAAAACATTGAAAAAAGGGAAATATGCAATTTATACTATTCCTAAAATCGAAAGCTGGGAAATCATTTTTTATCTTTCTACAGACAACTGGGGTTTACCTGAAAAATGGAATGATGCTTATGTTGCCTTAAGAACTACGGTAAAAGAAAATGCATTACCAACTCCGGTTGAAACTTTTACAATCGGTATTAATGGTTTAGACCCAAATTTTGCTTTTCTTGAAATTGCATGGGAAAACTCTCATGTTGCCTTAAAATTTGAAGTTCCGACTGCAAAAACGGCAATAACAAGTATCGAGAAAACATTGTCAGGACCAACCTGGAATGATTATTATGCTGCTTCTCAATATTTGTTTCAATCAAACGGGAATATTACAGATGCCAGATCTTATGTTGATAAAGCATTAGATATAAGTACTGATAAACCTTACTATGTTTCAAGATTAAAATCTTTAATCCAGGCTAAACAAGGTGACAAAAAAGGAGCAATCGAAACGGCTAAAGTTTCATTAGCTGCTGCTGAAGCTGCAAACAACCAGGATTACGTAAAAATGAATAAAGACAGTATCACTGAATGGAGCAGATAAGTTTTTAACACTCAATATAAAATTCCAAATTCCAAAACTTTCGGGTTTTGGAATTTTTTTTTGCTTTTAACGTAAAGCAGCTGTGTAATAAATAAAAAGTAAAACAGACAGACTTGTCTGTTTGTATACAAAAATTAATTATATTTGCTTTATAATTATGATCCTTATGTTGCCAAAAGAAAGAATCCTGGAAAAAACATTTATTTTATTTCACAAGCAAGGCTATAATGCTACCGGTATTAATCAGATTATTGATGAGGCAAAAGTGGCTAAAGCAAGCTTTTATCAGCATTTTAAATCTAAGGAAGATTTATGTGTTGCTTTTTTGAACCAGCGTCATTTGTTTTGGTTTGAAGAACTGCAGAAATTTACGGCGAATAAAGAAGATTCAAAATCAAAGATTTTGGCATCCTTTGATTTCCTTATTTATATGAATAAAAATGAAAATTTCAGGGGCTGTAGTTTCCTGAATATTTTATCAGAAATCCAATCGGATAATATCAAAATTCTAACCGTAATACAAAGCCATAAAGCGGATTTACGTGCCTACTTTGCCGGAATTTTGAAAGATACTCTTATATCAGATCATGTGTATTTACTTTTCGAAAGCTGTATTATTGAAAGCCAGTTGTTTAAGTCAAATCAGCTTATTGAACAAACAAAAAAAATCATACAAACTTTAATTTTATAATTATGGAACAAAAACTGCCATTGCCACCGTTTACTTATGAAACAGCAATACAAAAAATTCAATTAGCAGAAGATGCATGGAACAGTCAGGATCCTGAAAGAGTTTCAAAAGCCTACACTACAGACAGCGAATGGCGAAACAGAAATCAGTTTGTAAACGGAAGGGAAGAAATTGTCCGGTTTTTAACTGAAAAATGGAAAAAGGAGAAAAATTATATCCTTAAAAAAGAATATTGGGCACATACCGATAATAGAATTGCCGTTCGGTTTGAATATGAATATCAGGATGCTGAGGGAAACTGGTTTAGGGCTTACGGAAATGAAAACTGGGAATTTGATTCAAACGGGTTAATGCAAAAAAGATTTGCCAGCATAAATGATCTTTCAATAAAAGAAGAAGAAAGAAAACTGCGATAAAACGAGTTGCCCGGATATCAATTCATAGAAGGCGGTTCAGGAATCTTAATGGATTTTTTGACTTTCTTTACTATCAGTAAATAGAAAGTAATACCGCCTAAAATAATAAGCAACGCAATCTGAAGTTGTCCCAGACTGTTGTTTTTATTATACATTGCATTAGCGGCTGCCAATTTTGATTTTCCTTCTTCAATCTGGATATGCGATAAAGATTCCAGCGTTTTTAAGGCAATACCGCTCGCGCTGGCTATCTTATTCCAGTTTTTATTAGAAACCTGTTTGTTTATTTCTTTGCAGGAGCTTAAGAATGCATCGAAATATTGTTTTTCCTTATTTGTCAGTACGGTTTTAGCATACAAATCATCAATATTATGAATGACATCTAAAGTATGGATGATTTCATTTTTTTTAATATTATCGCTTAAATCAAGCTTTTCAGCTTCGGCTTTTATAAAATGAAGCTGTTTTGAATATTGAAAAATATATTGGGAAACGACCAGACGATCTTTATAAATAGCATTTATATTCTCGTTGACTTTTTTTGAGTTTTGAAGTGTATTAAAATTGCCCAAAAGAATAATCAGCATCACAATAAGCAAAACAAAAGCAGCCTTGGTTTTGTTGCTGTATTTTTTTTGATCTTTCATAATGATGCTTTTATTATTTGAAAAACAGTTAGTTATTCAAAGATAAAGATTTTTAAATCAGTTGGTAAAATGTTTACTTAACTATATTATATCTTAACGAAACCCGGGTTTGAGTTTTTAAGATACAGTTGCAAATAATTAAGAAGAATATATTAATTTCAAAATTACTTTAAGAAATCTTAATTAGTACTGATCAATAAATTGGTCTGTTTATTTATAATTTCAGCTCCTTTGTTCAGAAAATCAGCTGCTACATAATCGGCAAAAGTTATGTACACCAGATGATTATCATCATTCAGATTTTTATTTTTTTCTTCAACAATTAAATTACTGTCTAATCCCATCAATAAACAAACAGGATTTCCTTCTTTGTAAAGTTGTGTTGAGATTTCTTTTAATCTTTCTTCTGCAGCAAGTTGAATATCTTTTTCTTTATAGGCTAATAAAGACATGCAATTTAGTAATGAGCAAGGCTTTACATTTTTGAGAGCAGGATATTTTTTAAATACTTCAGTTCCCTGATTTAAATTCTCAAAGCATTTGGTGTACAATTGCATCGAAATTGAATTGTCTTCGTATGTTATGTCTTTCGTGGCTTGAGCCTGAGCCTGAGCACAAATTAAAACAAGTACTGTATAAACAAATCGTAAAAGCATTTTTTTAAATTCTAATATAGATTTACTGCACATTTTGGAAGAATTCATAACATTAAAACGATTTGGTTATCTTTTTCTTTTACAAACATAAATATATTTTTATAGTTTTCCAGTCGCTAAATGATTTCTACTATATCTTTCTCTGTGTCACTTCTAAAAAAGATGATCTGCAATAATAAAGACAATACAATTGTCAGCATCGCACCAATAAAATTCAGCCATAAATAACCCAGTTTTTCCTGACTGTAAATCATAAAGTAATAAATCACAAAAATAGTCAGCTGACTTATAATAGCACTGATAAACATCGATTTTGCACCAACACGACGCAGGTAAAATCCAACCAGGAAGATTCCCAAAACAGTTCCGTAAAAAATAGAGCCAATAATGTTTACCAATTGAATTAAATTTTCAAATAAGGTTCCCACACAGGCAAACAGGATTGCGATAATTCCCCAAAAAAGCGTGAAAAATTTTGTTGCATTCAGGTAATGTTTTTCTGATTTTTCGGTTTTGAGGTTTCGTTTATAAATATCAATAGCTGTTGTCGAAGCAAGCGCATTCAATCCGGAAGCCGTTGATGACATTGCTGCCGAAATAATTACTGCCAACAATAATCCGATAAGGCCTTTTGGCAAATAATGGAGGATAAAATGAAAAAATACATAATCCTTATCATTTGTTTCGCTGTTGCTGTCGGCTTTATTGATAATTTCCTTGGCACGATCACGTAAATCTTTTTCCTTATTTGATAAGGCCACCAGTTCTTTTCTTAAAATCGGATTATCATAATCCTGATTAAGCTGATCGATATACAAGAGGTTAATTACTTTTTTATCTTCAGAAAGCGTAACTAATTTCTTTTCCAAAGCATTGTATTCTGCTTTAAATTGTGATTTTTCAATGACAATTTTATTATTCGGATTAAAATTTAAAGGAACCGGATTAAACTGAAAGAATACAAAAACCATCACTCCGGTAAGCAGGATGAAAAACTGCATTGGTACTTTTAAAAGTCCATTCATGATAAGTCCCATCTGGCTCTCGCGAATTGATTTTCCTGATAAATAGCGTCCAACCTGCGACTGATCTGTGCCGAAATAGGCGAGGGCAAGAAAAAAACCACCTGTTATCCCGCTCCAAAAAGTATATTTTTCTTCAGGATCAAATGAAAAATCGACAATATTCATTTTATCATTTGCGCCCGCAATATGCATGGCACTGGAGAATGTCATATCATTTGGCAAATAATGCAAAATCAGGAAAAAGGTGATAAACATCCCGGACATGATCACAAACATTTGCTGTTTTTGAGTGACGTTTACGGCTTTTGTTCCTCCTGAAAACGTGTAAATAATTACTAAAAGACCAATTATAATGTTCATAAAGGTCAGATTCCAGCCCAAAAGTGCCGATAAAATGATGGCGGGTGCATAAATCGTAAGGCCTGTTCCTAAACCTCTTTGTACCAAAAAAAGTATGGCAGCAAGAGAACGGGTTTTTATATCAAAACGTTTTTCGAGGAATTCATAAGCAGTATAGACTTTACTTTTATGATATAATGGAATAAATGTCAGACAAATAACAACCATAGCAATGGGTAGCCCGAAATAGAATTGCACAAATCCCATACCGTCGTGATAGGCTTGTCCCGGTGTGGATAAAAACGTAATAGCACTCGCCTGGGTCGCCATTACAGAAAGCCCAACGGTATACCAGGGAGTTTCATTACCGCCTAAAATAAAATCTTCGACATTTTTACTCCCTCTGGTTTTCCAGGAACCATATCCAACAATAAATAAAAGTGTGACAATCAGTACGATCCAATCAAATAGTTGCATAGGTTATGAATATAATTGCATGATTAAGAAAAAAATCAGGATGTAAACAGCGTTTGCTATCAAAACATAAGTATAGCTTTTCTTCCACTTTTTTGTTTTTTTATCTTCCATATTTTCAGAATGTTATTTCTTTAATTCCTGTTTAGGAGCTTCTAATGGCTGCTTTAATGAAATTATATTCGAAAGCAGACGGTATGCTCCGGCAACACCTTCGGGTAATTCTCTAAAAAAACTTAAACCGGTGTAAATGTAATATCCTTTTCCGTATGGTGCTACTAACAGAGCGCCATTTTTAGGTGATTCACCTTTATCATGTGAGGATATAATAGGAGTGAAGGCCGAATCGTACTCATTTGGATAATATAGCCCTTGCTCCTGAGTCCAGCCCTCAAAGTCTTTAGCACTGATTTTATTTGGTATATTCAGCACAGGATGATTGGGTGCCAGAAAAGTAATTTTTGCATTTTCTTCTGTTACACGATCGTTAGAGATTTTTAACGGATATGGGGCAATCTGGTCTGTTACAGTCCTGCCAAAAGTATTGTACTGAACAATCATGTTTTTTCCGCTTTTTACAAAATCAAAAAGTATTTTTTGTTTGTTTGCCAAAGCATTTACGGTATTATAGGCACGAATTCCGGTAATAACCGTATTAAAAGAATCCAGCTTTGCAGGTGTAATTTCTTCCGGTTTCAATATCGTAACTTTATATCCCATCTGGGCAAGGCTTTCAGGAACTTCGTCACCTGCACCCATAATATATGCAATTGCATCTCCCGATGTCTTTAAATCAATTCGGATACATTTCGATTCGGCTGGTTTCAGGACCATTTGTTTTGTTATATGACTATAATCAATGATGGTTGCATCTTTATCAAAATGCTCGTTGTCAACGGTCACAATACTTTTTGCAACAGCTTCTTCTGGCTGAACCGGTGGGGTTACCTCAAAATAGAAAGTTTGTTCCATTCCTTTTTTCTCTAAGGTAAACGGAATTTGTTTTGGAGAAATCATCCAGTCTTTCGGAAGATCCAATTGTAAATTTCCTTTAACAGCATCTTTCCCGGCACGAACTTTTACCGGAATCATTTTGCTTTTGGTGTCTTTAAAAAGCAACACTTTTTCTAAAATTGAAGTAGTTGCCTCCGGAACAATATCCAGAAAATTATACATTTCACCTTTTACACCATCATTGTATTTATATACGACAGTGCGTTCAAACGGAAATTCAACCCCGTTAATTTTGACATTAAAAACAACTTTGACTTCTCTTATAATATCGGGAATGCCTATATTTTCCTGATTGGATACGGTGTACATTCCAACAGTTGCTTTTTCTTTCAGCCAATAAGGTTGTGTATATTCAATTGTATTTGGAAGCTGGATCTGAAGGTTTATTTTCTGATCATCATTATTTTTCAGAACAATGTTCTGTGATGTATTTTTATTATCCGGTAATGTTGTTACGCTTGTCAGTTCCATTTCTACAGCACATCTGTTGATGGTTTCCAGGCTTAATCGAACGGTACTTCCAGGTGTTGCTTCCTGTTCACTTGCTACAGCTTCTAGATATAAACCAGAGCAGGAAGCAATGATGTTTTTTATAGCGGCCGACTTTAAACTTTTCCAGTGGTCATCTTCAAGGGCCTGAATCATGGAGTAAGCTTTTACTAATTCAGGAATACTTGCAGAAGGATTGCTAAAATCGTATTTGGCTATAATTTTTGAAATTAATTCTCCAACAGGTTTTCCGTTTTTAACGCGGTTCCATGTTGTATCAATTCCATCAAATAAAGCATCACGGTTTTCCGGTTTTTCGCCATTGATTAATTCCAGATATTCTGTTTCGTTTCCGCGGACACCGGTACTTCCAAAACCTTGTGACTGGTGACGGCTGCGGCTTAAGGCAGCAATTTCCTGATTTGATTTTCCGATTCCGGTATAATAAACCCCGGTTTCTAGTTTGGTAAATTTTGATTTATTCGCGGCATCAAATTTTTCCTGACTGCCATAAAACCACCACGAAGGGTTAAAGAATTGGCGTTTTACCTGCCACGGTTTTACATATTTTAATTGCTCAGGGTATATTTTAGAATCATTAGTAAGACCGAAACTCTCTACACTTAACATGGCAGAGGATGTATGGTGCCCGTGAGTTGTTCCGGGCGAGCGGTGATCAAATCGGTTGATAATTATATCCGGTTGAAATTTTCTGATTGTCCATACCACATCTGCAAGAACTTTGTCTTTATCCCAGATTTGTAAAGTTTCGTCGGGATTTTTTGAAAATCCAAAATCGTTTGCACGCGAAAAAAACTGTTCTCCGCCATCAATTTTCCTGGCTTCGATTAATTCCTGTGTTCGTATTACTCCTAAAAGTTCACGTAGTTGCGGACCAATCAGGTTTTGACCGCCATCACCACGGGTTAAGGATAAATAACCGGTTCTGGCATTCATACTATTTGCCAGATAAGATATTAAACGTGTATTTTCGTCATCCGGATGTGCAGCTACATATAATACAGAACCTAAAAAATTCAATTTCTTAATCTGATTGTAAATTTCTACAGAATTTGGTTTTTGTGGTTGCTGGGCAAAGGAAACAGAGGTTCCGGCTAAAAAAATAAAAAGAATTTGTATCTGGATTTTTCGCATAGCGCAATTAGGTATTTTGAAAGAGCTTCAAAAATACTAATTATATTTTTGAAGATGATGTAAATAAAATGTTAATGGCTGTTTTGATAT
>NZ_QETH01000115.1 GCF_003105115.1 Flavobacterium sp. HTF | reverse complement strand
AATTTTACGTTTTCAATTTTGAGAATCCGGCAATATTCGAATTCTACAGATTACGGCAAAACGTGAAATATCTTATAAATTAGAGAGAAAAAATATATTCATTATTCATTTAAACTAAATTTAGTTTACTAGTAAAGATTAAAATTAAAAAACCTGATTTTTATTTTTATAACAATTAATGTTAAAATTGTTATATTTTTATATATTTGAAACATTAAATAACGACCAATGATCTTTTACAAACAAGGACTTCCAGAAAGCAAATTATTAGAATTATACAAAAAAATACTAAAACCCCGACTGATAGAAGAGAAGATGCTAATCCTGATTCGTCAGGGGAAAGTTTCAAAATGGTTTTCCGGTATCGGTCAGGAAGCTGTGGCTGTTGGAGTTACTGCGGCTTTGGACGATTTTGAATACATCTTGCCAATGCACCGGAATTTGGGTGTTTTTACTAGCCGAAATATTCCTTTGCACAGGCTTTTTTCGCAATGGCAGGGAAAAGCAAGCGGTTTTACAAAAGGAAGGGACCGTAGTTTTCACTTTGGAACTCAAAAATATAATATCATCGGAATGATTTCGCATCTCGGTCCTCAATTAGGTATCGCAGACGGAATCGCACTGGCTGATAAACTTAAAAACAATAAAAAAATTACAGCTGTTTTTACCGGTGAAGGCGCTACCAGTGAAGGAGATTTTCATGAAGCCCTGAATATAGCTGCTGTTTGGCAGTTGCCCGTAATGTTTATTATAGAAAACAATGGTTATGGACTTTCTACGCCAACTAATGAGCAATATTATTGTGAAAACCTTGCTGATAAGGGAATTGGTTATGGTATAGAAAGTTATATTATTGACGGAAACAATATTCTGGAAGTTTATAATAAAATAGTACAGTTAAAGAAGGAAATGAAAGAAAACCCGCATCCGGTTTTATTGGAATTCAAAACGTTCAGGATGCGTGGTCACGAAGAGGCAAGCGGAACCAAATATGTTCCGGAAGATTTAATGAAACAATGGGAAACAAGAGATCCTGTTGATAATTACAGAAAGTTTTTATTAGAAGAAGGCATCCTTACCGAAGAATTTGATACCGCTTTACGCGAAGAAATAAAACTGGAAATTGATCAAAATTTATCAATTGCAAACGTAGAACCTGAAATTGTACCAACTTACAGCGGAGAATTAGATGATGTATATAAACCGTATGAACATGAAGAAGTTAATCCTTCGGAATCTTTAGAAAATATCCGTTTTATTGATGCTATCAGCAAAGGTTTAAAGCAGTCAATGGAACGCCATGAGAATTTAATTATCATGGGGCAGGACATTGCAGAATATGGCGGAGCTTTTAAAATCACAGATGGCTTTGTAGATTTATTTGGAAAAGAACGCGTTCGTAATACTCCAATTTGCGAAAGTGCCGTTGTTTCTGCTGCAATGGGATTATCTATCAACGGTCACAAAGCAATTGTTGAAATGCAGTTTGCTGACTTTGTTTCGACAGGTTTTAATCCTATTGTAAATTTACTGGCAAAAACGCATTACCGCTGGGGAGAAAAAGCCGATGTTGTTGTTCGTATGCCTTGTGGCGGCGGAACTCAGGCGGGGCCGTTTCACTCACAGACAAATGAGGCCTGGTTTACAAAAACACCAGGTCTAAAAGTAGTTTATCCGGCTTTTCCTTATGATGCAAAAGGTCTTTTAAATACTTCTATTAATGATCCTAATCCGGTTTTATTTTTTGAACACAAACAATTATACCGCAGCGTTTATCAGGATGTTCCGGCTGATTATTATACTATTCCGTTAGGGAAAGCCGCTTTATTAAAGGAAGGAAATGATGTGACTATTATTTCTTTTGGAGCGCCTGTACACTGGGCTTTAGAAACGTTGGCTAAAAATCCTGAAATAAAAGCTGATCTGATTGATTTGAGAACATTACAGCCTTTGGATACTGAAGCTATTTTTGCATCGGTAAAAAAGACAGGAAAAGCAATTATCTATCAGGAAGATACTTTGTTTGGCGGTATTGCCAGCGATATTTCGGCTCTAATAATGGAAGAATGTTTTGAATATCTGGATGCTCCCGTAAAAAGAGTAGCAAGTCTTGATTCTCCAATTCCGTTTACAAAAGCACTTGAAGATCAGTTTTTGGCTAAAAACCGATTTGAAGACGTTTTATTAGAATTGCTGAAATATTAGTAAGATATGCTTCTGAGTTATTTAGTTCTTTAATGATCTTAATAACTCAGAAGCTTAAAATATTTTAAAATTTTACTTCTTCAAACAACTGTACCTGGCTTTTTAATCTTTCAATCAGCAAATTCATCATTCTTTTGTTTAAACTGGATGAATTTTGAATATACGTATTGTATTCTTCAACAGTAAAAAGAGCCATCACCATTCCTTTTAATGAATTCCTGAATTTAATGTCTTTCTGAATGGAATTTTCGATGGTCTGCAATTTCTTTTCGACCGTATAAGAGTAGAAATCAGGTTTGTTTTTATTTACATAGTTGGCAAAAGCTGCGATAAAAATATCATTTTGAAGTTTTAAAACCGGCCTGATCGTCTGATTTTGGAACAACTCATCAGCTGAAGACTGAGCACTTACAGTTCCTAAAGTTTCGCCTCTGAATTCTTTTAAAAAAGTGTCTCTGTCTGTCATGTTTTTTCTTTAAATTTAAGAAAAAATAAAACAGAAAAAAAACTATTTTTTTATACTTAAAACTTAAATAAAAAATAGGCTTTGCTATTAACTGAATTTATAATGTGACTTAAATCCTTTAAAAATTTTTCAAATGAACAAACTATCAATTATTTTTCTTATTTCGATTTTAACCTTGGTAATCTCCTGTAATTCAAAAGAAAAGGATCATTACAAAGAAGTACAATATAGAGCTGTAAAAGGAAAAGATACTGCTGTTATGGCATTAAAGATTAGTGACAAACGCTTTTATGGACGTTATGAACTATCGTATTATAAAATCGGGAAAGATTCAGGTGATGTTCGTGGTGATATTAAAGGAGATACCCTGACAGGCGATATCCACTACATTTCAAATGGAGGAAGCTGGAAAAGGATTCCGTTAGCTTTGCTCAAAAAAGAAAACTCATTAATATTAGGAAAAGGAATAGCGGGTACTTATATGAACCTGCCTTGTTTTATTCAGGGTAGTTTAAGCTATCAGAACCCTGATTTTATTTTTGAAGAAATTCAGAAGTAGGAGGGGTTAGTTTGAAGTTTGAAGTTTCAGGTTTCAGGTTTCAGGTTTCAGGTTATTAAATTGAGCATAAATTGATACGCGTCAAATTGAACCTGAAACCTGAAACTTGAAAAACCTGAAACAAAAAAACTAATCAAACCTTCCAATCTGAGATGGCAATTCGAATATTTCCAAATCAAAATAAATGACTGAAGCCATTATATGATCAAAAATATCAGCCATTATATACTCGTAATTTGCCCAGCGTTTATCACTTGAAAACACATAAATTTCCAAAGGAACCCCATGTTCTGTTGATTGTAACTGTCGGCACATGATATGCATGTTTTTATTTAACCCGGGGTGATCCAGAAGATATTGCATGATGTATTTTCTAAACAAACCCAAATTGGTCATATTTCGGCCATTTAGCGCAAGCGATTTATCAATACCACGTGTAGCATTGTATTTTATAATCTCAGCCTGTCTTGTTTCGATATAAGAGGTTATTAACTGAACATTTTTCATGTGATCCAGATCCTGATCATTCAGGAAACGAATACTGCTGCTTTTTATCAAAACATGCCTTTTAATACGTCTTCCTTCAGACTTTTGCATTCCGCGCCAGTTTTGAAAAGAATCGGAACTCAGGGCATACGTTGGAATTGTGGTAATCGTATTGTCAAAATTTCGGACTTTTACAGTCGTTAGGTTTATTTCAATCACATCACCGTCGGCTCCAAATTTATCCATTGTAATCCAGTCGCCAATACGAACCATATCGTTTATAGCTACCTGAACACTCGATACAAATCCTAAAATAGTATCTCTGAAAATTAAAATGATAATTGCTGAAAGCGTTCCTAAAATGGTTAACAATTCGCCTTTTTTAATTCCGAATAAAGTCGAAATGATAAGAGCTACACCAAAAATCCAAAGAACAATCATGATTACCTGGACGAAACTATCAATAGGTTTATCGCTATATTCAGGCTTTTGTTTTAAGTAATCTCTTAGGGAATTAAAAATGGTCCTTACGATCCATAACCCCAGTAAAACAATATAGACACCAACTATTTTTCCAAACATCAGCTCCCAGTATTCGTACCTGTCCAAAATTACCGGAACTGCTTTGTAAATAAAGAAAAAAGGAATTAAATACGCCGTATAACGTGTTGTTTTGTTCTGAATTAAATAATCGTCAAACTTTGTTTTGGTTCTCTGGGCAAAAATAGCGGTTAGGGTTACCAAAACAAACTTGGCTGCATAGTAGATTACATACGCGAGCGCAATAAGAATGATAATATTGAAGATAAGGCTGATATAAGACGCAAAATTGCGGCTCATTCCCCAATCTCTAAAAACGGGATATAAAAAATTGAATATTTTATCCAGGAACTTATGCATTATTTTCTAAGTATTTTTTTTCAATATAGAAAGTTCCAAAAGGAATAAGAGAAGCAATTAAAATGATTCCGAAGGTTTTTAAATCCCAGTTTTGTGATTTTTTAAGCAAAAATGCCAATATAATATAGCCAATAAACAAAATACCGTGAGTCATTCCTAACGGACGTAATAATGTATGATAAAGTTCCGGATTATTGGTTTTGATTATAAGCATGTTAGCGAATAAAACTAAATATGAGATTCCTTCTAAAATTGCTGTAACTTTAAAAATCTTGAGCATGTAATTATTTTTTGAGTTTATACCAGCAAAATTAGGCATTATGGTTGGTATTTGATATCTGAAACCAAAAAATAAATTGTTTTTTCATATTGTTAAGCCGGTAACGTTTTTGTGTGTTTC
The DNA here is from genome assembly GCF_003105115.1 of Flavobacterium sp. HTF. Classification (GTDB taxonomy): domain Bacteria; phylum Bacteroidota; class Bacteroidia; order Flavobacteriales; family Flavobacteriaceae; genus Flavobacterium. The sequence goes on along the minus strand of NZ_QETH01000115.1, from coordinate 6,971 downwards.
TTTACAGTAATTTGTCCTTTTCAAAATAATAACACTATAAAATTTAAGCAATCCAGCTGGAATTTGGATTTTAAAAAATTGGAACTTAACTTAGTTATTGAAATTTAATTCAAACATTAATAATGAGCAAACGCGATTTAAAAAAATACCTGGCAGAATTAAGTAAAGAACAACTCGAAGAACAGATTGTTGAATTGTATGAAAAATTTGCCCCGGTAAAGGTTTTTTATGATTTTGCTTTTAACCCTAAAGAAGATAAGCTGTTGCAGGAAAGCAAAGTTAAAATCTCACATGAATATTTTCCAATAAAAAAACCGGCTTCAAAATGGCGTCCAAAAGCAAAAATGCGTCGTTCGGTTGCACAAAAAATCATTAAACATTTTATTTCGCTCGGAGTAGATGCTTTTATAATTGCTGATCTAATGTTATATAACATTGAAATTGCGCAAACTTACTCCTCACAAAATCTAATAAAACAGGAATTGTTTTACAAAAGTATGTTTAATTCTTTTGAGCAGGCTGTTAATTTTACAATCTCAAATGGAATTTTGAATGAATTTAAAGCAAGAATTGTTGCAATTCAACAAGAAACTATTCAACAGAAATGGAAAAATAAGTACGATTTTGATACAATTTTAGATAAAATCGACTTATAAAAACACTTCCCATAAAAAATCTTATTAAAAAGAATAATTTTTTTTAAGTTAAAACACAATGAATAACTGTTTTTTAGGTGTACTTTTGCAAAAATCCAAAAATTACAATGCTCCAAAACACGTTAGAAATAGAAAGAGAAGACAAAAAAGAACTTTATGCTTATCAAAAAGGTGACATTGACGCCATTTTTGATCGCTTAGATAACGCTCCTTCCAGACATCATTTATTATATCAACTGCCTACAGGTGGTGGAAAAACAGTAATTTTTTCTGAAATCGTTCGTCGCTATTTGTCTCATAATGATAAAAAAGTGGTGGTATTGACACACCGAATCGAACTTTGTAAGCAAACTTCAAAAATGCTGAAAGGTTTTGGTGTAACTAACAAAATAATCAATAGCAAAGTAAAAGAATTGCCTGACCAGAATGAATATTCCTGCTTTGTGGCCATGGTTGAAACATTAAAAAACCGTATCAATGATGAAAAATTACATCTTGATAATATTGGTTTGGTGATTATTGATGAGGCACATTACAACTCATTCCGTAAATTATTAAATTCATTCAAAAATGCTTTTATTCTTGGAGTAACGGCAACACCTTTGAGTTCGAATATAAAGCTGCCAATGCATCAAAGTTATGATGAGCTTATTGTTGGAGACACAATTAGTTCGTTAATTGACAAAGGATTTTTGGCACGTGCTACTACTTATAGTTATGATGTTGGATTAACATCCCTAAAAGTTGGTATCAATGGAGATTATACAGTAAAATCTTCTGATGATTTGTATACAAATACAATCATGCAGGAAAAATTGCTTCATGCTTATACAGAGCGTTCGTTAGGAAAAAAGACCCTGATTTTTAATAATGGTATCCATACATCCTTATATGTGTATGAAACTTTTAGAGAAGCAGGTTACGATATCAGACACCTTGACAATACCAGCAGTACCGAAGAACGTAAAGATATCCTTCAATGGTTTAAGAAAACTCCGGATGCAATCCTGACTTCTGTCGGAATTCTGACTACCGGTTTTGATGAGCCTACAGTTGAGACTATTATCTTAAACAGAGCAACAAAATCGTTAACATTATACTACCAAATGATTGGTCGTGGTTCTCGTAAACTACCTGGAAAAGATGAATTTACAGTTATTGATTTAGGTAATAATGCAGCTCGTTTTGGATTATGGAGCGAGCCGGTAAACTGGCAGCATATTTTTAAATCTCCTGAGTTTTATCTTGAAAACCTTCGTGATGATACTGAGATCGAAATGTTTTTTAAATACAGCATGCCGCCGGAATTACGAGCTAAATTCAGCAAAACTCCTGATGTTACTTTTGATGTTGATGAAGAACATAAATTAGCCATTAAGCAAAATTTGCGTTCAAAAATCGTATTGGACAAATCCCTGGAGCAACATGCAGCTATGTGTGTTGATAACACTGAAACACTACAGGAAGCTAAATCATTAGGAAAAGAACTTGATGATGATATTGAATGCCGTATTAAGCGTTATGCAAAATGTCTGAGCCAGTGTAGCAAAAACTACCGTGAATGGCTGGTTGATGACTACAAGAAAAATATGACGTTGCTGATCGGTAAAAAATACCGTGAAAAAATCATGAACGAACCGGATTGATAATTTTATAAGTTTTTAATTGTTTCAGGTTTCATGTTTCAAGTTTTTGGAATCTAAAACAATCATAATAATTAGAAGGAGAAATGGCATTTATCATTAAATGTGATTTCTCCTTTTGTCAAACTTCTTAAGTTTCTGCGTAACTTGAAACTTGAAACAAATAAAAATAAAATAAACAAAAATAAAAATGTCTAAACCATTCTCAGAATTAGGAATTTCAGCACCCATTTTAAAAGCTTTAGGTGAATTAAGCATTGTTGAACCAACAGAAATTCAGCAAAAAACAATTCCGCTTTTATTGACTGAAACCCATGATGTTGTTGGTTTAGCAAAAACAGGAACTGGAAAAACAGCTGCTTTTGGACTGCCATTATTACAATTAATGGATACGAAATCAGACATTGTTCAGGCTGTAATTTTAGTTCCGACAAGAGAACTTGGTCAGCAGATTTTTAAAAATCTGGAAGATTTTGGAAAACACATTCCAAATATCTCTATCGCTTCAACTTGCGGAGGAACGCCCATAAAACCTCAAATTGAAAGACTTGCACAACCCACCCATATTGTTGTTGCAACCCCGGGACGTTTAATCGATTTGATTCAGCGTAAAGCGGTTGATTTTAAACAAGCACAATATTTAGTCCTGGACGAGGCTGATGAAATGGTTTCTATTCTAAAAGAAAGTTTAGATGAAATTATCGCTGAATTGCCCAAAAAACACCGCACTTTATTATTTTCTGCCACTTTACCGGGAACAATCAAACAATTGATCCAGAATTATTTAAACAAAAATGTAGTTCAGGTAAGTGCCAATATGGAAACAATTGGCAACCAGGGAATTGATCACGAATATATTGTGGTTGATCCTATTGAAAAACTGGATGTTTTAATGCATTTCCTTAATTCAAAAGAAGGGGAGAGAGGGATTATTTTTTGTAAAACCAAAGCTGCAGTCAATAAATTAGCCAAAAATCTGGCAATAAACCGTTTTTCTTCCGGTGCGCTGCATGGAAGTTTGTCTCAGGGAATCCGTGACAGAATTATGGAACAATTTCGTGAAGGCCATATTAATATTTTAGTAGCTACAGATTTGGCTGCCAGAGGAATCGATGTAAAAGAAATTTCGTATGTTGTCAATTACCATTTGCCTGATACTTATGAAACCTACGTTCACAGAAGCGGAAGAACGGCAAGGGCAGGGGCAAAAGGGCTTGCTTTGACAGTAATTCAGCAGGAAGAAGCCATTGAAATTCCGGAATTTGAGAGAGAATTAGATCTTAAGTTTACCGAATTCAAAAAACCAACTGCCGTAAGTTTAGAAGAAAACAATACCCTTTTGTGGGCCAAACAAATCTTTAAAACAAAGCCAAATCACGATATTTCTGCGGATTTAAAAACAAAAGTAAAAACTGTTTTTCATCATCTGACAAAAGAGGAGCTAATCGAAAAATTGCTTGCTAACTATGTTTTGCAAAACAAAATCGATATAGTTGAAAAACCTGTTAAAAAATTTAAAAACTAAGTTCCGTCAACTTTGTAACTGTTAAATTATGTTGTACATTTAAGGTAATTTAAAACAAAACATCCTTATTCATAAAACAACATATATGAAAATAGTCATTATTGGAGGTGGTTTTGCAGGCATAAATCTCGCAAAAGAGCTTGTGAACCAACCTGAAATACAAGTAACACTTGTAGACAAGAACAATTATAATTTTTTTCCACCTCTTATATATCAAGTTGCAACAGCTTTCTTAGAGCCATCAAGCATCAGTTACCCTTTCAGAAAATTTTTTGCCGGAAAAAAGAATCTTCAATTTCGTTTAGGAGAATTACTTACTGTCGTTCCTGCCGAAAATAAAATAATTCTCAACAATGGAGAATTAGACTATGATTACCTTGTTTTTGCTACCGGTGCAGAAACAAGTTATTTTGGTATGGAAAACGTAATGAAAAACGCCATTCCGATGAAAACATTAAATGATGCCATCGAAATGCGAAATACATTGCTTAAAAACCTTGAAAAAGCCGCAATTACCAAAGATATTCGCAAACGCCGTAAATTATTGACAATTGTAGTTGCCGGTGGAGGACCAACAGGCGTAGAAGTTTCTGGTATGTTTGCCGAAATGCGTAAAAATATTTTACTTAAAGAGTATCCTGAGTTAGAAACTTCTGCCAGCAATGTTTATTTGGTAGATGGCGGAGATGCACTGCTTGCACCAATGAGTAAAGAATCTCAAAAAGATACGTTAGAAGCTCTTACCAAACTGGGAGTTGTTGTAAAACTTCATACCAGAGTAACAGATTATGTAGACGATACTGTTCATTTTGAAAATGGAGATACCATCAAAACCAAAAATTTGATTTGGGCTGCCGGTGTTTCAGCAAAACTTTTTGACGGAATTCCAACTGAAAGTTATGGCCGTGGCCGACGTATGGCAACCGATCAGTATAATAAGGTGAATGGTCTTGAAAATATTTACGCAATTGGCGATACTGCAATTACTGCCGGAGATAAAAATTTTCCTGACGGACACCCACAAGTAGCTCAGGTTGCTATTCAGCAAGGATTAAACTTAGCCAAAAACTTTAAAGCAATGGTTAAAAATAAGCCTCTTAAACCATTTGCTTACAATGACAAAGGATCTATGGCAATTATAGGAAAAAACAAAGCTGTCGTAGATTTACCAAGTCCAAAATGGCATTTCAAAGGATTTTTTGCCTGGATAATCTGGTTGTTTATTCACCTGATATCCTTAATAACGTACAGAAACAGACTCAATACTTTTTATAACTGGATGGTAGCTTATTTCGCCAGAGACCAGTCTCTGAGAATGATTATCAGACCTGATAAAAGAAATTAGTTAAATCCATAAATATCAAATAAAAAAGCCAGATTTTTAAAATCTGGCTTTTTTATGTTACTCACAATCTCTTTGGGAATTTGGAATTTAAAAATTGGAATTTAATAAATTTAATGTCCAGCCAAAACATCATCGTTTTCAGAAACAGTTACTTTTTCTTTAATAAAGCGCTTTCCAATATTCAAAACAATAAAAGCAATTACGGTGGTAGAAGTCATGATAAGTACCATTGGTGCTACAGAGTCTTTTACAAAAACACCCACAGCGAATGAAGCCAGAGCGCCTAAACCTAATTGAATAGCACCCATCAAAGCCGAAGCAATTCCGGCATTTTTAGCAAAAGGTGCCATTGTAAGCCCTGCGGTATTTGGATTTGAAATTCCTAAACAACCTAAAAACAAGAACAGCATTGCAATAGTTGTATACAATCCTAACATATTATTTAAGGAAAGAAAAAGAAAAACAATACTGATTACAGATTGTAAAATTAAGGCAGCAAAGATCATTTGCTCACTTGAGAATTTCTTCAATAAAACCGAATTCAGCTGACTTGAACCAATAAAGCTTACAGACATAAAAGCAAAAATCCACCCATAAGTCTTAGCGTCTACATGGTAAATATCCATAAAAATTATAGGAGAGGCCGCTACGTAGGTAAATAAGCCCGAAAAAGCGATAGAACCTGTAAAAGCATACGTATAAAATTGTGGTTCCTTTAGCACCTTTATAAAACCTGAAATAATTGGTTTTGGTTTTAAAGAAATTGAAGTGTCAGGTTTATAACTATTTGGCAAACCAAAATGTGAAGCAATTAAAATTGCAATTCCCATGCACATTAATATAAAAAACACCATATGCCAGCCAAAATCTTCTGTTACATAACCTCCAATTGTTGGTGCCAGCATTGGAGAAAGTCCTAGAACAAGCATTAACAAAGAAAAAACTTTTGGAATATCCTTTACAGGAAACAAATCACGCACCATGGCTACAGAAGCTACAGTTGCAGCACAACTTCCGATAGCCTGAATAAAGCGTAATAGTATAAAGGAATCAATATCTGTAACATAAACACAGCCTAATGAAGCTAAAATGTAAACTGAAAGCCCTATAAACAAAGGTTTTTTTCGTCCAAAGCGATCTAATAAAGGTCCGTAAAGCAATTGTCCGGCAGATATTCCGATGAAATAACTGGACAAACTCATTGAAACGCGGGCAACTGTGGTATGCAGGTCTTTTGCAATTCCGGAAAAACCGGGCAAATACATATCGATAGAAAAAGGACCAAGAGCAGTTAGAGAACCTAAAATGAGGATAAGTTGAATATATTTTTTTGTTGTCATTTTCTTAAAAGATTGCTTTTAATTTCGGGCAAAGGTAAATATTTACTACCTTGTTAAGTAGAGAAACTTTCTATATCTCAAAAAGAGGTTAGTTTATTTCTGCCTATTCGGTTTTCAAAAGTGTTTTGAAAACGATTAATTTAAAATTAAAAACATGAAAAAGTACATTTTACTATTAGCTTTTATCACCACAACCATTTCATTTGCTCAGACAATTTCATCTAAACAAGAAGATGCAAACGTAGCTCAATATGCTTTGCTTCAAAAGGTAAACCAATTTTATCCGGATATTACGCTGAATAAAACCATCACAAATTTTTATGCAGATGGAAAAATCATTGATTCGCAGCAACAGTTTGATTTAAAAGGAACAAAATTTTCAAGTTATAAACTTGGAATTGAGCCGGACAACAAAAAATTATTATTCGAATATGTTACAGATGAAACCGGAAAAGTTTACGG
>NZ_QETH01000114.1 GCF_003105115.1 Flavobacterium sp. HTF | reverse complement strand
TCAGTTTGTGGCTGCCGAAGGTTGTGCCAATTCCGGAACTTACACTAATACCTGGATGGTAAAAGATGACTGTGGCAATACTTCTGAGATTTTTACGCAAGTAATCACTATCGAAGATACAACCGCTCCAACCTGGACAACTCTAAACGGTACTCTTAATGTAACTGTTCAATGCAGTGATACTGAGGCTCTGGCTTTAGCGCAGGCAAAATTTCCAATAGCAAACGATTCCTGTGATGGGGATGTTTCAAATATTGTGAAAACCAGCGGTCAGTTTGTGGCTGCCGAAGGTTGTGCCAATTCAGGCTCTTACACTAATACATGGATGGTAAAAGATGACTGTGGCAATACTTCTGAGATTTTTACGCAGGTGATTAGCATTGAAGATACGATAAAACCAATTTTTAATGGAAATCTCCCAACCGATATTACGGTCTCTTGCGACGCTATTCCTGAGCCTGCCCAGTTAGTAGTTTCTGATAATTGCGATTTAGATTTACCTATTGTTTTTACGGAGACCAAAAGCGATATACAAAATGAATGTGGTTCTAATTATACATTAACACGTAACTGGAAAACAAGCGATTGCTCGGCAAATACAGTTTCACACACACAAATTATAACTGTAAGAGACACAACTGCTCCAACAGGAACACCTCCTGCAGATGTGGCTGGATTACAGAATATAAATGATATTCCTTCAGGTAGTCCGCAAGATATTACCAATGTTGCCGATAATTGTGATTCTAATGTTATCATAACGATAAATGATACTAATAACGGCGCTAGTGGCTGTGACGGAACTGCTTTTGTTTTAACCAGAACATATACATTAACAGATTGTTCAGGCAATACAACTGAACTGGTTCAAAAATTCAGTGTCGAAAATAAGGTTTCTGTAAGTGGAATTGTTTCCAACGTAACATGCCTTGATGGAACTGACGGCATGATTACCGTAACAAATAGTCCGGGATCAACAGTTATAATCAGAAATCAGAACAATGAAGTGGTTGGAAATACCAATTTACCGGCTGGTATTTATACTTTAACAGCTACTTCTGCCGTAGATAATGAGAATCAAACTTGTAGTGCAACAACTATGGTTACGATAACAGAACCTCCGTATAAAGTTAAAATTTCAGGGCAAATCAAAAACATTGATAACCAGACACCAATTGCGAATGTGCCTGTAACACTTGTACCTCAGGGAACAACAACCGGCCCGATTTTATTCAGATTAACTGATGCAAACGGAATGTACAGTTTTACTGATATGGTTCCCGGAAATTACTTAGTTCAGGTTCAGGATGCTAACTTAAATAACGCTTTCCAATTATATCCTGTAGATTCAAGTTTGTTTTTTACTACTCTTGAAGAATGTAAATTCCAGATTCATAATTTTGAATATGGCACTTCTACTCTGCCTGTTTTAGGAGATTATGTTTGGTATGATACAAATGGTAACGGAATCCAGGATGAATGGTACGATGCTAATAATGACGGTGTTGTAACCAAAAATATTCCTGACAGCAATGGTGCTATTGATTACAGTTTATGGGAATGGATAGATTTTAATGGAGATGGAAGTTTTGCCGGCCCGCAAAATGTAGGAGAACTAAATGCTGGTGGCTTCGGAAATGCATTAAGTGCAAACGTAATAATTGATGGGCCGAACGGTTATCATGAGGATGTAATTGTTGGAATTCAGGGATACTGGAGAGACAGACCTGATGGTGAAAATCCTTATGGAGATTATAATGTAAAATTAGTAAGGGATGCTAATTTTGATGCCGCTTCTACTGCTCTGGGCGCAACAGGTTTAGTAAAAGTGCTTCCTTCGGCTACAGCCAAAAACAAAACTGCTAAAACTGCTAAAACACAATTACATACTATTTGTCAAATCACTAGTCCGGACGGATTTATTGCAACTGTGACACCAACAGATTTAGTCCATTTAGATATTGATTTTGGAGTTGTTTGTAAAACCTATTCTGATATTGTTGCCAATGATGATAATGCAGGGCCAATAGTAGGCGTAAATACTATAACACCAAATGTTCTTAATGTATTATCAAATGATACTATTGAAGGTGTTGTTGTAACTCCGACAGATGTGATAATTACAACCGTAACGCCTAATGATTTTTTACAATTAAATGCTGATGGTTCTGTAGATGTCTTACCCAATGCTCCTGCAGGTACTTTGACCATGGTGTATCAAATTTGTGAAGCAGATGAAGTAAGTAATTGTGATACTGCAACTGTAACAGTGACTATTGAGGCACCTGTTATGACCGTAACTGCAATACCGATTTGTGTAAATGATGTTCCTTATATTGACTATGTGGTAACGCCTGGTAATTTCACTCCGCAAAATGGTGTAACGATTGCGTGGGCAGACAGTAATAACAATGTCATAATCACAATGACCGATTTACCTCTTAGCAGCAGAGTATTATGGCCGGGAGCAGTTGTAGATCAGGCAGGAAATGGTCTTGACTGGCCTGGTTGGATTTTCGAGAATAATCAATGGATTCAGGGTGCTGACGGATTTGAAACTTTGCGCCCGACTGTTGTTTTAACTATTTCCGTTAATCCGAGTGAAACGATTACGGTTAATTATCCTCCTGCAGATCCTTATTGTATTGCCAGACCCGCTTTTGCAATTGTCGCAAATGACGATAACGGAGGTCCTGTGAATGGAGTTATCGGAGCAACAAATGTATTAAATGTATATAATAATGATACTTTAAATAATACAGCTGTGAATCCTAATGATGTTACATTGACCTTAGTGACACCAGATCCTGACAGAGCGCTAACATTAAGTCCTGACGGATTTGTAAATGTAGCGCCAAATACTCCGGCAGGAACTTACACATTGACATATCAAATTTGTGAAAATGCCGATTTCGGAAATTGCGATACTGCAATTGTTACTGTTATTGTCACTTCCCCTCTAATAGTAGCCAATGATGACAATTATGACAATATTGGCTGCAACACTTTTGGTCTGGTTGGAAATGTTTTAAGCAACGATATTCTCAATCAGTCTCCGGCAACACTAGAATTGGTAAACTTCACGTTATTAAATAATAACAATAATACCGGAAAAACCAATGCAGATATTACAATAGATGCTTCCGGAAATGTGACTGTAACCAGCACCACTCCTGCCGGCACGTATAACTTCACGTATCAGATTTGTGAAAAATTAAATCCCGACAATTGCGATACTGCAACTGTAAGTATAACTGTAGTTCCAAATGGTATTATTAACATAACAAGTGAGGCATGCAATGATGATTCAACGCTGATTGACCTGCAAAGTTTATTACCTGAAAACACGCCTTTAACAGGAACATGGATTGATACCAGTTCCAGTAATGCCTTACTGGGCACAATATTTAATCCGTATGGCTTATCACTTGGCAGATATACATTTGAATATACCATTACCGATGAAAATTGTCCGAGAAGTATTGTTCTGAGTATGGAAGTAAATAATGATTGCAGAGTACTGGCCTGTGGAACTGTTTTAATTCATAATGCTTTCTCTCCGAATGGCGATGGAAAAAATGATTTCTTCCAAATTGATAATATTGATGAGATCACCTGTTATCCTGAAAATTCGGTAGAAATCTATAACCGCTGGGGAATACTGGTTTTTGATACTTTCAATTATAACAATACAAACAACGCATTTGACGGAACCTCACGGGGAAGAACAACTATTAAGGAGTCTGATGGTTTGCCAACAGGAACTTATTTCTACATCATTACTTATAAATCTTTAGACGGAAATAATGCAATTATAAACCATAAAGAAGATGGTTATCTGTATTTGTCAAGATAAAAACTGACCTGCAGAATTGAATTATATAGCAACAAAATCCTTAGTAATAATTGAAATAATAAATAGCTACTATGAGAACAATATTATTTTCCATCGTCATAATGTTTACAACAATTGCAACCTATGCACAACAAGATGCGCAGTTTACGCAGTACATGTACAACACCATAAATATTAATCCTGCATATGCAGGATCAAGAGGAGCACTGAGTGTCTTTGGGCTTTACCGCACGCAATGGGTCGGGCTTGACGGCGCACCTGAAACAAGTTCTTTTTCGGTTAATACACCAATAAACAACAGTAAATTAGGAGTTGGGGTTTCATTGGTTAATGATAAAATAGGGCCAACCAATGAAAATAACATATCTGCAGATCTTTCTTATACCATTGAGACATCAGCCAATTTTAAACTTTCATTTGGTGTAAAAGGTACGGCAAATATCTTTAACTTAGATGTCAATAAACTAAATCCGGCGCAACAGGGAGATCCTCAATTCCAGGATCTTAGCAATAAATTTTCGCCCAATGTCGGAGCCGGGATTTACTGGCACTCTGACAAAGCATACATTGGTTTATCTGTTCCGAATTTTATTGAAACCAATCGATATGATGATAATGATATTGCCATTTATAAAGACAAAATCAATTATTATTTGATGGGAGGTTACGTATTTAATTTAGACTATTACCAATATATCAAATTCAAACCTGCTGCACTGGTCAAAATGATCGAAGGCGCACCACTACAAGTAGATGTTTCGGCCAATTTTATGTTTATTGACAAGTTTGTTGTAGGGGTTGCTTACAGATGGAGTGCCTCTTTGAGTGCTATGGCGGGTTTTCAGATTACAGACGGCTTATATATTGGATATGGCTACGATCGTGAAACTACCAATTTAAACAATTACAATTCAGGTTCACATGAGATATTCCTGCGTTATGAATTCTTTACAAATAATGGTAAAATGACAACACCTCGTTTCTTCTAAAAAAAATTAACCATGAAAAATTATATACTACTTTGTCTGACAGTGATTAGTGTTTTTTCAATTGACAGTTATTCTCAGCAATCGAAAATAAATTCTGCCGATAAAAAATACGATGATTATGCCTATATAAATGCTATTAAGATTTATGAACGAGTAGCAGAAAAGGGATACAAGTCTGAAGATATGTTCAAAAAGCTGGGAAATTCATATTATTTTAATTCCAATTTTGAAGGAGCTGCAAAATGGTATGGTGAACTATTTGCAATGACTACAAATCTCGAACCTGAATATTATCACAGATATTCACAGTCATTAAAATCTACCGGCCAGATTGAAAAAGCCAATAAGATTATGGAAGAGTTTAATTCTAAATATAAAGAAGATAACCGAAACAGGCTCTATGAAGAAAATGTAAATTACCTGGATAAAATCAAAGAGAATTCCGGACGTTATACGATTGAAAATGCGGGAATTAATTCAAAGTATTCTGACTACGGAACTTTTGTACACAATAACAAAGTATATTTTGCTTCTGCAAGGGATACCGGAAATTTTTCGCAACGCAAACATAAATGGACAGGCGAACATTTTACAAATCTATATCAGGCCGATGTAGATTCGGTAAAAGTAATGAAGATAAAAAATGCTTTAAATACAAAGTTTCATGAATCTACGCCTGTTTTTACAAAAGACAATAAGACCGTATATTTTACAAGAAATAACTATGTAACCGGTAAAAAAGGAAAAGATGCCAATAAAACTACTTTGATAAAAATCTACAAAGCAACTCTTGAAAATAATAAATGGACCAATGTAACCCCACTTTCTATTGACAGCGATAATTACAGTACGGCCCACCCTGCATTAAGTCCTGACGAAAAAACACTATACTTCGCATCTGATATGCCCGGAACTTCCGGACAGTCGGATCTTTATAAGGTGGCAATAAATGACAATGGTGATTTTGGAATTCCTGAAAATTTAGGAAAAAGTATTAATACAGAAGGAAAGGAAACATTCCCTTTTGTAACAAACGAAAATGAAATTTATTTTGCTTCAGACGGATATCCCGGACTTGGCGGCCTGGATGTTTTTGTCGGGGAAATAGGAAAAGACGGAGTCATTAACAATATCCAGAATCTAGGAGCAGATATCAATTCGCCAAAAGATGATTTTGCTTACATAATTGATCCGGTATCAAGAAAAGGGTATTTCAGCTCTAATAAAGACGGCGGACAGGGTTCTGATGACATTTATAAATTTTTAGAAACCAAAAGATTAAAATGCATACAGGAATTAAACGGAGTGATAACCGATGCTGAAACCATGGAAATTCTGCCCGGAACAAAAGTTACATTGTTCAATAATCAGATGGAAATAAAAGATACTGTACTTGCTGATGCATCAGGATCATACATTTTCCCGGTTGAATGTGGAAAAACCTATAGTGTCAGAGCTGAAAAAACAGATTATACAACCAGGGAAGTTACAGTTACCATTGAAAAATCAACCGGAAAAACCAATCTGTCAATTGCCCTGGATAAATCAACATGCAAAGTAACCGTGGGTGATGATTTGGGAAAATGTTTCGGCATAAAAATGATCTATTTTGATCTGGATAAATCGAATATCCGTACAGAAGCTGCTTTAGATTTAGAGAAAATACTGGCGGTATTAAATGATAATCCAACGATGAAGCTGGATATACGCTCGCATACAGACAGCCGTGCCACCTTTAAATACAATGAAGCCTTATCTGACCGCAGAGCCAAATCGACTATAGAATGGCTTATCAAAAATGGAGTAAACAAAAACCGATTAACCGGAAGAGGTTACGGAGAAACTGAACTCGTAAACAAATGCGCCGATGATGTTCCCTGTACAGAAGCAGAACATCAGGAAAACAGACGAAGCGAGTTTATCATTACTGCATTGTAGTTAATTACAATTTCATACTTTCGAAAAAGCTGTCTTAAATCCGGACAGCTTTTTTTAAATAAAAAATCGTTGCAATTTCGGGAACTGCAACGATTAGTTAAACCTATACAGTTGATACGTTATTTATATTTTCGCAAATATATTAGTATAATATTTTTTTCCTGAAGCATCTGTAGTGACAGAAATACCAAAGTGTGTATAATTCCCTTCAATATTTTTTTTATGTCCAGGACTTTCCAGCCATGCCTTTAAAGCAGCCTGAGAGGTCTTGTAATTATAAGCTACATTCTCACCTACGTTTTTAGCTCCGAGTCCTTTCATGATATTCTCAGAACGGGAAGCAAAACCATTATGATTCATCACATTGTTGGCAACCATATATTGGTTATGATCTTCACACTGATCAGAAATAAGGTTTGCTTTTTCCAATGCATTCAAACCAATACTCACACGGTATTCGTTTATCAATTGCATTAATTCTAACTCAGAATTGTTGTAAGCGTAGTTGGTATTTGGATTTTCATTCGGAACAGCTGTTTCAGTACCTTCAACTGTGTCAGCAGAACATGAGTTCATTGTGATAAGCATCACAACGAACATCATGGTGCGCATAATCTTCTTCATAATCAATAGCATTTTAGCGTTTTAAAGTAAATGTTGGGGCAAATTCTTTAAATATATTTTAAATTAAATTGTCATCATTTTATGGGTCAAACTTATTTAATTTCTCGCTATAGTACCAAAATTAATCGACGAAATGCACTACAATTTCAATATATTATATAATTTTCTTACAGTTAAGATGATAATCTTTCTATCTTCCATGAAAAATCAGATTGACTTGTATATCTGATCCTGTCATGTAATCGGTTTGGTCGTCCCTGCCAAAATTCTACTTCTAAGGGAGTTACTAAAAAACCGCCCCAGTATTCAGGTCTTGGGATTGATTTTCCTTCAAATTCCTTCTCAATTTTCTTTAGATTTTCTTCTAAAAATGTTCTTGACGGAATCACTTCGCTCTGATTTGAAACTATTGCGCCTAACTTGCTTCCGTCAGGACGGGAATCAAAATAGCCGTCTGATATATTTTCAGATGTTTTTTGGGCAATTCCTTTTATGATAACCTGACGTTCCATTTCCTGCCAGAAAAAAGACAAACAAACATGAGGGTTTTGTGCTATGGCTTTCCCTTTTTCTGAATTATAATTGGTATAAAAAATAAAACCTTCCTCAGAAAATTTCTTCAGTAAAACAACACGTGATTTAGGGAAACCATCCAGGCCAATTGTAGAAACGGTCATTGCATTTACCTCTCCGCTTCCGCCAAAATCTTCTACTTCATGAAACCATCTGTTAAAAAGGTTAATCGGGTCTTCAGGAATATTACTTTCAAGCAATTCGCTTTTCTCGTAAGATTTTCTATAATTACTTAAATCATTCATGACTTATTATTTTAGATTGTTGATTTTAGATTATTCTAAATTTACAACTCATAATTTATAATTCAAAACTCAGGCCGTCATCTGCCAAAAGCACATTTGAGAAAACTGTTTCAGCTTCTTCTTTAAAACTTTCAATTCCGTCATACCGTGTAGAATAATGACCGAGAATTAACTGTTTTACATTAGCTTTTAAAGCAATATTGGCCGCTTCTTTTGCAGTTGAATGTAACGTTTTTAGTGCCAAAGGAGCTTCGGAGTCTAAGAACGTTGATTCATGGTATAAAACATCTGTATTTTCGATAATCGGAATTATAGCTTCATGGTAAACAGTATCGGAACAAAAAGCATAACTTTTAGGCTTTATTGGATCAAAAGAAAGTTTTTCGTTTTCAATTACGGTTCCGTCGTCCAGTGTAATATCACCGCCATTTTTTATTTTCTGATAATAGGCGATGTGAATATCATATTTTTGAACAGCTTCAATATTTAGTTTTCTCTCATCCGGTTTTTCCTGAAAAAGAAATCCGTTTGTATAAACACGATGTTTTAGCGGAATAGTCTTTACAATGACATTTTTATCTTCAAAAATAACTTCACTTTCCTTCGACTCCAATTCATGGAAAAACAAATTATAAGTCGTCCAGGATTCAGTCAGTTTTAATTGAAGAAGGATTAATTCTTTAATTCCTTTTGGTCCGTAAACATGAAGATCAGTCGTTCTTCCCAAAAGAGAAAATGTCGAAATGGTTCCGATTAAGCCATACAAATGATCCCCATGAAGATGAGAAATAAAGATGTGGTTAATTTTAGAAAATTTAATCTTATTCTTTCGAAGCTGAACCTGGGTTCCTTCTCCGCAATCAATCAAAAACAATCGGTTCTTGATTTCTAAAACCTGCGAAGTCGGGTTGGTAAGTGTTCTTGGAGTGGCGGCATAACAGCCAAGTATGGTTAATTTCATTTTAGATTGTTGATTTTAGATTTTAGATTGAGGAAAATATTTCAGAATTGAGAACCCATTTTAGATTCAGTTATAATCTAAAATCTAAAATCTGAAACCTAAAATCCTAAGTCTCTTTCGATTTCTTCCATTTCGATAATATCGTGTGCTTCTAAAAGTGAAGGAACAACTGCTAATTTATCTGAAATAGCATTAAAATCAAGATCTGAGGCAACAACTACAAACGATTTTTTTGCTTTTTTATGAACTTTGGAAAGCGGCAAAAAAAGTTTCAAATCTTTTTCTGTTATTTCCGAATTTGAAGACAAATCGATTATAACATTCTGTTTTTCAAAGGTTTTAAATTGCTGCGTTACTTTCTCCAGGAAAGCATTTACATCTTTTTTGGTATCTTTAATTGTAACGGTATGTCCTTTTTGATCTACTTTCATTTTACTAAGGTACGAACTTTTTATATTTTTTGTTTCAGGTTTCAGGTTTCAAGCTGACTTCCTACAACGTGAAACCTGAAACTATAGATTATTGTATTTTTGAAGCCAAAAGATAAATAACCGCCATTCTGATCGCCACACCATTTTCAACCTGATTCAGGATCACAGAATGATCAGAATCAGCCACTTCAGAGGTAATTTCAACTCCTCTGTTGATTGGTCCCGGGTGCATGATTACGATTTCTTTTCCAAGAGAATCCAAAAGCGGTTTATCTACTCCGTATTGCTGTGCATATTCACGTGTAGACGGGAAGAAATTTACATCCATACGTTCGTTTTGTACACGAAGCATATTGGCAACATCACACCATTCTAATGCTTTTCTTAAATTCGGTTCAACCGTAACGCCAAGCGATTCAATGTATCTTGGGATCAGTGTTTTTGGTCCGCAGACTTTTACTTCTGCTCCCTGCATCTGCAAAGCATATATATTAGATAAGGCAACTCTCGAATGCAGAATATCACCTACAATAACTACTTTTTTTCCGGTCACGTCTCCCAGTTTTTCTCTGATAGAATAACTGTCCAGCAAAGCCTGAGTCGGGTGTTCGTGTGCTCCGTCTCCGGCATTTACGATACTGGCTTTGACGTTTTTAGATAAAAAATAAGCCGCTCCGGGATTGGAGTGGCGCATTACCACCATATCCACTTTCATCGAAAGGATATTATTTACAGTATCGATCAGGGTTTCTCCTTTTTTAACCGATGATTGTGCTGCAGAAAAACTGATCACATCTGCAGATAAACGTTTCTGCGCTAATTCAAAGGAAAGTTTGGTTCTGGTACTGTTTTCGAAGAAAATATTGGCAATGGTAATATCTCGTAATGAAGGAACTTTTTTAATTGGCCTGTTAATGACTTCTTTAAAATGATCTGCCGTTTCAAAAATCAGGTTAATATCATTCTCATTGATATATTTTATTCCTAATAAATGATTTACGCTTAATTCTTTCATTTTTGTTTCTTTAATATTATTTGTCAAATTCCTGAATTTCTAAAATATTCAGTACTTCTTTAAAGAGCAGCTACTCTATTGGATCATTCTGTCTACCACCTCACTGTAATCTTGCAGATCTCTTGCATCTTCATCAAAAATCTTTTGCCATCTGAAACCCGGAATTTCAATTTTAGTTCGTGCAGAGCCATCCCATTTTATTTTGAAATCGTTATTTATCAAAACTTCGGCAACTCTTTTTCCAACCTCAATTGTAGTTGCATCATCAGAATTATCAACTTTCTGGAAAGCGATATACAAACCCGGATTTTCAATATCAATTGCTCTGGCTAAATCCTGTTCGTGGTAAAAGCAATAACCGTCAGATACCACTTCGTTTTCCTGAAGTTCTCTTTCGACCTCAACTACTTCATATTCACCGTCACTTGTAGTGTAACCTGCGTTGTGAAGTGCAACAATGTTATCGTCACATAATTCATCAAACGCTGTTATAAGCCTTTCAGTATCTGTCGGACTTTTCCATTGTTTGCTTTCTGAAAGTAACTTTTGGTATTCTTCATCTATTTTTTCGAAAGCCCAATCTTCTGAAATTTCGTCTTCAAATTCGTTGTCTTCAATTTCCTCTATGATGTTTTCTTTGATTTCATCGATAGAAAGAAATCCCATTCTTAGCTGATTAAAAATTGATTCATAAATAAAAGCTTGGTTCTCTGTCATGATTATATTTTCAATTTTTTATGATTCAATTAATTAGTTACCAAATGAACAACATCTTCACCATCATTTTCTTTCCAGCTCACTTTTACTTTTTCGCCATTAATCGCATCAACCTGACGACCTCTGTAATCGGGCTGAATTGGTAAATTACGACTAAAACGTCTGTCGATTAACACTAACAATTCAATTTCTGAAGGTCTTCCAAAAGACTGAATTGCAGTTAAGGCCGAGCGAATGCTTCGTCCGGTAAACAAAACGTCATCAATAAAAATGACTTTTTTGTCTTCGACTATAAAATTGATTTGAGTTTTATTGGCTTCAAGCGGTTTATCGGTTCTTCGGAAATCATCCCTGAAAAAAGTAATATCCAGATAACCCAAAGAGATTTCGGGTGTTTTGTACTCGCTTTCTAAAATTTGTTTTAAACGCTCGGCCAAATAAACACCTCTAGGCTGAATTCCGATTAAAATTGTATCAGAGAAATCAAGATGTTTTTCGATTAACTGACAAGCCAAACGATGGAGTATGATAGTAACTTCTTTTGAATTAAGTAATACTTTTTGGCTCATAAGTAATTATAATGTTTGGTTGCGCAAATATACGAAATCAGAATTTATTTGTTGAAAATGAAAAATATTTATTTATAAAATAGACCACTCACATAAAACATTTTTCATAGCAACTCCTCATTACTGTAACTTT
>NZ_QETH01000113.1 GCF_003105115.1 Flavobacterium sp. HTF | reverse complement strand
ACTATTCTCTTCTTTTCATTAAGATTCTTTAATTGCAATAATTTTAAAAGGAGGATTTGCCATTCTTTTAACAACCCAAAACAAACATATCAAAACGATTAAACCTGTTATAATTAAAAATGGCAGATATCCCACGGCTTTAGATATCTTAACCATTAAATAAACATACCACTTAACAACTCTTGTTCTCGTATTTTCATAATCTTCAAGTTCATACGCAAACCAAGTTAAAAATCCTCCTATAATTGCTACTAAAGTCGTAATTATTAAAGGGGAAACCGCGGCTGCAATTGAAGATAACTGTTCTTCTTTTCTTTTAAAACCTAATTTTTCAAATTGTTCTTTAAAAGTTCTCTCCGCTAATTTTGCAGTTTCAGCATCTTTAAATTCAACATTTTCATAACTTGTACCGTCGCTGTTTTTTACACCAAACATGACATAACTATCAACATTCAGTTCAAATTCGTATTCAAAAATATCTTCAACATTTATTGCAGATTCAAAAACAGCTGTATTAAACTCATTTTTGTTTATTTTTTCAATACATAAATCAACACCTTCTTTGGTAATATCACTTACAATATAGTTTGAATAAATCAATACTATCTTTTTGTCTTTTCCATCAAAAATTAATGGTTTTTCAAATACTGCTCTCATTTTTTTATTTTTAATTGAATTACACTATTGATAATCATTTTTCAATAATTTGCAAAAGTCTGCCTAAAGAACTCAATTAATTACCATGAAAAGTTTTTTAAACTTGCATTTTAAGACATTTTTATTATGCATCATAAATGATTTATTGCGATTAAATCATCTAAGATAAGGCCATATAAAATCTTCAGCGCTTCCTGTTTTTGACCAGACTGTTTTCCAATTTTTAAATTTCCATTCACCATTTACCTTAATAAAATTAACTATGTCTCCAGAGCTATTTCCAGAGCTTACAAAATAAACTTGTGCATGGGAATTAGAGTAACTTAATATTTTTTTAGTTTTTTTACCATCAATCATATTTTGTATCTCATTTGGTATTTGAAATTGTGCCTCATACTTCTTCGTTAAATATTCGCATTTTGCAACACAGCAAATCCAGAAAAGAACAAAAAATACTATAATGTAACCTAATGTCTGTTTAAATATTTTCATCTTTAAAAGTGAGTTTTATTTTACAAAAATAAAACTCAAGACAAAAAAAAAGATAATCTACAGAGAGATTATCTTTAATATTTTTTGCATTATTTTTATTTAAATAAATACACTTAGAATAAAGTATACCAAACCTGCTAAAATAGCAGAAATAGGAATCGTTAATATCCAGGCCCAGATTAAACTTACTGTAACTCCCCATCTTACGGCAGATACACGTTTTGTCAATCCAACACCAATAATAGATCCTGTAATAGTATGTGTTGTACTTACCGGAATTTTTAGGTGCTCAGTAAAGTAAAGTGTCAATGCTCCTGCAGTTTCAGCAGCAACACCTTCAAACGAACTTACTTTAGTAATCTTAGAACCCATTGTTTTTACAATTTTCCATCCACCGCTCAAAGTTCCCGCTGCAATGGCAGAATAACAAGCTAACGGAATCCAGCCCGGCATAACACCTTTAATTCCTAAATCGTCATTTGGAAGTACCACATCTAACCAGGCATCCATATGAACACCAGGATTTGTGTTTATATAAACCGCTACGGCTGCAGCGATAATACCCATTACTTTTTGAGAATCATTTCCACCATGACCTAAACTAAAAGCTGCAGAAGATACTAATTGCATTTTCTTTAAAGCCGCATCGGCCTGATGTAAGTTTAGACTACTAAATATCAAACAAAAAGCACTTACCGTTAAGATAATAAAAGCTACCAAAAACCATTTGATATTATGAGAATCAAAAATTACACTCCAGAAATGAGAATCAAAACGAGGTTTTCCATGCTCTAAAATTTCTTCATAAGAAACCATCTGAACATATACAAACCAAATAGTAGCAATCATTAAGGCAACTGTAAAAATCTTAGGTCCAATACTTTTACGTGAAGCATTTAATAACCAAATCGAAATTAAATAAGATGCAAGTGCTCCCAATAATGGTGCTAAAACGATAAAAGCAATAATAATAAGAACCCCCGACGGCATTCCACCATCTTTTCCTGCTTTATACCAGCTTACAATTTCATACCAGTAGTGAGTTGCCCCATCTTCTCCAATATAACCGGAAAAACCGTGAACTGCGATAGCATGCGCAACGGCAGCACCGGCAAAACCTCCAATTAAAGTATGAGAAGAACTTGAAGGAATTCCTAACCACCAGGTTAATAAGTTCCAGCAGATTGCTGCAATAACACCGGCCAGAATTACTACCAGATTAATCTCCATGGTATGCGCTGTTTTTGCAACAGTATCGGCAACACCAAATCCAAAAACCCAATAAGCCAGAAAGTTAAAAAATGCTGCCCAAAGTACAGCCTGAAAAGGCGTTAATACCTTTGTGGCAACAACTGTAGCAATAGCATTTGCCGCATCATGGAAACCATTGATGTAATCAAAAATTAAAGCTAATACTATAATTAATATAAGTAGCGTCATAAAATTATAACTTCAGAATGAAATAAATTGAATTAAGAATGTTTTACAGAAATTGACTCCAGTATGTTTGCAACACTCTTACATTTGTCTGTAGCTGATTCTAAAACAGATAACACTTCTTTATATTTAATAATATTTTTAGCATCTGTTTCGTTTTCAAAAATTTCAAAAACTGCTTTGTTATAAACGTTATCAGATTTGTTTTCCAGTTTGTTGATTCTGGTACAAGCATCTTTAATAACCTTCATGTTTTTTAAGTTACTCAATTCTTTTACTGCACTATCAATATTCTGACAAGCCTCAAGATTGATTTCTGTCATTTTTCTGATCGATTTTGTAATCTTATCAACCTGATACAATCTCATACGGCTTGCTGCACCGTGAAGGTAATCTGCAACGTTATCAATTGAAGTAATTAAGGTATGAATATCTTCCCTGTCAAAAGGAGTAATGAAGTTTCTGCTCAATTCAAGATTGGTCTGACGTGTGATGTCTTCTCCTCTTTGCTCTAATTCATCAATTCTCTGAAAAAGAACTTCTCTTTCTTTTAATGGTAAATTTACAGCTTCGTGTAAGTTAGAAGCTAATTCAATTAAATTGCTTGAAGCTTCTTCAAAAAGTGGAAAGAATTTCTTGTCCTTCGGCACTAAAAATTGGAAAATACTGTTTATTGACATTTTTTTATTTTTGATAGTGCAAAATTACTTCATTAATAGTTTACAATGTTAAGCCATTGTTAACAAATCGTTTTCAATTTGGAAACTATCCAGGAATGCTACTGTATTTTCTATGTCATAATGCAGGATTCTGTCTTCTTTCACCAAAGGCACAACTTCTCTGTAACTGCTCAGAAACATTTCGATGAAATCACTTGATTTTAAAGGTTCTCTGTAAGCAATTGCCTGAGAAGCATTCATTAATTCGATAGCCAGAATTCGCTCCAGATTATCTAAAATGCGTAAAGCTTTTGTAGCCCCGTTTGCGCCCATACTCACATGATCTTCCTGTCCGTTACTCGAAACAATACTGTCAATACTTGACGGAGTGGCTAATTGTTTGTTTTGGCTCGCGATACTTGCAGCCGTATATTGCGGAATCATAAATCCTGAATTCAATCCCGGATTATCAACCAGGAAAGCAGGAAGATTTCTTAATCCTGAAATTAACTGATAGGTTCTTCTTTCCGAGATACTTCCTAATTCAGCTAAAGCAATTGCCATAAAATCCAGTGCTAAAGCCAAAGGCTGTCCGTGGAAATTTCCTCCTGAAATAATCTGATCACTTTCTATAAATATATTAGGATTATCGGTTACGGAATTGATTTCTGTTTTGAATACTTTTCTAACATAATCAATCGCATCTTTTGAAGCTCCGTGAACTTGCGGAATACATCTGAAAGAATACGGATCCTGAACATGTTTCTTTTGCTGGGTGATAATTTCACTTCCTTCCAGGAACTCATTTATTCTTTGTGCCGTTACAATTTGTCCTTTATGCGGACGTATATAATGTATCAATTCATTAAAAGGTTCGATTCTTCCATCAAAACCTTCCAGAGAAATGGTTCCGATCAAATCTGCCAAATAGGAATATTTGTAAGCTTTAATTAAAATATGAGCTCCGTAAGCACTCATAAACTGAGTTCCGTTTAGCAATGCCAAACCTTCCTTAGACTGCAAAACGATTGGTTCCCAGTTAAACTGTTTTAAAACTTCTTTTGAAGTCGTTTTTTTACCTTCGAACAAAACTTCTCCTTCTCCTAACAAAGGCAAAGACAAATGGGCTAAAGGCGCCAAATCTCCTGAGGCTCCAAGTGAACCTTGTGTATAAATTACAGGAAGAATATCATTATTATAAAAATCAACCAGTCGCTGTAATGTGATTAGCTGAACTCCTGAATAACCATAGTTCAAAGACTGAATTTTAAGCAAAAGCATCATCTTAACGATTTCTGCCGGAACTTCCTCGCCCGTACCGCATGCATGCGATTTCACCAGGTTTTCCTGAAGTTTAGATAAATTTTCATTGGAGATTTTTACACTATAAAGCGATCCAAAACCAGTATTGATACCGTAAATAGGATCTGAATGCGTTGCCATTTTCTTGTCTAAATAATCACGGCATTTCTGAACATTCACCTTTGCTTCTTCAGATAATTCAAGCATCTTATTATTGCTCAAAATCTCGTGCAATGTTTCTAAAGTTATGGTTTCAGTACTTATATAATGAATCTCTCTCATGACTATTTTAAATTTAAGTTGCCAAAATTCAACAAATCAATATTAAAAAGCAACATTTTATCACAATAATTAAAATTCATACTCAGGTGATTCTTTCCTTTTGTTTATTTAATAATTGCAATTTCTGCCCCAACATCTGTTTTTCCATAAGTTTTTCGTTAAAAATCAATTCATTGTATGAACTTTATTTAGAAAAAAACCAACGTTAAATATATCAAAACTTCAAATTAGCCTGTTGAATTTTAACAAATACTCAATATTAAAATTTTGAAATTTGAATTATTAAAATATTCGCAAAAAGCCCCTAAGAGTTTTTAATACTGCTTAAAAGCTGTACTTTTGAAAAATCAAATAATGAAAAGTAACAGCGCAAAATATCAATCTACAATGACAGCTCATACAGGAGTTGCAATTGCTGCTACCATTATTTCTACTACAACAACTACTACCCCTTAGGGGTATACATTTTTACATATAATCCAGGTTATCTATACTTTTTTCCCGAAAGAAGAGAGTTATTGGATACATAAAAACTATTGCATCAAAAGAAAAAATATCATAAAATGAAAGTATTAAAATTTGGCGGAACTTCGGTTGCCAATGCTCAAAATATAAAACTCGTTCTCGAAATTGTCGAACAAAAAGCTAAAGATGATCAATTAGTTGTTGTAGTTTCTGCCTTAAGCAAAGTAACCGATTTATTACAGTCAGCAGCGGCAAAAGCAGCAGCAAACGACGAAAGCTTTAGAGAAGTTGTTGCTGAAATTGAGAAAAAACACCTCGACACTTTAAAAGAACTGATTCCCGTAAGCGAACAAAGCAGTTTGTTGAGCCACGTAAAAAGGATTATTAATCACTTAGAAACTTTATTAGACGGCTGTTTCTTACTTGGCGAATTATCTCCAAGAACTGCTGATACTATTTTGAGTTTTGGTGAATTGCTTTCGTCATACATCATCGCTCAGGCATACAAGCAAATTAATAACGATGCGGTTTACAAAGACAGCCGTGAATTAATAAAAACCAATACCGATTTTGGAAAAGCAGCCGTAAACTTCGAAGTTTCCAATCAATTGATTCAGGAATATTTTGCTCAAAACGAAGCTAAAATCAATATCCTTCCCGGATTTATCGCACAGACTTTAGACGGAATCACTTCGACTTTAGGACGTGGCGGATCTGATTATACTGCGGCAATCATTGCCGGAGCAATCGATGCGGAACAACTGGAAATCTGGACTGACGTAAACGGAATGTTTACTGCCAACCCAAAAATCGTAAAACAGGCACAGCCAATTGCCAATATTTCTTATCAGGAAGCAATGGAATTGTCGCATTTTGGTGCCAAAGTTTTGTACCCGCCGACTATTCAACCGGTATTAAGGAAAAATATTCCAATCTTAATTAAAAATACTTTTGAGCCTGAAGCAGTTGGAACTTTAATTTCTGATACTGTTGTGGCAAAAGATAGTGTTGTAAAAGGAATCAGCCATATCGACCATATTTCATTGGTAACTTTAGAAGGTCCCGGAATGATTGGTGTTGCAGGGTCTTCAAGACGTTTGTTTGAAGTATTGTCTCAGGAAAAAATCAATGTAATTTTTATTACCCAGGCTTCTTCTGAGCATTCTATTTGTATCGGGATCCTGAATTCGGATGCTGATAATGCAGAAGCTGCCATCAACAGGGCTTTTGAAATCGAAATTGCACAAAACAAAATCGATCCTTGTTATGTTGAGAAAGACCTTTGCATTATTGCTTTGGTAGGTGAAAACATGAAAAACCACCAGGGTCTAAGCGGAAGAATGTTTAGCACTTTAGGAAAAAACAACGTAAACATTCGTGCGATTGCGCAAGGTGCATCTGAAAGAAACATTTCGACTGTAATCAACGAAAGAGACGTTAAAAAAGCACTGAATACTTTACACGAAAACTTCTTTGAAGAAAACACCAAACAGCTGAACCTTTTTGTAATGGGCGTTGGAAATGTAGGCGAAAAATTCATCGAGCAGATTCACAACCAGAAGAAATTCTTAAAAGATAATTTAAAGATCAACGTTCGTGTCATTGCTTTGTCGAACTCAAGAAAAATGCTTTTTGACGAAGACGGAATTTCACTAAAAGAATGGCAGGCCGATTTAGATAAAGGTGAACCTGCAGACAAAGAAGCATTTATAACCAGAGCAAAAGAGCTGAATTTACGTAACAGTATTTTCGTAGATATTACAGCAAATGCAAGTGTTTCTGAGACATACGAACAATTCTTAAAACAAAGTATTGCGGTTGTAACATGTAATAAAATTGCTTGCTCTTCTGCTTACGACAATTATAAAAAACTAAAAAGCTTATCTCGCCAGTACAACGCTCCGTTTTTGTTTGAAACGAATGTTGGTGCGGGATTACCAATTATTGATACCGTAAAAAACTTAATTGCCTCAGGCGATAAAGTGCATAAAATCCAGGCGGTTTTATCGGGAAGTTTGAACTTCATTTTCAACAACTTCGACAAAAACAATTCTTTCCACGATGTGGTAAAAGAAGCCGGAGTTCAGGGATTCACAGAACCGGATCCGAAAATTGACTTAAGCGGAATCGACGTGGCACGTAAAATCCTGATTTTAATTCGCGAAAGCGGTTACGAAATGGACATCGACGCCATTGCAAACGAATCATTTTTACCAGCCGAATGTTTAGCCACAACA
Source organism: Flavobacterium sp. HTF (assembly GCF_003105115.1). Classification (GTDB taxonomy): domain Bacteria; phylum Bacteroidota; class Bacteroidia; order Flavobacteriales; family Flavobacteriaceae; genus Flavobacterium. The sequence continues at coordinate 4,801 of NZ_QETH01000113.1, read as the reverse complement.
AACAACGAAGACTTTTTTGCTTCGTTAATCAAACACGCTGCTCATTTTGAAGGTATTTATCAAGAAGCTTTAGCCAAAGATTCCAGATTAAAATACGTAGCGCAATTCGAAAACGGAAAAGCAAGCGTAGGCCTGCAATTCATTCCAAAAGATCATCCTTTTTACAATTTAGAAGGAAAAGATAATATTGTATTGTTCTACACAGACCGTTACGTAGATCAGCCTTTATTGATAAAAGGCGCCGGAGCCGGAGCGGCTGTTACTGCATCGGGGATTTTTGCGGATGTTATTCGAATAGGGAATATATAAAGGTGCTAAGGTTCTAAGTTGCTAAGGTTCTGAGGTTTTTTCCTTAAATCTTTCACTTAAAACCTTAGTTCATTAGAAACAAAAAAATAAACAGTTGCAAAGAAAAACTTAGAACCTTAGCATCTTAGCAACTCAGAACCTTTTAAAAAAAATGGAAATAAAATTATTCTGTCCTGCTACAATCGCAAATCTATCGTGCGGCTTTGACGTACTCGGACTTTGCTTAGACAATGCGGGCGATGAAATGATTGTTCGAAAAGTCGATCAAAAAGGAGTTCGAATTACTAAAATTGTCGGTGCCGATTTGCCTTTGGAAACCGACAAAAACGTTTCCGGAGTTGCTGCTCTGGCCATGCTGGAAACTTTAGACGAACTGGATTTTGGATTCGAAATCGAAATTTATAAAAATATCAAAGCCGGAAGCGGAATCGGAAGCAGCGCGGCAAGTTCTGCCGGAGCGGTTTTCGGAATTAATGAATTATTAGGAAGACCATATTCTCGTAAAGATTTGGTACAATTTGCGATGCAGGGCGAGAAACTAGCCAGCGGAAACGCACATGCCGACAACGTTGCTCCTGCCCTTTTAGGCGGATTTACTTTGGTAAGAAGTTATGCGCCGCTTGATATTATCAGAATTGACAGTCCGGAAGAATTATTCGCCACGGTGGTTCATCCGCAAATTGAATTGAAAACTTCTGACGCACGTTCGGTTTTAAAACAAACCGTTTCCCTAAAAAGCGCCATTATGCAATGGGGAAATGTGGGCGGACTGGTTGCAGGTCTTTACACCAAAGATTACGAATTGATCGGAAGATCGCTTCATGACGAAATCGTAGAACCTTTAAGAAGTGTTTTGATTCCGGGGTTTGATTTAATCAAACAAACCGCTCTTGAAAACGGCGCTTTAGGCTCCGGAATTTCAGGCTCCGGCCCGTCTATTTTCGCTTTAAGCAGAGGAAAAGAAACCGCTGAAAAAATCGCAAAAGCCATGAGCAACGTTTACGAAAAAATGAATTTACCGTATGAGATTCACGTTTCGAAGATTAATCCCGACGGTGTCCGCATCCTTTAGGATGGGACGCTGTAAGCAATAGGCTTTAGGCAATAAGCTTAAAATCTTTGCGTATAATATAAAACCAAGAAAAAAAGAAAAAGCTAAAAGCTAAACGCATTCAGAAAAGCCTAATGCCTAAAGCCTAAAGCTTAAAGCCACAAAAAAAATGAAATACTACAGTTTAAACCATAATGCCCCAAAAGTTTCTTTCAAAGAAGCTGTTATACAAGGATTAGCGAGTGACAAAGGATTATATTTTCCGGAAAACATTACCGCTTTAGACCCGTCATTTTTTGATAAAATCGAAAGTTTAAGTCACGAAGAAATCGCTTTTGAAGCCATAAAACAATTCGTTGGCGATGAAATCCCTGCAGATAAATTAAAAGAAATCATTGCCGATACTTTGGTTTTTGATTTTCCGGTGGTGAAAGTCGAAGACGGAATCTATTCGTTAGAATTATTTCACGGCCCGACAATGGCTTTTAAAGACGTTGGAGCGCGTTTTATGTCACGTTGCCTCGGATATTTCAATAAAGACAAAAAAGACGCTAAAAACACTGTTTTAGTAGCCACTTCGGGAGATACAGGCGGAGCTGTTGCGAGCGGATTTTTAGGCGTTGACGGAGTTGATGTTGTGATTTTATATCCGTCAGGAAAAGTGAGCGATATTCAGGAAAAACAACTGACTACTTTAGGGCAAAATATTAAAGCACTTGAAGTTGACGGCGTTTTTGACGATTGCCAGGATATGGTGAAAAAAGCGTTTTTAGATGAAACTCTGGCGCACAAAAACCTGACTTCTGCAAACTCGATTAATATTGCGCGTTGGTTACCGCAAATGTTTTATTTTTTCTTTGCTTACAAAGCGTTGAAAAACCAAAACAAACCTTTGGTTTTCTCTTGCCCAAGCGGAAACTTCGGGAATATCTGCGCCGGAATTATGGCAAAGAAATTAGGTTTGCCAATTGAGCATTTTGTAGCGTCTACAAACGTAAACGACACGGTGCCAAGATTTTTAGAAAACGGAAAATACGACCCGAAACCTTCTAAAGCAACAATTTCTAACGCCATGGATGTTGGAAACCCAAGTAACTTTATCAGGATTCAGGAATTATATAACAATGACTTAAAAGCTTTCGAAAAAGATTTTTCTTCGTATAGTTATACCGATGAAGAAACGCTTGAAGCTCTAAAGAAAATTTACAAAACAGACGGTTATATCGCAGAACCACACGGCGCTGTTGGTTATTTAGGTTTGAAAAAAGAGCTTGAAAAACACACCAACGCGATTGGTATTTTCTTAGAAACGGCGCATCCTATTAAGTTTTTAGATGTTGTTGAACCTGCTTTAGGAATTACACTTCCGATTCCTGCTCAAATTGAGAGTGTTATTAATGAGGAGAAAGTTAGCGTGAAGATTGGGACTTATGAAGAGTTGAGGGCATTTCTGGGATAATAAATTCGTACTATAAAATTAGAAACGGTTGAAACTATTTTCAACCGTTTTCTTTTTATTACAGTTTTCATTGAAATATAATTTAAAAAAATGATAATAAAAAATGTATATATTTGAAAATAAGAAAACGCAATAAAACTTCATTCATCTACCCGATTATAAGTGTATTTACAAAGATTTGTTTCGCTTATAAAGTTTTAGAATTAAGAAAAATAAACCGCATAAAAATGGCAATAAGTACAAATTCAATAATTCATTATACAAAAACATTAAAAAATCTATTTGGAATACTTGAAAATGGTTTTTCTTTAAAATATTGTAAAGAAGAGTTTCACTTTGGTCAAACACAAACTTTAAAATATGCTTATCCAATGGTCTGTTTTTGTGACATACCATTATCCGAAGTTAAAAATCACTTGGATTCATATGGTCATTATGGAATTGGCTTGAGCAAAGAATGGGCTGTAAAAAAAATGTTAAATCCTGTTCTTTATTTAGAAAAAGAATCTGCTCTAACAAAATCTATTCTACAACAAGCATTACGTATTGCAGATAATCGAATACAAGTGGCAAAGAATCCATCATTAGAAAAAATAGATGAAGTTTGGCGTCAAGAATTAATGACTACAACTTCTTATATGAAAAATTATGAAGGTAATTTGATTGTTAAAGGAAAAGAATATAGTAATTATAGATTTTACAATGAACGGGAATGGAGATATGTTCCAACGAAAGAGGAATTAGGAAAAAACAAAAGAGCAGTTCAAATCGAGTTATATGAAAAAGATAAAAATTCTTACAATAAAGAACTCCAAAAAGTAAAATTAGATTTTGATTTATCTACTGACATTTCTTATATAATAGTAAAAAGTAAAGAGGATATTCACAAAGTTTTAGAATTTATATCAATAAAATTCAAAAAGAAATTATTAGCAGCAGAAATTGAAATATTAATGACTAAAATAATAACGACTAATCAAATTGTAAATGACTTCTAAAAATACCAGCACCAGCTAGTGCGAGCGTCTCAGTCGTGGACATAAATCATACACGAGCGAGAGGCTTGCGCTAGCAAGGGGAAATGAACGAAATAAATTCAACTAAAAACTTAATTAAGAAATTTATAAATCCCAAATAATCTATAATAAATTTGATAAGTATTTGATTTTCTCTATAAACTGGTTTCATAAATCAGAGAATCTAATTAGAATTTCAAATTCGCTCTGATAAAAAAAGTTGCTCACAATTATGAAGAAAATCAATAAAAAAGAAGTTTTAGTAAGTACTGCTAAATCTATTTTTGGAAATATTCCTTTTGGGGGATCTGCATTAGATGAATTATTTTTTGAATATAATGGCAGAATAAAACAAAATAGATTAAATAATTTTATTCAAATACTAGCAGATTACTTTACTAAAGATGCTGAAATAAATTTGGATAATATCCAAACAGAAAATTTTAACGATTTATTCGAATCTGTTTTGAGAAGAGTTGTCCAAACCAAATCCGAATTAAAGCTACTAAGATTTAAAGATATTTTAATTAAAGAGCTAAATAACCCAACAATTGAATCGGAAGTTGTTGACCATTATCTTGACTTAATTAGCACATTAACCGAAGAAGAATTAAGGATCCTTTATAACCATAGACACTTCACTGAAGAATTCGAAGAGCATATAGATGAATTAAATAGACATAAAAGTTATTTATTATCAATAGAAAAGCAATTAAAAAAAGAAAGATTTGTAATTGGTGAATCTGAATTTCAAAAACCATATGACCAATTACAAATCACATATGAAAAAAAGAAAGAATATGTTGATTCTTTTACCAAGTACAAAAAAGCTGAATTTTACAACCTTAGCACAAATAGTTTTATGTTTTATAAACAACGTCTTTTTTCAAAAGGATTATTAATTGATAATGGAATGAATAGAATTGGTGGGGTTCCTTTCGGAAGCATGGCAATTACCGAATTTGG
>NZ_QETH01000112.1 GCF_003105115.1 Flavobacterium sp. HTF | reverse complement strand
AATTGCAAAGATAAATATATTCAAGTCGAAGCAGTAGTTGAAATTGAATAATACAAAATAAAAACTTCATAGAAAAAAAACTCCGCTCTCCAAAGTGTTCTCATGAAAAACTACGCAAAGTCAGAGACATTTGCGCAGCGTAAAGAAAAATACTTCGGAGAGCGGGAGATACTATATCCAACTAGTTAATCACGAAAGCCCTTAATAATTCTATCTAATTCTTCTGCATTTTTGTATTCGCCATTAATGCTATCCATACTTCTTTGTGATTTAAACCATTCTAGATTGTTTGTTTTAGTAGTATGGTTCCAAATCATTTCGTAATCATTCATGTATTTATACCGGATATAAATCACTCCGTTTTTTACAATATATTCTTGATGTTCTCTTTGTAGAACCCACTTTATATTTTTATAAAAATTTGGCGGAATTTCATTTGGTTTTGCGATTTTAAATAATTGATTATGAAATGTTTCTGAAAATAATACTGGTTCTCGCAAATCTTCATTTACAAGCACAGGACGAAGTTCTACATATCTATTTTGCCAATAAAAATAAACCGAGAGTAAAATAATTAAAATTGCTAAAACTACGTATATTTTTTTTTTCATTTCTTCTATTTCAATTTTACACTTAACCCTCCAAAAAATCCAGATTTAAAAGTTTTATTAAAACTTTGTTGCCATTGACTTCTCATTTCATATGGTTTTGCTCCGCAATGTTTTTCTACTAACAGAGCATCTGAGTCATTAACATACCCAAAACCATTTATGTAAGCATTTGCTCCTTTGTGCCAGTCGTATCTATCCCACCAATAATGAATTATTGTTCCTGATAATACAAAGTTATCTTTTACTCGGGTAATTTTAAAATTAGCCTTTGAGGTTATTGTACTTGTACCACAAACATAATATAATTCACGAAAAATACCGCCAACAAATTGACGTTGCAATTCATTTTTATACTCTGCAAAATCTCCATTTTTAATTAACTTTTCATCAAAATTTTCAAGTCCCAGTCTTTCCTCAAATCGTTCAATATTTACATTTTCAGCAACAATAACCTCATTATTTCCTCTAAGCCAATTAATATCAATGTTTTTAGTAAATCCTGATCCGTCTAACCACCATTGTAAACAATCAGCTGCCATATTAAAATTTCTTTCTCTGGCTTTTTTAATCATTTCAAGATAATTCTTTTTTAACATTAAAGCTTTTTCTTTTTCGCTCAGCTGAAGATAGAAGCTTCTAGCTTTTGGATCTCCTTGTTGATTCCAAAAAGGGTCGCCAAATAATTTTTTGTATTCTGAAGGATCTAAATCAGTTTTTGTTTTAAAAATATCTTCATTCATATTTTGCAGGTAATTATTTAAGTATCTCTCAAATTTGAGAGATACAAATAACTATCATGTCCAGAATAAGATTTAAAAATATCACTAAAAGTCTAAATATTGTTTTTTGTATAGATTCTACTATTTATTGATGTGTAATTCAACCCGATCTCTCGGATATGCGTAACGATAGCACGGAAATTCTTACTATGCTCGTTCCTATATTAATAAAAACTGGATTTTCTTTTTTAAATCTGTTAAGATATACTTTGCAGGCACGGATTACAAATCCGCGCGATCGGGAAAAGAAGAACACTTAGTAGAGTGGGAGAAGAACAATTCGTAGAGCGTGAAAGAAAAAGTAATGTAGTTTATTCTTTAAAAAAATTAGTACAATAACAAAAATTTTAACAGAATAAGAATATTTTAATATTAAATTTGCCACAACTAATCAGATATTTATAGTTAATGAAAGACGTTTTATCATCATTGTCAGATATTATAAATTCAATAACTATAGGACCAGTTCCTCAGTTATTTTTAAATACAGTGTTTTCCGGAGGGATATTTTATTTTATTCAAAGAAAACATAAAAGAAACGATGATTTTATAATAGAAAAGAACAAACGTATTGTCGAAAAACATGTCGATTTTGAATCTCAACTTTTTCACTTAATGAATACAGTTAAGATTGGAAATATTAACGATCAAATTTGTATCGATTTATATACCAGAATTAAAAATTTTACAATTCTAAATTATCTATACATCTCTGACGATTTATTAAAGATCAGTAATGAATTTGCGGATTATCTTTTAGAAATATCAATTAATATAACGACTAGAGATCGAGAATTAGAAAATAAATTAATCAAAAAATTTAAATCAGAGTTCAAAAAATAAATGCGAAAAATTCTTATAAATGGTAAGTACGATGAAAATAATATAACCCAATTAATAGCTAAATTCAGCTTCGTATTTGACTTAAAAGGTAAAAGAATTAAAAACTACATTTTTGAAGTTAATATAAATAAAAATGATTTTACTTCTATTGCTGCATTGGTAATTTATAAATCATTAGCATATACAATAGATGAGAATTGTTTGCAAGACCCGCAAGCTAACTTAAATATAATAGCGGAACTTTTTACAAAATACCACTTAAATGATTTATTGGTTGCTCTTTTAAAGGAGAAAGATAGAGAGAAATTATATTCACAAATAAAACCGGTGATAAAAGAAGATTTCTTTATTGCTCCTCATCCTATAAGTCGAGTGGATTTTAAAGATATAGACTCTATCGAAAAGAAATATTACAAAACAATTAAAGATTATTATAGCGCTATTAATGAAGATGTTGTTGAATGTATTAAAACACTTATAGTTGAAATTTCTTCTAATTTTTATTCTCACGCAACGGATCATAAGTCTATTTTGATGGCTGAAGGTAATAGTGGAAAAATAGAAATTGTTTCAGTTGATACTTCCGAGGGAATAATTGGAACGATGCGAGAAAAGTATAAATCAGAAAAAGATAAAGATTTAATACTTAATGCGTTTAAGAGGGGTGTATCTTCAAAAATCGAAAAGGGACACTGTGGAACCGGTTTGTGGTTAGTAAATGAAATAGTTACAAAACTTAAAGGGAAGTTAATTTTGCATACAGGAGGATATATTTACCGAAATATTCAAGGAAAAGTAACTATCTTAGCATCTTCTAAGTGGAAAGGAACAGTCTTGTACGTGAAGGTTCCAATTAGAGATGAAATGGGAGCGTTAATAAGTGAGATTCTTACTAACAAAATAAAATATATTTAACAATGGAATTAATTCTTTCAAATTACGGTAATGTAATAGCTACTGACAATAGAAGTGGTGAGATTTATGATATAATCAAAAAAGGATTGACTAAAGGTGAAAGCATTATAATCGATGCAAAAGATGTTACAATTTCAACAAAGGCAGCAAGAATAATATTTGGTCGTTTATATAAAGAATTAAAGGAGCAATTCAATGAAAAAATAAGTTTTAGAAATAACAACGACTTATTTAATTTTTCTGTAAATGAAGGTATTTCAACGGAATTAGAAAACTAAGAATTAAAAAGCCACTTCAAACTAGTGGCTTTTTTTTATCAATGTAAATTTTAAGAGTCAGGTGATTTTTCCATTATTTGATTTCTATCAACTTCTTTTACAACTTTTGCATATCGCAGAGTCATCATTTTTGATGTGTGTTCATATAATTCACCCAAAGCATCAAGTCTTGTGTATTTGTAACGGAAGAGTTTGCCACTAAATCTAAAAAATATAAACCAAGGTTTAGAAAGATCGTCATACCTGACAAGCTTTGGGATTGTGCAAATTGATTTCATTTTAATTTGTTTAAAAATTAAAATGTTTACGGGGACATTAAATCAATTATTTGTAATTCTGTTAACTTTTGTTCTCAAGTTTTAAAAACTCATTGTAAACACCTGTAATACACGGTTTTTTTGTGGAGTCGCCGGGCGGACCCGGGTCCAAATAAGTAACTAAAGACTTTCTACACGTTTATTTATTAATCAGTTTCTCAAACCTCTCCATCATTTCATCTTTCTCTTTCAGCATACGCTCGTACAGCGCAATTTTTTCTTCGTGCAATTTTAGCACTTGCTCTATAGGATTAAAAATAGGGTTGTCATTTTTTTGATATCCAATACCATTATCGCCAAAAGTATTAGAAATAACATTTACCGCTTGTTCTTCATCAAAATTCTGAAAAGCTTCAACCGGAATTCTTAATACTGCCGAAATTTGTTTCAACAGTTTGTCTTCAATTACATCTTTTTGTTCCAGCATAGAAATTTTCTTCTGATTCCAGTCTTCTCCCAGATCATAAGCCAACGCTTCCTGCTTTATGTTGAGCATTTCTCTGAAACGTTTTACGTTTCTTCCCTGATGTATTTTCTGTTCCATAATGAATGTCAATTTTTCTAAAGGCTCAAAGATAAAGCCATTTGTATTAAAAATCCTGAGTTTCAAAGATAAAAAAATATCCCTTATCCAAACTTTAAAATACAATAGGATCAAAATTTCAGCATCTATTTTCTTTAGGTTATTCGTTATAATAGAAAACAAAAAAAAAAATCATTTCGTTAGAAATGGGATTTTATCAAGGAATAAACTTCTGTTTTTCTTGCTTTACATAGATTGTATACTTAATTTTACTTACATCATTGTAGCTAAAAGAATATTGCTGTAATACTATATTAACAAAAATGAATAAAAAAATAATTTTACTGGTGGATGATGATTGTGACGATGCGGAGTTCTTCAGGTGGGCAATGAAGGGAACAGAAGAAACTTTTGCGGTTAAATTTGTGGATAGCGGTGACGCAGCACTTAATTTACTTTCCGAATTGGATTCACTTCCTGATTTGATATTGTTAGATGCCGGAATGCCAAAAATGGATGGTTGGGAACTATTGAGACTTATTAAGCTGGATTCGAAGTTTGGAAATGTACCGGTCATTATGATGGCAACTTCCAATGGAGTGAAAGGTATAGGTGAAGCTCATTCTTTGGGTGCCGAAGCATATATTGTTAAGCCTTCTGACTTTAGTGAATTAAAATTAATAATGCAGCAGCTTTGCATTGGAGTTCAGGCCAATTTGAAAAATACTCTGGAAAGTATGCGCTCCAATTTACCCGAAAACATTTATACATTTAGTTAGATAAATAAACAAATCATTTTAATTTGCACAAAATGATACTATTTGTAATTATTCTACTGACACTATTAAGAGCATATATAGTGCACTCTCTAAATTTAGTTACTTAATGAAGATTAAAGATATAGTTAACCGAGATCTTGTTACATTGACCAATTGCGACCAGGAACCCATACATATTCCCGGAATGATTCAACCGCATGGTTTTTTAATGGGACTTACTAATGATTGGATAATTGATTACTGTACCAGTAATATTTCGTCTTTCATAGATCTAAGTTACACACAGGCACTAGGAAATAAATTTGAAACTGTTTTTGGCATTAAAGCACAAGAACGTATTTTTAATTATATAAATTCAGATACCGTTCAAGATGTGTTTCCACTGGAAATTGAATTGTTAGAGAAAAATTTTCAGGTCAATATTCATAAGAGCGGTGATACTTATGTTTTAGAAGCCGAGGCTCAGTTCGATAAACAGATTTTGGCCGACATTTATACACAGACTATTCAGTTTGTAACACAGATGAATAACACAAAATCACTAAAAGATCTTTGTGCGCTTGTAGCAGAGGGTACAAGGGAAATAACAGGATATGATCGTGTAATGATATATCGCTTTGATGAGCAGTATAACGGTGAGGTTTATGCTGAAAGCTGCAGGAAAGATCTGGAGCCATTTTTAGGATTGCATTACCCGCATACAGATATTCCTGTGCAGGCGAGGGAATTGTACATCAAGAATTTGCTTAGATTGATTGTCGATATTAATTACGAGGCCGTTCCTATATTTACTATTGATAATAAGGAGGATAAAAACCTTGATTTAAGTCTTTCGATTTTAAGAAGTACATCTCCTATTCATGTGCAATATCTCAAAAATATGGGTGTTGGTGCAACGCTGACTATTTCACTTATTCATCATGACCGTTTATGGGGACTTATTGCTTGTCATCATTATTCGGAAAAGAATATTTCTCCAGAATTACGGCTTGCTGCAAAGCTTCAGGGTCAGTTTATCACGTCTCAGATTGATATTAGAGAATCAAATGATGAAAATATCGATTCTAAGAAGTCAATTGAGGCATTAGAGCACTTAACGGCTCTTGATCTTCCACTGGCTGAAGAGTCTTTAAATACTATTATCAAAATGCCCGAGTTGATGTCTTTATGTAATTCGGGAGGAGTTTCTATACAGTTTAGAAATAAAATTTATAAAAATGGTTTAACACCGTCAGATGATCAGATAAAAGCTTTTGTTGAGCAGTTGGAGAATAAGAAATCGGCTGAATTTTACACGAACAGAAAAATAAGCGATGATTTTCCTGAATTTGAAAAATGTTCCAATTTTGCCGGAGTAGTTTATCATTCTCTTGGCAATTCAAATCATATTATATGGTACAGACCAGAAACTGTCTCAGAAATCAACTGGGCAGGTGATCCGGAAAAAAGCATAGTTAAAGATAAAAACGGTTTGCATCCAAGAAACTCATTTAATATCTGGAAACAGGTTGTTAAAGGACAGAGTAGTATCTGGAAACTTTACGAAATAAATTCAGCTGCAAAATATGCACATTCACTTCACAATAGTCTAATGATGATTCTGTTAAGTGAGGAAGAGGAAAAATACAGGCTTCAAAGTGATATTTTAAAAGAGACCAATTCTGAATTAGAAAATATAAACTGGATTAGTACTCATGATCTTCAGGAGCCTTTGAGAAAAATACAGATGATTACTTCTAAGCTGCTTACAGAAAAGAGCGGTAACCCGGAAGATCCCGATTTTGATTCGCTGGAACGTGTCTCAAAATCTGCTGCAAGGATGCGTGAACTTTTGCAGGATATTTTGAAATATACCCGAATTAAAAACACTAAAGAAGCCACTGAAAAAATAGATCTCAATCTAATTTTTGATACAGTAATAGATGAATTCAGCGAGCTGATTTCAGAAAGCGGTTCAGTGATTGAAAGTGTTAAACTTCCAGAAGTTAATGCAATAGCGTTTCTGATGAAGCAGTTATTCTCAAATATTATTCTAAATTCCTTAAAATATGCTTCTCCTGATCGATCAACTGTAATAAAAATTACAGCTTCGCAGGAACCAGTAATTATAAATAATAAGGCTAACGTATATTATAACTGGGTTAAATTTTCAGATAATGGAATTGGATTTGATCAAAAATACGCAGAATCTATTTTTAAAGTTTTTACACGTCTTCATACTCAGCAGGAATACAGCGGATCTGGAATTGGGCTGGCATTGTGTAAAAAAATCATGCAGACATTAGGCGGAACAATTACTGCAGAAGGAAAATTGGGACAGGGGACTTGTATTACCATTTATTTTCCGTGTGATAAGGCAGATATCTCTATTTAAAATTCACTTAAATTGTGATATTAAATTGCCATGATTCACTATAAGAGGCAGAATTGAAGTTAACTCCAGCTCGATATGATTGCCACTGGTTCACGTCATAAACATAAAATATACAACATAGAAAAGTGTCATTAAATCTTTACAAAAAGCTAAAAGATTTAATACTTACATGTGAATTGGCAAACAATTACAAATGAAACTAATTGTATTGATACATAAATGTGATATTCAGGAATTAGTTTTTTGCTTGTCCGGGAAACAGGTCAATTAATTGCGCTAAAAACTTGATTAAAAACATTATAAGATTTATCTTGATCCAATATTATATTGCGTCGCAAGATTAAATTAAATGGAATTAATATGATGAACTTTCCCATAATAATGAGTATTACCTCGGGAGCGGCATTTTTACTCGGATTTTTATTGCTTGCACATCTTCGTAAAGTAAATTTTATTGCTAACACCTGCCTGGGTTTGTTTATTATTACTTTAGGTTTGGAAATGATAGAAATCCCCTTATTCTATAATAATTTTAATTTAAGACATCCCAATTTGTATGAAATGATAGGGCTTTCACGTTTTCTGACAGCTCCATTACTATATTTTAGCATTCTTTATTTTACATCTGTAAATAAAAAATTTGAATACAAAATGCTATGGCATTTTCTACCTTTTGTATTTTTTTTCATTTTCAGGATCCCATTTTTTATTACTGGAAAAAATATTGAGTTTAGCCCACAAACCGCTAGAATGTTTTTTTTCGTTTTGCAAATGACATTGCCTGTACAAGCGTTAATTTATTGGTTAGTCTCATTTGTGAAATTGCACAGGCATCTAAGAAATCTTCGGCAAATTTCATCTTCAACAGAGCAAAATGATCTTGTCTGGCTAAAATACTTTTTATTGATTTTGCTGTTGATAATAGTGGTTTGGTTCAATCTCATATTTTTTAATTTAGGATACTTAATTCAATTTACACCTTTCACCTATCTTCTAAGTGTCTTCTTTTTGGCCTATTTTTCTATGCAGCAAAATGAAATTTTCGATTTCACCAAAAGTGAATTAAATGAATTGTCATCAATTGTATCTAAAAAAGAAAGCCCAAAAAGAGTAGCGGGAAAACGATTAAAAGAGTTGGATGAAAAATTAAGAATACTTACCGGCTCTGAAAAAGTTTATCTTGAGAATGACTTAAGCCTGCCTAAATTAGCACAAAGATTAGATGCCAGCTGTAACGAAACCTCGTTTGTTATCAATGAATTGTATCAGGATAATTTTTATAATTATATAAATAGATACCGTATTGAAGAAGCAAAGTCATTGTTGCTGTCAAACAAGTACTATCAATTGAACATATTAGGAATCGCTTATGAATCCGGCTTTAATTCGAAAACTACTTTTAATACTACTTTTAAAAAATTTACAGGAATGTCTCCTACTCAATTTGTAAAAGCAAACGGTGTCCTGACAAAAGATACGGTTAATTAGGTTCGAAAGGGTACATCCGAACATTCAGTGTTTGAGTAATATTCAAATTTGCAGAATATTAATTCAAATAACGATAGATATGTTAGAACAAACATCCTTAGTAATTCAAAGTTCAATTGGAAAGAAAACATTCACGTCCATAATTTTTGGCCTCGAGCTTACCGCTTTATTATTATTGCTTGGTAATGGTGGAAATATTCGATGGCTTCCTCCTGTCATGGTCTTTTCCTTAATCGGAATTTTTTTGTTAACAGCCATTTTTTTTCCACTGATTTGGCAATTTTTAGAAAAAAAACAAAAGATCAATTCAATGAGTATATATGATTTTTTGTATAGTGGAATTCGATATTGCTTAGCCTTCAACATCGCAGCTTTTGGCTGGAAGAAATTTTATGGACTTCAGTTCATTGTACCAGAGGAAATTTCAAATATGCCCATGAACCAGCAAACAGGCGAGTGGCTTACCTGGTTTTATTTTGGATATTCGCATGCTTTTGGTCTGATAATAGCAGTGGTACAAATAGTAGGAGGATATTTATTACTGTTTAGAAAGACGTTGTTGATTGGAGCAATAATCCTGTTTTCCATGCTGTTTAATCTGACTTTAATTAATCTTTTTTATCAAATGAATGCAGGTGCATTGTTACAATCGGTATTGTTGACCATTGGAGTTTTATTTTTGATTATACTGGATTTTAAAAAGCTTGTTGTGTTTTTTCTAAAGACAAAATCTAATTTGCCACATATAAAATTTAAAAGTAAAATTCTACAAAACATATTACGGGTTTCTGCAATTGTATTGCCTTTATTGTTTACAATTTATCTTAAATCATTGGTACATTAAAAAACGAAACCTCGTTCTAACCATATCTGAAACGAGGTTTCTCCATGCGGTAATTATTCTCATCCTGAGGATAATTATCATAATTTTCCTGTGTTGTCATAATCTTTTAATTTAATGGTTCTAAATAAATCCTGGGGTGTCGCTAAGAATTACCCGCTGGAAGTAATATAAAGTTAGAAATGTGTAGCGGGATACTGATTTACAGCTGGGTTAACACGGTTCAGCATTCCGTTTTTTTTTAGAACATGCCATGGTATAATTTAGTATTGATGATTAGATTTTTTGTTATTTGAAATGTAGCAAACACTTAATAGTGTACATTTGGCATTTGTAAACCTCCCTAATATGATAAGTTCTCAAAATCCATTCGCAGATTCTGCAAACCTGAAAGAAATGGAACCGGTCAAAATTATACTGGCCGAAGATGATAAAGATGATCAGGAGTTGTTCCTGGATGCGCTGAATGTGGCAGAGGTACCTGCAGAGGTGACAACGGTTGGAAACGGGCAGGAGCTCCTGGAGAACCTGAAGGATGAGTCCGAGCCCACACCGGATATTATTTTTATCGATATCAATATGCCTGTTAAAGGAGGAAAAGAGGCGCTGGACGAAATAAAAAGCGATGAGAAGCTCAAAGACATCCCGGCCGTTATGCTCTCAACATCCAATCACCCTGCCGACATTGAAGAGACCTTTGCCAAAGGGGCGGGCCTCTATGTCGAGAAACCTCATTCCTTTACCGGTTTTGTGCTGATTCTCAAGAAAGTATTCCTGCTGCACTGGACACAAGCTTTACTGAATCCGGTCAGAAATTTATTTTTTGTATCCGAGAAGAATGTAACCCGAGGGGACTCCTAAGGACTCTTTGCAGGTTACCGTTTATTTTTTCCTTGTGGTATTGGGTGAGCCATATTTCTCTTTTCTGCTGTAATTGAATCTCACCGCGATCGCCCGCGGGATCTAAAAGACCTGTGTTGGTCCTTTGGTAATGGAACTTCCTGTCCTCAAAACGGCAGGTAAACCTTGGCGGCTCATTGTGGGAAACAATCCAGATGCCGGGGCTATTTTTTTTATGTCAATTTTTTTAAAATTTTCTGACTAATTGATAATCTGGTTTTGAAACTTTGCCGTTTTCTGTATCTACAAAAATTATATTAGCAGTTCCACTACCATCTTTATCATTCCATTTGGTAAACTGCCATTGAAGTTTTTCTTCATTTTTTTCTAAATCAACTTCTAATTCGGGCATTTCATAGCCATTTAATTTTGCGATTTCGAGTGCTTTGTAATATGATATTTTTAATTTTTTATCATAATCAGTTATGCTGTCTAGTTTTCCGTTTTCCAGGTAGATTTTCCATTTTCCAATACAAATTCTATTATCTTTAGTCATTATTCCTTCTTCTTTCAAATTTCCATTTGGATGAAATTGTTTCCAATAATAAAGTTTTGTGTTTTTGTCTTGTAAAATTTCTACGTGTTTTGAGCCTGAAATATATTTTCCTCTTATGATTATATAGTTTAAGCTGTCTTTCGAATTTCGATTTTCGTTACTTACAAGTTTAGGATTTTGATTGCTCGAAATTGGACCTCTAAATATTAATTCATATCTTGTTGTTTGTGCTGTTGATTTACAACTTAAAATAAAGAAAATAAATATTACAAGCTCTTTTTTCATTAGATTCAATTTTCGATTTATTAAAACTTACCACTGTATTGTTGTAGGCTGATTTTAACTTTTCTTAAAAATTTTGTATTTTGGTTTTTCGTAATCAGTTATGTCCAAAGTAATATCGTAAACGCCTGTTAAAATTTCTATGTTATCTCCTTTTGGCATTATTCCGTCGCTCATATCTTTTCCAAAATTTAAAGTCCAATCGTCATTAAAACGAAATTTAAATTCTCCTGTTTTTAAAGTCACATCTTTAATTGTCCAAATTCCTTTTGTTTCAGTTTCAAAAAGTTTTGCATCAGGACCTTCCCAGCCTTTTTCTGTGGCAGTTCCTACAATTCCCCAGGAAGGAAATATTTTTTTTGCTGTTTTTAGTTGATTTCCTACATGAAAATTTAATGACTCTATTTGTGAAGTATTGTTTCTTTCAAAAATTACATCACCCATTAATTCTTCAGCGTAAAATAAATTTTCTTTTACAGGATATAGAATAGTTGTGGGCCCGTTTCCACTTTGCAATTTTAATTTATTGTTTTCAGTTGTAAGGTAAATTACAAAATCGTCTTCTACTTGATAAGTTCCCACATATTCCTTTAAAGATTCTGGGCTCATGTTGGCTACAATCGGAATTTTATAATCTTTATTATACAAATTATACAAAGTTTTCATAATAGCATAAGTGGCGGTATTTAAACCTCTTTCTGTATTTGTAAGCAGTATAATGCAGATATCATCTTCGGGAATTTGAACAAAATTGCTACAAAAACCAGCTGCGTAACCACTATGACCAACTGTCTTTTTTTTAAACATTGGCATTGTAATCCAACCATAACCATAATTTTTTTTGAAAGGTGTATATGCTTTTTCTAAACTTTCTTTGGAGATAATTTTGTAATTTTTTAGTCCATTATAATATTTGTTTAAATCTTCAACAGTTGAGTATATTCCACCAGCTGCAAAAGGCATAGGCGGATCATAAACAATCGATGGTTTATGTTCTTTTTCAGTAAAAATCTCATAGCCAATGGTTTTATTTTCACTTTTT
>NZ_QETH01000111.1 GCF_003105115.1 Flavobacterium sp. HTF | reverse complement strand
ATATGTTGAACTTTTCATTTAGTTTATAAATTCTTCTAACAACGGACAATTGTATTTTTTGAAAGTGGGCGTTGTTTTATAAATGGAATAAAAATTAGCCAACTCCTTCCCTGCCTTAAACGGATTTTTTTCTTCTTCCTCTGTTGAAACTAAATTGGCGTAATGATTATAATAATTACATTCGAAAATCATTAAACTGGCTAACGCTTTTTCGTTATTATTTTTAGACATTTTCAGTGCTTTTTCATAATACATTTTAGCCATTGTTAAGCTGTAATAATTGCCTTTTTGATAGGCTTTTTCGTTTTCAGAATTATCACCATAAACATAATCAACATACGATTCTCCCGAAGTCCAGTCGTAGGCAACCATCATCCAGGAATTTCCTAAATACGAAACATTAAAATACGCATGTGCCAGTTGTAAATTGCTTGCTGCCGTATTTTGTTTTCTTAACTGAATCAGTTTTGCAATAAAATCTGCTTTATTAAAACGATAATCAAATTTGCGTTCTTTTTCTTTTTGCAGGATTTTGGGCGTAAACGGATTTTCGTTTAAATAGTCCGCAAAAGCATAATTCTTATCCCAGAAATCTTTTGGCATGCCGGAAAAGGTTTCATAAGCCAGTTCCAAATTATTATTTCTAAAAGCTATTGTTCCTTTTAAATCTTTATAATAATTTACATCTGCTGCGATTGTACCTGAACAAATGTATTTTTCAAAAGGCGTTTTATCTTCTTTCTGCTGTAGCTCCATCAGGCGATCCATATCTTCAGTGGTTGCGTTTCGGTCAAAATAGCCGATGTAACTGTAAAAATAAGGATTGTTGTAAACAGAATATTCGCCTTCATTTTTTTGATCCGATTTCATCATCAATAATCCTGAGGTAACGCGATCGCCTTTTTTATTAAAATCTGCGCTGGCAATTCGGTACAAACTATATAAATTCTTGAATAATCCGTTATCGGTTTCAACCAGATTTTCAACTGCATTAAAGTATTTAAAAAGCTGGTCCTGAACTTTCTCATCCTTTAAATCATCTTGTTTTAAAGAAACCAAAGCCAGCTGAATATTCTTCTGCATTTGAATGGACGTGTTGGCTTTATCAGAAATCATATTGGTGTATTTTTTACCCAAGTCAATCTGATCATCCATAAAACAAAGCTGTGCAATTGCGGCCGTAACATAATCTTTCTGTTCTCCCGAAGTTTGCTCCAGGATAGAAATTAGAAAAAATTCTAATGCTTTTAAATGCTGCATGTCTTTATTGAGATTTTCTTCTCTTGCCTTTGCATAATCATCATACCAATTCGCTCCGTCAAATACAACAGACGGACTTCCGTTATTGGTATATTGTGGTGTGAAAATCCAGTCTTCGAGTTTATTGATTTCTCTTCCAATCAAAAAACTCAAATTAATGCTATTCGGGCTCAGTTGATAAACTTCTTCAATCGTTTTTAAATCCGGCGCAGGATTTCGGAAACTTTCAATGGATAAAATGACGCTTCTTTCTGCATCATTTTGAGCCAAAGCCAGCGTTTCTTCTGTCAGTTTCCAGTTATAATGTTGTAAAACGGCAAAGGATTTTTCTTCGCAGGTCGCAAAAACTTTACTCAGTAAATAATTTTGTAAAGGAAAATTATTAATACACAAAGCTTTATAATACAATGCCCAGGGTTCTAAAATAGTGTTCTTATTTTCTGTAAAATAAGTATCGTACAAGCGAATTACCTGTTCTTTGTCCTGAGCATAAAAGCTGTATCTCAGAATTAAAAAGGCGTATCGCTGTTTCAGGAAAGGATCTTTGGCTGATTTGATTTTCTTTTCAAAATCTTCTAAATCTGCCAGTTTATGGTCTTTGCTATTATAGCCAACTTTTTCCCAGGATTCCCATTTTACATCTGTATTGCTATTGTATTCCAGTTTTTTAGCAAATAATATATAATTCAGTAAAGCTTTATTTTTAGGCAATAACAACGCTTCTATAAAAGTATTTTTTTCGAATACTTTTTTTAATGATTTGGTTTCGAATGCTGCTTCAAATTGTTCGGAATCCGTTTCGTATAAAATAACGTGAACATCTTTTGGATTAATAGTATTCCCTAATTTTTTCTTCCATTCCAGACAATTCATTTCCTGATCGACACCGGAAACAGTATTGGTCGAATAGTAATAATCTGCTGAATAATAAAACGGTGTGAGTTTAAAGAAACCTTCACGTTGTGCTTTAAACAAGACTAATCTGCTGGTTTCGGCCGAAACGCTCCAACCGCAGGCAAAAGAAACCTGAAAGCTTAATGCTAAAAGTAAACTGCTAAAAACGCGCATAATACTCGGATATATTTTGGGTTCCATAATCGTTGATGTATTTTTTATCGAAAGAGAAAAACGTTATTTTGGTTTGATTGTCAATTTTAATTTTACTGGTGACGATTGAAATCATTTTCCCGAGTTCATCTTCTGAAATTTTCTCGATTCTGATTTCATCACCATTTCGCAAATAGGTTTGTCCTACCAAAATATCATCCTGCAGAATATATTTGGTGTCTGATGCTTTTTTTAATTTAACAGAATCATTTCGCAGCTGGTCATAATCTGATAAAATTCCCTTAAACTGATTTCCTCTAAAAACTACTGCCCAACTATACAATGGCAAAGCAATATCAAGTTTTAGGCTATATTTATCGTGTGTAATATATTGTGCCAGTTCTTCGCTGGTCCCTATCGAATTTTTGGTTTGTAAATCGTCTGGCTTGTTCAGATTATAGCACATCAATAAACCTTTATCTACCGGCGGAATTCCTGCTTTTTCGGCATATTTATATTGCCAAAGCCTGATTGTGGCTGCAATGCTGACAGCTGGTGAGTTCTTTTTTATTTGTTTAAGCAGGTAAAAATAATTTTCTTTTGACTTTTCTGTCCAGTCGCAATCGATCAGGATTTCTTTAAAATCAACTTTCAATTTGGCTAATTCTATTGCTTTTATCGAATCGTAATTCAGTCGTTTAAAGTTTTTATTTTTATAATAATCCTTCGGGTAAACTATTTCATTTGCAATTTTATCCGCTTTAGTTTCATTCATTCTGGTACCAATTATCTGAATGCGCTGTGCAATTCTGGCCGCCAGACTGTCCAGTTGTATTTTATTACTGTGCAAAACAACGTCGTTGGTAATAAATATACTGGGTGTAATTTCAGGATTACTTTCATTTAATCTGATATCATTAATGGTAGCAACAGGCAAAGGTTCTTTGGCATACGGATTCCAGTCCACATCAAAAAATCGTACGTACAGGTGTTTTACATTCAAATCCTTAATCAAAGAATCATCTTCTTTTTCAAAATTTAAATCTGTTTTCCAAAAACAAAATGACCGCACGACTTCATGTTCTTTTTCACAGGAAGCTCCGCTTAACACTACAAAAAGCAAAATAAAAATGATATTCTTCATATTTTAAAAACCCTTACAAATTCAACTCAAAATTAACATTAATTAATCTAACGATATAGAATATTTATAAACAACTTCTGTTTTGTATTCTTACCTTTGCAAAAAAATTATTTATGTCGAATATATATTTAGGGTATCATTTTACAATTGAACCAAAAGAGTTGGGATCTGAAATTTTGATCGCAGAATTGGGCGAAAAAGCATTTGAAAGCTTTACTGAAACTGAAAACGGAATTTCGGCTTTTGTGAAGAAAGATTTATGGGATGAGAATATTCTGGATGACATTTATATTTTGCAATCTGAGGAATTTAAAATTGAATATACTGTTGAAGAAATCGATCAGGTAAACTGGAACGAGGAATGGGAAAAGAATTTTGAAGCCATTGATGTAGATGGAAAATGTCATGTTCGCGCTCCTTTTCACGAAAAAACAACGGCTGAATTTGATATTGTAATCGAACCAAAAATGAGTTTTGGAACAGGTCATCATGAAACTACGCATATGATGATCCAGCACTTACTGGAAATTGATGTTACTGGTTTAAAAACACTTGACATGGGTTGCGGAACAGCTATTCTGGCAATTCTGGCCGAAATGAAAGGTGCAGAACCAATTGATGCTATTGATATTGATAACTGGTGTTATCTGAATTCTATTGAAAATGCTGAACGCAATAACTGTAAACATATTAGCGTTTATGAAGGCGATGCAGCTTTATTGAAAGGAAAAAAATACGACCTGATTATTGCAAATATCAATCGTAATATTTTACTGAACGACATGCAGGCGTATGTAGATTGCCTAAACCCAAAAGGACTATTGCTTTTGAGCGGTTTCTATGAAGAAGACATTCCTTTTATTGATGCTTCCTGCACGGAAAAGGGACTGACTTACGTTAAAAAGTTTCAAAGAAACAACTGGGTTTCATTAAAATACGTAAATTAGAAAGAAGTAAATTACAACAGTACAAAAAACTTAAAAAATGAGTACTAAAGAAAAAGTAAGAGAAAGAGTTCGGGAAAAAGAAGCCACAGGTTTCAATAACGAAATCATAGTTTATAATGACGATGTAAACACTTTTGATCATGTAATCGATACATTAATGCGGGTTTGCAGCCATACTGCAGAACAGGCAGAACAATGTTCTTTAATCGTACATTATAATGGGAAATGCACTGTAAAAACAGGCCCAATTGATAAATTAAAGCCTCAGTGCACACAACTTTTAGAAGCAGGATTAAGCGCTGAAATCGTTTAAACTGAGAATAATTTAAAAAACATTCAATTTTATTCTATATTTGATTAAAATTGAATGTTTTTTTTATGGAGGAATATGGTAAAATATTAATTATTGCAACGCCTGTTTTCTTAGCATTAATTATAATTGAGAAAATATACGGCATTTATAAAAAGAACGATACTGCGCCTTTGATAGACAGTGTATCCAGTATCAGTTCCGGAATTACCAATTCGGTAAAAGACGTGTTAGGGCTGAGCCTGACTTTCATTTCATACGAATGGATGGTTTCAAAAATTGCTTTACAGCATTTAGAAGCTAACGTTCTCTCTTATTTTATCGCCTTTTTTGTAATTGATTTTTATGGCTACTGGAGCCACAGACTGGCACATCAGATTAATTTTCTTTGGAATAAACACGCCATTCATCATAGCAGCGAAGAGTTCAATCTGGCCTGTGCTTTACGTCAGCCGATTGCCAGCCTGGTTAATCTGTTTACTTTTTTGCTTATCCCTGCAGCATTGCTGGGCGTTCCTGCTACCGTAATTGCGATTACGCTGCCGCTTCATTTGTTTTTGCAGTTTTGGTACCATACCAAACACATCAAAAAAATGGGATTTATTGAACATATTCTGGTTACTCCTTCTCACCATCGTGTACATCATGCTATCAATCCTGAATATTTAGACAAAAATCATTCGCAGATTTTTATTTTCTGGGATAAGCTTTTTGGAACTTTTCAGGAAGAACTGGACGATGTCCCGCCTGTTTTTGGAATTACAAGACCGGTAAATACCTGGAACCCCATCCGTATTAATTTTCAGCATTTGACTTTATTGATCAAAGATGCCTGGCGCGCACCAAAATGGAAAGACAAGTTTACTATCTGGTTTAAACCAACGGGCTGGCGTCCGGAAAATTTTGAAGAATTATATCCCGTAAACAAAATTGAGAATGTTTTTGATTTTGATAAATATGGCACTCAAAATTCTCAAAAATTAATCTACTGGTCAGTTGCACAGGTTTTAATAACGCTCTTATTTGTCACCTACTTATTTGATAATATTGCTAAAATTGGCTTACCAAATATCTTTGTTTACGGATTTTTTATCCTGATTACAATTTACAGTTACAGTGAATTGATGGATAAAAGCAAATATGCTGTTTTTTGGGAAGGTTTTCGTTTCCTTATTGCCATTGCAATTATAATGTATTATGGCGACTGGTTTGGTTTGAATCATACTTTTTCATTCGCAAATTATAGTATTATTGGCTATCTGACCTTTTCTTTTTTTGCAGCTGTATATTTTGTTGCCGTCGATTTTAAAACGCCCCAGAATCAACTTGTCAATTCATAATCCCCCAAACCTATGAAAAATACTCTCTTTCTTAAAATCTATATGGGTTTTAGCATTGTTTATCTACTAATTTTACTTTCAGGCCATGAATATTTAGATCTTTATCTAAAACCAATCCTTATTCCGCTTTTAGGATTTGGGGTTTATTTTCATAAAGATTTTGCATCAAAAAGCATACTTTTAACTGCTTTATTGTTTTCCTGGATTGGTGATGTCATCTTGTTATTTGCCGATATTGCCGAGATTTATTTTATTTTAGGTCTGGTCTCTTTTCTTATTTCACATATTATTTATTGTATTCTCTTTAATAAGCAAACCAAAACCACTAAAAGCAGTAAAACTTTTTTGTTAATTGGAGGAGTTGTAATTCTTGCCTATCTGACCGGAATGCTATCTGCTTTGCTGCCTGCTTTGGGTGATTTAAAAATTCCTGTAATTGTATATGCATCGGTTATTTCATTAATGTTATTTTTTGCTTTGAACGGTTTACTAACATGGAAAAAACCGGGCAATCAGTATGTTTTTATCGGTGCAATTGTGTTTGTTCTTTCGGATAGTATTCTGGCTGTCAACAAATTCTATAATCCGATTAAAAAAAGTTCGTTTATTATAATGTTAACTTATCTTGTGGCACAATATCTGATTGTAACTGGTATCTTAAAATTGAATTCTAATGACAATCATACCAGAGAAAATTAAGCCTGTTGGGGCAATTATTTTAATTGCTTTTTCGGTATTTTCTTAATGTAGATTATTTTAAAAAACCGGTTTTACACCTTACATTTGTAATACAAAATATGCTTTGGACATGAAAAAAATAGCTCTTTTTATCGTTTTACTTATTTCGGCAACTTCCTGTATCAGTACCAAATCTACTTTGAAAAATGTAGATGATAATGCTCCTGATTTAGTTTTGAAGAAAGACAATACATTTGCCATTACTTTATTCAGTAACGATAAGAAATATGGCTACGATCCTGATTATCCTGTAAATATTTTTTATAGAAATACAAGAGATGAGACATTAAACGAAACCCGTTTTTTAAATGCGCTGGCCGGACCTAACGGAGAAAAAATAACATATAAACGTCTGGAAACGTGTTGCCCTTTCCCTACCAAAAGAAGTGATATGGGAGCCGGCTTCCTAAATGTATACGAACTAACCTGGGAAGGACAAAAAAAGCCTGTTATCCTTTATCTGAATATTTATGAAAAAGGAATTTTGATGGTTCCGATGGGATTGGCGCTGAAAAAGGAATAGAAATTTAAAATCAACTTTTATAATGTACGGAGTTTCACCTTTTATACTTCTCATATTACCTTTATTATCTCAGATTATATTTGGATATCAGGCGATCAAAAGAACGATACAATTAAAATTTGCCTATGTATCACTAATTAATATACTCTTACAAATACCACTGTCAATACTATCCGTTTACATTGCTTCGGAAAATTTAAATCAAAACCCGGAGTATCAAAACAGGTGTGGGTTGGTGATGTTAGGAATTGTTGCCGTTAATTTTCTTTTTGCATTCCTGCTTTTAATTACAATTGTAGTGCAATTTTTTATTAAAAGATATCAGGAAAAACAACAAAATAAAATCAGCTAGATTTTAATTCTAAAACAAAGGAAAAAATTAACTTAAATTTTCTTAATTCCACTGAGGGCTGGCCCTGATAGTCACCAAGCCTAGTGAGAAATCATTTTTCTGTAAAATTTGTTTTTTCCTGACTGGGCAGAGCGACCATAAGAAGCTCCAGAACAGACTTTGGAAAAATGTTTTTACAGGAAAATATTGGAACGGATAGCAGGATTAGCTTCATAAAAATTTCTTAAATCTTCATCTCAAACTCATAAATCATAACTACCTTTGCACTACCAAAATTTATACAAATGAACATACAAAATATTCCACAAATTAAGCATACTGATAGCGGAAATTTCTTTTTACTGGCAGGGCCTTGCGCCATTGAAGGAGAAGAAATGGCTCTTAGAATTGCTGAAAAATTAGTTGGTATTACCGACAAACTTCAAATTCCTTATGTATTTAAAGGATCTTTTAAAAAAGCAAACCGTTCCAGAATTGACAGCTTTTCGGGAATTGGTGACGAAAAAGCCTTAAAAATATTACGAAAGGTTTCTGAAACTTTTCATATTCCTACTGTAACAGATATTCACACCAATGAAGATGCTGATATGGCGGCTCAATATGTAGATGTTTTGCAAATTCCTGCATTTCTTGTACGCCAGACTGACCTTGTCGTAGCAGCTGCAAACACAGGAAAAGTTGTGAACCTTAAAAAAGGGCAATTTATGAGCCCGGAAAGCATGAAACATGCTGTACAAAAAGTATTAGACTGTAATAATGAAAATGTTGTGGTTACAGATCGCGGTACTATGTTTGGTTATCAGGATATGATTGTTGATTTTAGAGGAATTCCTACTATGCAGCAATATGCCACTACAGTTCTTGATGTTACGCATTCTTTGCAACAGCCTAATCAGACTGCCGGTGTTACGGGCGGGAGACCGGATATGATCGAAACAGTTGCCAAAGCGGGTATTGCTGTGGGTGTTGACGGTATTTTTATCGAAACGCATTTTGATCCTGCAAACGCAAAAAGTGATGGTGCCAATATGCTGCATTTAGACTATTTTGAAGGTCTGATGAACAAATTGGTTGCCATCAGAAAAACAGTTAACTCATTTTAATTTATAATACTTAAGTTCTTTGAAAACAAAATTTTTATTTTTCTTTCTGGCTTGTGTTTCTTTAAACGCTTTTGCTCAGGACGAAATCCCGGTACAAAAATACACAGCTCATAATAAAGGAAAATTCTTCGTGTCATGGGGTGGAAACAGAGAAAGCTATTCAAAATCTGATGTGACTTTCAAAGGCAAAGATTACAACTTCAGAGTTGATAATATGGCTGCCCATGACAAACCAAAAGGATGGCACGTTGATTACGTGAATCCTGCAAATATGACAATTCCTCAAACTAATTTGAGGCTTGGTTATTTTTTTAGTGATCATTATAGTGTAACAATTGGTGTAGACCATATGAAATATGTAATGACACAGAATCAAATTGCAAATGTTACCGGAAACATCAATTTACCTGCGGATCAACCCGGCTCAATTTACAATGGAGTTTACAACAACACACCTGTAGATATGTCTCAGGGTGGTGCTCAGGAAGGTGGTTTGCCAAAGGGTAACCCTGGTGTTCCTTTTTTAATTTATGAACATACTGATGGCTTAAACTACGTTAATACGGAGGTCGCAAGATTTGATGATATTTCTAAATTGTTTCATCTTCCAAATATTGATAAAGTACAGATTAACTTAACTGAAGGTTTGGGTGCCGGACTTTTATATCCTAAAACCAATACAACACTTTTAGGAAAAGAACGTCATGATGATTTTCATGTTTCGGGTTATGGTGTTTCTGCAAAAGCAGGTTTGAACATTACTTTCTTCAAACATTTCTATATACAGGGAGAGTTAAAAGGTGGTTATATTGACATGAAAGACATCAGAACAACTACAAGCAGTGACGATACAGCTTCTCAACACTTTTATTATTTCCAACGAATTATTGCTGTTGGAGGAATTTTTAAAGTATAATATTTCATAAAATATATTTACAAAAATAGCTGTCATTTTATTTGGCAGCTATTTTTTTTATTATTTACTTTGTACTTCAAAGTACTTTAAAAATATATAATGAAAAATAAAAAATACCTCTTTCCGATTATCACTTTCATCCTGAGTTTTGGATGTGCTTTGTTTGTAGCGATAAAAGTTTTTCCGAACAATCCCTTTACCGGAAATGAGCAGGAAAAGACAGCAACAGTAACAAGCAAATTCAAAGATGGTGATATTATTTTTCAAACCTCAGAATCCAAACAATGCGAAGCGGTCCGAATAGCAACAAATTCAAAATTTTCGCACTGCGGGATTATCTATGATATTGATGGAAAATGGTTTGTGTTTGAAGCTGTTCAGCCTGTAAAATTGACTCCGATTGAAGACTGGATCAAACATGGAAAAGGAAATAAATATGTAGTTAAAAGATTAAAAAACGATACTGTTTTGAGTCCTGAGGTTTTACAAAAAATGAAAGCGTACAGTCAGCAATTTGATGGTAAAGAATATGATGCTTATTTCGAATGGACTGATAACAGGATTTATTGCTCTGAACTGGTATGGAAAATCTATAAAAACGGGGCTAATATAGAATTATCAAAACTGCAGGAGCTTAAAGATTTTAATCTTAGTGATATAAGGGTTAAAGCAATATTAAAAGAAAGATACGGAAACGATATTCCAATGGATGAAAAGGTGGTTGCTCCTTCTAACCTTGCCGATTCTGATTTATTAAAAACCGTTATAGATACTTATTAAAGCCCTAAAAGCTAATTATAATCTAATTGGCTTTTTTATTTATTAATTTACTTTGAAATTCAAAGAACTTTTAAAAACAATTATGAGAGACCAGTTTATAGAAAAATTGTACGAATGCAGTAAAAAACCGTATCAGAAATATTTTAAAAAAAATAAACCGTGGGATATTGACAAAACACAATTGCTGAATTATCCTGAAGGAAGCCTGGGGCTGGGACTGGGAAAATTTCTTTACAGTAATCATTTTGACATTCAGGAAAAACTGGAAGACCACGATATTATTCATGTACTGACTCATACCGGAGTTTCGGTTGCAGAAGAAATTGGTATGCAGTATTATCTTTTCGGAAACGGAAAAAGGAGTTTGTACCTGTTTATGGTGATTTTATCGGGAACGCTTTTTTATCCTAAACAAATTAATTATTTCATTCAACAATATAAAAGAGGAAAACATGCACTTCCGTTTCATTATCTCGACTTTTCTAAAATGTTGTTTCTACCAATTCAATCTATTCAAAAAACTTTTAATATCTAAAACTATGAAAACGATTAACAAAAATACTTTCGACGAAACACAGTCAATTGACCTGACAATTGGGACTTTTACAGTCAGCACATTGTTTTTCATTTTATATATTCTTTCGAACGAAAGTTCTAATGTTTTGGTTGCTGCTTCTCCATTTGTAGTTTCAGCAATTATGCTTAATGCTATTATGCTTTTTCACTTAACTGATAATTTCATACGCCTATCGGGGCAACGAAAAGATATTGCAGTTAAAATCCTGACATTGCTTTCAAACATTCCGATTACTTTATTGTATTATTTTCTTGTAACCTAGTTTGCCATTAAACAAAAAAGCTGCAGGAATCAACCTGCAGCTTTTTAATTTTATTGAAGAAATCCTTAATTTGCTTTAGGAGCTTCTATTCCGTTTTGATCTAATAAATACAATAAACTTGTCATTGTTGCTGCACCCAGCTCCAACTCTCTTTTATTGATGGCGTCAAATTTATCGTTTGCTGCATGGTGATAGTCAAAATAACGTTGAGAATCTGGTTTTAAACCTGCTTTTACAATGCTTTTAGAAGTTAAATGGCTAATATCTGATCCTGCATGTCCAATTGTAAAACTGTGCACTAAATAAGGCTCAAAAAAGTCTCTGTAACTTTGTATTTTTTTAAGATTAGTCTCATCAGCTTCGATAGAAAATCCTCTTGGGCTAAATCCGCCTGAATCACTTTCTAAAGCAAAAATATGGTTTTCATTATTTTTCTTAGAAACTTCCTCGTATTTAGCACCGCCTTTTCCTCCATTTTCTTCATTCATGAATAAAACAACACGAATTGTGTTTTTAGGCTTATAGTTTAGGTTTTTAAGAATACGAATCACTTCCATACTCTGTACTACTCCTGCCCCATCATCGTGAGAACCATCTGCAAGATCCCATGAATCAAGGTGTCCGCCAACAACCATAATATTTTCAGGATGTTCTTTTCCGGTTAATTCACCAATTACGTTATGAGATAAAACGTCTGGTAAAGTTTCGCAAGATTGTTTGAAATAAAATTTCAAAGCCGGATTGCTTTTTAAAGTTGCACTCAACAATTCGGCACCGTTTGTACTAATGGCAGCTGTCGGAATATATTTTTCTTTTGGCAAGTCACCATAACTTTGAGCACCTGTATGAGGAAAATCATCCAAACGCAAATTCATAGAACGAACAATTGTTCCTACTGCACCAAGTTTTGCAGCTTCTTTTGCTCCTGCAAATCTTTGGTCAACACATGCTCCGTAAGAGGTAAAAGTTTCAATATTTTCAGGGTTCATTGGTCTGTTAAAGAATACAATTTTTCCTTTTATTTTATCTCCTAAAGCTGCAAGATCATTAATTCCCTGCACTTCGATAACTTCTGCTGTTAATCCTGTTTTTGGAGTTGCAACAGATCCTCCCAAGGCGCAAATTGGCACAGCTGTTTTTGCTTTTCCATCTAAGATAAAAGCAGTCTCTTTTTCTCCACGTACCCAATGTGGCACCATTACTTCCTGCAGGTATACTTTGTCCAGCCCTAAACTTTCTAGTTGGCTTTTAGTGTACTGAACAGCTTCTGCAGCAGTTGCAGATCCTGACAGGCGGCTTCCGATATCATTAGATAAATATTCTAACCAGGTATAACATTTTGACTCGGTTAGGGCTTTTTTATAGAATAATTTAATGTTTTTTTCATCATTTGACTGTGCAAAAGATGTCAATCCGTTTAAAACTAAAACAGTTAAAAGAATCGTTTTTTTCATGGTTTTTATAGCATTTTTGGGTTATCTGCTTACTTTGTTTGCAAGCAGGACAAAGGAACAAAATTCTTTACAACTCAGGGGTATTTTCCTAAAGCTTTTCGCAAAAAAAAACCTCTAATTGCGAATTTACTTTCTAC
>NZ_QETH01000110.1 GCF_003105115.1 Flavobacterium sp. HTF | reverse complement strand
CTCAAAAAATGCAACTATCAAATTCAGAAGAACAATTAATGGAGCATCTTTGGAAGCTTGAAAAAGCATTCATGAAAGATCTGCTCGAATCGTATCCGGAACCCAAACCGGCTACTACAACAGTAGCGACTTTATTGAAGCGGATGATTGACAAAAAATTCATTTCTTATAATGAATTTGGGAATTCGCGCGAATATTATCCGCTGGTAAAAAAAACAGATTATTTCTCGAAACATGTAAATGGTTTAATTAGTAATTTCTTTAATAATTCGGCATCGCAATTCGCCTCTTTTTTTACTACCGAAACCAATTTATCAGCTTCAGAACTGGAAGATCTCAAAAAAATAATCGATTCAGAAATTCAAAAAAAGAAAAAATGATAGCCTTTCTTATAAAATCAACGATTGCTTTAAGTGTTTTCTTTGTGTTTTATTATTTGGTATTAGAACGCGAAAAAATCCATCAGTTTAATAGATTCTTTCTGCTTTTTTCAATTGTAATTTCATTCGTAATTCCGTTTGTTTCGTTTGAAATTATTAGAGAAATTCCGGTGAATTTATCCAATCAGATCAGTTTTGATCAGGCGACGGTTACATTTCAAAGTGAAGAAAAAATCGATTACAGATTGATTTTTTTATGGAGCCTGTACGGATTGATAACACTCTTATTAGCGATAAGATTTGGCAGAAATGTTTGGAGTATTATGTCAAAATCCGGTCATAATCCGACCCTGATCTTTAAAAATTCAAAATTGGTTTTGGTAGAGGAGAAAATTCTGCCTCATACTTTTTTAAATTACATTTTTGTCAATTCTGATGATTATAACAATCGAAATATCGAGGAAGAATTATACACGCACGAATTGGTTCATGTTACTCAGAAACACACATTTGATATTTTGTTTATTGAGTTTTTAAGAATCATCTTTTGGTTTAATCCTCTCTTTGTATTTTATAAAAAAGCAATGCAGCTCAATCACGAATTTCTTGCAGATCAGGAAATAGTAGAAGAATATAATAATGTTCCATTTTATCAAAAACTGCTTTTAGAAAAAGGAAGTGGAATTGAGACGATTTACCTGGCCAGTAATTTAAATTATTTAGTAACCAAAAAACGATTAATTATGATGACAAAAAAAACATCTAAGAACATAGCTTTTTTAAAGAAAGTGGCGATTGTTCCTGTTTTAATGGCTTTAACGGCTCTTTTATGTATCAAAACGGTGGCGCAGGAAGCTAAAATGAAAACAGATACACTTAAAAACAATTCTGACAATAAAAAAAGCTATTCGAAAACGTCTGTCGTTGCTGATCAAAAAAAGAATGCTGTTCTGACAAAGGAAAATGATGTACTAACAGAAGAGCAAAAAAGAAACGTTCCTCCGCCTCCGCCAGCAGCTGGTTCTTCGGTAATATCGACGGATATCATTGTTGATCACATTACAAAGAAACCTGAATTTCCGGGTGGAATGCCTGAATTCTATAAATTTATTGGCGAAAATTTTAAACTGCCAGCCGAGGCTTCAAAAAACAAAATTCAAGGAAAATTATTTGTGGAATTTATGGTTGAAAAAGACGGAAGTCTGTCTGAATTTAAAATTATAAAAGATCTGGGATATGGAATAGGATATGAAGTAATTCGAGCTTTAAAACTTTCTCCAGCCTGGACTCCGGGTTCTGAAAGCGGTAAACCAGTTCGTGTGCTGTATAGTTTGCCCATAACTATTGAAAATAATGAAGAGCCAAAAAAATATAAGGTAATAAATGCATCCTATCCGAGAATGGATTTTGCACCAACTATTTTTGGAAATTAAAGTTTTTTAGAATTTTTATATAAAAAATCCGCTTCCAGACATTAGAAGCGGATAAATTAAAAACTAAAAAAAATTCTCAAAAAAAAAACTAAGCCACAACTAAAATAGGTCGGGATTATATCCAAAATAAGGCATGGTTTGTTCGTTAAAAACAACACCATACTCTTCTAATTCTTTTAAAATAGGCAGATAAACTTCCTTGTTTATCGGAAGCTGAACACCCGGAGTTGTAATTTTCCCGTTTAAAATTAGCAAAGTTGCCATTGCAACCGGTAATCCCACGGTTTTTGCCATTGCAGTATACGTCTGGTCGTCGCCGATACAAACCATTTTCGAGTCGATCTGTTTTTTCTCGCCGTTTAGTTCGTAACCAAATTTATGATACATGACAATCATATCTTTGTCTTCGGGTTCTAAACTCCAGCTGTCCGAAAGTATTTTTTCTAAAATTTGTGCCGGTGTGGCATTTGGCAAATTCACTTTCTTGTCGGGATTAAACAAATCCAGTTCCAAAAGTTTGTCCCACATGATATCGTCCTGATCAATTTTTAAAATCAGGCGTGTTTTGATTTCTACAGAATCGGTTGGGTGATAAGGCAGAAACGAATTTACAAACTGGCGATAGCTCATGTTTTCAGAATCTTCCATGATATAGCTGTCGTCCGTCATTCCGAGCTGCACAAACATATTCCAGGCTTTAGAGAACCCCACTCTGCGAATTGTTCCTCTGTACAAAGTCAGAATATCATCCAGACCATAAATAGAACGGTATTTTAGAGAATCACGATTGGAATACGCTTCAAATTTTCCGTAGCCTTCAACCTCAAGAAATTCAGTTCTTCTGAACAAATTGCAATACGGAATATATTTATATGTGCCTTCCTGAACAAACTTTGCTGCGCCGCCTTGTCCTGCCAAAACTACATTTCGTGGTGCCCAGGTAAATTTGTAGTTCCAAAGATTATTGTCAGATTCAGGAGCAACCAGACCGCCGCAAAAAGATTCAAAAAGAAGCATATTGCCGCCTTTTGCCCGGATTTCGTCAATTACTTTCATGGCGCTCATATGGTCAATTCCGGGGTCTAAACCAATTTCGTTCATGAAAATAAGATTGTTTGCTCTGGCTTCAAGATTTAACTCCTGCATGGCATCACTTATATAAGACGCCGTAACAAGATGTTTTTTAAACTGAAGACAATCTTTTGCAATTTCAATATGCAAATGTGCCGGAAGCATTGAAATCACAATTGAAGCGTTTTCTATTGCTGCTTTCCGTTCTTGCATATTAAATATATCTAAAGCTATTGCAGTCGCATTCGGATGTTGCTGCGTCTTTTTTTCGGCCAGAGCCAAAGATAAATCGGCTACAACAAGATGAAGGTTTTCACTTTCAGATTTTGATAATAAATAGCGTATTAATGAAGAAGCCGAACGGCCTGCTCCGATAATTAAAATGCGTCTCATATTTTAAATATATAACACAAATATATTAAATTGTTATAAATATAACAATGTTGTTCGATGAAAAAAATCATTTATTTTTAAATTTAAGAATAACACTAATAAATTACTTTAAATAAAAAAGATTTTGAAAAGTAAAATGCTTTTTAAATTCTTTGAAGTATTTTTGTTCCATACTGAAAACATACATTATCATGAAAAGAAAAATTGTTTTAACGGGAGCCTTTATCGGAATGTTAGCTATTATTTTGGGGGCTTTTGGAGCTCATTTACTAAAAAAATGGTTATCTGTTGAACAATTAAATACTTTTGAAGTTGGTGTTCGTTACCAAATGTACCATGCTCTGTTTTTGTTTTTTCTTTCTACCAGAAAAGAGCTTGCCGAAAAAACCTTAAAACCAATCTACGGATTGGTTGTGGCAGGCGTTTTACTTTTTAGCGGTTCAATCTATTTATTAGTCACTAAACACTTAACAGTTTTTGACTCAAAAATTATCGTATTCGCAACACCTTTGGGTGGATTCTTATTAATTCTTGCCTGGTTAATATTATTTGTTACTATTTTGAGGAGAAAATCATAAAATCCCGAATAAAAAATTCTATCTAAAAATTAATCTTTAATTTTGTCTCATAAATAACATAAAAGCTTACTTATGTGAATTTTTATTTCTTTTTATCTGTATTGATGAAAAATATAACAATTCTGTTTTTTTAAATATAACTATTTAAAAATCAAGTAAAATGTGTTAATCAATAAAAAACAAAAACATACACAACGACAAATTTATGGACACTAACACACTTTTCACGCAATCGATTTCGTTGAAAGAATTAGGAATTGAAAATGCAACAATTCGTTATCAATTATCGGCAGATGAATTGCATGCGATTACTTTGCAGTCAGGTCAGGGTGTTGAGAACTCTACGGGAGCATTGGCAATCAATACCGGAGAATTTACAGGACGCTCTCCTCAGGATCGTTTTATTGTAAAAGACAGCATTACAGAAGATAAAGTTTGGTGGGGAAATGTAAATATCCCGTTTTCACCTGAAGCTTTTGATAAACTATATAATAAAGTAACTCAGTTTTTATCTGGTAAAGAAGTATTTGTAAGAGATTCTTATGTATGCTCTGATCCAAATTACAGATTAAATGTTCGTGTCGTTACAGAAACGGCCTGGTCAAACTTATTCTGCTACAATATGTTTCTTCGTCCTGAAGAATCTGAACTGGCAAACTTTACTCCGGAATGGACAGTGGTTTGTGCACCAAGTTTTATGGCAGATCCTGCTGTAGACGGAACACGTCAGTCTAATTTTGCCATTCTTGATTTTACTAAAAAAATCGCTCTTATTGGAGGAACGGGTTATACGGGAGAAATGAAAAAAGGAATTTTTTCTGCTCTTAATTTTATTTTACCGGTTTTTGAAGATACACTTCCAATGCACTGCAGCGCCAATGTTGGGGAAGGAGGAGATACTGCAATTTTCTTCGGATTGTCAGGAACAGGAAAAACTACTTTGTCTGCAGATCCGGACCGTAAATTAATCGGTGACGACGAGCACGGATGGACAAGTGAGAATACTGTTTTTAACTTTGAAGGCGGTTGTTATGCTAAAGTTATCAATTTAACCGAAGAAAATGAACCGGACATCTTCAGAGCAATTAAAAAAGGAGCTCTTTTAGAAAATGTAGTTTTCAAACCGGGAACAAACGAAGTAGATTTTGATGATGTTTCGATCACTCAAAATACACGTGTAAGTTATCCGATAACTCATATTGATAATATTCAGCCGGGTTCAATCGGACACAATCCAAAAAATATATTCTTTTTGACGGCAGATTCTTTCGGGATTTTGCCTCCAATTTCAAAACTGACTCCGGGTCAGGCTGCTTACCATTTTATCTCAGGATATACGGCAAAAGTTGCCGGAACTGAAGCAGGGGTTACAGAACCACAACCGAATTTCTCGGCTTGTTTTGGAGCACCATTTATGCCTTTGCATCCAACACGTTACGCAGAAATGCTGACTAAAAAAATGAAAGATGCAGGAGTAAAAGTCTGGTTGATCAACACAGGCTGGACAGGCGGAGCATACGGAACAGGAAGCCGTATGAAACTAAAATATACCCGTGCTATGATTACAGCGGCATTAAAAGGCGAGCTGGATAATGTAGAGTACGTAAACCATAAAGTGTTTGGAATTGCAAAACCACAATCCTGCCCGAATGTTCCAGGCGAAATTTTAAATCCTAGAAATACCTGGGAGGATAAAGATTTATACGATAAAAAAGCAATTGAATTGGCTCAGAAATTTAAAGCTAATTTTGCCAAATTTGAAGAGTTTGCCAATGCCGAAATCCTGGCTGGCGCACCGATTACAGAATAAGGGCAATTACTAATTCAAACTAAAAAAGCTGTTCCATTTAGGAACAGCTTTTTTTTGTTTCAGGTTTCAGATTCCAATAGAGACTTTAAAAGGATTGTCACACTGAGCGAAGTCGAAGTGCTTTGAGGGCTTCGACTTCGCTCAGCCTGACAAGTATTTAGTTCAACCTGAAACATGGAACAAAACAACTATTTCTTCCCTTCGTCAATACGTTTTTGCAATAAATCCCATGTATAGTAATGAAACGTCATTCCGTTGCTCATGGCTACGAAAAGTCCGTTTTTGTATTTTGGACCTAAGTTTACATTGGTAACATCTGCACCATCACACTCCACTGTAGAAGTCGGAATTTCTGCCAATAAAGGATATTCGTTTGCTTTTCCTTTTGCGCCTTCTCTCGGATAGACCATAAAAGTATTGGCTTGTTGGTTAGAAACTAAAATATAACCTGTAGAATCTGTTTTTTTGTAAATCGCGATTCCTTCATTATCAGCTTTAAAACCTGTTTTTCCGAAAATGGCTAATTCTTTATTATCGTTTAAGGCCGGATCTGCATTGTATTTTCTAATTCCGAATTGTTCGTCGCAATAGTAAACAAAACCTAATTCGTTATCCACTGCAATCGCTTCGATTTCTTTTTTACCGCTATAGGCTCCAAATTTTCTAACCACTTTTGCTGTTGCATTTTTTCCGGAACCCGCAAGTTCATATTGCCATAAATAACTTCCTGATGGTCCTGATTTTCTTCCAACGATAGCAAAAATCTTCTTGTCGCCTGGACGGGTATATAGAGAAATTCCCATTGGGTCACGCAATTGTTCACCTTCAAAAACAGGAATACCACCATTGTCAATTGGTTTTAAATCAGGTAAACTAAAAATTCTGATTTTATTAGTTTCACGTTCTGTTGTAACAGCAATGTCAATTTTTTTCCCATCAATTAATAATCCGTAGGCGATATCAACATTGTTTGGTCTTTGTAAAACAATTGATTTTTTTAGGATTTTTCCATTTAGATCAAAAGCATACAAACCTCCGTCAGTATCTTTATCTGTTCCAACAATGATACTTTTGGAAGCATCAGTCGGATGAATCCAGATAGAAGGATCATCTGTATCGTGAGGCAAGGCTTCTGTGACCGTTGTTGGTTTAAGTGCATTTGGTGCAACAGCTGCTAGTTTATCGTCTTTGCAGGCTGTAAAAGAGAGAGCTAAAAGCAAAAGAGCAACTAAAGATTTATTTTTCATTATGTTATGTGTTTTAATGCAATTAGACAGAGCGCTAAACTCTGTCTAATGTATGAATTTTTAAAAATGTAGATTACAAGTCTAATTTCAATCCGAAATTATAACGTGCCTGATAATATTCAGCTTGTTTGGTGTGCGATTCAATACCCTGAGAGTAACGCAACGGCTGATTTGTTAAGTTATTAGCTTCGGCAAAAAGACGCAATTTTGGAGTAATTTTATAAGAAGCATTTGCATCCAGGAAGAACTGCTTGTCATAATAACTGTCTTTATAAGACTCAGAACCTAATTCATCTAAATAATCAGATGTAAAGTTTGTAGAAACCCTCGCAGAGAAACGTTTGTTCTCCCATGACAATGATCCGTTAAACATATGAGGTGTTGTTCCCGGTAAACTAATATCGTTTCTTTCATTTCCGTCTTCGTCGGCAATACCTTTTGCTTTAGATTTCGTGTAAGTATAGTTTAAGTAGATACCAAAACCTTTTAAAAATTTACCTGGAAGGAAATCCAACTGACGTTGAAAAGCAACCTCAAAACCATAAACATCAACGTTGTCTCCATTTCTGGACTGTATGAAAGACCAGTTTTCTCCAACCGGAACCGGATTTGCCTGATTTGGGAAATCATTAGCAAATTTTTCTGCTGTATACTGATTGTCACTATAGTTATAAATGAAATCATTTAATTTTTTGTAGAAAACACCTCCTGAAATCAAACCAACAGATTTGAAATAATTCTCGACCATAAAGTCATAGTTATAAGAATAAGTTACATCAAGATCCGGGTTTCCGGCTGTAATTTCTTTATCAGCAGCAATATTGTTTACATAAGGAGCCAATGCATAATAGTTTGGTCTTGCCAAAGCGGTTGTAGCCGCTGCTCTTAGAACTAAATCTTTTGTTGCATTGTATTGAAAAGAAATACTTGGCAATACGTTTGTATAAGAATTTGTATTGTTTATTTTGCTTTCTAATTCTTCTTCATCCAAAACACGGTTTCCTGTATAATCGATATGGGTATTTTCAACCCTGAACCCTAAAACCATAGATAGTTTATCATTAAAATCCTGATCCCATCTTACGTAAGCAGCGTAAATACTTTCTTTAGCGTTATAATTTACGGCTAAATATTCTG
Source organism: Flavobacterium sp. HTF (assembly GCF_003105115.1). Classification (GTDB taxonomy): domain Bacteria; phylum Bacteroidota; class Bacteroidia; order Flavobacteriales; family Flavobacteriaceae; genus Flavobacterium. Next base: position 4,856 of record NZ_QETH01000110.1, on the reverse strand, counting down.
CAGCATCTGCTTCTTTTTCAAATAAAGAAGCATTATTCAGGTCTAAACTTCCCAAAAACCCTACAGATGCAAAAGTTCCCGGAACATACTGGCTTCCCGGATTGAAATCTTTTCCGTCATAGAAACTCGTTGGAACTTCAGATAACAAATCCATTCCGGCATTTAACGGACTGTAAGAATAGAAAATATTATCTCTTGTTTTCTCTTTTAAACGAAGTCTAAGACCTGTTCTCAATCTCCCTTTTTCTGATGGAATAATAGTGAATGGAAAACGGATATTTACTTTTGCACCAAATTCGCTTTCGCTGGTATCATCTGTATTTTCTGTAACCGAATCAAATTCAAATTGATCAAGAGCTTCTCCGGCTGTTGTTACGACTGGAAATCTTGGATCTGAAAGGTTTTCAAAAACATCCAGCCCTTTTTGACGATATTCGATATAACGCTCACCCGGACGGTATTCTCTGGCTTTTGCATAATTGGTAGACCAGTCTAAATCCAGTTTTGAATTGATTAAATGTTCTCCGCGAATAGAATAATTCTGTACACGCTGATCTTCTAATCTTCTGTTTTTGTTTCTGCTGTTGTCTACACCACCTTTTGTCTGACGTTTTGCACGGCCTTCAAAACCAATGATTTCTTCACCATTATAAAGCGGTTCAATATCATCATAAGTGGTTCTGAAACGGTTTTCTCTGTCGTCTCTCCAGTTGTATATTGCGTTGGCAAAAATGGTATTGTTTTCGTTAAATTTATAATCAAAAGCTAAAGATCCGCTGCGGCGAATACGTTGTACGTCGTACTTTCTAACTTCTGCGGCCTGTATAAAATCGTTTCCGAAATCATCTTTTACCCATTCGTTTTCGATGTTGTCAGAACCATAATCTACATTATTATAAGAACCACTTACTACAACACCCAGTTTATTGTTAAGAAAACGATTACCGTAAACTAAACCTGCAGTATAAGAAGCGTGGTCGCGAATTGGCAGATAACCTCCGGCAAGAGTTGCAGAGATTCTTTCGCCATTTGGAGTTGCTCTTGTAATTAAATTTACAGAACCTCCGATTGCATCTGCATCCATATCTGAAGTTAAAGTTTTGTTTACTTCGATAGTAGAAATCATATCAGACGGAATTAAATCCATTTGAACATTTCTGTTGTCACCTTCAGCAGATGGAATTCGGTCACCATTTAAAGTTACAGAGTTTAATGAAGGAGCCAAACCTCTAATGATGATATTTCGGGCTTCTCCCTGATCGTTTTGCATTGTGATACCCGGAACACGTTTTAACGCATCTCCTACGTTTGCATCAGGAAAACGCCCCATCTGATCTGAAGAAATTACGTTTCCGATATTTTTATTGTTTTTTTGTTGATTCAGTGCTTTAGCCTGACCTTTTAAGATGTCTCCAACTACAACTTCATTCAACTCAGTTCCAGAAGTTTTAAGGGCAAAATCAATTACGTTATTTTTTCCTTGCTCGACTTTAATTTCCTGTACTGAAGATTCGTAACCAATATATTTAACTTCAACTTTATAGGTTCCTTCATTGATATTAAGAAGTTCAAAACGACCGTTATAATCTGAAACGGTGTATTTTTTTTCGCCTACAATCTGAATCATTGCTCCAGGCAGGGGAAGTTTGTCATCAGCATCTAATATCTTTCCGGATATTATCGCTTTTTGAGCAAAACCTATTACTGTAACCAGTAAAAATGTTGCTAGTAAAAAGAATTTTTTCATTGTGTGTTTAATTTTTTACGAAACTAACCCCTGAATATTATTAAACTCTTGAAAAAAAATTATCATAGTGTTATGATTGGTAAGTTATAAACAGGAATCATTAATGTTAAAATAACATTCCAGACATGAGGTATGGTAAAGTCAAATTAAAAAAACAAATCAACTATTTGCATGAGAATCAAAATTTTGGCGTTAAATTTGCCCTATCAATCACAATCAAAAATCATCAATCATGTTAAAACAATTTTTTATCCTGTGCTCAGGAGCCGACCGCGATCTTCTGGATGGCTGTTCTGAAGGCGAACAAACTAAATATGTTGGTATTGGCGCCACCGTTTTCTTCACTGCTGTAATGGCTTTTTTAGCCAGTGCTTATGCACTTTTTACAGTTTTTGACTCTATTTATCCGGCTTTGATTTTCGGATTTGTATGGAGTTTATTAATTTTTAATCTTGACCGTTTTATTGTTTCTACCATCAAAAAAAGGGATCGTTTTATGGACGAATTTCTTCAGGCAACACCTCGTATTATGCTGGCCATTATTATTGCCATTGTAATTTCGAAGCCTTTAGAGATTAAAATTTTTGAAAAAGAAATCAATACTGTTTTATTAAAAGAGAAAAACGAAATGGAACTGGCCAATAAAAAACAGGTTGGCAATTATTTCAAATCAGATTTAGACAAGAATAAGGCTGAAATCGTGGCATTGAAAGCGGACATTATAAAAAAAGAAAAAGAAGTAAACGCTTTATATTCAACTTATATCACCGAAGCGGAAGGAACTTCCGGAACTAAAAAACTTGGAAAAGGTCCGGTTTATAAAGAAAAAAGAGAAAAACACGATGCTTCGCTAAAAGAGTTTGAATTACTCAAAAAAACAAATGAAGCTAAAATTGCCGAAAAAGAAAAAACCGGAAAACAGCTTCAGGCCGACTTAGATAAAAAAGTATCACAGACACAACCTATTATTGAAGGTTTTGATGGTCTGATGGCGCGTATTAATGCACTGAATAAATTGCCATGGCTGCCATCGTTTTTTATTATGTTGTTGTTTCTGGCTATTGAAACTTCTCCAATTATCGCCAAATTATTGGCTCCAAAAGGAGAGTTTGATTTTAAACAGGAAGAAGCTGAAACAGCAATAAAAGCCACTTTGGAACAGAATAAATACCAACGTGAGTTACTGAAAAAAACAAGTGCGTCTATGCATGACAGAGTGTACGCGGATATTGCAGAAGATAAAAGCCTCTACGATTTACAACGCAAAAATGCCTCAGAGTTGCTGGAATTACAATCGCACAAATTTGTAGAAAAACAGAAGGCTACGCTTTAAGTCTAAAAGTCCAAAGTCCAAAGTTTCAAGTCATAAAAAAAGCCAGAATATCTATTTCTGGCTTTTTTATTTATAAAGAGATGAAAGCTTTATGACTTTCGACTTTAAGACTTACATATAACTTAATATTTCTTTTTTGAATGCATCATATTCACCCTGCATAATCAAACCATTGTCAAGAAGCTTTTTGTAATTCTGTAATTTATCAAAAAGTTCTTCTTTAGATAATTCGCTCAATTTACGGTCTCCGGTTGGAGCTGGTGCCTGAGGCTGAATTTGTTCGTAAGTTTCATAAACAGGAGCAGCAGGTAAAATTTCAGCAAAACTGGTTACTTCTTCAGTTTCTACTTCCTCAATTTCATTTTCTTCAATCTCTTCTGCTTGTACTTCTTCAACTATTGGTGTTGCTGTTGCTACAGGATTTTTTAAAATATCCAATTGTTCCTTAGCATATGTAAAGATTTTTCGCGCCTGAATTTTGGGAATATAGTCTATAGAAGTCTGAATGTCAGTTTTTGTAGAGAAAGAAAACTCAGAACCCAAAATGTTTTCTTTAACAAAAGTCCCAACAATTTCATCCCAGGTGTAATCTGTAAAATCCATAGAAAGACCTAAGTTTTTCGGCTTACAGATAATGATTCTTTTGTTTGTTAATACAATACTATCTGGAAAAACAGTGATTGCCGGTTTCTTCTGAACAGCAATATAACCCACTTCTTCGCCTCTCATTAATAAATCATTGAGTTTTGAAGTGATCTTTTCAATCGCTTTAGGATCCTGTTCCTCGTTTAAAAACTTTTTAAATTGTTCTTTCATTTTTATAAGTTGCTAAGTTTTTTTACTGACGTTGCAAATGTAATGCCTAATTTTCTAATTCAATAATTTCACTCTGAATTTTCTTTGTCAAACTTTTGAAAACCAAATCATACGAATGATCTATCAATTCTTTGACCATTTTTAGAGGGAGATTTCCGTTTAGGGCTATTGTATTCCAATGCACTTTACTCATATGAAATCCGGGTTTTATCTCTTCATATTCGGCTCTTAGTTCCTGAGCGCGATCGGGATCACATTTTAAATTTACCGATTGTTCATTCTTTTCCCATTGGGATAAAGACGACAAAGCAAACATTTTTCCTCCTACTTTAAAAACCAAAGTGTCTTCATCAAAAGGGAAGTGTTCTGTAACCCCTTTTTTAGAAAGACAATATTCGTAGTAAGTTTCTAAATTCATATTATTAAAATTACATTTTTATTTTCTCTTCGGCTTTTTCAATTGGTTTTGCAATAAATTTGGGTGCATCAAAAAGATATCCAAAATATAATAATCCGTAAATTTTATCATTTTCAGTTCGGGTTTTACTGTCTGAATTGTACCAGTTTACGTTAAAATTAAAACTTGCCCCAAAAAGAATATTGTTCGAATTATAGCCCATTTTAATACCACCTTCCAAAAATCGTGTAAAATAGGTTTCTTTTTCAACAGATTTTACATGGTTCTCTATTGTATTATCTTTAGAAAAACGAATACCCAGTGATGGTGTAAAATTGGGTGCAATATAAAATTTCTCCTTAAATATAAAATTATAAAAATAACTCAATCCCAATCTAAAATTAAAGTTATCTTCTTTAGAATTTATATTATCCTGATCAAAAGAAAAACGATTGTATTCGTATGAGAATGTTGGAATAAAACTTCCGGCACTATGTTTCTGCCATTCGGTAAAGGAAGTAATACTTTTTAAGGAAAACTTTGAATTAAAAACATACGAAGTT
>NZ_QETH01000109.1 GCF_003105115.1 Flavobacterium sp. HTF | reverse complement strand
CATAATTATACTTTTTGTGATGACTCTTTTCAAAATATTCCCACCAAAAAGTATTAACTCATTTTACGGTTATAGAACATCCAATTCTATGAAAAGCCAGGCAAAATGGGATTTTGCACAGAAATTTAGTGCAACTCTTTCTTTAATTCTATTGTCCCCATCAGTAATTATCCAGGCCCTTTTATATTATCTGTATGGCAGTACTACGATAATCAACAGATTGATAACTTTTTACTGGGTATTAAGTTTCGCAATTGTAATATATAAAACCGAAAAAAAGACAAAAAAGATAAGCGATTAAAATGGAATACAATCAAGAACCATCTGAAGAAGACAAAGACAAATGGATTAAGGATCCTAAAAACTGGATATGGGGTATTTTTTATTACAATCCTAAAGATAAAAGAATATTTCCGCCAAAGAGGACAAAGCAATTGGGTTTGACTATAAATTTTGCCAATCCAAATTCTGTTCTGTTATTTACTATTCTTATTGTTATTTTATTAATGCTCTCAAAATATATTAAATAAAGCTCTGTCTCGCCCTACTATTCTCTGCCTGTCAGCCTGTTTTCAATAATAAAACTAAAATACCCTCCGCAATATTTCCCAATTATAAATACTACTTTTGGCTTTTAAGAGTTAAAGTATTTATGCTGAAAAAATTACTGTTTTTTGCGGTGTTTCTTTTTTATTCCGGTCTTCAGGCGCAGGAAACGGAATCATCGTATCAAACCAAAAAAGTAATAGCAACCCGTGATACTATTCATCTCGAAAAATTCAGTATCAATTCCGGTTTTTTTCAGCTTTTAAATACCAAAAATGAAGCTATTGACTCGACATTTTATACTATAGATTTCAAAAAAGGGACTTTACTTCTTAACGATAAATTCACTTCCGCATCGGATACTTTAATTGTAAATTATTTAAGATATCCTGATTTCCTGACCAAAGAATACGGACTTTATCAGGATAGCCAGGTGGTTAGCAATGATGTGGGTTCTGAAAAACTTTACCGAATAGAAAATACAAATGCCAAAAAAGTCACTCCTTTTGACGGTTTAAATACTTCCGGAAGCATTACCCGTGGCGTCACGGTGGGCAATAATCAAAATACGGTTCTTAATTCAAATCTGGATCTTCAGATTACCGGAAAATTATCCGACAAGGTAAGTTTGAGAGCGTCGCTTCAGGATAGCAATATTCCGCTGCAGGATGGAGGATATTCACAAAAACTGGATCAGTTTGATAATATTTTCATGGAACTTTTCAGCGATGACTGGAACATCCGTGCGGGCGATGTCTTTCTGGAAAACAGGAAAACGCAATTTTTAAGTTTTAATAAAAAGGTTCAGGGACTTTCGGCAAGTTTTGATTTTGATACCGAAAAGAGCAAAACCAACGTTTTTGCTTCGGTTTCTTTTGTAAAGGGGCAATATGCAAAAAGTACTTTTACAGGCCAGGAAGGAAATCAGGGTCCGTACAAATTAAAAGGTCAAAATGGCGAGTTGTATGTTTTGGTCATTTCGGGTTCTGAACGTGTATATGTGAATGGTGTTTTATTAAAACGTGGTGAAAACAACGATTATGTAATTGATTATAATGCGGGTGAAATTGTTTTTACCTCACTGTTTCCGATTACGTCTGAAATGCGTATCAATATCGAATACCAATATTCTGATCGAAATTACAATCGTCTGGTGACTTATGCCGGCGCAACGCACGAAAATAAAAGCTGGAGTTTTGGCGGTTATTTGTATTCTGAAAATGATATGAAAAACCAGCCCCTGCAACAAAACCTTTCTACAGAACAGGTTCAGGTCCTGAGTCAGGCGGGCGATGACCAAAACTTAATGACAGCACCATCTGCTTATGAGGATTCTTATGCAGACAATAAAATTTTATACAAAAAAGTAGTTCTCAACGGTGTTGAAGTTTATGAATATTCAAACAATTCTGCAGATGTTTTATACAATGTAAAGTTTAGTCTTATCGGAAATAATCTCGGGAATTACATCATACAGAACAACAATTCTGTCGAACGGATTTATGAATATATCGCACCCGTAAACGGTATTTTGCAGGGAAATTATGAACCTATTGTAAAACTGGTTGCTCCGATGAAAATTCAGGTTGCTACTTTTTTAGGAAAATATAATCCGGATGAAAAAACTTTGGTCGATTTTGAAATTGCTGTGAGTAATAACGATAAAAACTTATTCTCAGGAATTGATGATTCTGATAACGAAGGAGTTGCTGTAAAAACCAACATTAAAAAACGACTTTTTACCCGGGACTGGACTCTGGATGCTTTTGCAAATTACCAATTTGTTCAGCAAGATTTCAGGTCTGTAGAACGTTTATACAATATCGAATTTAACCGGGACTGGAATTTAAATTCAACGCTTTTGGGAAATCAGAGTTTGCTGGTTACCGGCTTAAATTTTGATTTATTTTCCAAAAAGGAAACTTCGGACATCGGTTTATTTACGTATCAATTTGAGAAACTGGATTTTACAGAAAGTTATTCCGGATCCCGTCATACGGCAAATGCATTCTTTAAACTCAATAAATGGACGATTGAAAACCGCGGAAGTTTTCTGAATTCTGATGCGACAACCTCAACTTCAAAATTTATCAGAAACCTGACAAAGACCAAATATCATTTCGGAAAAAATTGGGTTGGCGGAAGTATTCAGATTGAAGATAATCAGGAAAAAGATAAGGTTACCAATGCCTTTTCGGCCCTGAGCCAGAGGTTTTCAGAATATGGTGTTTTTGTTGGCCGCGGCGACAGTACTAAGGTTTTTGTTGAACTGGGTTACCTGCAGCGTCGCAACGACAGTTTGCAAAATGGTTTGCTGCAACATGTAAATGATTCGAGAATGTATGTTCTGAAATCAAAATTAATTCAGAACAAAAAAACAGATCTGGCGGTTTATGCGAGTTACCGGACTCTTGATTTTACGGATCCTTCCCGAAAAAGCGAACCTTCATTAAATTCCAGAATTTTATACAATGACCGGTTTTTTAATCAGTTTATGCAAATCGGAACAGCTTATGAAACCAGTTCGGGAACTATTGCGCAACAGGAATTTACGTATGTAGAAGTTCCGGCGGGACAGGGCGTTTATACCTGGAATGATTATAATGGCAACGGGATTCAGGAACTGGAAGAGTTTGAGATTGCTCCTTTTCCGGATCAGGCAAAGTTTATCAGGATCTTTTTACCGAATCAGATTTATATCAAAACCAACCAGAATAAATTTTCGCAATCTGTGATTTTAAATCCGCTGCAATGGCAAAATGAAACGGGTTTCAAAAAACTGGCCTCGTATTTTTATAATCAGACTTCGTTTATAATGGACCGGAAAGTAAAAAACGATGGCGGGCATTTTGAACTGAATCCGTTTCACTCTTCTGATGAAAATATGCTGGGGTTAAATTCAAGTTTGAGGAACAGCCTGTATTTTAACCGTGGAAAACAGAAACATTCCGTAACCTATTCTTACCTTATTAATAAAGGAAAAAATTTACTCTCTATTGGTTCACAGGATGTAAAAAATAATTCGCACCAATTGCAGTATACGCATTTATATCAAAAAAGCTGGCTGTTTAATTTCTTTACCAAAAGCATTAAAACAACTTTGGTTTCTGAAGATTTTACCGAAAAAAATTATGATCTGGAAGGGTATCAGATTGCACCAAAAATCAGTTATTTATTTTCTAAAAACACCAGCCTGGATTTCTTTTATGAATTACAGAATAAAAAAAATCAGATCGGAAACTCAGAAACCCTCGCCCAAAACAGACTCGGAACTTCGTTTTCTTATGCCGGTGAAAAAAAGATAACGGTAAGCGGTGAGTTTTCTTTTTATGAGAATAAATTTACCGGAAATGAATTTTCATCTGTAGGTTTTCAAATGCTGGAAGGTCTTCAGGCAGGTGAAAATCTGGTATGGAAACTCCTTTTGCAAAAGAACATTACACAATTTCTGGATATCAATTTAAACTACCAGGGACGAAAAAGTGAAACCGGAAATACCATTCACACAGGCAATATACAACTCCGTGCATATTTTTAGCCCGATGCGAAATACATTACAAAAAATTGATTAATTTTAGTCTGAATTCTAACACCTTTTACTATGAGAAAATTATTAATGTTGTGTTTGATGCTTGCATTGTCCGGTAATTTTTATGGTCAGGAAACTGCCAAAACTACAAAGGCAAAAACGGAAGCAAAAGCCAAAAAAGAAGCAAAAGAAAAAGCTGCAGACACCAAGAAAACTGCAGATAAAACAAAAGAAAAAGCGGCAAAAACAAAGGAAACCGCAGACAAGACTAAAGAAAAAGCAGATAAAACGAAAGCGGCATCTGACAAGACAAAAGAAAAAGCGGCAAAATCAAAAGTAAGCGCTGATAAAGCTGCTGCTGATGCAACTAAAACTAAGGAAAAAGCAGCTAAAACCAAAGAAACTGCAGACAAAACTAAAGAGAAAGCAGACAAGACTAAGGAGAAAGCGGATAAAACCAAAGAAACCACAAGCAAAACAGCTGCAGAATCTTCTGCTAAAAAACTGAAAGAAACTAACGAAAAAGCGCCATCTGTACCAGACAAAGTTACCGGGGAATATAATGGCAAAAAAGTATATACCGGACCAAGGGGCGGTAAATATTACATCAATAAAAATGGTAATAAAACCTATATTCAGGAATAAAAGATATTTAAACTAAATTTGAAAAGCCGTCTGAAATAATTCAATTTCTGGACGGCTTTTTGTTTTGAGTATATTTCAATATTGGCCTTACTTAAAAAAATAACCAACCGTTATCTGAAAAACCCTGTTTTTCATATCATTATTGATGAAGTGATTTGGATCTCCCTCTTTGAAAATATTGGAGTAAGAAATAGTATATCGTAAATCGGTATAAAATTTGTCTTTAAACTGATACCCCAATCCAAGGTTAACAGAAGTATCTATCCCACTTGAATACTCTTTCAAATCAAGACTCTCATGATTCTCGTATCCTAAAAAATTATCCTGATATTTATTCTTTGCTTTTAGAAGTATTCCTATTTGAGGCCCGGCCTGAAGGCTCAGTCCTTCGACTAAATAATATTTTAGCATTACAGGAATATTCAGATAGTTTAGTTCAATAGTACCTTTATAGACAGAATTTGTAACATCCGGATCAGAAAAAGAAGTTTTTGTTCCCTGCTGGCTGAACAGTAATTCGGGCTGAACGGAAAATTTTTTCGTCAGGGGAATTTCGGCCATAGCCCCTGCTGTAAAACCCAATTTATTTGAAGAATTCAATTCGCTTTCATCAAAAGTAAGGGTAGAAATATTCAGACCTGCTTTAACTCCTAATTTAACTTTTTGATTTTGAGCCATAACAGTCACACATAAAAAAAGTGTGCCTAAAATTAATATAGATTTTTTCATAGCATATTTTTGTTTTAAGAATAGCAGCTCTCAAAAAGGAGAGCTGCTGTTTTCTGTCTTTAATTTTGTTATTGTTTAACTACCTTGGCTGTATATTTCCTGTCTTTTACCATGCAGTCTAAAACATAAACTCCGGGACTTAACTTGCTTACATCTATATTTGATGGCATAGTGGTATATTTTTTACTCCATACTGCTTTGCTGTCCATTGCGTAAATTATGATTTCCACGTCTCCTTCCGTTTTATCTGCCAGGAAGATATTTACGTTGTCGGCTGCGGGGTTAGGGAATACTCTGAAAGGATTTGTTATTTTTCCAAGAAGCATTCCTTTTGAATCAAATGGTGCTGAAATACTGTTACATCCGTTATGATTCGTTACCTGAAGGCTGTAATTTCCTTCCCAGAAAGTTATAATAGATTTTTGAGTGGCATCCGGAATTGGTCTGTCATTTAAAAACCATTGGTACGAAGCTCCCTCGACTGAAGCGGTCAGTTTTTTATCGCCTGTTACCTTAATTTCCGGTACAATGTTGTTTTCCAAAATTGAAATGGTGGTACTAAACGTTTTACCAATACCATTTTCATTATAAACAGTTACATAATAGGTGCCACTTTTTGTGGTAACATAGTTAGGTTCTGTTGAGCCGTCAAACCATTCATAAGATTTGTAATTTCCGGGAGACAAAGCCACTTCAGGACCGCACACATTACCACTTACGAGTTCCGATTCGAAAGTGTCAAATGTCGCTGTTATAGTTCCTGTAAGCGTACATCCATTTTTCATGACAGCTGTTACCGTATAATCTCCTGCTTTATCAACTTCAATACCACTGGAAACTGCTCCTGTATTCCATTTGTAAGAAGCAACATCTAATTTTTTGGCGCTAAAATTGGTTTCGGCACTGATATAAAGGTTTTTGCCTGCATATCCGTGAATCACCTGCTTGTCAAATATTTTTAAATCTGCGCCCACGTCCTGATAAGTATATTTTTTTATGATATTATTTCCCGGAACAAGATCATTTTCCAATTTTGCCGTAAGATTAAATTCATGAGAATCAATACCATTTACAAGCTGAGGCTGTTTTTTGAATGTGTATTCTATGCTTTCACCAACAGGAATTCCCACCTCAACAATTTCTGAAATAGTTTCAGGTGTATTGGTGTATTCTAAATCTAATTGAATCGTCTTTTCAGCAATTGCAATTTTTCCCTCATTGGTCAGTTTTACTTTAACTTCAGATTCGCCACATACATCTTTTGGCGACAACATTTGAACCGATACGTCTAAAAACGGTGCACTAATTACTTTTAAATCATCTAAAACCAAATAAGAATAACCCGCCGCTTTGGCATGTCTCAATCGGAGCATTACAGATTTTCCGGCATATTTCCCTATATTAATTGTTGCTTTCTGCCATTCTGTATCCAGATAACTTCCTTGTTTAGACACTCTCCATATTTCATTCCATTCGCCTCCTGTAGTTTTAATATCTACTATAAGTGCATTCAGGTAATTTGTTTGAAATGCATAATAAAACTCTAAAGCAGTAGCATTTGCGGGTAACTTATATAATGGAGAAATTAATTCTGAATACGTAGGATAACCTTCAAGCTGACTGTAAAGCATTCTTGCAGCCGTATCCCTTGTATGATCTTTTTTAGGGATACTAACGTTTATATTGTCAGGCGTGGTAACCACTCTCCAGGGATAATTGGCATCACTCTGATTTGAAACAAATCCTTTTGATCCAAATAAGAAACCCTGAGGTATATTGGTAAATGTTTCAGCATCAAGTGACAGTGGATTTCCAATAACCTGAAAAGTTCCCGAAAGACTTACTAATGACTTTGGTTCTGCATCTGCAATTACTTTTGCATTAATTTCATAGTTGCCTGCCGGAAGCTGCGGAATACTATCTAAAGTATAAACCGATGTCTGATATTGCAATAAAGGAGTTTCTTTTTGGAGTATAACCGGTGCACCTACAGCAGTACCGTTTTGCGTAATTTGATACTCAATCGTAAGTTTATTAATTGTATTATACGATACATTTTTGGCACTTACAAAAAATTGATGTGACGGTGCATTTTCATAAACATTTTCTGCTACACTTAAATGAGACAATTGTAAATACTCTGCCGTATCTTTTATCTGGATATTATCTACTGCAAAACCGTAAGCAAATAGTCCATTATCTGTATATTGAAATGCAACCAATACGCATGGTTTGCCTGCATACGCAGTCAGGTTCACCCTATATTCTGTCCAATTATTGATATAAGGCATTTTGAATACTGTTTCCCAATTTTGACCTCCATCTGTACTTACTTTCACAAAACCATCTGAAATTCCCGTACCGTCTCCAAAACCGTCAAATGTCAAATGTGCTTCTTTATAATTGGTCAAATCAAATGTAGGTGAGATTAACATATCATTTGATGAGTCGCAATTGCATTTGTCATCGTTACTCGCCATAAAATGAGTATGGTCTTTGATATTCCAGCCCGGAGATTCTAAATCAGTATTTACTCCGTGTTTCCAGCCTGTGCCGTTTTTATTTTCAAAAGTTCTCCATCCTTTATATTTGGTCACGTCTTCAAAATCCATTATATACGGAAGTACAGAAACTTTCATATCCGCATTGTTCCAGTTATCGTAAGTAAACGTCAGCGAATTATTCTGAGGCTTACTTTCCTTGGTTACATCTTCCGGAAAAACAGAAACTGTTACGGTATTTGACCCAATACTTTTTAAATTAATATTTGGAATAGTATACCTGATGGTATCCCTAAATTTTGTGAATGCCAATGATACTTTTTCTGTTTTTGAAAAAACTTCATTTTTCTGATTATCCAAAATTTTGACTGCCACATTTACCTGCTCACCGGTAGTCTTGAAATTATTGGTGATTTTAGCCTTTACTGTTATATTATCATTGTTAACTACGCATGAGCCCGCATCTAATTTTGCTTCTAAAACCTCTAAATCATACCCCGCATTAGTTACACGAACATTATCTATAAATGCCCCTAGAAAATTATTGGCATAATTATCTGTAACTACTCTAAAACGAATAGCGCCTTTTTTACCTGCCAGTTCATTTAGGTGTATTCCATATGGTTCTTTGGCAAAATTATTGTCTACTCCCGTAAACCAGGGACCTGTTACCAAATTATTATAGTGTACAGTTTCAGGATATTTGATATCCGTTACTTTTTTCCAGTTTTGATTATCTTCAGAATATTCGACAATAAGCCCGTCATATCCTTTATAAAACAAATAAATCATATCAAACTCCACATATGGAGAAGCCACATTGGTAAAATCAAATAACGGTGACTGTAATGTAAAATCGGCATTGATCGCCATGGTTTCAGATTTTGCATAATTTACAGATCCCCACATATATTTTGATTTGGTATCCCTAAATGATTTAGGAAATGGCTGCCATATAAATTTTTGATTCGTAAGTATTGATTTTGAATACCAGCCACCCGGGGTTGTATCGAAATCCTGATAATATGGAAATTGATTTACAACTCCACTGTAGACAGCACTTATTGTACTGTTATTAGTCGTTATAGGATCCTGGTTATAAGATAAAGAAGCTTCATAGCTATGGAGTCCAGCGGCAGACAAATCTACACTGACATCAAAAGGAATTGTCATTTCTGAATTCATTTTAAAAGCAGTTCCTAATGTAATCTCTTTCCAGACGATTTCATTTCCGGAAAGTATGTCTCGATAACCTATTTTTAATTGTGATCCGGCAGGGATATCTTTACATCCCAAATTATAAATAGTAATTGCTAATGGATGATTTGCTGACAAAGATTCGCCTGAATAAGCCGGTAGATTTAATCCCGTCACTTTAATATCAAAATCTTTTTCACCCGGCAGAACTATAAAATCTGAAATAAAGGAAACGCCATCTTTGGTGCCAAATTCCTCAACAGGCTTAAAATCCAGTTTAACTTCTACATAATTTACTTTTGAACCTATTTGATACGGGATTCGATCCTGAATTTTGATAATGGTTTGTTCTCCCGGCGCCAGATCTTTAGTAAAATTAAGATTGCCATTGTTGGTGTAAAGCGTATTAATTCTGCCTCCAAAGCCCGGTATCATTAATCGTAGTTTATAATTTAAAATTTCATCTGCCTTAATAACAGATGATCCTGTATTTTTAATGGTAATGTAAAAAGGTTCGTCTCCTTTTAGCGGACCACAGGCAGCCGTAGGTTTTTCAACAGAAACAATAGTTATTTGTTTCTCTGCATAGGAAGTTCCGACACCAATAGCATACCAGGCATTCGTAACCTGCTTGTATTCTTCAGAACTTACTCCGTATAAATCTTCTGTGGCCATTAAAGTTGCCATGCGCATGTCATTAAAGTTCGACGTAGGGGACAGATACTCTGTAAGCGCGATGTAAGCAATTTTCTCTGCTTTGGCAAGACCAATAGCTTTAACATTGTAACTGTTATTAAGATCGTTTACTCCCTCACCTCCTTCACATAAAAGGTAAAACCAGTAATTTGTGATACCACTGTTCATGTGTACCCCGCCATTATCATTATTAATGTTTGCCGGATTTGCCCAGTTTTTTCCTCCGTAAGTGTCCGGCTGTCCCTGTGCTTTTGGATTGGAGATACTTCTCATACTTCCATGTCTGTATAATTCATTGCCCATCATCCAGATATCCTCTTTGGTGCTTTTTGCAACATAAAATTCAACCGCTATCCCAAAAATGTCACTAAACGATTCATTCATAGCACCGGATTCTCCACGATAAATCAACCCAGCGGAAAATTGTGTTACTGCGTGTGTTAATTCGTGTGCCGTAATTCCTAAACCAACAAAAGGCACATTGAAACCATCTCCAAATTGTGCCCATCCGCCGGTCCAGGCGGCATTTTCAACATTAGTGCCTAAATGTGCAAGGCCTATAATTTCCATTCCCTTATTATCGACACTATTTCGGTTAAATTTTTCCGCATAATAGTCGATTGTTTTTTGCATGCCCCAATGAATGTCTATCGCAACTTCATCATTATTTTTATTATATAAATCATTCCAGATATTATCTTCATCGATAAATTCTGTAAGCACTTCGTCTGAAGCATGCGCTTCATGATTCATATTTAATGTAAAAATGGGCACATTGTATTTTCCCTGCAGGGCCTCAAGTCTGTAGCCATCAGAATATTGTTTGGTATTAAATTGTACTTCTCCGGAATAGCGTGATTTTCCTTTTCCAATACTTTGGCCGGTAACACAGGCATTTCGGTTTAGGTCGATTCTAAGAATTGTTTTTCCTGTATTGGCATCTATATAAATTACCTGACTGGACTGTGGATTGGTCGCATAAATATTATATTTCCAAGCCAGGTGATATTTCTGCAGTTCTGAAGAAAAATCAGGTCCGACATATACTAATTCTCCTTGTGGTTTTGTGCTTATGGTTTTGTTTACTAAAGAGCCCAGTTTTTTACTCTCCCAAATATATTGTTTGGCATTTACTGTTTTTAATGCATTTTCAAAAGCTGTAGCGGCACTTATTTTATAACTTTCATTTAAAGAAAGTTTTTTAGAGGTGCTGCCAAATACATCTATTTTAGTTTTATTTTCCCTAACCTTATAAATGGCTCCTTCAACAGGTATATTATTATGCAATTGCTGATAGGTAACGAGTGTTCTGCCGTGGTTATCAGAAATTGATTTTAATTGCATTTTATCTGATTTGGATAAATTAAAATTTTCCTTTTTAACCTCGAATATATTTTTTGCCGTTAAGTTTGATGATTTGGCAAACGATTTAAGCTTTGTGCCCACTGAATCCTGAGGGCTTGTTTTTTCGGCAGTTTGTTTTTTCGCAAACTTTTTTTGGCTTTCCTGAAGTAGTTTTTTTACAGACTCCGCCTCTTCATCAGAAAGTTTTTTTCCCTTTACGTCTTCTCCTTCTTTCTGACCGAAGAAACTTTCGGTATCATTGCTTTGGGGTGAATTTGTATCACCGGTCTTTTTAGAAACTTGTTCCTTTCCTGCGTCGGGATCTTCAACTGCCGTTTTCAATCCCTCTTTTTTTACATTTTGAAAAGGGGACTGAGCCAATCCGACGGAACAGGCAAAGAAAACTAACAGAATAAACAAATACCTGGTTTTTAAGTAAATCTGATTCATTTTTTAAAATTTAAATTAATATTATAGTTTGCTTGGTTAATTTGCGTGAAGTTTTTATAGTTGAGGCGAAACCATAAAAGCAGTTTCTAAAAATCAACTGGATTTTGATCTTTAGAATTTCTTATTCTTTTTTACAGAATTTTTGTGGGATTTTTTTGTTTATGGTTCTTATAGGTTGTTGCAACTTTTAAGAATATTGTTTCAATCAGGCAGGATTTTATTTACGCGAATTGGTAAATGTAAAACGGAAGGCTGTGTTTTTGAAAAAAAGGACTATTTCAAAAACACTCTCAGGAAGAAAAACAGCACTATGAAAGCACTCAAAAAAAAATAATAAACAGTAAATCAATAAATTACCTAAATCAAATTTTTATACTTTATCAGGCGAAAATGTATTCAGATAGGTGGAGAGATTTATTTTTTCATTCGTTAAATCAAACTTTTTGCGAAGTCTTGTACGGGCATTTTCTATCGATTTAAAAGATTGGCCTGTAATTACAGCGATTTCTTTTGTTGTTAAATCGAGATATAAAAGAGCACATAATCTGCGGTCTTTGGGGGTAAGAGAAGGATAATCGGTCATTAATTTATCAAAAAAAGAGTGATGTACCTGTTCGAAACTTATTTCAAATTCTTTCCAGATATCGATATTCAGGCTTTTTTCCAAACGCTTTAAAACGATATCAATACCTTGCTGCATTTCTTTATTAATCGTTTTAAGTCTGATCTTCTTCAGATCCTTCAAAATTTCATTGATACAGTCTGTGCGGTGTATTTCGGACATGGCTTTTCCTATGAGAACCTTATTTTTAGCATCAAGGTTTTGCTTTAACGCCTGTATCTTTGTTTTTCTTTTTTCTTTCTGCAGTTGATTTTCAATATTCCTGTTTCGGTATTTTATCAGTAAAATAACTAAGATCAAAATACCGATCACCAATATCAATCCGATTACATAATACTTAAATCGTTCTTTTTCATCAACAATTGTTTTTATCTGGCTGCGGATTTTGTAATCCTGCTCGAGTTTTATCCTTTCCAGGTTAATTACTTTTTCTACGATATTGATACTATCGTTGATTGCGTTGTATTTCTGAAAATAATAAACGGCATTTTTATAATCCTCTTTATTTACGTATGCCTGATAAAGCATTTTATTCAGGTTTAGTCCTGAAAAATTATATACATTTTCTTTGTATAGCCCTAATGCTTTTTTTGCATTGACAATTACGGCATCATACTCTTTTTCTTTTTCCTTATAATCAGAAAAAGACTCATAGACAAAAGCCTGCAATTGGGTATCAACACGTTTATTTACTAAAGAAAAAGCTTTATCAAAGTAGTAATCGGCATTTGCTTTCTCTTTTTTTAAAGCATAAGTTCGTGCTAAATTAGTGAAGACATAAATCTTTAGGTCATCGTTTTTTATAGTGTTATTTATTAAATAGGCTTTACGATAATAGTATAAAGAAGAATCTAGATTTTTGCTTAAGTATAAGGTGCCAATATTGTTTAAAATTTTTACAAGCTTAACAGGGTCTTTTTTTGCTTTTTGATACTCATAT
>NZ_QETH01000108.1 GCF_003105115.1 Flavobacterium sp. HTF | reverse complement strand
TTTTGATACTCATATACATTTAAGAAATATTCCAACGCTTTTTCTTTATCTTTTCCCTGAGAATAGATAATGGCCAGATTGTTTTCTAATTTAGTTACTTCCTCAATGTTGTTATTAATTTTGTAGATTTCATACGCTTTTAAATAATATTGTAAAGCAATATCCAGGACTTCTTTTGAGGCATACATCTTACCTGCGGTTATATATACGCCAGCCAAAGTAAGTTCTGATTCTTCTGTATTTTTTGCTTCGGTTTCTGCTAGTTCTATATATTTTATAGCTCTGTCCCAATCAGAATTTTGAAGCCTTAATGCAATTTTTCGGAACAGTTCTGTTTTTTTCTGGTGATCGGAAATACTATTTGCGCTATCAATCAGTTCCTTTGTCGAAGACTGAGAATGAGTTTTAAAAGAAATAATAAGAAATAGTAAGAAAAACAATCGTGTCATCATGTTAAGGCTAATAATTTCAAATTTAAATAAAAATAAGACTAATACTACAATAATAACATGGAGAATACATAATCTCAATTTGAGTTCCTTTTACAGGCTATTTAAAATTGGGCTCTGCTTAACACACAAATAACCTTACATTTTGTTTTTTGCCGGCTTTGGACTTGTTTATGAGAAAACAAAGGACAATTGAGTCTTATAGAGTTAATAATTTAGTAATACGTCCAAAATAACACACAAAACATATTTCTATATCTTCGTTTTTTAAAAAGCTTTACATTATGAGTATTGACTATTCTGCGAATAAAACTATTTTAGTAGCTCCATTAAACTGGGGTTTAGGACATGCTACAAGATGTATTCCTATTATAAAAGCACTTCAGGAGAATAATTATATTCCGATAATAGCTTCTGACGGTATTGCACTGGCCTTGTTACGAAAAGAGTTTCCCTATATTGAAACGTTGGAACTGCCTTCTTATCATATTGAATATGCGAAGAATGGTAAAAACTTTAAATGGAAACTGATTAAAAATCTACCTAAAATGATTACCGCCATTCTTGATGAAAAGAAAATGGTAAAATCATGGATCAGAAAACATGGTATTGATGGTATCATTTCAGATAACAGATTAGGCGTTTTCAGCCGAAAAATCCCTTCTGTTTTTATGACGCACCAATTGAATGTGATGACCGGAAATACAACCTGGTTTACCAGCAAATGTCATCAGCATATTATAAAAAAATATTCGGAATGCTGGGTTCCCGATACAGATGACACGTTAAACCTAACCGGTGAACTGGGACATCTTAAAACAAGTGAGCTGAATTTAAAATATATCGGGCCATTGAGCAGAATGCGCCAGAAAGATACACCTAAGGTTTATGATTTAATGGTAATTCTTTCCGGTCCGGAACCTCAGCGCACTTATCTGGACGAAAAATTACAGGAAGAAGTAAAACGTTTTGATGGAAAAGTTGTTTTTGTAAAAGGGGTTGTAGAAAAGACCCAGACAAAACAGGAAATCGGAAATGTAACTTATTACAATTTCATGAATTCGAAACAACTTGAACAGACTTTTAACGAAAGTGAACTGGTTTTATGCCGTTCGGGTTACACGACCGTTATGGATCTGGCAAAACTGGGCAAAAAAGCGTTTTTTATACCAACTCCGGGGCAATACGAGCAGGAATACCTGGCCATAAAACTTCAGGATGAAAATTTGGTACCGTATGCAACGCAAAACGACTTTACTATTGAAGATCTTTCAAAAGTAAAATCGTTTACTGGTTTATCCCAATTCAAAAACAATATTGACTGGGATACTCTGTTTTCTATTTTTGAAGATAAAGCTTAGAAGTTGAACTGAGCCTGTAATCTCAATAAATTTCCTTGCTGTCTGTTAACAGGCAGAGCACTGTCTACAAATGTTCTGTCAGCAATAACATATTCTGCTGTAAGTTCAAAAGCTTTTATGGGCTGCCACTCTACACCTATCTGATAATCCCTTACCACATAGCTTCTGGCGTCCTTTTCATATTTCTTTCCTCCGTCATAATACTGAAATTTGGCATAGGGATAAATATGTTGTTTTTTGATGTCCCATTTGTAATTCAATAATACATATCCTCCATTTAAATCTGTTTCATCAACAGTATTGGTAAGGGTATTGTATCTTGGGCCTGTCCCGATATTATATTCTGTCTGGATTCCGAATGGTCTTGGGTATAAAACGAAAGTAGCCCCTACTCTCTGGTCTTTTACATACTGCGGGTCATTAACAATTACGCCCGATGAAATTTCACCTGTAAAGGCCCATTTTCCGGTATAGGCCTGAAGTCCCGGTTCAATAATCTGGCTACCAATTACAAATGGGTATGTAATTCTGGTTACAACATTCAGATCTCTGTTTCCGTCTATTTTATTGGCAATCTGTCCGTTGTAAACCCCAAATGCAAATACACCAAAATCACCGGAACCTTTGTAGCCGTCTTTAACAAGCATTTCAAAACGCTTTCTGATTTCGGCTGGCGCCCAGTAAAAGAACATCCCTAAATCACGTTCATTTGCGATTGAGCTGTTTATTCCATCGGCACGGTCTAAAGTCAGACGTTGTGAACTTGACTGCATATTCTCAAATCCATATGGAATCTTACTTTGTCCAACACGTACACGATATTCTTTTTTCTTATCAAAAGAAAGATCAAAATATAAGTCCCTAATCTGTACAAAGTTTTGAATTCCGGTACTTGGTGAACTGGCAAAATCCGGCTGAAAATAGAAAAAGACATTTGGATGTACTTGTCCTGAAAATACCAGACGCGCACGTCTGATAAAAAGTCCGTTATTTGCTTTTGCATCCGGAGCTGTAGAGGTAGTTCCCCAGGATTTATCGCATTGTTCGCAGGAAACTTTGTCGTTTGTAGAAAACAAACCATTGTATCTTATTTGAGCATATCCTCTTAAAGAAATTTTATCGTACCAATGTTCTTCGACGCCGCCTCCGGATTTGGTTTCCGGAAGTTTTGCTTTATTGATAGAATCAAGAAGGCGAACTACTTCTTTTTTTATGTCTTCTTTACTCAGTTCTTGTGCGTTTGAAACAACCGCAAACAGCAAAAAAATTGCCAATAATTTTATCCTCATTATATCTTTTTTCTTTCACACTCAATTTCAGGTGCAAAGATGTATCACCAATGTTAAGAAATCATTAACAGGATGTTACGATAATAAGAAGATTTGTTTATAAATGGTTACGCCATTATTATTAAGGCCTTAACGCCTCATTTTACGGTATCTGGCATGATTAGAGGTTACAATTTTTTAACCTCTGTTTTTTGTGCTTTGTGTGTTTTTTCGAGCGTAAATGAGAATTCAGATCCAATTCCGAACTCACTTTCCACATATACTTTCTCTTTATGTGCTTCGATAATATGTTTTACGATTGCCAGTCCAAGTCCCGAACCACCTTCAGACCGGGTTCCGCTTTTATCAACTCTGTAAAAACGTTCAAAAAGTCTTGGTATGTTTTGTTTTTCAACCCCTTCACCATTATCACTAATACGGATTAAGACTTTTTTCTTGGTTAAATTTACAACACCAACTTCTGTTAAACCGCCTTCTTTACCATATTTAATAGAATTCACAATCAGGTTTTCCAGAACCTGTTGTATCCTGTCCTGATCACCGCGTATGATAACTGATTGTACATTCTTGCTTTCAAAAGCCAATTTGATTTTCTTTTTATCAGCTTTCATTTCCAGCAAATCAAAGACATTCTGAATTAATTCAACGATATCAAAATCCGTCATTACCAGATCCAGGTCACCAGATTCGAGTTTGGTAATCATGTCGAGATCTTCAACAATATAAATAAGGCGCTCTACTCCTTTTTCGGCACGTTTTAAATATTTTTTTCGGATATGTTTGTCATCCATGGCTCCGTCAAGCAAAGTCGAAACATATCCCTGAACTGTAAATAAGGGTGTTTTTAATTCATGCGAAACATTCCCAAGAAACTCCCTGCGATATTGCTCACGAATTTCGAGCATTTCGATTTCAAGTTTTTTATCGGTGGCAAACTTTTTCACTTCCCGTGAAAGTGTTTCCATATCTGTAGTTATAGGCTGATTGATGAGGGTTGTAGATTCCAGTAAAGAAACATCATCATATATTTTTTTCACCCTTCTGTAAATGAATCGTTCTACACGATATTGTAAAACCAAAAAAGAGAAAATATAAACTGAGATAATAAAAATTATTCCAAATGCAATCTGGTGTCTTAGTTGCCCTTTATAAAATAAAGACATTAATATCAATACAAATCCAGTTGTAAAAAGGCTTATGTAAAATGCCGATTTTACAGCAAATTTGTATGTTTTTTTAAAATTAATTTTCATTGATATTATTTAATTTAACCATTAGGAGATTAAGAAAAAGTAAGCTTAACTCAAAAACCATATAAGAAATCAAAGTTCATATAAATGTAACGAACTTCAATTTCTTATATGGTTTAAATGTATTGAATGTTTTTAAAACAATTTAAATCAGTTTAAATCTTTACTAAAATCCGTAGTTAAAAGAGCCTTAGCATCTTAGAACCTCAGTATCTTAGAGACTTAACTAAACTTCAAATTTATAACCGACTCCTTTTATTGTTTTAAAAAGATCTTCCCCGATCTTTTCACGTAATTTTCTGATGTGAACATCGATCGTTCTTCCTCCTACTACAACTTCATTCCCCCAGACTTTGTCCAGGATTTCATCTCTTTTAAAAACTTTTCCCGGTTTTGAAGCCAGTAAGTAAAACAATTCGAATTCTTTTCTTGGCAAAGCAATTTCTACATTGCCTTTTATGATCTTATATTCCTCGCGGTTAATTTCGATTCCGCCAACATTTAAGGTATCCGTAACAACTTCTTGTTCTTTTAACCTTCTTAACAAAGCCTTTACTTTGCTTACCAATAATTTTGGTTTTATTGGTTTGGTGATATAATCGTCTGCACCGGCATCAAAACCAGCAACTTGAGAATAGTCTTCGCTTCTTGCTGTCAAAAATGTTATGATTACATTATTTAATTCAGGAATTTTTCTGATGTTTTCGCAGGCTTCCATTCCATCCATTTCTGCCATCATTACATCCATAATAATGAGATCCGGTAATTCTTTTTGAGCTTTTGCGATTGCATCTTTACCGTTTGAAGCTGTTACAATCTGGTAGCCTTCCTGAGCAAGGTTATAGCCAACAATTTCCAGGATATCCGGTTCATCATCAACTAATAAGATCTTGGTTTGTGTTTTTTTCATAAAATAGCAAAAATTGAGTTTTTTCATCAAATTTTTATGTAAAAAATCTAATGTTTTTTAATTGCGATGGTAAATATAATAATAAATCGACGGTTAAATTTCGCTGTTAACGGTAATTTAATCTCATAACAATTTGATAATCTACAGAACACAAAAACATAACAAGTGCGTAACATGAACTTTACAAGGCGGTTCTTTCTTTGCAAAAAAATAAATTAAACACAACTAAAAATGAAATTCAATCTAAAATTTCTATTATTTACATTATTTATCTGCACGATTTCGATCGCTCAAACCAAAGGTACAATTTCTGGTACATTAACTGACAAAGAATCTAATAATCAGCCACTACCTTTTGCAAATGTTTTACTTAAAGGTACAAATATTAGTGCAAACACCGACATTGACGGGAAATATTCACTAAGTGTAAACCCGGGAAGCTATACCATTATTTTTAGTTTCGTAGGTTACGAATCTGTTGAGAAAGCTGTAACTGTTGCTGCAGGACAAACTGCAACAGCAGATCAGGTACTTTCTTCTGGTGGTTATACACTAAAAGATGTTGTTGTAAAATCTACTGCAAACAAACAAAAAGAATCTGCATTATTATTAGACCAAAAAAATGCGGTAGCTTTTAAAGCTGCTATTGGTGCAGAGGAGATTAACCGAAAAGGTATTAATGATGTAGCGAACGCTGTAGCAAAAGTAAGTGGTATTTCTAAACAAGAGGATTCTGGAAATGTTTTCGTAAGAGGTTTAGGTGACCGTTACAATGTAACAACTTTAAATGGCCTGCCGTTACCATCAAACACGCCGGCAAACAAAAACATAATTTTAGATATTTTCACTACAAATATTGTAGACAACATTGGAATAAGTAAAACATTTGAAGCGCAAAATTACGCCGATTTCGGAGGAGCAAATATCGATATTGCTGCAAAAAAATTTAGCGGAAAACCTTTTGTAAGCTTTTCAATTGGAACAGGTGCTAATACAAATGTTTTAGGACAGGATCATTTTTATTTACAAGACGGTCCATCTTATACCGGATTTAAAAAACCTGGAATACCAAATTCGCCTTTACAACCTTACAGCTACGCAACTAGCTGGGACAGACAGGAAAACAAAAATGTCTTAAATGCTTTTTACACGTTATCAGCAGGAAAAAAATTCAATTTAACTGACGAAAGCTCATTAAGTACTTTCATTTCTGGTTCATTTAGCGCAAAAAACAGATTTACTGAAGGATACAGCAGAGGAAACATCAATGCTGAAGGAAACATCAACAATGATTTTTTCAGAACAGCTTACAAACACAACACTACATCAACTGTAATTGGTACTGCTGATTATAAAATCAACAATAAAAACTCAATATTTTTTACCTCTTTATTCATAAATTCAAGTGAACAGGATTATAGTGAATACGAAGGAACAAACCAAAATTTTGATGGTGGAGGTGATGCTCTTCAGCAAATATCAGGATTTATCAAACGTGGCACATTTGAACAAACTCAATTAATTGTAAATCAATTAACAGGGAAAAATAAATTTAATGATCAATGGAGCATTAACTGGGCAGCAGGTTACAGTATATCAAACAGTTCTGTTCCAGATCGTATGCAGAACTCTTTTGTACATGCTGACAATGGAATTGATTATACTTTCTTCACCAACTCTAACATTTACAACCACAGATTTTTTCAAGATCTGAAAGAAAACGAGTTTTCTGCAAATGTTGGTCTTTCTTATAATTTCAACAAAAAAAGTGAAGATGAAGGATATAAAGGAAAAGTAACTGTTGGGTATTCAGGGAAATTGAAAAAACTTGATTATTCAATGCAACAATTCTCATTCTTCCCTAACAGAAATGCTATATCATTCCCTAAAGAAGACATTCACCGTGTTGATTTTTATTTAGATGAGGCACATTTTGGGTCTTCTGCATCAAACAGGATTTTTCAATTCTACGATGGAAACTTAGATATCAATAGTGCATATGCTACTGTTCAATATTCACTTACTGAAAGATTGAGCGTAATACTAGGAGCAAGATTCGAGCAATTAGTTCAGAATACATCTTATGTTACGACTATTGTTCCTGACGGAGATGAATCTGATTATTCAAAATTTAATATTTTACCTAGTTTAATCTCAAAATATACACTAAACGACAAGCAAAACCTTAAGTTTTCTGCGAGCAAAACTTATACGCTTCCTCAATTTAAAGAAAAAGTGCCAATTGTTTTTGAAGATGTAGCACAGGCTTACAGAGGAAATCCTGAGTTGTACCCTTCAACAAATTACAATGCCGATTTAGGATGGGAATATTTTCCAAAATCAGGAGAACTAATTTCCGTAACTGCATTTGGTAAAATCATTCAGAATCCAATAAACGAAATTTTCGAAAATTCTTCTTCAAATGATATTACTTATGCCAATACAGGTGATAAAGCAACTGTAGCCGGAGTAGAATTAGAAATTAGAAAAGATATTTTTGAAATTGACAATGGTGACAATAAAAAAACAAAGCTTTCATTTGACGTAAACGGATCATATCTTTACACAGATCAGGACTTAGACGAAGAAAAAGTGTTTAGAGAAAACGGTTTTGGAGTTGACTTTACTTTTACAAATGACAAATTAAGTGGAGCTTCTACCTTTCTAGCCAATGCTAATCTTTCGTTCATGAAACAATTTTCAGAATATAATGATGTAACAGCAACAGTATCTTACTCTTATTTTTCAGATAAACTGAATACAATTGGAACAGGAGCTTTAGGTAACATGGTTGATAAGGCCGTAAACAAACTAGACTTTATAGTAAACACAAGTTTAACTAAGAATTTAAAATTAGGCTTGATTTACAACAATATTTTAAACCCAACTTTCAAACGTGTACAAGCTCAGGGTGAAGTACCAGGAAAAGAAGCTGTTGGAGATATCACAGTAACTTCATACAAAGCAGGTTCTGATCTTAGGCTTACTTTAAACTATACATTTTAAGAAATTCACTTTATAAAAATTAAAAAAAGGCGGTTAGGTATTATCTAACCGCCTTTTTTTTAATTCAGTTTCAATGTAAACTTTACATTAAGTAAAATTATTTCCAACCAACATCCTTAATGTATTATTAATATGGTCTTAACTCAACAAAAACATATGTTCTTTTACTTTGCCTTAATAAAATAAAACAATAAAAAACACAACAACAATGAAAAAATCATTTTTTGCAATGGCTGCAATATTAGGACTTGCTGTAACAGGTTGTAGTTCTGATGACAATAACAACAACAACAACGATGACAACAAAAGTTCTTTCGAATTAAAAGTTGATGATCTAAAAGGAGAAATTAAAGATGGTGTTGTAACTTTGGACCCAACTAAAACTTACACTTTAACTGGAGGTTTAGTTGTTAAAGGTGGAGCTACTTTAGTAATTCCTGCTGGAACAGTAATTAAAAGTTCTGCAACTGCATTATCTACATCTTTATATATTGCTGTAGAAAGAAACGCTAAAATCAACATCAATGGTACTGCTGCTAAACCAGTTATTATGACATCTGGAAAAGCAAGCCCAACTGAAAGTGACTGGGGTGGATTAATCATTGCTGGTAATGGTAAAGTAAATACTGGAGATAATGGTACTTCTGAAGTAGGTGGTTTAAGCTACGGTGGAAATAATAATGCAGATTCTTCTGGAAACATCAACTTCTTGAAAATTTCTTACACTGGTTCTAAATTCTCTGCTACTAAAGAATACAATGGTGTATCTTTCTTCGGAGTAGGTTCTGGAACAGTAGTATCTGATATCTATACTTACGAAAGTGGTGATGACGGTATCGAATTTTTCGGAGGAGCTGTAAATGCTACAAATCTTGTAATCGAGAACTCTTATGATGATTCATTAGATTTCGCTGACGGATGGCAGGGAACTGCAACTAACGTATACATCAAAGGTGTAACAAAAGCGGGAGTTGAAGGATCTAACAACGAGAAAAACCCAAAAGATGGTCTTCCAATGACAAGTGCTAAATTAGTTAACTTCTCAATCATTAAAGGTGGAGCTCTTTTCAAAGCTGACGAAAAAGCAATCAACTATAAAGATGGTGGTGGAAAACAATCATACACAAATCTTTATGTAGCTGACGATATGCCTAAAGAACTTGTTAAATTATCTGCAGATGCTGGTGTTACTGCAAACATCGCTGCTGGATTATTTACAATCGCAAACTACACATTTGGTGCACAAATCACTGAGACAACCGGACCTACATTGTCTGGAACAACTACAGGTGCTGTTGGAGCTGGTGCTGGTGTTGAATTACCAACTTGGGCTAACTGGACTAAGTAATTAGTTAAAAACAATAGAATTAAGCAGTCTGAATTAATTTTCAGACTGCTTTTTTTATACCCATTTTTTTCTAATAGGTTTAAGATATCTAAATATGAATAAACCATCTAAAACTAAGACATCAGAAATTATTCTGTTGTAATTAGCTCTAACTTATAATGTTAAAAACATCCTAAAATTTTAGGATGTTTTTTTTTGGCGTACTTTTTGTAATTTTTTTTGTATATTTACTTATCTAAAAAAATGCGATGG
This sequence comes from Flavobacterium sp. HTF, assembly GCF_003105115.1. GTDB lineage: Bacteria > Bacteroidota > Bacteroidia > Flavobacteriales > Flavobacteriaceae > Flavobacterium. The sequence continues at coordinate 3,374 of NZ_QETH01000108.1, read as the reverse complement.
CAAAAAACTACTTTTATATTATAATCTTACTGGCTTTTTTCTTTACTACTGGTGCTTTTGCTTAGGACCGTATACAAACGTCAAAACCTCAGGATGGAGCTACTATAGAGGGACTAAGCTTGTACCCTAATCCCGTTACAAGTGGTAAAGTATATATTTCATCTAAAAATGATTTAGAAAAAGAAATTATCATCTTTGACCTTTTAGGAAAAAAAGTTATCCAGACACATTTAGTTTCAAGAGAATTAAACGTTAGTGATTTAACTCCCGGAGTGTATATCATAAAGATCAGTGAAGAAAACGCTTCGGCAACACGAAAGTTGATTATCCGATAGACGTAACTAAAAATAATAATATAAGGCTGTTCAAATACCGAACAGCCTTTTTTGTTTTTAATCCTAGTCTTCTTCACAAGTGAAAACCAGTATTGAAACTAGAAACTATTTATAATTATACTTACCTTTGCACAAAAAAAGTTTTGATTACAGCCAACGATATATTTACCATTTCGAGTCAGAAACAATTTGAAAAAACAGCACTAAAAGTGTTTCGTTTTCAGCACGAGAACAACAAAGTATATCGTGATTTTTGCGATTTTCTAAAAGTAAATCCGCAACAGGTAAAATCATTACAGCAAATCCCTTTTTTACCAATCCAGTTCTTCAAAAGTCATGATGTTGTTTCAAACAATAATCCTGCTCAGGTAACTTTTACGAGCAGCGGAACCACCGGAATGATCACCAGCAGACATTTAGTAACCGATGTTACGCTTTATGAGGAAAGTTATCGAAAAGGATTTTCTGAATTCTATGGCAATATCGAAGATTATGTTGTTTTAGCCCTTTTGCCGTCTTATCTCGAACGCGAAGGGTCTTCGTTAATTTATATGGTCGATGATCTCATAAAACAATCTAATCAGCCCGAAAGTGGGTTTTATTTACACAACCACGAAGAACTTACCCAAAAGCTTATCGAATTAGACCAATCAGGACAAAATACTATTTTAATCGGTGTCACTTATGCTTTGTTGGATTTAATTGAAAAACACCAATTTCAGCTGCAAAATACCATTATCATGGAAACCGGCGGAATGAAAGGCAAACGCAAAGAAATGATTCGCGAAGAATTACACGAACAGCTTTGCAAAGGTTTTGGGGTAAATGCCATACATTCTGAGTATGGAATGACAGAACTTTTAGGACAAGCCTATTCTTTAGGAGAAGGTATTTTTGAATGTCCGGGCTGGATGAATATTTTAGTCCGTGATCCGGAAGATGCCCTTACTTATGTCAAAGACGGAAAAACCGGCGGAATCAACGTGATTGATTTAGCCAATATCAATTCATGCTCGTTTATTGCGACTCAGGATTTAGGCAAAAAAAATCCCAACAACTCTTTCGAGGTATTGGGACGTTTTGATAATTCTGATATTCGTGGATGTAATTTGATGGTTTTATAATATTAAACCACTCTAATCACAAAATAATTTTTCTTTCCGCTTTGTAATAACACAAATTGATTGTTAATTAAATCATTTGCTGTCAACACAAAATCTTCTTTGATTTTTTCTCTGTTTACAGAAATTGAATTTGCTGTTAAAGCTCTTCTTGCTTCTCCGTTTGATTTAAAGAAACCTGTTTTTTCGTTTAAAACCGTAACAATATCCAATCCGTTTTCAAGATCAGCTTTCGCAATTTCTGCCTGAGGAACTCCGTCAAAAACTTCTAAAAAAGTAGCTTCATCTAATTTCTTTAAATCTTCTGCTGTAGAATTTCCAAACAAAATGTTCGACGCCTGAATTGCTTTTTCCAGTTCTTCTTTACTGTGAACAAAAATCGTAATTTCTTCTGCCAGTTTCTTTTGTAAAACCCTTAGATGAGGAGCTGCTTTGTGCTCTTCGATTAATGCATCAATAGTTTCTTTATCAAGGAAAGTAAAAATCTTGATATATTTTTCTGCATCAACATCGGTTGCATTTACCCAAAACTGGTAAAATTTATATACAGAAGTTTTATCAGCATCCAGCCAGACATTCCCTCCTTCAGATTTCCCGAATTTAGAACCGTCCGCTTTTGTAATCAAAGGTGTTGTCAATGCAAATGCTTTTGCACTTTCCCCTCCCATTCTGCGTACTAATTCCGTACCTGTGGTAATATTCCCCCATTGGTCAGAACCTCCCATTTGCAAAAGGCAGTTATTGTTTTTATATAAATGATAAAAATCGTATCCCTGAATTAATTGGTATGTAAATTCTGTGAAAGACATTCCTTCACCTTCTCCGCTAAGTCTTTTCTTAACAGAATCTTTCGCCATCATATAATTTACCGTGATACGTTTTCCAACTTCACGTGCAAAATCAATAAACGAAAACTCCTTCATCCAATCGTAGTTATTCACCATTACCGGAGCATTTTTATCAGTCGAATTAAAATCCAGGAAACGGGATAAAACACTTTTGATTCCGGCTACGTTTTTAGCCAGGGTTTCTTCGTTTAATAAATTTCTTTCGTCTGATTTTCCAGATGGATCACCAATCATTCCTGTCGCACCTCCAACCAAAGCAATAGGCTGGTGACCGAAATTCTTTAAATGAACCAATAAAATAATCTGAACCATACTTCCGATATGAAGTGAATCTGCAGTTGGATCAAAACCAATATACGCTGTTGTTACTTCTTTCAGTAATTGTTCTTCCGTTCCAGGCATACTGTCGTGATATAACCCGCGCCATTTTAATTCTTCAACTAGATTCTTCATTTTTTAAAATAATTTGCGCAAATATAAGGATTGTGAACTGCAATGTCAAAAATCAATTTAAATAAGAAGTTTCCAGTGAATCAGATATTGAAAGAAATTTTATTATCATTTAAAAACTGCACTACTTCTTCTTTGTTTTTAATAGTCATTGTTACTTTTTTACCATTTTTAAATATTAAGGAAATAACATTATTTGAATTAAATATATAACTCCAACCATACTTTTTAGAATATCTCAGTCCCCAACCCAGAAAATCAGAAAGAGCATCAATTTTTGAAATTTGAATTTTCTCAATCTGATCCCATTCTATAGTTCTATAAGTAATTTGAAAAGGAAATAATTTATATCTAAATGCTTTTGCATCTAATATAACTGTCATTCTTAAAAAAACTAAAATTAGCGTTATGGGTAATAAAATATATAAAAGTCCCAGATCTGCTTTTTTTTCTTCTGTAAACAGAAATAAAAAAATAATGAATTGTATTCCAAACAGTATAAATACAAAGTCTGGTAATTTGGACATCTCTTTGATTTCAGTTTTCATATTTTAAAAATTGTATCATACTTAATTTTATTAATCTAAAATTTTGAACTATTGTTTTATCAGCATGAAATT
>NZ_QETH01000107.1 GCF_003105115.1 Flavobacterium sp. HTF | reverse complement strand
GGAACGATAAATAAAAAGCGCTACTTCATCTCCTGCCAAGGCAGCGGCCCTGGACTCATCCCATAAATAGCTTACGTGCTTAAAATTCATATTGGTTATAATTGTATTCGACATTTATATTATTTTAACGATCAATCTGATTGTAAAATAAGAGAATGTAAAAAACATAACTATCCTGTACTATCCTTTGTCAAAAGCACTTATTTCAATATTTTTAGCAATAAAAAAAGTGCTTTCAAATTTTATCAACCGGAATTGATTTTGAAAGCACTTTTTTATATAATCTTTATTTAAATCAGAGTTTATAGAATGATTTTGCATTTTGATACCAAATCTTATTTTGATCTTCAATTGAAAAATGTGAAATATAATCTTCCAGTGTTTTTACAACTGTAGCATAATCTGCCGCGACATTGCAAACTGGCCAGTCGGAACCAAACATTAGTTTGTCAGCAGAAAAATTTTCAAAAACAACATCGAGACAGGGTTTTAAATCACCAGCTTTCCATAAATTCCAGTTGGCTTCGGTTACCATTCCTGAAATTTTGCAGGAAACATTTTCGTATTTTGCGATTTCTTCAATGTCTTTTTTCCATGATATTATATCACCCGATTTAATATCCGGTTTTGCAATATGATCGATAACAAAAGCCTGATTGGGAAAACTTTTAACTAGATTTAGTGCTGCAGGTAACTGGCGATGAAAAATGAGAATATCATAGGTGTAATTATATTGTTTTAGTGCTGCTATCCCATTTCGGAAATCTTCTCTAAACATAAAATCATCCGGTTCTCCCTGAACGACATGCCTGAAACCTTTGATTTTTTCCTGACTTGAAAAATGACCTAATCTTTCTGCGATATTTTTATCACATAAATCTACCCAGCCCACAATGCCTTTTATAAAGTTATTGTTTTTTGCTAAATCTATTAGAAAGTTTGTTTCCTCTTCAGATTGACTTGCCTGAACGGCCACACAGCCTTCAAAATTATTTTCTGTAAGCAGCCACAAAAGATCTTCCGGCAAAAAATCTCTTTGAATTTTCTGCATGGTATGATCGATCCAACTGTCTCTTACGGGGTCAAATTTCCAAAAGTGCTGATGTGCGTCAATTCTGTTATTCATAGAAGTTTAATTTACGTCGTTGATTAAAGCACGATCCAGGTGTACATATCCTCCATCAACAAAAACAAATTGTCCTGTTGTATGAGAAGAGCGATCTGAAATAATGAAAAGTGCTGTATCTGCAATTTCTTCCGTTTTTGTCATTCTTCCTTCAAACGGAATACTTTTGTTGATTTTTTTCAAAACCAATTCGCCATCTGGTACTGTTTTGATCCAGTCTTCATATGCGGGAGTATAACTTTCTGCAATAATAATCGCATTTGAACGGATTCCAAATTGAATCAGATCAACTGCCCATTCTCTGGTAAGACCGAGAACTCCACCTTTCGCGGCAGCGTAACCTGAAGTTCCTCCTTGTCCTGTCAAAGCAACTTTAGAACCTATATTCAATATATTTCCTTTGGATTCTTTTAAATACGGAAGCGCATATTTAACTAACAAAAAATAACTTACTACATTTAGTTTCAAAGAATTCATAAAATCCTCATAACTTGAATCTAAACCGGCTCCGTCATTTACACCAACGTTATTGATAACGACATCGATTCGACCGTATTTTGCGACGATTGTTTTAACTGCATTTTCAATTTCTATGGGATCCGTTACATCGGTCTGCACAAATAAAGAATCTATTCCTCTTTTTTGAAAAGCTTCTGCATAATCCAATCCTCTGCTGTTTCTGTCAATCAAAATCGGAATCGCTCCTTCATCTGCAATTCGATTAATGATTGTTTCTCCAATACTGCCTTGTTTTCCCGCAGAACCTGAAACAACAATTATCTTATTTTTTAAATTTAAATCCATTTCTTTTTGTGTTAGATGTGATTTGTAAAATGTGAAATGTATTTTGTGAATTGTGAGATGTAAAGGATAAAGTAGATTTTATCTTCTTTCAATAAAAAAATTTCACATTTTACATCTCACAATTCACATTTTACAAATTATTCAATCTCAATTAAGGCTTTAATTACATTATTTTTTGGATCGATTAATTTTCCAAAATCGTCAATCATATTTGAGAAACTGGTTCTGTGTGTAATGTATTTTTTCGGATCGATTTTTCCTTCTTTCAGGCATTTCATCACATATTCAAAATCTTCAATGGTTGCATTTCTGCTGCTCATTAAAGTTGATTCTCTTTTATGAAAATCAGGGTGGCTAAAACTCAATTCTCCTTTTTGAAGTCCGACTAAAACAAATCGCCCTCCGTGAGAAATATAATTAAAAGCTCCGTTCATTACATTTCGGTTTCCGGTTGCATCAATTACAACATTAGCCATATCACCATTTGTAATTTCAGCGAGTTTTGCTGCAACATCATCGTGTAATGGATTTATAGTTTCGTCTGCCTTGAGCGCTTCTTTACAAAAATTGAGTCGGTACTCATTAATATCCATCACGATAACTTTGGCTCCTGCAATTTTTGCAAACTGAATAAGACCGATACCAATTGGTCCTGCTCCCATTACCAAAACGGTATCAGTTGGTTTGACCGCAGCTCTTCTTACACCGTGCGCTGCAATGGCCAATGGCTCAACCAAAGCCAGTTCATCATAATCCAAGTCCTGACCGTGAAGTAAATATTGCTCCGGAATTGTAACATACTCTGCCATTCCGCCATCAATATGAACTCCGAAAACTTTAATATTTACACAACAATTTGTAAGTCCGTTTCTGCAGGCAACACATTTTCCGCAATTAAAATAAGGGATAAAAGTTACTTTATCTCCAGGTTTAAAACCTTCAGCATTTCCTTTGATATATTCTGCAGCAAGTTCGTGCCCCAAAATTCTGGGATATTCAAAATAAGGCTGTGTTCCGCCAAAAGCATGAATATCTGTTCCGCAGATTCCGATTCTTTTAATCTTCAGCAATACTTCGCCTTCTTTTGGTTCCGGCATTTCTGTTTCTTTTAAAACAAATTCCTGAGGCTTTTCACATACTATAAATTTCATCTTTGCAATTTCTTTAATTACTTTTTATAGGCTACTGCCGTTTGCTTACTTGTTCCCAAACCTTCGATTCCAAGTTCTACGACATCTCCTGCTTTAAGATATATTGGATCTGGTTTTATACCTAAACCAACTCCCGGAGGTGTTCCTGTACTAATAATATCGCCAGGAAGCAATGTCATAAACTGGCTTAAGTAATGAACTAAATATGGAATCTTGAAAACTAAATTTAAAGTATTGCTATTCTGATATTTTTTACCATTTACAGTAAGCCACATTGATAAATTATCTACATCTTTTACTTCATCTTTAGTAGCCAAAAATGGTCCAAGAGGCGCAAATGTATCACTACCTTTTCCTTTTGCCCATTGTCCGCCACGCTCTAACTGAAAAGCTCTTTCGCTATAATCATTCAACAAGGCATAACCCGCAACATAATCTAAAGCTTCCGCTTCTTCAACATAACTTGCTTTTTTTCCAACTACAAATGCAAGCTCAACTTCCCAGTCTGTTTTTTCACTGTTTTTAGGAATAATCAAATCGTCATCAGGACCGCATAAAGAAGTTGTTGATTTAAAAAAGATAATAGGCTCCGTTGGGATTGGTGCATTTGTTTCTTTACAGTGGTCTACATAGTTTAATCCAATACAGATTATTTTTGAAGGTCTCGCTACAGGAGAGCCTAAACGCACATTTGAATCTACTTCCGGTAAAGTCGGATTACTGTCTAATGCTTTTTGCAATTTTTCTAAACCATTTTCTTCGAAAAAACTTTCGTTAAAGTCCGAAACAATTGCCGAAACATCATATCTCTTTTCACCAATTAAAACTCCTGGTTTTTCTTTTCCGATTTCTCCAAAACGTATTAATTTCATTTTTTTTCTATTTTGATTATTATTTGTTTTTTAGGTTCTAAGGCCAAAAACTTAGCAACTTAGTATATCAGAATCTTAGTCTCTTTTTTTAGTTATTTAATTTAATAAATCCTCCATCGATAGGATAATCGCAGCCTGTAATAAATCCGGCTTCGTCACTACATAAGTATAAAGCCAAAGCAGCAATTTCTTCTGGTTTTCCCATTCTTCCTATTGGTTGTGATTTGGATAATTTTTCGAACATTTCTGCTTCTTTTCCGGCATAATTTTTTGAAATAAAGCCGTCTACAAAAGGGGTATGAACTCTCGCAGGTGAAATGGAATTGCAACGAATATTTTCATGCATATAATCTTTAGCTACAGATAATGTCATTGCCATTACCGCTCCTTTGGCTGTAGAATAAGCAAACCTGTCCGGGATACCAACCCAAGCTGCAATTGAAGCCATATTGATGATAACCCCGCCGTTCGAAATTCTGAATTGTGGAATAGCAGCATACAGACAATTATAGACTCCTTTTACATTGACATCCATAACCCTGTCAAAATCAGATTCTGTTGTAGTGTCAACTTTGCCCACATTTGCAATTCCTGCATTGTTTACGAGAATATTGATGTTTCCTATTTTTTCAAATGTAGCTGAAACCTCTTTTTGGTCTGCGACATTACAGGCATATGAGAATACTTTCCCTCCGGATTTTTGAATTTCTGCTACTGCTTCCTGAGCACTTTCAATAGTTAAATCAATAATGTGAATTTCTGCTCCCTGTTTGGCAAACAAAACTGCAATTGCTCTTCCTATTCCGCTGCCACCACCGGTAATTACAGCCTTTTTATTTTTTAATGAAAACATCTTTAAAATTATTTAGTCATTTAATGAATTGTGTAATTGTTGCTTTTTGATTTAATTTAAATTAAATGTAAAAAACACATTTACAAATGTAATTTTTAATCTCAATATTTGAGATATATTTTAATAAGTTTCTCCTAAAATAATCATACTTTAAAAAATTATCACATTTTTTAAGTGATTTGTAAAAAAATTACTTCTTGTTTAAACTTTAACTAAAAAAGATCCTTTATTAAAGTTAAGATTTCTTGCATGTTTAAATCTTATTTCTACATTTGTAAATGTGTTTTTTACATTTATTAAATTTCAAATTAGAACTTTCAACATAAATCCTAAAAAAATGAAGGTATTAAAAGGAATAACCTGGAATCATACAAGAGGTTTATTACCAATGGTAGCTACAGCTCAGCGTTTTACCGAACTAAATCCAAAAATTGAAATTACCTGGGAGAAAAGAAGCTTACAGGAATTTGCCGATGCTTCGATAGAAGATTTGGCAAAAAGATTCGATTTATTGGTGATCGATCATCCCTGGACCGGATTTGGAGCATATACAAATGCCATCCTCCCCCTGTCTGATTATCTTTCTCCGGAATATATAAAAGATCAGGAAATAAATACTGTCGGGCGTTCTTACGGCAGTTACGTTTTTCATAATAAATTATGGGCTTTGCCAATTGACGCAGCTACTCCGGTAGCAGCTGCGCGTTTGGATATCTTAGAAAAACAAGGTTTAAAAGTACCCCAGACTTATGACGATTTACTGGCTTTGGCCAAAAAAGGACTTGTTGCTTTTGCAGGTATTCCTGTAGATGTTCTGATGAGTTTTTATATGTTTTGCTGTAGCCTGAATGAAGCTCCTTTTCAGTCTGAAGATAAAGTCGTTTCAAAAAAAACAGGAAAAAAAGCTTTGCAGATGTTTAGGGAATTAGCGCAGCTTATTGATCCGGCAAATTTCAACAGAAATCCAATTCAGGTTTATGAAGCTATGGTCAACTCAGATGAAATTGCGTATTGTCCTTTTGCTTATGGTTATTCTAATTATTCGAGAACAGGATACAGCCGAAAACTGCTTCATTTTTACGATTTAGTTGAATTAAACAACAAGCCGATGATTTCTTCACTGGGAGGAACAGGTTTGGCAGTTTCGTCATTTAGTAAAAATATTCCTGAAGCTATAAAATATGCTGAATTCACTGGTTCGTCTCACGTTCAGCAGAATATATTTGCTGATAACGGTGGCCAGCCAGGTCATTTACAAGCGTGGAAAAGTGAAAGAATCAATCTGTTAACAAACGATTATTTCAAAAATACTTTACCTGCTTTAGAAAGGGCTTTTCTTCGTCCGAGATATTCAGGACATATGTATTTTCAGGATCATGCCGGAGATATCGTTCGCGAATATTTGATGAATGGCGGTAACGAAGAGCAGGTTTTAGAAGTTATGGATGCGCTTTACGCAAAATCTTTAAACCTGCAAACAACATGAAACCATTAGAAGGATTAATTGTTCTTGAATTCTGCCAGTTTTTGGCCGGACCTTCTGCTGGTTTAAAATTAGCCGATTTAGGTGCAAGAGTGATAAAAATTGAACGCCCGTTAAAAGGCGAAGCCTGCAGACAATTAAGCATCAAAGATCTTTTTGTTGATGACAGCAGTTTACTATTTCATACCATTAACAGAAATAAAGAATCTTTTGCAGCCGATCTTAAAAATCCGGATGATTTGATTTTAATAAAAAAACTGATTGCCAAAGCTGATATTATGACACATAATTTCAGACCGGGTGTAATGGAAAAAATCGGATTAGACTTTGATCAGACTTTAGCAATTAATTCAAAGATTATATACGGAACAATTACCGGATATGGAAATAAAGGTCCATGGGCCAGAAAACCGGGACAGGATTTATTATTACAATCTCTTTCCGGCTTAAGCTGGCTAAGCGGCAGAAAAAGTCAGGGACCTGTTCCGTTTGGACTGGCTGTCGCCGATTTAATGTGTGGAAATCATTTTGTTCAGGGAATTTTGGCTGCCTTGCTTAAAAGAGCTAAAAGCGGAAAAGGGGTTTTGGTTGAAGTAAGCTTATTGGAGTCTGTTCTGGATGTTCAGTTTGAGGCGATCACCTCTTTTCTGAACGATGGCGGACAATTGCCGGAAAGAGGAGATGTCAAAGGAAGCGCACATGCCTTTTTGAGTGCTCCTTATGGAATTTATCAAACACTGGACGGTTATCTTTCTCTGGCCATGGGCGATTTACTTTTTATTGGAAAAACCCTCGGATTAGATTTGAGCCAATATGCAGATAAACACCAATGGTTTGTTTCGAGAGATGAAATAAGAAAAATATTAGGGAACAAAATAATCACACAAACAGCAGATTTCTGGATTGAATTACTTCAAAAGGAAGGAATCTGGTGTGGAAAAGTTCTGAATTACGAAGAACTGGACAATCAGCCTTTTGTAAGCGAATTAAATTTAAAACAAACTGTAAAAAATTCGGATGGTAAAAGTCTGGTAACAACCAGAAGCCCGATACAATTAGACGGAGCTATTTTGGTCAGTAAAAAAGCTGCACCAAAAGTGGGCGAGGACAATGAGAAAATACACAACCAATTTTTTAAACGATTAGAATGAAACCATTAGAAGATTATTTAATTATAGATTTCAGTCAGTTTCTTTCGGGGCCTTCAGCCAGTTTACGACTTGCTGATTTAGGCGCACGCGTTATAAAAATTGAAAAACCGGGAACAGGCGATATATGCCGTACCTTATATACTTCTGATTTGATTATGAACGGAGAATCTTCTGTTTTTCATACCATCAACAGAAACAAGGAATCCTTTGCCATTGATTTCAAACAGGCAGATGAACTTCAAAAATTAAAAAAATTATTAGCCAAAGCCGATGTTGTCATGCATAATTTCAGACCCGGAGTTATGGAACGTATTGGTTTAAGTTATGATGATGTCAAAGCAATAAATCCGACTGTGATTTACGGATCAATTTCCGGTTTTGGTCATCATCCCGATTTAAAAGATTTACCGGGACAGGATTTATTATTACAATCTCTTACTGCCCTAACCTGGCTGAGTGGAAACCAGGACGACGGTCCCGTTCCAATGGGATTATCTATTATTGATATGCTGGCCGGCGCACACTTAGCTCAAGGAATTTTGGCTGCCTTATACAGAAAAGCGACTCATAATATTGGAGCAAAAATCGAAGTTAGTATGTTAGAATCTGCTTACGATTTTCAGTTTGAAACAATTACTACTCATTTCAATGATGGTGGTGAATTACCTGTCAGAACAAAAAGCAATAATGCACACGCCTATTTGGGAGCACCATACGGAATTTACCAAACAAAAAATGGTTATTTAGCTTTAGCTATGGGATCAATTCCGGTTTTAGCTTCACTTCTAAAATGCGATGCCTTACTGGCATTTCCTGAAAATAAATTTACGTTACGGGATGAAATCAAAAATATTCTGGCTTCGCATTTACAAACTCAGGATACTCAATTTTGGTTAGACATTTTAGAACCGGCAGATATCTGGTGTGCCAGTGTATTAAATTATCATCAGCTTTTTGCAGAAGATGGTTTTAAGGTTTTAGACTTTACACAAGAAGTTCAGATGACAGATGGTTATCAGTACAAAACAACCAGATGTCCGATAAAAATAGATGGAGAATATTTAATTTCAGATAAAGGTTCTCCAAAATTAGGTCAGGACAACGAGCGAATTATTAAAGAATTTATTGATTGCTGATGGAAAAGATAAGAATCGCTGTTAGAAAATTTGATCCTTTTGAAACTACTTTACAAAAGCTATGGGACGCATTTTGTCTGAAAAACAATATTCAGGCTGAAGCCGAAATGATTCCATTAGAATTGCATGATCTTTACGAACAGACTATTGCTCAAAAAGGACTTCAAAACGGAAAATGGGATATTGCACATCTTAATACCGATTGGGTTTTTGATGCAGCAAACGAAAAAGCGATTCTAGATTTAAATCCATTTATCAAACAAAATGCACCTCAGAATTATCCTGATGGCTGGCATAATTCGTTGTTACGCTTACAGCAAATTAATAATGGGACTTATGGCCTTCCGTTTCATGATGGCCCTGAATGTCTCATTTTTCGAAAAGATTTATTTGAAAATTCAATAGAAAAGGAAAATTTCGAAAAGCAATTTGGTTATGAGCTTCAGCCTCCAAAAACCTGGGATGAGTTTGTTCAGATTGCAACGTTTTTTAACCGGCCTGAAGAAAACTTATATGGCTGTGTTTTTGCCAATTTCCCCGACGGTCACAATATGGTTTTTGATTTTTGTCTTCAGTTATGGACCCGCGGCGGTACTCTGGTCGATAATCAAAATAAGATTAATATCAATACTTCTTCAGCTGTAGAAGCTTTAGATTTTTATAGATCTGTGGTTAATAATAAAAATGCTGTTCACCCGAAATCAAAAGTATTTGGTTCTGTAGAAGCAGGTATGGCTTTCGCCGAAGGACAAGCCGCAATGGCAATTAATTGGTTTGGATTTGCTTCTATGTGTGAAGTTATCGAAGAATCTAAAGTAAAGGGCAAAGTTGATATTGCTGAACTTCCGTTCGATAAAAATCATAAAACAGCTTCTCTGAATGTCTACTGGCTATACACAATTGGTTCGGGAAGTAAACATCAGAAATTAGCTTATGATTTTTTACAATTCGCAATTGCGCCTGAAAACGATAAAATTTTAACTATTGAAGGTGGAATTGGATGCAGAAAATCAACCTGGAACGATCCTGAAATAAACAAAATCATACCGTTTTATCACAAATTAGAAATGCTGCACGAAAACGCACTTACTTTACCACAGACTCCAATATGGCCAAAAGTAGCCGAATTGATTGATCAGATGGTTTTGAAAGCAATAGAAACTGGTATTTCATCTGAAAGACTTTTAGAAGAAACCCAAAATGCAATTCAACAATTAAGGAACTAAGAACTTGTCAAATTTTAAATCTGGCAAAGATTTACGAACTCAAAAATTTAAAAAATGAATATTCCATATAAACCTTTACTGCCCGAAACTGTTCAGCCCATCATTATTATTGGTGCGAGTGGTATTGTAAAAGATGCTCACCTTCCGGCTTATGAGATGGCTGGTTTTAGTGTTTTTGGTATTACGAACAGAACCATTTCTAAAGCATATGATTTAGCAAAACAATTTAAAATTGAACATGTTTTTGAGAATGTTGCCGAGGCCGTAAAAAATGCTCCTAAAAATGCTGTTTATGATATTACCGTTTTGCCCGATCAATACATTGAAATTTTAGAACAGCTTCCTGACGGTGCTGCAGTTCTGATTCAGAAACCAATGGGAAATGATTTAGCACAGGCACGTGAAATTGTAGCTGTTTGTGAACGCAAAAATCTGGTTGCTGCTATAAATTTTCAATTGCGCTTTGCCTCTTTTGTCAGTGCCGCCAGATATATGATTAATCAGGGAATTATTGGAGAATTATACGATTTAGAATTTAAAGTTACTGTAAATACCCCATGGGAATTATTTCCGCTAATAAAAGAACATCCAAGATTAGAAATTCTTTTTCATAGTGTACACTATATCGACTGTATCCGCTCGTTCTTAGGAAACCCAAATAGTGTAATGGCAAAAACAGCCAAACATCCATTAAAGAAATTATCTTCAAGCCGGTCTACTATTATTTTAGATTATGGTGAAAGCATGCATGTTGTAATCAATACCAATCATGATCATCATTTTGGGCCAAAACACGAAGAAAGTTATATTAAGTGGGAAGGAACAAAAGGAGCAATCAAAGCCAAAATGGGATTGTTGATGAATTATCCTGATGGACTACCTGATGTTTTTGAATATGCTTTACCGGTTAAAGAAGGTGAAAATGAATATGAATGGACAAAAGTACAACTGGAAAGTTCCTGGTTTCCTGAAGCATTTATTGGAGCCATGTCAAACTTAATGCGTTTTAAAGAAGGATCTGACAAAATATTATCAGCAAGTGTCCAGGATGTTCTTGGAACTATGAAAGTAGTAGAAGCCTGTTACAAAAGCAGCAATGCTGGCGGTGTTTCATTAAATGAATTATAAAAAATAAAACTATGTATTTCAAATCGACTTTTTTTGAAGATTACAAACTCGAAGATAAACGAGTAACATTCGGGAGAACTATAACTGAAACTGATTTTGTGGTTCATGCCGGACATACCGGAGATTTTTTTCCTCATCATATGGATGAAGAATGGTGTAAGACACAACCTTTTGGACAACGAATTGCTCACGGAACAATGGTTTTTAGCATTGGAATTGGTTTAACAGCATCTGAAATAAATCCGGAAGCTTTCTCAAAAGGATACGATCGCATGAGATTTGTAAAACCGGTACATATTGGTGACACAATTCATTCTGAAATTACAATTTCCGAAAAAGGAGAAGCCAAAAAACCTGATATGGGTACGGTAACTGAACATGTAGAAATTATAAACCAACACGGTGAAGTCGTTTTGGTATGTGATCATTTACTTTTAGTAAAAAAGAAACCACTATAAACCACCTTAAATTATCAGGCAAGAATGCAGAAGCGCGAAGTTTTTCTCAACAATTCTTAAACTTTGATCTTTTGTTTCTTTGCAGCTTTACAACTAAAAAACTCATTAACTAAAAAAACCTCATAATGCAACTAACAAACCAAACAGGTGATCAACACGAAGTTCCAACCGAAGGCGGAAATGGTAATAAATATCTTTTACCATTCATCTTAATTACCAGCTTATTTTTCCTTTGGGGAATGGCACATGGCTTAGATGGGATATTGATTCCACATTTAAAAAAAGCCTGTCAACTTAACAACCGACAATCTACATTAATTGATACTGCAATCTTTTTTGCTTATTTTGTAATGGCTATTCCTGCCGGAATTATTATCAAAAAAATTGGATATAAAAATAGTATTATAACGGGTTTATTAGTTTTTGCAGCAGGAGCATTTCTATTTATACCAGCAGCAAACACCAGAACATATGAACTTTTTCTGTTTGCGTTGTTTATCATTGGTTGTGGCTTGACCATTTTAGAAACCAGTGCTAATCCGTATGCAGCTATTTTAGGCCCTCCAGAGTCATCTTCCTCTAGATTAAATTTAGCTGCTTCATTTAATGGTTTAGCAGCTATGTTAGGTCCTGTTTTGGGAGGTATCTTTATATTGTCTGGAGTTAATTATACTCGAGAACAGATGGCTGAAATGTCTGATACCACAAGAGTATCTTATTTATTAGAAGAAGCTTCAACTGTAAAAGTACCTTACATCATTCTAGGAAGCGTATTGATTTTAGTAGCTATTATTTTTTATTTCATGCATTTACCTTCTATGAAATCCAAACCAACAGAAAATGAAGTCAAACCGGGATTCTTTTCTGTTTTGAAATACAAACATTTAAGTTGGGCAGTTGTAGCACAATTTTTTTATGTTGGGGCACAAGTTTGTGTAACCAGTTTTTTTGTTCGAATAGCACAAAAAGAAGCTGGTTTAGATGAAAAAACAGCAGCCTATTATCTTGGCATTTATGGCTTCTTATTTATGATGGGGCGTTTTAGTGGAACATTTCTCTTAAAATTCATTAAAGATTATATTTTGCTTTCTATTTATTGCGTAATAAGCGCTTTCCTTTGTTTGGTGGCAATTTATGGATCAGGAATTTATATCATTTATGCACTGGGCGGAATTGGCTTTTTTATGTCTATAATGTTTCCCACCATTTTTTCTTTGGGTCTGGTTGGATTAAAATCAAATACTGAAACCGGCTCATCCTGGTTAGTAATGTCTATTGTCGGTGGAGCTATCCTCCCTTATGCAATGGGTACACTAATTGATATTAAACATGATGACATCCAATCAGGGTATATCATTCCATTATTTTGCTTTATTATAATACTTTATTTTAGTGTTTTTGGAAGAAGGGTGAAAATCGTAAAGCAATAGATCCATAAAAAGAAGTTTATGAAAACAACATAAAATATTTCTCAAATATAGGCTCCATTAGAAATAATGGAGTTTTTTTTATTCTTTGTTTTATAAAATCTGTTAATTTAATATTTGTTGAGTCTAGAAAAACACTGTGCTATTTAAGACAATTAACTAATATTTTTCCAAACTACATCTTAAACTCAATCAATAATTCTCAAAATATATCATAACAAATTAAATGAACTATAAAACAGCATTTTAAAAGCCTATTCTAGTTTAATGACATAAAACAACATAGCTAAAAGAAAACTTTAATCTAAGGAGGCTATAAAAATTATTCTTTTTAGCTGTACAATCCTTTAGATCTACAGATTTTGAGGCTGACTATAGGTCTAAACTCAACTATCAAAAAGTTATAAAACAAAAAACCCTATCCGATTTGGATAGGGTTTTCAAAAGAAAGGCGACGACATACTCTCCCACATAACTGCAGTACCATCTGCGCAGGCGGGCTTAACTACTCTGTTCGGGATGGGAAGAGGTG
>NZ_QETH01000106.1 GCF_003105115.1 Flavobacterium sp. HTF | reverse complement strand
CTAACCCCTTAAAATATTTAATATGATAAAAAATTACTTTAATTAAATATCAGTTTGATGACTTTTAAATCCTGTCACAGGTTTTGAAAGTACAATTTTAAATAAAGAAAAGTAGATTGATAAATTTACTTCAGCAGGATATTTATAAAAAATATCAAATGCGTTCAACTTTATAAATTGCTTTGACCCAAAATCTAACTAACAATCAAACCTGATATACCATGAAAATGAAACTTTTACTATTATCAATAATTTTGATAAATGTCTGCGGCTATTCTCAAAGTGCGCAAATTAAAGAAGCCCAGGGGCTTTTTGAAAAAGGAGATTCTCAGGCTGCATTAACTATTTTAAACAAGACTGAATATCTAATTATCAATGCCCCGGATGGTGATAAATCTGATTTTTATTTTTTAAAAGGAAATGTACTAAAAGATCTGGCTGTCAAAAATATCGATGCAGCCAACAATTTTACATTGGCTTCACAAGCTTATCAGGATGTTTTTTTATTCGAAAACGAATCGGGTAAATTTAAATATACTGTAAAGGCGAATGCGGCATTAAAAGAAATGAAATCTAAGCTTGTTAATGGAGCAATGACTGACTTTAAAGCAGGTAATTTCAAAGAAAGTGCTGCCAAAAGTTATGAAGTTTATATGTTTGATAAAAAAGACACCTTAAACTTAGTCAATGCTGCAGCTTCATCTATAAATGCTAAAGATTACGATTCGGCGATTAAATATTACGAGCGATTAAAAAAGATTAATTATTCAGGAAAAGGCGTTCTCTACTTTGCTACAAATAAGAAAACAAAAGAAGAAGATCTCTTTATTTCGCCAAAAGCCAGACAATCAGCTATTGAGCAGGGACTTTATGAAAAACCAAGAACCGAATCTGTTCCTTCTAAGAAAATAGAAATAAACAATAATCTGGCATATTCTTATCTGGAGAAAAAAGATTTTGCAAATGCAGAAAAGATTTATAATTATGTTTTAGAGCTAAATCCTAATTATATCGATGCCTATATTAATCTGGCATATTTGAAACTGCAATTAAAAAAATCTTTGGTTGATGAAATATCTTCTCTGGGAACTTCTCCAAGTGAGATGCAGCAATATGATAAGCTAAATGCCAAAAAAGATGATATTGCCAGAAGTGCAATTCCGTATCTTAAGAAAGCACTCGATATTGAACCTAAAAATCCCGATGTAACAAAAACCCTGTTAGGAGTTTACAGATCTCTTGATATGACAAATGAATACAATGCCCTGAAAGGGTCAATGTAATTTTATAAGATGTTGAGGTTTTTAAGTTTTGAATTTCTGGGAATTACAAAAAAAAAGCTGTTTAAAATTCTAAACAGCTTTTTTAATATGTCAAATTTGAATTTAATCGTAATTCAAAGAGACTGATGAATCTTTTATTAGATGACTATTAATACGAGCTTTATAAGAATTACAAATAAAAGTTTAATAAATACACTTATCATTTTAATAATGATTAAACTACAAAGCTAAATCTCCCACCGTTCTGAGAAACTCAGAGAATTATTTGTTGATTCATTAAAAGATACTAACTGAAAAAGCAGTAACCAAAATACTGTCTAAAATGTCTAAAAATGAAAATTCGGAAAATTTAATCACAGCAATAAATAATCACCTCGCGCTAACGAACGAGCAGGCTAAAAGCCTGAAACATTTTTCGCTAACAAGTAAGAAAGCTACAGCTAAAAATGTGATGCTATGGAAGGTCTAATCAAAGAAGGAAAGCATAGTGAAGAAATCGAACATTGCTGCATCAAAAAAAATGTATAATATAAATTTTTAACATACCGCAAGCTTGTAGTTTTTGCAACCTCATTGCATGATGATATGCAGTTTTGCTGTTGGAGAAAACTTTAGCAGAAGAAAAAGAAACTTATACATTCTTCACCGACACAGCATATAATACTATCAATTTTAATGCTAATAAGAAGATAAGAATCAAGAGTAAATTTTAGTATTGCACCACTCTGATATAAATATCTGGCCTATATTTACAAGCACAGGCCTTTTATATAAATATTGATAATATTAGGAAAATAGTGGCGTGAAAGGTAATAAATCTTTATCAGTTACAATAGCCACATATGGTCTATGCTATTTAAAATATATTATTCATTCACGATGACAGTGATGATGCTGATGTACTTATCCAAGCTATGATTTATTAGATAAAAATCTTTCCTGCCGATGTGGAAATGAATCTTGTTAACTCTGCAATTTTGAAAAGTACTGAAATTCTGCCTGACCTAAAATTCCTTAATTACAATATACCAGTTTTGAATGGAGTTAATTTCTAGAGGAAAAGATAAACAAAATGAAGGAAATTTCTGTAATTATTTATTCCGTATACTCAGCAAATGCCGCATAAAATCAATCTATAATCCACTTTGTCGAAAGGTTTTTGAGAAAACCCAATAGCTTTATTGAGCTGAGTGCTGTATTTAAAAATTTTAGAAGAGCGATAGCTGAATTATAAAGACAGTACTGAAAACTTTTCTTTTATTGAAGACTGGACATTTTTAACTCATAAAAATGCTTTAGCTCCTATAGAACAAGGTTGTTAGTTAAAAAACTCGCATACAATAGTTTACATGACAGACTCATTACGTTTATTTCTTTTTTTCATGATTAAAATTGTTTAACTATACAAAAACTCATCTGTTATATCTTAAGTTGCTAATCTTTAAATACTTAATCATATGTCTACTTTTGCTTACAAATTAAATCTATATTGATTGAAAGAAAAAAAGTATCATTGTGTTAATTTTTTAAATATTTAATATTTATTTAAGTTACATAATCAAAAATGCTTTTTAATATATGATAATTTGTGATTTATTATCTTTTTTGCTCATGATTATGCTAAAATCACTGTTTATGCTAATTAGTCACAAGTAATTTTACAAAAATAAAATATGAAGCAAATCTTTTTTTTCCTTTTCTTTCCATTATTATGTTTAAGCCAGGTAAATGAATCAAATAAATTGCCAGCCTTAACGCCTACAAGTCCTAAAAGTTTTGAATTCTTAAAATTTACTGAAACACCAGTTAGTAAGTACACCGGCATCCCAGAAATTTCAATTCCAATTTATAATATTGAAGCCAAAGGACTTACTATTCCTATTAAACTAAATTATTATTCTAATGGATTTAAAGTCGAGGAAGAAGCAGGATCAGCAGGTTTGGGCTGGACATTAAACGCAAATTGGAGCATTATACAACAAGTTGAAGGATTTGATGATTTTGCATCACTAACCAGAAATCGTACGATGCCAAATTTTGCTAATATTATTGATGTACAATGTAATGGTTCATGTCCTTCAGGTAGCTCTATTGTGAGTAATTGTGATATTTTTTTGCTTGGACTTAGTGGTGCACCCCAAAATTCAAGTACTGGAGAAATTCCAACTGCATATCTTTTCGGAGATAACAACTATGTCAATACTTTAGTACTAGGTCAAAAAGATTTTCAACCTGATATTTTTAGTTTTACTGTTCCTGGATATTCAGGAAAATTTATTCTTGATTGGAAAAATGATCAATTTGTATGTCTTACTGATAATAAAGTTAAAATCACTGCATTTAATTATAATGGTGTTGATGCTCCTACTAATTTTGCTATTTTGGTCCCGGATGGGCATGTTTTTACTTTTACTTTAAAAGAACAAACAATAATTGATCAAAATACTTCACAACAAGAAGCTTGGCCTCAAGTTCCTTCAACTACAGCACCGGATATAGCAGGTACTGTTTCATCACGAGCCTATCAGCTCACACAAATAGTTACAAATATCGGTGATACTTTGTATTTAGATTATACGACTACAAATCCAATTAAAAATTACCCTAGTGTTTCACAATCCAAGGTTTTTTATGATACACAAATGGGATTTAAACCATTTCCGAATGAAATGAGTGATACATTTACCAGTTATTCTTATACCAGTCAACCTTATTCTTATCTAAATAAAATAACATTTTCTAAAGGGGTATTATCATTTAATTATTCGGATAGAATTGATTTAGTCGGATCAAAAAAATTAGATAATATTGAATTGCGTAAAACAACAGCCGGAAGTATAATTAAAAAAATTGATTTTAGTTACGATTATTTTATTGGTCACACATCAGGGACCAATTCGGATTCTTTTCTATCAAGCTCGATTTCAGTTATTAAAACACCTCAGGAACTCACACACCGATTAAAATTATTGTCTGTTAAAGAAACAGGTCAGAATCCTTATGTTTTTGAATACGATACTGAAGTATTACCGAAAAAAACTTCGTATGCAAAGGACTATTGGGGGAACTATAATGGTGTATTGACAAATAATTCGAATTTTATTGATATTTATAAATTTAATATTGCCAGAGAATATATGCACTATTATGATTACAAAGATAATATTAATAGTAGCGTGCTTCAATATGCAAAAGCGGCTGTTTTAAATAAAATTACATATCCTACGGGTGGTTATACCATTTTTGATTATGAATTAAATTCGTTTTCAAATATTAAGGTTCCAAGTCTAAATCAGGGAATTGCAAAAAATTTCAGATTATCAACCGTACAAAATGCATCATTAAATCTGGATCAGATTGTTATGATTGAAGGTGGGAATACAATTTTTAAGGTTTCAGGAATGCTTAGCACAATAGGATGTTATCCAACATATCCTGAGGCTTATTCGAGTTGCTATTTTAAAGTTATTCATTTTAAGAAGGAATTAATGGACTATATAAAAAGCAATCCTTCTTATAATGCACATTTAAATTCTTATGGCCTAAAGTATGTTCTTGCTGTGGACTTAGATTTTCTTGATGGAAATCCGTCAAATCCACAACTTTATAATACTTATGCGGATAATGAAGGTGGGAAAATAGGGAAAACTATTAACCTAAATGCTGATGAATTTTCATCAAACATTATCTATAATCTATCTGAAGGTATTGCATATTTTATGGTAAGTGGAGGTTGTGGAAACAATGGTTCGAGTACAACAAATTCAAGTCAGGCAACTTTTAATATTTCCTACAATGATTATAAACCAATTTTGGAAACAGAGAGTGTTGGCGCTGGAATAAGGGTAAAAGAAATTATCAATTATTCGCAATATTATACAAAGGCTACAAAAAAGAGCTATTCTTATCAAGGAGGAAGATTGATGGGAGGAATGAATTATTTCAATAAAGTATGGATTCCAAATTATGGATGGATTAATATACAGGTGAATCAATCTGTTGGATATAAATTAATTTTAAACTCCAGAAACTTTACAGCTCCTTCTGGTAACGGGCAGGGACGATTTGTTGGTTATGATAGTGTCGATGAATCAAATATTAATTTTGATAATCCAAACGCTGTTGAACAAAATGGTAGAATTAGAGAATATTTCGTCAATAATCCTGAGATAGGCAGTACGGTACAGGGTTTTTATGCAGAACTTCGTATGCCAATTATTCAAAATGAGAAAGATAATGGATTACTCAGGAAGCAGGAAATTTATGATAAAGATAATAATTTACTGAAAGAAATATCTAATGGTTATGGGTTTGTTAAGCTAAATTGTTTCAGTGGAATGAAATGTATATTCCGTGAAACAAAGTATTACACAGCCGGCAATATGTATGGGACTTATTCGAATTACACAGTTGGAGTTTACCCTATTAGGGGTTCCTATTCTCCACTTGAAGTAAGTACTGAGAAAACATATTACGGTTCGGAATCTGTAACAATAAGAACAGATTATACTTATAACGCTTATAATCAAATGACATATAGTAAGTCAAACAATAGTAAAAATGATCTTATTGAAACTTTAACCATGTATCCTAAAGATTTCCCTAGTAATTCTTTAAATAACACGGCTCTTTTGATGGCTAATAAAAATGTTTTGTCGCCGATAATTTCAAAACAAATAAAGAAAAATGATATATTAGTTTCAAACGAAGAGTTCGAATATTTCTTTAAAAGTGGTTCAAATAATCCCGCAATTCCAAACATCTTTACTCTGACTAAATACAAAAATGCGAAAGGTACCAGTCCATTAGAACCAAAGATTAGTTATAATTCTTATGACAGTTTTCTTAACCTGACAGAGGTTTCTAATGAATCTAATTACAATTCATATATTTGGGGATATAATGGACAATATCCCATTGCTAAAATTGAAAATTCGCAATATAGTAGCATTACTCCTAGTTTAATTACTGCTGCACAAACAGCCTCTAATACTGGTACAGAAGCACAATTATTAACAGCTTTAGATAATATAAGAACTGCTCTTCCATCATCTTTGGTTACTACCTATACTTATTTACCACTCATTGGAGTAAGTACAATAACTGATCCTAAAGGAAATAAAATAACTTATAGTTATGATAGTGCAAATAGATTAGAATTCATAAAAGACAAGGATTTAAATGTTTTACAGAGGTATTGCTATAATTTTATAGGTCAACAAACGGATTGTACGATAGGATCGGGCGTGCAAACAATTTATAAAAGTGTTTTTAAAAGTGCCATTTTTACAAAACAATCGTGTGGTGCGGGTTACATAGGATCTCCTTACACCTACACCGTTCCAGCTGGAATGTATTCTTCAACAGTCTCACAAGTAGATGCAGACAATCAGGCAAATACAGAGATAACAGCATATGGACAAAACTTTGTTAATGTCAATGGTAACTGTATATTAATTATTCCACCACCAACAGGACTAACTTTTATAAGTGCTACTGCTTCGTCAGTAAACTTTTCATGGACAGCTGTTTCAGGAGCTACCGGATATAAAATTTATAAAAATGGTATTTATACAAATACAGTTAGTGCTCCTGTAACCACAGGTTCACTATCAGGATTGACTGCTTCAACAACTTATTCCATTCAGGTTTTAGCTACTAATGGTACAGATGATGGTAGTTTATCACCTTCTGTTTCTATGAGTACATTACCATCTGCACCAATAGGATTGGTTTTTAATAGTGCCACGGCTTCGTCAATAAATTTTTCATGGACACCCGTTACAGGTGCTGTCGGCTATAAAATTTATAAAGATGGAGCTTATGTAAGTAGTATTGCTGCTCCAGCAACTACAGGTTCTTTATCAGGATTAACAGCTTCAACATCTTACGGCGTTCAAATACTGGCTACAAATGCTTCTGGAGATGGTTCTTTGTCTGGTACTGTTTCTATGAGTACATTGCCATTAGCTCCTACAGGACTTGTCTTTGCAAATGCCACCTCGACCTCAATAAACTTCGCATGGACAACTGTTGCAGGAGCTACTGGTTATAAAATTTACAAAGATGGAACTTATGTAAGCAGTGTTAATGCGTCAACAACTACAGGTTCTTTATCAGGGTTAACAGCTTCAACATTTTACGGTGTTCAGATACTGGCTACAAATGCTTCGGGAGATGGTCCATTGTCTGGTTCTGTTTCTATGAGTACATCGCCATCAATTCCTACAGGACTTCTTTTTACAAGCGCTACCTCGACCTCATTAAATTTCTCATGGACAGCTGTAACGGGGGCTACGAGTTATAAGATATATAGAGATGGTATATATGTCAGTTCTGTAACCGCACCTGTAACTTCAGGAGTTATATCTGGATTGGTTGCCTCAACAAATTATAGCATCCAAATATTAGCCACAAATGTTTCTGGTGACGGAGCTTATTCCGCAGCTGTTTCTATGAGTACAGCACCATCAGCACCTACAGGATTAACTTTGACTAGTGCGACTGTTTCATCATTAAATTTCTCATGGACTCCGGTTTCAGGAGCTGCTGGATATAAAATATATAAAGATGGAGCATATAATACGTCGGTAACAACAACTATCGGTAATATATCAGGATTGACGATTGGAACAAGTTATAATATTCAGGTTCTTGCGTATAATGCATCTGGCAATGGAGACTTGTCTTCTCCTACAGGAATGTCAACAATAGTGGCAGCTCCAATCTCACTTGGTTTAACAAATTATAGTACTTCAACATTAAGTCTTATATGGTCAGCCGTTTCAGGAGCAACGGAATATAGAATCTACAAAAATGGAAATTATGTTAACAGTGTTTCTGCACCTATAACTATAGGATCTTTATCTGGACTGACTCCTGCAACGACATATGGTATACAGGTGAAGGCAGCGAATGCTTCAGGAGAAGGGGCATTTTCTTCTCTTGTTTCAATGACTACTGCGCCAACAGCACCACCAGGATTAGTTTTTAATAGTGCTACATCTACTTCGGTAGGTTTTTATTGGACAGCTGTCACAGGGGCTACCGGGTATAAAATTTATAAAGATGGGATTTACATTAATTCTGTTACTGCACCAACTAATACAAGCTTATTAACAGGATTAACAGGTTCAACATCTTATAATGTTAAGGTATTAGCATATACTGAGAATAGTAACAGTGATTTTTCACCAACTGTCCCAATGTTGACATTGCCTGCAGTGCCAACAGGGCTTAGTTTTACCAATTCGGGAATTTCGTCTTTAAATTTTTCTTGGTCTGCAGTTCCCGGAGCGGTAGGGTATAAAATATATAAAAATGGAGTATTTGCTGCTAATGTTAGCAGTACTACTGGATCTCTATCAGGATTATCAGCTGCAACAGCTTATTCTATTCAGGTTCTCGCTTACAATGCAACTGGTGATGGGGGGTTATCTTCTTCTGTTCAAATGACTACCAGTCCCGCAGTGTTAGGATTTTATAAAACTTCTGGTGCATATCCTGCCACAGGAGGAGCAGGACTAAACGGTACGATAGTAAATCCTTCAATTCACACACTGTATGTTTATACAGTAATTCAGTCTGCATCAGCATCATCGGGCACAGGAAGTGGCTATGTGAATATAAATGGAAGTACAATAGGTGCAGGAGGTTCTTTTACACAATATGGACAAAATTTCATTTCTAATAATTATGTTATGGTTACTAGTGGTTCAACTGTTCCTGCATCCGGAAGTTATGGAGGAGCTACAGGCTCTCAAATGATTTTAGCTTATTCTTCTTATCCGGGGGGAGCTTTGACTTACTGGTCAACTGCAAATTGATGATAAAATTTTATTTAACAATTTGTTGTTAAACCAGAGCAATCAAAAAAATAAATATCTAAAAAGGTAAAATGAAAAAACATCTATCCATATTATTTCTATTTATATTAAGTAGTATAAGTGTTGTGTCACAACAACTTAGTGATGAAAATTTTGTTTATTCTGAAACTCCACAAAAGGCAGTGCAGAGTAATAGCTATAATTTGTTGCCTAAAACGGACATACAAAAAAATATAATTTATTTTGATGGCTTGGGTCGCCCAAAGCAGACTATTGGCATCAATAAAGGTCCTAATAAATTGAATACAAATTTATTAGATTGGAAAAATAACTGGGCTTTGGGAAACAGTGTAATCTCCTTTTTTACACAAAATGGAGGATTGACAGAAAATATTAGAATAAATGGACAGAATCCGTTTGGTAAAATTGACAGATTATGGAGATGTATCAATGATGCAGCAAGTGACGCAGATGGTGGATGGAATACGTCTTTAATTCCGGTTGATAAAACCCAGTCTTATCAATATGCTGTTTGGGTAAAACGAACAGGAGGACAGAATGGAACTACTTATCACGGTACACAAAATGTGGTAAATCTTGATGGTAGTGCTAATTCCAATCCTTATTTTTGGTATGGTAATTTGCCAGCTTTAGACACGTGGTATCTAATGGTTGGCATGATTCATCCGGCGACTTATGCAGGAGGTTATTCTGGCATAAGTGGTGTATATGATATGGCTGGTAATAAGGTATTAAATGGAACCGACTTCAAATGGAGTAGCACAACTATAGATGCCTATTTCAGAAGTTATTTATATTACTCAACTGATCTTGGAGTAAGTCAGTATTTCTATAATCCTTTGTTGCAAAAGATTGATGGTAATCAAGCCAGTATCTCCGGAATAATCAAAGGATTTGAATCCAGCGATATTATAACACACATAGGATATGATAATTATGGAAGACAATCACAGGATTATCTGCCTTATGCAATATCTAGTACTGGTGGTTTAATACAAACTAATGCTGTTGCAAATATATTGAATTATTACAATACGGCTAAATATGAAAATACTTTAAATCCTTTTAGTGAAAAATCCTTTGAAGTTTCTCCATTAAATCGTATTATCAAACAAGCTTCCCCTGGAAACAATTGGAAAACGCAATCAACTTCAGGCCATGAAATAAAGTTTAATTATTGGACCAACACTTCAGAAGAAGTAAAACAATTTATTGCTGTGAGTACAGATCGTCTGTCTGATTTAGGTCTTTATGAGACATCTATTACACAAACAACGACTTATGGTGTAGGGCAACTCTATAAAACAATCACAAAAGATGAAAATTGGTTATCTGGTTTAGATAAAACAACTGAAGAATTTAAAGACAAAGACGGAAATTTAGTTTTAAAAAGAACTTATAATAACCAGGATCCTCATGATACTTATTATGTATACGATCAATATGGAAATCTATGTTATGTATTACCACCGTTAGCAAATGGAGCTTTTGATGACACGACACTCAACTTATTATGCTACCGTTATAAATACGATTACCGTAACCGCTTAGTAGAGAAAAAACTTCCGGGTAAAGAATGGGAATATATCATCTATGATAAGTTAGACAGGCCAATTTTAATTCAGGACAGTAACCTTAGATTACTTAATAAATGGCTATTAACTAAATACGATGCTTTAAACAGGCCTGTTTATACAGGGGAATATACTAGTACCTTAAATCGTAAAGCAGTACAGGATTTAGCTACTGGTAGTATAGCAGCTACGTCAGAGCAACTGCAAGGTGCTACAATTATTGGTGATATGACCGCATATTATAGCAATACTGCTTTTCCTAATAATAATTTTAATTTGAATACTATTAATTATTATGATTCCTATAATTTTGATTTAATAGGTCCATCGCCTTCTACTGTTATTTCTTACGGCCTTGTGCCTGTAAGCAGTGTAAAAGGATTGCCAACAGGAGGTAAAGTAAGAGTATTAGGAACAACTAAATGGATTACTAATATAATTTATTATGATACTAAAGGCAGACCAATTTATAGTTACAATTATAATGACTATCTCGAAATTACAAATGCACTAAAAAGTAAGCTTGATTTTACGGGACAGGTAACAGAGACAACAAGTACTCATACAAAGGCAACTGTTACAACAACTGTTATAGACCAATTTGTTTACGATCATATGGGAAGGTTCTTAACACAAAAACAAAAAATAAACTCACAGCCTGAAGAAGTTATTGCATTTAATTGTTATGATGATCTTGGACAATTGGTAAACAAATCAGTAGGAGGAAAAACAAATCAAAACCGTTTACAAAATGTAGATTATACTTATAACGTAAGAGGATGGCTGAAAACAATAAACGATGTTAATGTGATAGGTACGGATTTGTTTGCTTTTAAGATTAATTATGATCTGCCATCAGTAGGTACAGCCTTATATAACGGTAACATAAGCCAAACATTTTGGAGAACAGCCAATACTGACAGTTCTGTAAGAAATTATAATTATAGTTATGATGCTTTAAATCGAATCACTTTTGCCGCAGATAATCTTGGATTCTACAATGAAAATCCAACGTATGATAAAAACGGTAATATAAAAACATTATTTAGAAATGGGAATACTATTCCCGGAAGTGCTACTTTTGGAACAATTGACAACCTGACATATACCTACGACTCCGGGAATAGGTTACAAAAAGTTGAAGATAATGCGGCAAACAATGAAGGTTTTAAAAATGGAAGTAATACGATTACAGAATATACATATGATGCAAATGGTAATATGAAAACTGATGCCAATAAAGGTATAACAGCTATAACATATAATTATTTGAATCTTCCAGTCCAAATAACCTTGACGGGTGGTAGTAATATTAATTATGTTTATGATGCCATTGGTGTAAAACAGAGAAAAGTTGTAGGAACAATAACGACAGATTATTCAAATGGTTACCAATATGAAAATGATGTATTGCAATATTTTCCTCAACCAGAGGGATATGTGGCTCATAGTGCAGGAGTTTTTAGTTATATTTACCAATACAAAGATCATTTAGGAAATATTCGACTAAGCTATGGTGATGCGAACAATGATGGTACGGTTTACAGTTCTGAAATTATAGAAGAAAGTAATTATTATCCTTTTGGGTTAAAACATTCAGGTTATAATGGAGTAACAGCCTTAGGAAAAGGAAATAGTACGGGGCAAAAGTATAAATACAATGGAAAGGAGTTGCAGGACGAACTGGGGCTTAATATGTACGATTATGGAGCAAGAAATTATGACCCAGCACTTGGTCGATGGATGAATATTGACCCGCTGGCTGAGAAAGTTTTTAATTTTTCACCTTACACGTACGCTGTTAACAATCCGATATATTTTGTTGACCCAGATGGTAAACAAATTGATATTAGCTTGATTTATAAAAAAGATAAGGAAGGAAATGAAGTTCGTGATAAGGATGGTAATCGAACTTTAACAAACATAAATATTACAATAACTGGAAAGGTAATAAATTTTTCAGATAATAATGTTGATATGAATCAAGCAGTTTCTGATATTACTTCTTCACTAGAAAAATCATTCAGTGGCAATATGGATGGCGTTAAAGTTAAAACAAAGGCAAATTTCTCTATTGCAAAATCAATGAATGATGTAAAAGACAGTGACCATTTGCTTGTTCTAGCAAATTCTTTTAAACCTCAAAAAGATGCAAATGGTCAGTTTGGCGATGTTTATGGAGCAAGTAATTTTATTGGTGGAAGAGTTGCTTTTGTTGATGCAGGTTATTTTTCTGGCTGGTATGACAAATATTTTGGAAATCAAGGATTAAGAACGTCAACTCATGAATTTGGGCATTTATTTGGACTGGAACATGTAATGGGAGGATTGATGCAACAAGGTGGAGAGGGTACAAATTTAACATCCTCGCAATTTGGTACAATTCTTCAAAATTATGACAAGAAGAAGCTCAACTATGGAACTAATTCAACAATTTTTGGGCTTCCAAATACGGGAATTATTGGTTCGGATAATGTCATATTGACAAATACCAATGGCAGAGCAAAGAAGAAAAGTTAATCATTAATTGTTTTTGATATTTAATTAAAATGAGAAAATGCAGTAAACGCATCTGTTGCAGACATTCATTATCGTCAGACAGAAGTAAATGGTCAGACTATTTTTTATCGTGAAGCAGGTCAGGCCGGAGC
>NZ_QETH01000105.1 GCF_003105115.1 Flavobacterium sp. HTF | reverse complement strand
ACATTCAAGATAATATGGTCCAATCAAGCTTAATTGGACGAAGAGGATTATAAAAAAGAAGTTGAGTTAATAATTAGTAAAATACATAATGATAATTAGGAAGAACAATATTCAATCGAGATACCCTATTATGACTGAATTGAATTTTCTATTATCTTTGTCAATTATTATGATTTGAAAAAGTCTCATTATTATAGCTAAAGCTATCGCATTGATTTGTGGTAGTTTTTTTATTAAAAAGATATTTGTGTTAGTAATAATTACAAGTAGCTTTTAAACATTTTAAATCTTTTATTTTGCCTGAAATATAAATTTTAATGAAGAAGCAATTGTATAAATTTATCTTTTTTAAGCTAATGGGCTGGAAGATAGTGGGTATTGAAAATGCAGAGGTAAAAAAATGTATCTTAATGGTGATGCCGCATACCAGTAATCATGATTTTTATATAGGTCTTTTTACAAGGGGTATCTCCGGATTGCAGATGAACTGGGTTGGTAAAAAGGAATTATTCAAATTCCCATTCGGATATTACTTTCGAAATGTAGGAGGAGAGCCTTTAGACAGAAGCGGTGGCTTAAATAAAGTCGATTCTATTGCAGCCATTTTTGACAGAAAAGAAGTTTTTCGCCTGGCGGTTGCTCCTGAAGGAACTAGAAAAGCTGTCACAGAAATAAAAAGCGGTTTTTATTATATTGCGATCAAAGCAAATGTGCCGATTGTACCTGTAGCTTTTGACTGGGGCAAAAAAGAAGTTAATTTAGGAAAGCCGTTTTATCCAACCGGAGATTATGAAGCAGATTATAAAATCATCAAAAAACATTATGACGGCGTTTTGGGAAAAATTCCCGAAAACGGAGTAAAATTATAAATTTCTGATAATTTTTGAACCGCCTGAGAATCGCGTAAATAAAAATTTTCTTTACCAATGTCCAAATATGCCCTAAATTTTAATTAAGGATTATAAACCTTAAATGTGCCATTTTTATAAAAAAATACAATTTTTTCAATTTCACTTTCATCTGCATTAAAACTGGCTTCTTTTATTTTTGAAAGTGGCACATTTTGTTCTGAAATATTTTTATCATAACCCAAACCTGAAAACAAATTTTCATCTTTAGGATTTTCATTTACCAGAATAGGAGAGTCTGTTTTTTCAATTTTAGCTGGTATTTCATCAGAAGGTTTTTCCGGATTTTTAGGAAAACTTCCTTTGCCATTTAAAATCCAGTATAGGTCAACATCGGGAAAAACTTCAAGTATTTTGAGAACAAAATCTAAACTTGGTTTGTTTCTTCCGGAGAGAAGGTGAGACATACTTGAGCGCTGGACACCAATTTTATCAGCAAATCCGGAAGCATTCAGACTGTAATAATCCAGTATAATTTCAAGCCTTTTTACAAAATCATCGATGTTTACCATTGTAAAATATTATAATTGATTACTGTGTTTACAAATGTAATTAAAAGTCTTGAGATAAACAATTTTACAGTTGTAAATTAACTTTAGGGGCTATATTCTAGAGTTATTTTACTATAAGTAAAGCTATTTAAGTTGTTGATTTATAATATTTTAAATACTTAAGTTAACACTAATAACAATTGTTAACAAATAAGACATTAAAAGCAAATTAATAGGTATAATTTAAGTTTACATTTATAAATTTTATCATTTTAAAACGATTTACAATTGTAAAAATAAAGATGTTTACTTTTGTAAACTAATCAAAACACAATGAATTTAGAAGAATTATTTGAGCACTATAAAGAGCAGACAATACAAGGCCGTTATCTTACTTTGGAACATATTCAGCCTTTATTAGATAAACTTAATACAGATAACCAGGTAAAACTTATTGGTAAATCAGTATTAGGCAAACCTATATATAGTTACCAGATTGGTACAGGTAAAATTAGTATTTATCTATGGTCTCAGATGCACGGAAATGAAAGCACAACTACAAAAGCGCTTTTCGACTTTATTAATGTATTAAACAGCGGAACTGATTTTGCTGCGAAACTGCTTGCTACCTTTACTTTTTATTGTATTCCGATTTTAAACCCGGACGGAGCGGCATTATATACGCGTGAAAATGCCAATAAGATAGACCTGAACCGTGATTCCCAAAACCTTACACAACCGGAGAGTAATGTGCTGCGTGATGTGTTTGAGGATTTTAAACCTCATTATTGTTTTAATTTACATGACCAGCGTACTATTTTTGGAGCAGGGGATACCGGAAAGCCTGCAACGGTTTCGTTTTTGGCTCCTTCTTATAATGAAGAAAGAGAGGTTAATGATAACCGATTAAAAGCTATAAACCTAATTGCCGGCATCAACGATATATTACAGGAATATATTCCGGGACAGGTGGGACGTTTTGATGATTCCTTTAATATTAACTGTATTGGAGATACATTTCAGTTTTTGGGAGTTCCAACCATTTTATTCGAAGCAGGGCATTACCCAGGTGATTATAATCGTGAAATCACAAGAAAACTCATATTTTTCTCATTAATTTCGAGTTTTGAAATACTTTCCGAAAACGATTTAGTTGACAATAGATTTTATGATTATTTGAATATTTCACAAAATAAAGTCGTTTTTTATGATTTTATGTATAAAAATATCAAAATAAATTATGATGGTATCGAAATTATTACGAATTTTGTCGCACAATACAGAGAAGAATTGATTGAAAATGAGATTCATTTCAATGCCTACATAGCTGAAGTAGGCGAATTGGAAAATTATTTCGGACATTTTGAATATGATGGAGAAGGCGCAAGTTACTCTGATGAATATACTAATTTTCCGAAATTGAATCAAAAAGCAGATTTTTATTTAGATAAAAATATTAAATTTGTTAACGGATTGATAAAAAGTTAATTTTTATGTGAATTTGTTATTTTTTATATATATTTTTATACTTTGTTATAGCAATTAGTAATATTAATTAAAGAATTATGAGTAAATTTCGTTTAGATGAAGTAGATCACCAGATTTTAGATATGTTAATAGACAATACGAGAGTTCCGTTTACTGACATTGCAAAAAAACTATTGATATCTGCTGGAACAGTACATGTTAGAGTAAAAAAGATGGAAGACGCAGGGATAATAATGGGGTCTTCATTAGCCTTAGATTATGATAAATTAGGGTATTCATTTATTGCTTATGTAGGGGTGTTTCTTAATAATACATCTCAGACAAAATTTGTATTAGAGCGAATCAATCAGATTCCTTTTGTAACTGTTGCATCTGTTACTACGGGAAAATTTAATATCTTTTGTAAAATCAGAGCAAAAGATACCAAGCACGCTAAGGAAGTTATTTTCATGATCGATGATATCGAAGGTGTTTACAGAACAGAAACTATGATTTCATTAGAAGAAAGTATAAACGATAAGAAGCGTTTGATGCATACTATTTTTAAAAATATGTAATATTTTCTTGAATGCTATATTAAAATATAACCTCAAGTTTATTCTTGGGGTTTTTTTATGACTAATTAACCAACCAACTACAACACAATTATGTATACGTTACCCAAAATTGAGCGTTTCAATCAGGACGTTCTCTCAAAATACCACATTTATAATAGTGTTTTCATAACATTGCCATTTGATTCTATAGATAATACAGGGGTTTTATTGCCTTTATTTACAGAAACTTGCGAAACGGGATTTAAAAAACAGGAAACACCAAAAGAAATCTTTGATTTCTTCTCAAATAAATTTTTGAACAACGCTTCTGAAACTGAAAAAATCGATTTAATGTTTCGATTTATTCAATATATAGAGCGCCAGATTGTTCTTTTTGATGCAATTGAAGATGCTGCTTTCCCTGTAGTAAACAACATGGAAGGACGTGGATCTCTTCGTGATATTAAAGAGAAAACCGATGCAAAGGAAAAAGATGATGAACTTATTGAATTTCTTGAGAATTTCAATGTAAGAACTGTTTTAACAGCGCATCCTACACAGTTTTATCCGGGCCCGGTTTTAGGAATTATAAATGATCTTACTGAGGCTATTCGTCAAAATGATTTGTTTAAAATCAAACAATTATTAGCACAGTTAGGAAAAACTCCTTTTATTCAAAATGAAAAACCAAATCCGTATGATGAAGCGGTAAGTTTGATTTGGTACCTGGAGAATGTTTTCTATCAGACTTCGGGTGAAATTGTTCATTATCTGCAAAAAAATATCCTTGAAGGAAATGCCATTCAGAACCAATTAATCAAACTTGGATTCTGGCCGGGCGGTGACCGTGACGGGAATCCGTTTGTTACAACTGAAATAACATTAAAAGTAGCTGACCGTTTACGTACCTCTATATTAAAGTGTTATTATGTCGAAATGAGAAACTTAAAAAGAAAGTTAACTTTCTCAGGAGTAGACACTTTGGTAGCAGAACTTGAACATAAGCTTTATCGTTCTGTGTTCTATTCTAAAGGTGAAATTTACATTACTTTAGAAGAATTATTGACACAGCTGAATACTATCAGAGATATAATTATTGAAAAACACCAGTCATTATATCTTAATGAACTGGAAGCATTCCTGGTAAAAATCAATTTATTCGGATTCCATTTTGCAACTTTAGATATTCGTCAGAATAGTAAAATTCACAATGTGGTTTTTAAAGATGTTGTCAATCATTATCTGAATTCCGGCTCTTCAATATTTCCGAAAAATTATTTTGAATTATCTGAAGATGAAAAACTGATCGTTTTGTCTAAGGTAAAAGGAGACCTGAATCCAAAAGATTTTGAGGATGAAATTACAGTGTCTACTTTAGAATCTGTTCAGGCTATTAAAACGATCCAGAAAGCAAATGGTGAGTTTGGTGCCAATCGCTACATTATCAGTAATAATGAAAGCGCACTGAATGTAATGGAAACTTTTGCCATGATTCGTCTGAACAATTGGGAAAACCCTACAGTTGATATTATTCCGCTTTTTGAATCTGTTGACGATTTACAAAATGCACACCATATTATGGAGCAGCTGTATACAAATCCTGAATATTCTAAGCATTTAGATGCAAGAGGCAATAAACAGACGATTATGCTTGGTTTCTCTGACGGTACAAAAGATGGTGGTTATTTAATGGCTAACTGGAGTATTTATCAGGCAAAAATTGCATTGACGGAAATTTCCAGAAAATACGGAATTAAAGCGATTTTCTTTGATGGTCGTGGCGGACCTCCGGCACGTGGAGGAGGAAAAACACATAAGTTTTATGCTTCGCTTGGACCAAAGATTGAAAACAACGAAATACAAATTACGGTTCAGGGACAAACCATTAGTTCTAATTTTGGAACACTGGATTCTTGTCGTTATAATATTGAGAATTTATTAAGTGCGGGAGTAACTAATCAGGTATTTAGTAAAGAAAAAAATGAGTTAAGTACTGAGGAGACTGCAATCCTGACGCAATTAGCCGGTTTAGGATATGATAAATACTTAAGTTTTAAGAATCATCCTAAATTTATTCCATATCTGGAAAAAATGAGTACTTTGAAATATTATTCTAAGACTAATATCGGAAGCCGTCCTTCTAAAAGAAGTAAATCTGATCAATTGGATTTTGCAGATTTAAGAGCAATTCCGTTTGTTGGATCGTGGAGCCAGTTGAAACAAAATGTACCGGGATTTTTTGGAGTAGGGACAGCCCTTAAACATTTTGAAGATACAAACCAATGGGACAAAGTATATGATTTATACCATAATTCATTGTTTTTCAGAACACTTCTTGAAAATAGTATGATGTCACTGGCAAAATCATTTTTCCCGTTAACAGCCTACATGAAGAAAGATCCTGAATTTGGAGAGTTCTGGCAAATCATTTACGATGAGTTTTTAGAGACAAAACGTCTTTTGCTTAAAATCGCTGATCATAAATCATTGATGGAAAACTATCCTGATGGTATTGCTTCTATTCAGATCAGAGAACGCATTGTAATGCCTTTACTGACAATACAACAGTATGCTTTGCTAAGAATTAACGAATTGAATAAAGAAGGCGGTAATAACGACGAATTGATTAAAGTATATGAAAAAATTGTTACGAGATCACTTTTCGGAAATACAAATGCAAGCAGAAATTCAGCTTAATTTGAAATTTGGAACTTTAAATTTATAAAAATGAACGTAAGTCAGTTGTTAGAAAACGAATATTCAGGTCATTTTGGTACTTATATCAAAGAAGCCGGAGACGGTAAGTTAATTGAGGAATTAGAAATTTCACTGCACGATTTTATCAGGTTTGTTCAAAATATTCCGATGGATAAATTCGATTATCGCTATGCGGAAGGTAAGTGGACCATCAAAGATATCATTCAGCATATCATCGATACAGAACGTATTTTTGCATACCGTGCCTTACGATTTTCGAGATTTGATCAAACTCCACTGCCAAGTTTTGAAGAAAATGATTATGCCAATAATACGAATTCAAACGGAAGAAGTATTCAGGAATTACTAACTGAACTTTCTGCTGTAAGGCATTCAACTTTATTGTTTTACAAAAGTTTATCTGAAGAGCAGCTTAAAGCAATTGGAACTGCTTCAAATAATCCAATTTCGGTAAGAGCTTTAGGATTTGTGATAATCGGTCACCAAAAACACCATCAGAAGATTTTTGAAGAAAGATATTTATAAGTGTATAAAAAAATCCTGTGAATTTTCACAGGATTTTTTTTATTTCAATTTGTTTTGATGCTTTCGTTCTATAAAAGCAAGGCCAAACCTGATTTTGTCGTATGACATGTTTTCTTCGAAATAATCAAAATAAGGTTTTAAGGCATTTGGATTTTCTAATTCTATTTGAGCTTTTTCGATCCTTAAAATTTCTTCATCAGATATAAACAGACTTAAATCCAGATCATGACCATCAACATATAATTTTGCTAAATGCGAAACTACAGTACTCTGGCTAATATCTCTTCTTTCTGCTATTTCTTCAACCGACACTCCATTTTCAAATAACTCTAAA
Organism: Flavobacterium sp. HTF; assembly: GCF_003105115.1. Lineage (GTDB taxonomy): Bacteria > Bacteroidota > Bacteroidia > Flavobacteriales > Flavobacteriaceae > Flavobacterium. Next base: position 6,456 of record NZ_QETH01000105.1, on the reverse strand, counting down.
GTTTTCTTGTAAGTGCTGCCTTTTTTTTCCTTTTTTACAACAGATTTATTTCTCTCAAATTCAATTATGGCATTGATGAAATCAGTACCGTATTTTTCGAGTTTTGCCTTGCCGACGCCATCAACTGTTAGGAATTCTTCGTCACTAATTGGCCTTATGACTTCCATTTGTCTTAAAGCTGCATCACTAAAAATGACATAAGCCGGAACTTCTTCTTCCTGGGCAATTTCATAGCGCAATTTTCGTAATGTTTCAAAAAGAGAATTTTTTGCAACCCTGACTTTAGCTTCTTTAATTTCATTTTTATCGACTACTTTTTTGACCACCGTAGTAAGTTTTACTTTTTCACCTTCAAATAAAACTTTTTTTGCAAAAGGGGTAAGCAAAATTTTGTTGTGCTGATGAAAAGCAATTTCGCAGTATCCTAAATTAATCAATTGAATTAAGTACTGATTCCAGTCATACCAGGAAATATCAGCGCCAATTCCATACGTTTTTAGCGTTTGATAATTTTTTTCATAGATATATGCGTTTTTGGAGCCTCTCAAAAAATCTACAATTACAGCCAATGGTTCAGATTCTTTTAAACGGCTGATTGCTGACAATGCTTTCTGTGCTAAAATTGTTCCATCAAAAAAAACGGGAGGATTTTTACAAATGTCACAATTGCCACAATTTTCAGTAACCAATTCCCCAAAATAAGAAAGCAGAATTTTTCTGCGGCAGCTCAGTGCATCGGCATACTGTTTCATTCTTTCTAATTTGGCCAATTGTACATCGGAGTTTAAGCCTTCTGAGGCAAATTTCTGCAATTGAATCACATCAGCATAGCTTTCAAATAAAATAGTCTCAGACGGCAGCCCATCACGTCCCGCACGGCCAATTTCCTGATAATAACCTTCAATATTTTTAGGCAGATTATAATGAATTACCCAACGTACATTCGATTTATCGATTCCCATTCCAAAAGCAATTGTAGCGCAGACAACCTGACAATCATCATTTATAAAGTCATCCTGTGTTTTGGAACGAAGACTGTTCTCTAAACCAGCGTGATAGGCTTTTGCAGAAATTCCTTTTTTGGTAAGTTTTTCAGCCAGTTCTTCTGTGTTTTTTCTGCTTAGACAGTATATAATTCCAGATTCACCGGGTCTGTCCTCAATAAAATCAATAATTTGTTTTACACGGTCTAAAGCAGGCCGTACTTCAAGGCTTAAATTTTTCCTGTCAAAGGAAGCGACAAATGTTTTTGGATTTTTTAAATTTAATTGTTTGGTTATATCTGTTCTTGTCGCTTTATCAGCTGTAGCAGTCAATGCCAGCACAGGAGTAGAAGGGAAGCGGCTTTTTAGGTATCCCAGATTTGTATATGCCGGACGAAAATCATGTCCCCAGGACGAAATACAATGTGCCTCGTCTATGGCAATTAAGCTGACATTTAATTCATTAAAAACATTATCTAAATATGATAAGCTTTCAGGTGCAATATAAACCAGTTTAAAGGTATTCGATTTTAAATTGTCAATATAAAACTGTTGTTCCTGAGCAGACTGGCTGCTATTGATATAACAAGCTGAAATTCCATTAGTTTTTAAACTGTCCACCTGATCTTTCATCAAGGCAATTAATGGAGAAATTACAATTGTAATTCCGGGTAATATTAGTGCAGGTAGCTGAAAACAGATTGATTTTCCGCCACCGGTTGGCATAATAGCCAATGTATCCTGTCCTGAAAGTATTGTATTGATAATAGTTTCCTGATTAGGCCTGAATTTTTCAAACCCAAAATTTTCTTTTAGTTTGGCATGTAATACTGCTGAGCTCATTTACTTAAATTTTTTCGAAAGCTATAAATATAATACTTTTCTTACTTATTAGATATTGTTCACTAATAAAAAAAGGAACCCGAAAGAGTTCCTTTAATTTATATAAAAAGTGATTTATTAATCTTCATCATCTTCGTCGTCATCGTCATCAGCAATATCGTCTTTGTCTTCATCATCGTCATCGTCTCCGCCATCAGTATCCGGTTTGTCAAGATTGTCGTCTTCATCATCATCGTCATCATCTGCATCGTCAAGATCTAGTCCTTTTACTGGTTCGATTGTATCAACATCAAGATCAATATCATCGTCTTCGTCGAAGTTTTCGATTCTGTCAGCAAGTTTGGTACTAATTTTTACTAAATAAATAGTGTCTTCAGTACGAACTTCAACAGCTTCTATTAATTCGTTTTTAGCGTTTCTAAAACGGATTACATCCGAATCATCATAACCGTCAGGAAATTTTTCAACCAAAAGGTTTAAAATTTCGTTAGTCAATTTGGCGTAGTCTACTATAACTCTTTTCATAAAAATATACTATAAATCTAATAAATAGGCAAAAATTAATGGTGCAACAATTGTAGCATCCGACTCAATAATAAATTTAGGGGTTTTGATGTCTAATTTACCCCAAGTGATTTTTTCATTAGGAACTGCTCCTGAATAAGAACCGTAACTAGTCGTAGAATCTGAAATTTGGCAGAAATAGCTCCAGAAAGGAACATCATGCATTTCCATATCCTGATACAACATCGGTACAACGCAAATTGGAAAATCTCCTGCGATACCACCACCAATTTGGAAAAATCCAATTCCGTTTTGGCTGTTTTTTGAATACCAGTCAGCAAGGAAAGTCATGTACTCAATACCTGACTTCATCGTAGAAGCTTTTAATTCACCTTTGATTACATATGAAGCAAAAATATTACCCATTGTACTATCTTCCCAACCCGGAACGATTATTGGCAGGTTTTTTTCTGCTGCTGCATACATCCAGCTATCTTTCAGGTCAATTTCATAATATTCTTCTAAAACACCTGATAATAACATTTTATACATGAATTCATGCGGAAAATAACGTTCTCCATTATCATCAGCATCTTTCCAGATTTTATAGATATGTTTTTGCAAACGTCTAAAAGCTTCATGCTCAGGAATACAAGTATCTGTAACGCGGTTTAAGCCTCTTTCAAGTAAAGCCCATTCGTCTTCTGGTGTCAAATCACGATAGTTAGGAACTCTTTCATAATGAGAATGAGCTACTAAATTCATAATATCTTCTTCTAGATTGGCTCCAGTACATGAAATAATTTGTACTTTATCTTGTCTAATTATTTCAGCGAAAATTTTACCAATTTCTGCAGTACTCATTGCTCCAGCCATGCTTACAAGCATTTTAGCACCATTTGCTAATTGCTCTTCGTATGCTTTGGCTGCATCAACCAGTGACGCAGAATTAAAGTGTAAATAATGTTTTTCAATAAACTGACTGATTGGTCCTTTCATTTTGTTTTTGTTTTTTTATTTTTTTTGAATTAAAAGATTTTACTCTTTTTACTATATATGCAAATTAATAATTTTTTACTTTATTAACATTTAATTTGCAGTTTTATTTTTACATTTTTTTCTTGTACCCAAGAATCTTTAAAACGTCATCTGAAGTCTGTTGCTCTGAGAAAACTTCTGTTGCCAGAATACCATTCTCATCACGATCGATCAAAATATGTTTTGGCTGTGGAATCAGGCAGTGGTGTAATCCTCCGTATCCGCCAATTGTTTCCTGATATGCCCCTGTGTTAAAGAAACCAATATATAATGGTTTTTCTTTGCTGTATTTTGGCAGGTAAATGGCATTCATATTTTGTTCAGAATTGTAATAATCGTCACTGTCACAAGTCAGTCCGCCCAATAAAACCCGCTCGTATGTATCATTCCAGCGATTTATCGCAAGCATAATGAAACGTTTGTTTATTGCCCAGGTATCCGGAAGAGTAGTAATGAAAGATGAATCGATCATATTCCATTTTTCTCTGTCATTCTGTTGTTTTTGATACAAAATCTGGTAAATCGCGCCTCCACTTTCACCCACTGTAAATGAACCAAATTCTGTAAAGATATTAGGAACATCAACTTCAGCTTCATCACAAGCGATTTTAATCTGATTAATGATTTCGTCAATCATATATTGATAATCATATTCAAAAGCTAATGAGTTTTTAATCGGAAATCCACCTCCAATGTTCAAACCATCCAGAGTAGGGCATTCTTTTTTTAATGCAATGTATACTTTGATACATTTTACCAGCTCATTCCAATAATAGGATGTATCATTTATTCCGGTATTGATAAAGAAGTGAAGCATTTTAAGCTCCAGTCTGTCATTTTCCTGAATTTGTTTTTTATAAAACGAAACTATATTCTTGTACCCGATTCCTAATCTTGAGGTATAGAACTCAAATTTAGGTTCTTCTTCGGCCGCAATACGAATTCCAATTTTAAACTTTCCTTTTATTTCTGCCTGAAGCAAATCAAGCTCTTCATAGTTATCAATAATCGGAATAGTGTTTTTATGTCCGCTATTGATTAATCTTGCAATATTAGAAACGTATTCATCTCTTTTAAAACCATTACAAATTACATAAGTACTTTTGTTGATCTTACCGTTCTCCAGTAAATTTTCTACAATATTTACATCAAAAGCAGATGAAGTTTCTATATGAATATTGTTTTTAAAAGCCTCATTCATAATGTATTCAAAATGAGAGCTTTTGGTACAATAGCAATAATAATATTTTGCATCGTACTTGTTTTTTTCCATCGATTTTCTGAACCAGGCTTTTGCCTTATTAATGTTCTCTGAAATCTGGGGTAAATATGTAAATTTTAATGGGGTACCGTATTGTTCAACTAATTTCATCAAATCAATATTGTGAAATTGCAAGTTGTCTTTATTTAATTTAAATTCCTCCTGAGGAAAATAGTAGGTTTGATTAATTAGGTCAGAATATTTCGTATTCATTTATTTTTCAATATTTTAATTTGTTATCTAAATTTAGTAAATCTATTTTGCTAAATCTAAAATTCAAACCCTAATATTGGCAAATATAATTTGCAGTTTTTCGCTTTCAGCTTTTGAATATAAAAAAACATCAAAACAAAATGGACTTTTACTATTATAAAAACGGTTCAGCATCCTTAATAGGGAACTATTGAGTCGATTTCTATAAGAGTTAAAATTTGTTTGTTTACTGTTTGTTTTCATTGTGGCAAATGTAAAAAATAAAATATACCAAAAGCAACGGTTTTGATTAAAAAAAGTTTAAGATTTATAATCTTGAAACGCGTTCAGAATCAATTTATTTTCAACGGATTGGTTGATTTTTATTTTACCTATTCCTTCAATTAAGGCAAATTGAATCAAACCGTACTCATTTTTTTTGTCGTGAATAAGCAATTCGAGGATAGGTTCGATGTCTTTTTCTTCAAATTGAACATCTTCATAAATGCCTTGAATGGCTGTTTTAATTTCAAGATATTCAGTTTCGGTAAGCAAACCTTTCTGCCATGAAATATAACCTTCAAGAATCATTCCGACAGCAATAGCTTCACCGTGCAGTAATGTTTTCTTGGTTTCACTTTCCAAAAAGTAACTTTCAATTGCGTGACCTAAAGTATGCCCGAAATTCAGCGCTTTTCGGATATTTTTTTCTGTTGGATCCTGAATAACGATTTCATTTTTAATCTCTACAGAACGATAAATCAGTTCATCAAAGTCAGCGTAATCAATTGATTTTAAGTCTAAAAACTGTTTCCAGTATGCAGCATCATAGATCAGGCCATGTTTTAGCATTTCGGCAAGGCCGGAACGCATTTCTGCTTGTGGCAAAGTTTCAAGATATTGGGTATCAATTAATACCATTTGTGGTACATTAATAACACCAATCTGATTTTTTAGATTTCCTAAGTCAACGCCTGTTTTTCCTCCTACAGAAGCATCAACCATAGATAAAAGGGTAGTAGGTATATTTATAAAATTTACACCACGTTTAAAAGTAGAGGCAACAAATCCTCCTAAATCTGTAACGACTCCGCCACCAAGATTAATTATAAGTGATTTTCTGTCAGCACCAAGTTCTGTTAATACCTTCCAGATTTCAATACAGGTTTCTATATTTTTGTTGGCTTCACCTGCTTCAAATTCTATTATTTCGATATTTAAATCCGTTTCTATAACAGGCAGAAGTTTTGGAAGACAATACTCATTTGTTTGTGTATCAACTATAATAAAAATATTTGAGTACTTATTTTCGTTTAAATGTGTATTTAAAGCTTCGTAGGCATTGTGGTTAAAATGTACGAGATAATTATTGGCTTGAATAGATTTCATAATTCTTTGCTTAAATGAAACCGCAAAATAAGGGATTTTTAAACAAATAATATTCAAACTTTCCCCCTAATTTGTTTTAAAACGAATCATTCTAAATTAATATTTTAAAAGAACAGTATCTATTTACAGTTCCTTGCTATTAATTGTTGTGCATCAGAATATTTTTTGTCTTTTGATATATTTAAATATTTGCATGCATTATTATTCTCCTTTTCGGCTAAATAGCAAATTGCCAGGAAATATTCT
>NZ_QETH01000104.1 GCF_003105115.1 Flavobacterium sp. HTF | reverse complement strand
CTCAGGAATTGATAAATTGCTTTTCGGAATGAAGCAAAATGATGTAACCGCTGCCTTGGGAAAACCTGATAAGAACTATAAAGACGAAGATGATAATGTTATTTTTGTTTATAATGCTCACAAAATCAGATTGACTTTTTATCAGGAAGAAGACTTGAAATTAGGTTATTTAGTAGCTTCAAGTAGTGATTTAGAAGTTTTTGGATTCAAATTAATTGATAGAAAAATTGCTGATGTAAAGAAAGATTTTGCTGCAAAAGGAATCACAAAATACAATCAGGAGACTTTTGATACTTTTGAAAATTATTTCAATGAAGACAATTGGTTTATTCTTCAGACAGAATTTGATGAGGTGGTAAAGTTTGAAATTGGAGCAATCATCAACGATAAAGACGAGTTTGACTGGAAGTTTCCGGCTAAGAAATAAAAATACAATATAAAAAAAACCGACAATCACTTGTCGGTTTTTTATTTTAGAGATCAAAAGAAATTATCCTTTTAACCATGCATTTCTAAGCTTTTCTTTTGAAGCATCCGTAGCTTTAAAAGTTTCAGTTTCTTCGTAAGGTAATTTAACCGTTCCTTTAATTGTTTCTTCTTTACCGGCACGTTTTATTTTAAGCGTGATAGCATCATTTTCTTTCCAGTTTTCGCTTTCTGTAATTAAATCGTAAATGTTGTCAAGTGAATATGGTTTGCTGTTTACAGATACGATAATATCATCACCTTTTAACTTTAAATTCTTAAAAAAGTCATTTTGATCAATATCAGAACGAACAAGGATTTCTTTTGTTTGTTTATCTACTCTGATGTATGGAGTTTGCCCTTTTAAAAACACAGAACCTGGTTTTTTCTCCGTTGCTTTAGTTACCCCAACTTTAGCAAGATAAACATCATAAGGAATCGGAGTAGTTCCCTGAACATACGTTTTTAAGAATTCTCCAACTTCAGGATAAGTCAGTTCTGTGATTTTAGCAAAAAGTTCATTGTCATTAAATGGTTTTTCAATACCATATTCGTTTGATAATTTATGCATCAAATCCAAAATTCCTCTTTCACCATTACTTTTTTCTCTGATGATGATATCAATACACATTCCGATTAAAGCTCCTTTTTGATATACATTCAGGTATTGGTCTTTATACGGCTGCTCCAAAACATTTGCACTCATTACAGTAAATGACATTGTATCATTTAAGCTTTTAGACTGCTCAATTTTATCAGCAATACGGGTGTAGAATTCACCTTCATTAATCAATCCCTGATTGATTTGGAAAAGGTTTGCAAAGTATTCCGTTACCCCTTCGTACATCCATAAATGCTCAGACATTTTTGGTGCATTGTAATCAAAATACTGAATTTCTTTTGAGTGAACCGTTAAAGGAGTTACGATATGGAAAAACTCATGAGAAACAACGTCTTTCATAGATTCAACCAGTTTTTCCTTTGGCATAGATTCCGGTAACACAACTGTTGTTGCTGTTGGGTGCTCCAAAGCTCCAAAACCGTGTGCATCGTCTTTTGCCATGCTTGATAAATACAACAGTACAGTATATTTTTTAGTAGCATTTACTTTTCCTAAAAAGTTTTTCTGTGCCGTCATCATTGTTTTCATTTCCGGCGTAATGCTTTCTGCAGTAAATTTTCCGTTAGGAGAATAAACAGCAATCAGAATATCCATACCGTTTACGTTAAATGTTGTGTAATCCGGTTTAGAATACATAATTGGGTTTTCAACTAATACTGCATAACGTGGCGTTGTAAAAACATCGCTTGTTTTGCTTGCATCTTCATCTGTCATAGAAGTGGCACCCCATAATGTTTCAGGATGTGTAATGGTCACTTTATAAGGAGTGTCCAGTTTATCCTGAAAATAACCCACAAAACCATGAGTATTTACCATGAAGTTAACTCCTGCATTGATATTTGTACCTGCCGGTGAAAAAACGTCATCATTACCAAAACCTGTTCCTTTTTCCGTGTCAAATGTATCTCCAACTAAATAAGTTACTTTTTGTAATGTTTTGGCATTCGAAATCGACCATGAATTATCGTCAATTCTTTTTACAGCCAATGCATTTCCTTTAGCATCATACGCTTTAAAATCATCAGAGTATTTACCGTAATTATCCGTAGAATAAGTTCCGGGTACAGTTTTAGGAATACTATAAATAACTTCGTCAGTTTTTATAGCCGGAGGAGTTACAGTTACCAGGACTTTATCATCTTTTACATCGATAAGATTAATATTAACATCTACAGTCTTGTTTTTTGCAGCTCCGGAAGTAGTTCCCGTTTTACAGCTCCAGAATGTTACAGCAAGTGCTAAAGTGTAAATTATTTTTTTCATTTGTTTATATTTAGTTATTCGTATATGACACGCAAAGTTTAAAAAAGTTACAGAATTGTTACAAAACTTATAAAAATAAAAAAAACTCCTGAATTTCAGGAGTTTTATTTTAGTCTAATTTGTTTTTTATATAATATTTCCCATCCAAATCTTCATCAAAATCATCAATTTTAACTGGTTTTGGTTTTGGTTTGTTTGCAAGAGCTTTCTTTTTCCACATTTCAAATTTTTCAAGTGGCATTTTCTTCTTCAAAATTTCCAATACTTCTTTTTCTGCCAATCCAAATTCTTTTTTTATAATTTCAAATGGATTTCTTTCTTCTAAAGCCAGAGAAACAAGTTTTTCCGTTTGTTCCCAATTCAATTCTTTGCGGTTACTCTTTTTCATCTCGTGAAAATTAATTCAAAAATAGGTGTTAATGATTAATAGATTGATTTTCAATTTATATATCAATATTAATAAAAAAAATAATTAGTTGGTGCGCTCATAGATATTTTTTTTAGCGATTTTAACTGTTTTTTGCAGATCGTGATTTTTGAAACGGAATATTTAGCAAATTCTTTAATTTATTGTTTTCTTCTGGCAACATATGAGTATCAACGCCATAAATTAACTCTTCTTTGGGCAGTGTTGTAAAAGTGCCAAAAAGACGGTCCCATACTGAAAAAATATTACCATAATTACTGTCTGTGTAAGGAAGGACATAATGATGGTGAACCTTATGCATGTTTGGTGAAACGATAAAATAACTGAGGAATACATCCAGCTTATCTGGCAGCGAAATATTGGCATGATTAAACTGAGACGCAACAACAGACAAAGACTGATATAGGAAAACCATCCACATTGGGCTTCCGATCACTAAAACCCCAAGAGTTGTAAACGCAAAGCGTATTACGCTCTCACCGGGATGATGCCTGTTGGCACTTGTTGTATCTATCCAGGTATCTGTGTGATGAATAATATGAAAACGCCATAGGAATTTTACTTTATGCTCTACTAAATGAGCCAGATAAGCACCAATTAGATCCAGCAGGAGTAATCCAATAATGGTATATAACCATACCGGGATTTCGGGCAGCCAATTCAGAATTCCAAATTGATTTTTAGTGGTCCATCCGGCAGTTTTTATTAAAATAAATGCCAGAATGAAATTGACAATAATGGTAGTTAATGTGAAGAAAAAATTGATCCCCGCGTGCCCCCATTTCTTGTATTTCATCTGAAACAATGGAAATGTATTTTCAATTAGCCAGAAAAAGGTTATTCCTCCAACAAGAATCAGACTTCGGTGTGAAGAAGGTATTGTACTAAAATATGCAATTATTTCATCCATGATATTATAGTGTATTACTCCAAATTTAAATAATTTAATGAACACAACGAATACAGATTATTAAAAATGTTGTTATTTAACAATAACCAGATCATGTGAATATCTAAAAAAATAAAAAGAGAAAAGCGAAATTGTAATTCCACTTTTCTCTTCAGAAGATTTTGATGAATATCTAAATTTTTATTTTCTTATGAGACTGATAAGAAATAATAAAATCCATGCACCTCCAGCGGCTATAATAATCTGCCAAAGCAATCCGCCTCCGCCAATACCAAATTTAGCTGCCAGCCAGCCGCCAAAAAATCCACCAATAATACCAACAATGATATTACCTATAATGCCAAATCCTCCGCCTTTCCATAATTGGCCTGCCAGCCATCCTGAAATTGCTCCAATAAGTAAAAAATACAAAAATCCCATAGATATATGTGTTAATGGTTATTAATTATTCTGATATAAAATTTTACGCTTCTGCGTGATTTTGTAATAATGTTTTATAAATAAAGCCAGCCACAATAGCGCCCAATATTGGAGCTGCCCAAAATAACCAAACCTGGGATAATGGTTCTCCACCGGTAAAAACAGCCTGAGATAATGATCTTGCAGGATTTACAGAAGTATTTGTAATCGGGATGCTGATCAGGTGAATCAATGTTAAGGCCAAACCAATTGCAACTCCACAGAATGGTGTACTTGCAAATTTGTCGGTAGCTCCTAAAATTATCAATAAAAAGAATAATGTCAGTACAAACTCAGCTATCAGACAAGACAGCATTGAATATCCATCAGGAGAAAATGCACCAAATCCATTTGTGGCAAAAGCTCCCGCTCTGGTATTATCAATTACAAAACCAGCTTTTCCGGATGCAATGGTAAATAAAGTTCCGGCAGCGGCAATTGCTCCTATACATTGAGCAATAATATAAGGGATAAGATCTTTGGCAGGAAACCTTCCGCCAGCCCATAATCCAAATGAAACGGCCGGATTAAAATGTCCTCCCGATATGTGCCCCACGGCATATGCCATTGTGAGAACCGTCAAACCAAATGCTAGAGCAACACCTGCAAATCCAATTCCTAACTGGGGATAAGCGGCTGCGAAAATAGCACTTCCACAACCTCCAAAAACCAGCCAGTAAGTTCCGAAGAACTCAGCAAATAATTTTTTCATGGTAAAATAGTTTTAATTAATAGTTGATTGTTAACGGGTATATTGATATGCCCAAAAAATCAATACAATTTGTAAGGGCAAACGTATTAATAAAATTAATTTAAACAAAGAAAATTTACCTTTTTTCTTACAAAACATATAAATGTTCGCAGGAAAAACAGCGATTAATAATGCAATAATCCCCCATGCTGCTATATGAGTGGAGAAGGGGAGAGTAAGTAGTATGCCCAAAATAATTTCGGCCACTCCGCTTAGGCTGTTTAGCAGTTTGGGATTAGGAAAAAACGGAGGAATGATTCTGATGTACATTCCCGGATTCTTAAAATGGTTGATTCCGGCAATTATATAAAGAAAAGCCATTAAATATAAATGCCAGGGTAAATTCATAATTACGTATTTTTTATCACGAAATTATGAAAAATAGTAACAGTTATAACGTTATCGAAGCTTTTTTTTGAACGATATGAAATCGTTACTTTTTTCGTTTGAAATTGACGTTCATAATAATGATTGCCAAAATAATCAATACAATTCCAACCCATTGAATAAAAATAACTTGTTCATTCAATAAAACATATGCCATCATTACTGAAACCGGAAGTTCAAGAGCAGAAACGATACTTCCTAATCCAATACCGGTTAAAGGAAATCCTGCATTCATCAGCATAGGCGGAATGATAGTTCCGAATAAGGATAAAATAATTCCCCATTTTATAAAAATGGTAAGGTTAAAAGGGGTAACCTGCGTAAAGAAAGCAAACGAAAATACAATTACCGCACCGCCCAAAAGCATGTATAAACTACGTTGTGCTGACGAGATTTCGGTAGCCACACGATTGGCAGTAAACATTGTTGTTGTAAAGGAAGCGGCAGCCATAAGTCCCCAAGCGAGTCCTCTCCAGTCAAGTTTTATATCATTATTGATAATGTTGGTTGCAAGTACTGTTCCTGTCAGAACAATAAATACAGCAATAACTTTTTGTTTTGAAGGTAATTTTTTTTCTAAAATCATTTCAAGTAAAACACCCATCCAGACTGTCTGCATCAGCAAAACGATTCCAATAGATACAGGAATAAATTTTACCGCCAGGTAATAGAATAAACTTGTCATTCCTAACGAAGTTCCGGCCGTCATTAAACTAAAAATGTTTTTGGAAGTTGCTTTTACAGCAGTATTTTTATGTTTTATTTTCTGAAAAGCATTAATCAATAAAATACCAATAATACCAAGTACAAATTGAGAGGTTGTAACTTCAGCGGTTGTATATCCTTCAGAATAGGCCATTTTTACAAAAGTGGCTAACATTCCGTAAGTTGTAGCTCCTAAAGCAACTAAAAACACTCCTTTTAATACATTATTTTGTGACATTCTACTTATTGGTTTAAAAAATTCAAGCCGGCAAAGGTAAGTTATTTTGTTTAGGATTTAATATAAAAATCGCATAAAGCTTGTAATTGCTCTAATGATAAGGGTGTATTTGTTATGTAAATTGCATATTTGACAGAAATAAAAAATAAAAAAAGCCATCAAAAAATGAATTTTGATGGCTTACTTGTATTGAATAAAAACGATCTGAAAGAATTATTTAACAGGCTGGTTTTTATAGGTTTCAATTTCAAAAATTAAAGTTGAATTTGGGGGAATAACTCCTCCGGCACCTTTTTCTCCATACGCTAAATTAGAAGGAAGAAAGAAAATTGCTTTATCACCGTCAGTCATCATGTCCAATGCTTCTATAAATCCCGGAATCATTCCGTCTTTTTTACCGGCAACAAAAGGAAATGCCTGATATCCTTTTTGAGAATCTCTGTTCGCATCGTATTTACCGTAAGCTTTTGCTACTTCGGCCATACTGCTGTCAAAAAGTTTTCCGTCTTCAAAATAACCTGCATAATGAAAAAAGAAAGTAGTTCCTTCAGCAGGTTTTACACCAGATCCTTTTTGTGTGATTTTATATTTTAAACCGGAAGCTGTTGTTGTCGCTTCAGCTTTGGCACTTGCAAAATAAGCCGCTTTAGCAGTAATTACTTTTTGGCTTTCTGCTTTTTTAGCTTCTTCTTTTTTTGCATCGTCTGCAATAACTTTTAAAGCGTCAAATTTCTTGGCAGCTGCACCTTTACGCGTAATGGTGATTTTGGTCATTACATCGTCCTGAACAATTTTATTTACATTGTCCATTCCTGAAACCACATGTCCAAAAATAGTGTGTTTACCATTTAACCACGGAGTATCTTTATGCGTGATAAAAAACTGACTTCCGTTTGTAGCAGGTCCTGAATTAGCCATTGCCAAAACACCACCTTTTTCAAACTTTAATTCCGGTACAAATTCATCCTTAAAAGAATATCCCGGGCCTCCTGAACCATTTCCATCCGGATCACCTCCCTGAATCATGAAATCATTGATAACCCTATGAAATTTTAATCCGTCATAAAATGGTTTTCCTTTTAGTCTTTCCACTTTTACATTTGGATTCTTGCCTTCTGCCAAAGAGATAAAGTTTGCCACAGTCAGAGGGGCTTTTTCATATTCTAAAGACAAAACGATATCACCTTTAGTTGTAGAAATAGTTGCAAAAATCCCTTCATTTGGGTTTTTGGCAGCTATAGTTTTTGTTGCAGCCGGTTTTTTCGCAGCAACTTTTTTAGTCGTTTGTGCCTGAATATTTAATGCTATCAGGCAGAATAAGAATAGATGTCTAAATTTCATTTTATTTAGAATTAAGTCTATATTAATTATTGTGGTTTTTCTAATAATTGTACTTCAAAAATGATATTCGCATTTGGCGGAATAACATCTCCGGCTCCTGTTGCTCCATAAGCTAAATGAGATGGAATAAAAAGAACAGCTTTATCTCCAAAAGAAAGCTTCTCAATACCTTCAATAAATCCGGGAATCATACCGTCTTTGCGACCTGCCTGAAAAGGAATTGGCTGATAAGCTTTTGCTTCAGCTCTTGCAGGATCAAATTTCCCGAAAGTTTTGGCAACATCTTCAATACTGGTATCAAACAAAGTTCCGTTTTCTAAAAATCCTGCGTAATGAATGTATAACTGTGTTCCGGTTGCCGGTTTTTTGCCTGCACCTTTTTCAGTAATAACATATCCCAAACCAGTACTTGTTTTGGTTGCTTTTGCTTTTAGGGCAGCATAAGAATCTACTTTTTCTTTTTGAACACCGGCAAATTTACTTTGCTCTTTTGCGATATCCGAAAAATAATCGTGAAACACTTTTACAGCATCAAACTTTTTAGCAGCTTCACCATTTCTGATAATCGTTACAGAAACAATATTATCACCCTGGATTACCTTATTAACTACTTCCATCCCTTTATCAACCACATGGCCAAAAATAGTATGTTTTCCGTCTAACCACGGAGTCTCAACATGGGTGATGAAAAACTGGCTGCTGTTTGTGCCCGGACCGTTATTTGCCATTGCCAATACACCGCCTTTGTCAAATTTTAAATCTGAAGATTCATCTTTAAATTTATAACCTGTGTCACCTGAACCTGTTCCAAGCGGGTCACCAGTCTGAATCATGAAATCTTCAATAACTCTGTGAAATTTTAAACCATCAAAAAAAGGTTTTTTTCTTAGGCTTTCAGTAACAAATTCGTTTTTACCTTCCGCTAAAGTCACAAAATTGGCAACTGTTATCGGTGCTTTTTTATAATCTAATTCAACAATGATGCTTCCTTTATTAGTTTCGATCTCGGCGTATAAACCATCTGGTAAGTTACTGTATTTGTCTTTACAAGAATAAAACGAGACAACGGTCAATAGTAATATTGCAATACTTTTTTTCATTTTAAAATGTTGTTTTTATGGGTTTAAAGTGTCTTTTTTTGTCTGGGCTGCCGGTTTTGAATTTGCCGGTTTAGGTGTTTGTGTACTTGATGTACCTGGACTGCTTGTACCGGGTGTAGTGGTTTTAGGAGCTTCTTCGGGAACAAAATTACGAAGTGTAACGGTACAAATTAAAGGTTCATTAGTTCCTATCTTTTTGTTGTCTCCATGATAACCATATGCAATGTGCGATGGAAATAAGAAAGTAACAGTTTCATTCTTATGCATCAGTTTGATACCGTGGCGTAAACCCATCATGATTTCCTGTTTGTCAACATGATAAGTTTGTGGTCCAAGTTCTGCTTCAGCATATATAACTTTACCTTTAATATCTTTTATTTCTAAATTATAATAAGCGATATCACCTCTTTTAGGTCTTAGAGTATCGTTCAGATTTTGCTCTTCATAGGCATACCAATACCCTTTTTGAGAAGCATAGTATTTTACTTTCGGATTGCTTTTGATGATATTTTTAATAACATCTTCTTCACTGCTGACTAATTTTTTGTTCCGGTCAGCCGATTTTTTCATAAAAGTACCCGAAGACCTGTGAATAGGCATTCTGACATCTTCATGTTGTTTACAACTTACGAATAAAACAGCAAAGAGCAGGCTATAAATGCTTAGTTTTAAGTAGTTCATATGGGGTTATATTTTTAGTTTCGTTACTAAATCTTCAAACTTTTTAACGGTTTCTTCCATAGTAGCTTCAGATCTTCCGCCGGCTGCATTACTATGTCCGCCACCATTAAAATGATCTCTGGCAAACTGATTCACATCAAAACCTCCTTGTGAGCGGAATGATATTTTGATTATTTTTTCGTCTTTATTTTCTATAAAAATAGCAGTAAAATTGATTCCTTTTATACTTAATCCGTAATTCACAATTCCTTCAGTATCTCCTTTTATATAGTTAAAAGAATCCAGTTCGGCCTGAGTAAGTGTAGTGTAGGAAGTTTTATGTTCTTCAAATACTTTCATATTTTGCAAGGCACGACCTAATAATTGTAAACGGCTGTAAGAACTATTATCAAATAAAAGTACAGGAATCTGTGTATTTTCTACTCCCAAATCTATCAATTCAGCAATAATGCGGTGTGTATTTCCTGTTGTTCCCGGGAAACGGAAAGAACCTGAATCTGTCAATATTCCGGTATAAATACAAGTGGCGATTGTTTTATCTAAATCCTCTTTTTTGCCCAAAAATGAAATGAAATTATAAAGCATTTCGCAGGTAGATCCAAAAGAAGTGTCAGAATACATATATGCAGCATAATCATCTGGTTTTTGATGATGATCAATCATAATAAATGGAGCAGTTAGCCTGGCTAAAGTATGTTCCATTTCGCCTGTACGATGAAAAGCATTAAAGTCAAGAGTAAATATTAACTCTGCTTCTTCTAAAATTTTAGTGCAGTTTTCAGTATCTTTTTCAAATACCTTTACAGTTTCTGAACCCGGTAGCCAGGCTAAGAAATCAGGAAAATCATTTGGAGCAATCACCGTTGCCTGATGATTATTTTTGATTAAAAAATGATATAATCCCAGAGTTGATCCCATGGCATCACCATCTGGGCCTCTGTGTGGAATTATCGCAATTTTTTTTGGTGTTGCAAGCAACAATTGTATCGCTTGAATATCTTGTATTTTCATAGTCTGCGAATTTACATTTTTTTAATGTAATGCTGAAAACATTTTAGAGATTAACACACTTTTAAGTTAGTTGAGAAATGTAAGAGTAATTTACAGATTTTCAGATTAGTATTTTAAGCCCTGAAATTTAGATTTATAAATGTTCAAGCTCTTTCCTGCTTAGTTTCTGGTAGAATTTATATTTTGCACCCCTGACAATCTGTGATTTATAAATACCTACAGAACCCGAAGAAAAGTAAGCTATTGTACAGGCAATGGCAATGAAAATTCCGGGTTGAATTCCAAATAATTCCAAGCCCATTATAGTGCAGGCAACAGGAGTGTGGGTTGCGCCCGAAAAAACGGCAACAAAACCCATTCCTGCCAAAAGAGCTATTGGCATGGGAATTATTACAGATAAAGCACTTCCTAGAGTGGCACCGATAAAAAATAACGGTGTTACCTCACCACCTTTAAAACCGGCTCCCAAAGTGAATCCGGTAAATAAAATTTTAAGCAAAAAATCATACCACGGATTTGCATTTGAAAATGAATCTACAATAACCGGAACTCCGAGTCCTGAAAATTTTGTAAATCCTAAACCAGCAATGGCAAGGGCTAAAAAAATACCTCCTATAAAAGGACGTAGTGGCGGATATTTGATATTTTTTGAAAAAAGCGAACTCCAGAAATGAGTGCTTCTTGCAAATAATAATGCGGCAAAACCGGACAAAAGACCAATAATTAAGGTATAAAGTAAATTATGGAAATTTAGGTCCGGAACGACAGGAATACTGTAATTGGTATGTTTAATTTCCCAAAACTCAACAGTAAAATAAGCAACGTAAGCAACCAAAAAAGAGAGTACAATACTTTTAAAATTGATTTTACTAAAGTACAAGATTTCCAACGCAAAAATAGCACCTGCCAAAGGTGTTCCAAAAACGGATGCAAAACCCGCACTGATTCCAAGAATAATTAAAATTTTACGTTCAGAATTATCCAGTTTGAAAATTTTTGTAAACTGATCAGCAATTGCACCTCCCATTTGTACAGCCGTGCCTTCACGACCAGCAGATCCTCCAAATAAATGTGTAAGCAAAGTTCCCAAAAGAACTAAAGGAGCCATTTTGAAAGGAATCTCTCTTTTCGGGTTTTCGTATTCTTCCAGTAATAAATTATTGCCTTTTACAACCGATTCTCCCCAGTTATAATAACTTAAACCAACCAAAAATCCTCCAATTGGCAAAAGCCAGATAATCCAGTCATGGTGAATTCTGAATTGTGTAACCCATTCTAAAGCAACCAGAAAAAATGCCGATGCAGAGCCGGATAAAATACCTATGAAACCACAAATAAGAATCCATTTAGGAATAGAAAGCAGTAGTTGTTTCAGGTTTTGAGAAGTCATTAAGTGTATTTGATTTTTTTATTTGCCACGAATTTCACGAATTAAAAAGGCATAAAACCAGGAAGTTTTAATACTCACCAAAAATAATTTTTAAATCTGTTGCAAAAAAATAATTAGTGCTAATTCGTGTAATTTGTGGCAACTTTTTTACTGTATGACAGCTGTAAATTCAATTTCAACCAGATATTCCGGAGCAACTAGTTTACTGATTTCATAAAAACCGGTTGTAGGTTTAACATCTTTAAAAAAAGAAGCATGCGCTCTGGCCACTTCTTCAAAAGAATTGATATCAGTTGTAAAAATACGGGTTCTGATTACGTCTTTCATTCCAACATTCAAATCCTGCAGCACTTTTTCAACACGTTCTAAAATGTTATAAGTTTGAGCGTAAGCATCGTCAGCTTTTACTTTTTCGCCATCAACAATTGCTACAGTTCCTGAAACTTCAATGATATTTCCAATTCGCACTGCACGGCAATATCCCATTTTATCCTCCCAAGGTGAGCCTGTTAAGATGTTTTCTCTTTTCATTTTTTTATGTTTTTAGAATTGTTTTTATTAGAAATTAAAACATATTCTGGTTAGTTAATTCCGTTGCAATTTATGAAATATGAAACTGAAAAAGTGCCTTATTTATTTGAAATCATTCCGAAAATCAACATTTTTTGTGATATTTAAAGAGCATATTTTGAAGTCTTATTCCGTTTGCTGGTGTTCAAAAAGGCGAAGCTTATTCTGAGCTGTAATTAGGTTTTGCTGTAAATTTTCAATTTTATTCAATAAGTGGGCGATAGCATCAATTCCTTCCATATTTATTTTCAGATCATAATGCAAACGGATCATTTTTTCTATGTCAGGCAATTGCTTAGAATGAAAATATTTGTCTTCCTCCTGAACAATGATTTCTACTAATCCATAATTATTCAGCTCCATTATAAAGGTATCTTCAATTTCGTGATAAACGCAAAATTGTTTTATCCGGATTAAATTTTTGCTATTCATGATTTCTTATTTTAGATAATTCCTGAAATAATTCTTTTTCTTTCGGGGTTAGTTTCGTCGGAACTTTTAATTTGTAAGTAATATATAAATCCCCAAATTGGTTCTCTTTTTTATAAACGGGAAAACCTTTTCCTTTTAGTTTGACTTTTGTTCCTGCCTGAGTTTCCTCCGGAACTTTTATTTTTACTTTTCCGTCAAAAGTGTTAACAAAGATTTCACATCCCAAAATCGCGGTATACAAATCAAGATCGACATCGGCATATAAATTATTGCCTTCCCGTTTAAAATCGGAATTGTTTTCAATAGTAAACGTGATATATAAATCACCATTTGGGCCTCCGTTTGCACCTGGTCCGCCATGCCCTGCAATTTTTATAATCTGGCCGTTTTCTACTCCGGCTGGAATTGTAATCCGGATATTTTTACCATTAACAGCCAGGTTTTGTTTGTGTGTGGTATAAGCAGAAGCAAGATCTAATTGCAATTCGGCATTGAAATCCTGGCCTCTGTATTTAGACTGTGTTCTGCCGCTTCTTGCCGAACCATACATCGAATTGAAGAAATCAGAAAAATCTCCACCTGAGAAATCCCCACCGGAAAAATCAGAATAGTCATAATTGCTTTGCTGTTGTCGGGAGCCCTGTTGTTGATTTGGGTTGTAACCTGCTTTTTCGAATTCGTCGGCATGTTTCCAGTCCTTGCCGTATTTGTCGTATTTTTTTCGATTTTCAGGATTGCTCAAAACTTCATTAGCCTCGTTGATTTCCTTGAATTTTTTTTCCGCTTCCTTATCATTCGGATTCAGGTCGGGATGATATTTTCGGGCAGCTTTTCGATATGCTTTTTTGATATCAGCTTCAGTAGCTGATTTTGTGAGATCCAATGTTTTATAGTAGTCGATATAATCCATTTTTCAAGTTTTTTAATAATCAAAAATTAAAGTATTGAAGTTAAGAATAAGTTCCTAACTTTCAAAATCATATATTTTTT